>JABDRN010000101.1 GCA_013041745.1 Gammaproteobacteria bacterium
GTACAGCCCCGGTTGGCAATCTCAATATATACCTGATGACATGTGCTGCACGGCCATCCGCACAGGGCGTAACATCCATCAGGTGGAAGCCACAGTCTTCCAGCATCCTCTGGAAAGCTTCCTCATCACTGTTCCCCAGTGGCTCACTGGTGAACACGTCGTCGGCGAAGCGACGGTATGTCTGGAACAGCGACCAGGCAAACAGGCTACGCATGTCCAACTGGTCTACCCAGGCATCTTCCAGCAGTATCGTCGGCAGTTCGAATCCGAACTGCGATTGCGCGATACGCTGCGCCTTGTTGACGAAATCCGCTTCATGCTGCAGTGCCGAGATCTTTTTCAGAGCCGGTACGATCCCGTCAAATGCTTCCTTTACGCTGCTCTCATAATCGAACAGCCTGTTGTTCTCACGTGCATCCGTCAATGGATGCGTCATTGCCATATTACGGGCTGTTGCAGTACGCCGAGTGTTACTCGTTACAGTACCGGCTGCTGTTGCAGCGGTTTGCGCTCCTGGCCTACCCGGCGCTGCACTGCCCTTTACCTTTCTTCGATTCCTGTTGTTGCTACGTTTCAGCATGTACGTTTCAACCTGGTATCGACCGTCTGGTAATCACTTAATAGTAATCACCCGTGACGACTCGCCTTAGCCGCGAGCGCCGCCAGAGTAAGTGATCAATGACCCCTTCTCTGTGTTACCGCTTCCCCCGGTAACCTTGCTATTCGGCGTAGGTAGCTCTTCGTTGCGCTTATTCTCAACATGCATGGTATTTGCTGCACCCATACGCATAGTCTGGTTACGCATCGCGGCAGAACGACCTTCGGTACCGGTCACATGCTCGTTACGCTCCCAGTCATCACCGGTAATCTTCAGACCAGCATCCTGACCTTCACCGGTAACGCGTGATTTCACACGACCTTCAATATCTGTCACTGCGTCCGGACGCATCTCTGGCTGCTGTACGCCTTTCTCACCAAATCGTGCTTCTTCAGTACCAGTCACTTTGCCGTCAGCCATACCGAATGGACCAGTAATGCCACCATTCTTCTCGTACTGGCTACCAGTGATACCGGTAGAGCCTGCTGCCTGTGCAGCGCCACCTGAGGGTGACTCCACACTGAACTGCTGACCTACTGCACCGCCACCTATAGGCTGCGGGTAATCAGAGCTGGCTGATGTCGCAGCTGTCGCCGGACATGCAGCAGCAAACTGATCAGCACCAACATAAGGTGTACCGGAAACCTCTTCACAAGCACCTTTATTCGCACCTGTCATGACGCCGCCTACACCTGGTTGCAAGCCGGTCATTGGCATAGCTGGTGTACTTCTTAATTCTCTTGTGCGCATACTCGCCATCGCTACGTCTTCAGCCTGGCAAAAATTTCCTGCTTGATCCGCGCCAGCATACGGCGTCCCCGTGACTGCCTTACAGGAGCCCGGCTCATCACCTGTAACTGTGCCACTGCGACCAGTCATAGTTCCGGTAACAGACATACCTTTACCTGTCGCAGAAACACCGACTTTATTATCTGTTGGAGCTTCAGCAGAGGTGCTACAAAAACCGCTATACTGCTCAGAACCCACATAGTCATCACCTGTGACATTACGACAGCTACCGGCTTCGTCGCCCGTCATCTTCTCACGACGACCAACCATGGTACCTGTCACACTGCCGCCACGAAGCGTTGAGCTCACACCTACTTTTGCAGGCGCATTTCCTATATCTTCAGGCTTGGTGTACTGCGTACCAGTGAGCGCTTTGCTCATACCAGGCTCGTCACCCGTTACACTTTCCGAGCGACCCACATTATCACCTGTCACTGCTTTGCCTTTCATTGTTTCAGCCATAGAGATTTTACGAGGTGACTTCTTAGCCAGCTCACCACAATAGCCTTGCTGCTGCTCAGCACTGGTGTATTCGTCGCCAGTAACATTCTTGCAGGTACCCTGCTCGTTACCAGTTACGTTTTCGCCGCGACCCATACGGTTGCCGCTGACTGCATTACCATGCGATGTTGTTGTCACTTTCACTTTACGTGCTGTCGACGCTGTCGCATCTGTCTGGCAGAAGTTACGGAATATATCCGCACCCAGATATTCTGTACCGGTGATACTGCGGCATGTACTTGGCTCATCACCTGTCATGCTTCCACTACGGCCTACCATGGTGCCAGTTACTGTTTGACCTTCAACAGTTTCACTCGCACCCACTTTCCACGGTGCATCTTGTGCAGCACCTGGATTTGCATTTGCTTTTGCAGGACGTTGCTTACCACAAGGACCTGAAGATTTTTTACCCGCACCGCCCATCTTGCTGCGCTGCTCACGTACAGCTTTCGAAAGGTCGCGTGCAGACAGGCCAGGGTTGCCTGCGCGTGCTGTCTGCGCTTCTGACATACCGCCCTTGGAAATACCTGCTTTACCGCGTTGTGACATTGCTTCACGACGTGCCAGTGACGCTATACGTGCAAGCGGTTTATTAAGTGCCTGGTTATTGTTTTTCGCAAACGCTTTCTTTACTGTTGATGACAATGGCGCACGAGTCGCTTCTGATGTGCTGCCAGCCATCCTGGTTTTACACTCTGCTTTCTTACCACCGCAACCACAGCCACAACCTTCAGTCTTAGCTGTTGAGTTCGCTGCTGGTGCCGCACTTGTTTGCTCTGCTGCATTCTCATCAGTACGTGTGCGATCTTTAGATGTTATTTGCGCTTTACCACCACTAGACATTGCTAAACGACGTTTACGTGATGCTTGACGACTAACCACCGCTGGTGTCGCTGCTATCTTTCCTGCACCAGGCGCTGAAGCAGACAAACTTGATCTCGCAGCTGCTGCAGGTCGAGATGCCGCTGGTCTTGCTGCCGCCCCTTTTGTTGCAGGAACTGGAGCAGCCTTCTTCGGCTTTATAACACCCGATGGACGTGCAGGCGCATTAGCCGCACTACCCAATGCAGACTTTCCTGACGTAGACATTGCCCTGCGTCTTTCAAGACTTAATTCTCTTGTTGTTTTAGTTGCTGGTTGTGTCATCGTTAACCCCGTTGCATCTGATTTACTTAATTACTATTTGTGTAATTACTACTTTTGTAAAACTAGCGTTATAAAACCATTCATCCGTTAAAGCCAAAGCTATAACCAAAATACTCTTATAACGATAGTTTCAATCCTTTTAAAACTATCGTATTAATTATTCCCTGCCACATAATGTGGCAGGTAACAATTAAACCACTCTCAAGACAAGCTTAAGAACGACCTTCAAATACTACGAAACATGAACCCTGTGTTTGAGAGTAGTTATCGTAGCCAGTCAGGCGTACGTGGTGATCTGGGAACGCACGGTGACAAGCTTCAAGCTCATCCAGTACATTACCCATGTCAGTTTCACCGAAAAACGGCAGCTTCCACAGAGCCCAGTAAGCGTCTGTTGCGTTAGATGGATGCTCATGCTCAATAGCAGGCGACCAACCGTTCGCAAGAATGTACGCAACTTGTGCCTGGATTTCATTGTTATCCATTTTTGGCAAAAACCCGAAAGTTTCGAGCGTGTTGCGTGTGTCATAGTTACCCATATCATTAACAGCCATGGTATTTCCTCTATAAATTAGTTAGTGTCAATTGAAACGCGAGCTTAGCTCACGTCCAACTTATCAACAGTTTCGAATTCGAATACGATTTCTTTCCAGGTCTCCATCGCAACAGCCAGTTCCGGGCTAGTACGTGCAGCTTCGGTAAGAATGTCACGAGCTTCTGCTTCAATATGACGACCTTCGTTACGTGCTTTAACTGATGCTTCAAGAGCAACACGGTTAGCACAGGCACCTGCAGCGTTACCCCAAGGATGACCCTGTGTACCACCACCGAACTGAAGAACTGAATCATCACCAAAGATCGTAACCAGCGCAGGCATGTGCCATACGTGAATACCACCAGAAGCTACTGCGAATACACCAGGCATTGAGCCCCAGTCCTGATCGAAGAATACGCCACGAGCGCGATCCTCAGGCACAAAAGATTCACGTAATTGATCAACAAAACCTAATGTTGAGTTACGATCACCTTCCAGCTTACCTACTACAGTACCGGTATGAAGATGGTCACCACCTGATAAACGTAAACATTTAGCAAGCACACGGAAGTGAATACCATGCTTAGGATGACGGTCGATTACAGCGTGCATCGCACGGTGAATGTGCAACAACATACCATTATCACGACACCAGTTTGCAAGACCTGTATTAGCAGTGAAACCGCCAGTAATGAAGTCATGCATGATGATTGGACAACCTACTTCCTTCGCGTATTCTGCACGTTTGTACATTTCTTCAGGAGTAGCAGCTGTTACGTTAAGGTAGTGACCTTTAGTCTCACCAGTTTCACGTTCTGCTTTATCAATCGCTTCAGCAACAAAGTCGAAGCGGTCACGCCAGCGCATGAATGGTTGAGAGTTAACGTTCTCGTCATCTTTAGTCAGATCAAGACCGCCGCGTAAACATTCGTATACTGCACGACCGTAGTTCTTAGCAGACAAACCAAGCTTAGGCTTAATTGTTGCACCCAACATTGGACGACCGTATTTGTTTAGACGATCACGCTCTACATTGATACCTGCTGGTGGACCACCACAAGTCTTGATGTAAGCAATTGGGAAACGGATATCTTCCAGGCGAAGGTGTTTCAACGCTTTGAAACCGAATACATTACCGACCAATGAAGTAAGTACGTTTACCACTGAACCTTCTTCGAAAAGATCAATTGGATAAGCAACAAATGTGTAGAAAGACTCAGGGTCACCTGGTACGTCTTCAATTCGGTAAGCACGACCTTTGTAAAACTCCAGGTCTGTTAGTAGTTCTGACCATACAGTACTCCAGGTACCTGTAGAACTTTCCGCTGCAACCGCACCCGCTACTTCTTCGTTAGGTACACCTTCTTGACCAGTTACCTTGAAACAGGCCAACAAGTCTGTATCAAGTGGTACATAATCCGGCGTCCAGTATTTATCGCGGTATTCCTTTACACCCGCTTTATAGGAAGTGTCTGCCATTTTCGTCTCCTGTTTCGTTAGTTTGACTGGCTAATTAAATAAAGTTTGTTTGATATGACTATCAAAAATCAGAGCGAATAATAGACTGCGACCCTTAACGAGTTCCAATCAATATTTTTTTGATTATTCATAGTCATAAATCTATGTGTTAATAAAACTACTTATAAAACATTGACTTACTCAGCGCATTACCGAGTAAACCTGTCACTGTTTTTATCAGAAATGATTCATTTCCAGACTAAACAGTAAAATCTCTACACCCTGGCAAATTGATGATTTCGCATCCAGCGTGTTTTCTCTACCATTCGATAAGTCGATCGATTATTGTTGTATCGTGACGCCTCGTGCAGTGCCACCCAGATAATGTCATGTGATTCATCATTACCCGGCACTGGCAGACTGTCGTCAATCTCGACCAAAAACCGAATATCAATGTGCTCGTGTTGCGGATCATGCTGATTTGCAGCAATTCGATGGATATCGACATCAAAAACGTCTTCACTAACGAGCCTTATCTGTGACTCTTTCAGCCCTGTTTCTTCCATCGTCTCTTTGAGCGCGACGCGGAGTATATCATGGTCGCCGTCCGCATGACCACCCGGCTGAAACCATTGATCCAGCTTGCGATGATGCAGCAATAAAACCTTGTCTCTTCGTGCATTCACCACCCACGTTGACCCTGTCACGTGGACCGGCCACAACTCCCGGTAAAAGCAGTCTTCATGCGCCTCGATGAAACTTATCGCACGCGATACAAACGCCGATTCATCCATGAACCTCGCGCCATGTCTTTTCAACAGATCCAGTAATTGCTGACGATGCATAGCCAGTTACCAGCTGTCATGGCCCGCGGGATCCGATGGATGCTGTACTGCGGCCATCGCTGCTGCCGCAGCTTCCGCCACATCCGCTTCTCTACCCGATAATGTCAGCCTGCCATAAGCCCCGATTGCTTTCACATCGATTATGGTTATATTGGCCGCTTTTTCTGCCTGGTTGGCTGCATATACGATGTATCCTGCCGGCTCGGTCTCAAGGATAAACATACTCTCACCGGGCAGCATCATCGAGCCACGACGATCCTGACGGTTAATAAGCACGGTATGATCCGAGGTCATACCTGTAATAACTTCACTCCAGGTCACCTTGCATCTCTGCCGGCCTTCCAGGTGCTCCGCTTCAAAACTTGATAACAGCACTTCGCCAGCTTCCTTTACATCACTCTGGTCGCGGTGATGGATAACCATGGAACCAAATGCACGCTCGACGACCTGCTGTGCCAGGTTGACGCGTGTGGCTTTTAATGCGATGTCGGTATAGCGGTGAATCGCCATACCGGGCGATACCTCGATCCAGAGACAGGAATTTCCAGGCACGGGGTGAAACCCCTGTGATACGGACGCAATGTATTCTGCAAGCTGCGGCTGCAACGAATCTATGTAAACGTACGTCCTAAGTTTAACCATAATGAAAGATGACCCAAGCATTTCACACGCACTAAAAGATGGCGGCAAAACACGAAAAAATCTTATTCCCGATGCAAACTCGGCACACAGGAATACCGAACCGTACACCTTAGATGGATAGCCTTCATCATACAAATAAATAATTACTTAAAAACTGATAGATGAAAAGCTATAGATCGGTTCAGTATAAAATAAAGCTACAATAACAAGCAGCGCAGCATATTACTCCCTTCACACGCCACCCTCAATCATCCTGCCTCATAAAAATCGTGCAGAGACCAGTACCATCCTGTTAATACTGACGCTAAGTATCTGTTATCAATACTCCTGCGCAAGAATCACCAGATTAAGAAAGATTTCAAAAAAATTCACAACCAGTTAAAGATCAAATCCCTCGTGTTGCAGTAAACAGGCATCTCCGCCTGTTTCTGTTACAGCGCTAATAGTTAAATGCTAAAATACGGCCTTTAAAAATTCAGGCAGTAAAACAATGAACAATGAATATATTTACCCCGGTGTACTCGACGATCTGTTTGCAGGCATGACCGGCCCGGGCAAAATTATTCGTGATGCATGGGTATTCGAAATTATTCCTGAAACAGAAACTTGTAAAGGCTGGACAGTGCAGCGGCTTGACGTCCTTAATCATCAGGTAAATGATGAATGGGATAAGTACAGCAGCATGGTAAGCAACCTGCCGCCTGAACTTTTTGAGCGCCACCAGCGTATTTACAGTGAAGCTGTTAAACTTGCCAAAAAAGCAGGCTGGACCGCAGATATCGACACCGAGGATGAAAATTAATATTTTCTTTAAATATATTAGCCAGCTGTGATCACCCGGTCTGGACCATGGAGTACTCTGGCTTTAGTCCGGCTAACACACATATCTATCATACCCTCAAGCAACCAGGGCAGTTTCCGTTAATTCAAGGATGTATTTAACACCCTCATCGAAACCTCGAAGAAAAACGCTAAAACGGATACATCTGAATAATCTTTACACGCTAGCGATAGCCTGCCCTGGCTTGAAAACAGACAACCAAAATTTTCATTTAATCAGTCGCGCGTCGAGCTTTGTCAGTTGGTTTTAGCCAGAACATAAGCAGGTAACATGAGATAAAACATAGAACAATTAAGTGAAACCAGCCATATTACATGCGCGACCAAGCATCAGTCAGGGCGGAGTAATACATCAACGCCTCAATCTTACCAACCTCTTGTCCTTCGCTAGCCAGCTGATATTGATGATCAGCTGTGGTTGTACACACATCATGTATGCCAGTTACAGGAGCACATTCAATTAATGCTTTTATCGAATCAAGTAAATTAACTATTTTTCACCTTACGCTTTAGATCAGTAACTATTTTTACTCCACGCGAACACGTGATAATTAAACATGTTACTTAATTATGCGGACACCTGCTTTTGGTCGATGACATATTTAAGACCTCCTGGCACAGCAAAGAGATGAAACGATCACTGTAGTAAGGTATATTGAATCAATAAGTTCACTTTATAAATTCTGGCAATTGAATGCATGTAATTAGATACTTAGATCAGCGATCAGATAGCTTTCTATGGGTAACCGTACTCCCACTATTCGTAATCCTGATTTTTACAGCGGGTTGCGCGCCTTGGGAAGTCGGCGCTGAAAATAACGTTGTTAAAAACGAGATCAAGTTTGAGGCATTCCGTGAAAACGATGACGGCACTAAAATAGGAAACCTTGCTGAGGACACCGTGATTGAGGACTGGCCTTGCAGGCAGGGATTTGTCAGCTTTCACGCAGATTGGCGACTGGATGAATGCCACCTCTCACGAGAGTATGAACGAAACAGCATAGTCATGCCCGAGGGGACTCGGGTTTTTCCCGACAGGCGGGGAAATCCTGGGGTCTGTTTATTCCCATACGACGTGGAGGTTCAGGGATACCGTTGCCGTGGTAATCGAAGGGGAGGTTTCATGACTGCCTTCTATCCCTACGGGCAACTGCACTGGTTTTATTCCAGGGAACCTGTAGAAATAGATGGTGTGACATGTAAAGACAGTCTCACTGAGGCTATTTATTTACATCCGGATGGTCGACTGCAACAGTGCAAACTTGAAAAGGCGATTAAAATCGAAGGAGTAGAATATCAAAAAGGCTTTATCATCCAGTTTGATCGAGCAGGGAAGGCAAGTATCAAATAAAGTGATTATCTAACACTGCCAACTCAACCAAACCTATACATTAAACGATGAATGTCGGTTTCTGGCTGTGGTTTCAACCGGTCGATGCAATATCTATTGTCTAAGTATAAAGCGTTACCTATGTTCCCGGTCAGGACCCGGAAATAAATGGTGGCTATGGGTGGACTTGAACCACCGACCCCAGCATTATGAATGCTGTGCTCTAACCAGCTGAGCTACATAGCCTTTATTTATATAACAAGAGTTCGTCCGAATGGACTATTCTTTGAACTTCAACGAAGGGCGCAGATTTTCCTTTTTTATTGCCTTATTGTCAATATTTACAGGGGTATAACATGTAAATAGTCATTGCGAGCAAAGCGCGGCAATCTCCTGCCGGCAACTCAGCTACTTGAGAGATTGCTTCGTTCCTCGCAATGACAGCTAAACGTTAAAACGGAAATGCATGACATCGCCATCCTGCACGACATAGTCTTTGCCTTCTACACGCAGCTTGCCTGCCTCTTTTGCGCCGTGCTCACCGTTATTGTCGACAAAATCCTGGTAAGCGATAGTCTCGGCACGGATAAAACCTTTTTCAAAATCGGTATGGATCACCGCCGCTGCTTTTGGCGCAGTAGCTCCGATAGCGACGGTCCAGGCACGGACCTCTTTGGGACCGGCAGTAAAGTAGGTCTGCAGGCCCAGTAGTTTATATCCTGCACGGATGACACGGTTCAGACCGGGCTCTTGAAGACCCAGTTCATCAAGAAACTCCCTGGCCTCATCGGCATCGAGCTCGATCAGCTCTTCTTCGATGGCTGCACATACGGGCACTACCACTGCGCCCTCTTCCTCTGCCCGCTGTTTTACGGCATCCAGATACGGGTTATTCTCAAAGCCGTCATCACTCACATTGGCAATATACATCACCGGTTTTACCGTGAGCAGATGCAGATCATACAGCTCGGCCAGCTCATCTTCACTGAGCCCCATGGAGCGCACGGGTTTGGTCTGATTAAGATGGGCAGCAACTTTTTCCAGCAGTTCGAATTTGGCCTTTGCCACCTTATCACCGCTCTTGGCCACGCGACCGACCTTATCCGCTGCCTTTTCGACTGACTCGAGATCAGCCAGCGCAAGCTCGGTATCGATGACCTCGATATCGCCGATGGGATTTATCTTGCCTTCGACATGCACCACATCATCGTTATCAAAACAACGGACGACATGGGCGATGGCATCTGTCTCACGGATATTCGCGAGAAATTTATTACCAAGACCCTCACCTTTAGACGCACCTGCGACCAGGCCGGCGATATCGACAAACTCCATCGAGGTCGGCACTACACGTTGCGGCTTGACGATCTCTGCCAACTTATCCTGACGCGTATCTGGTACGAACACCATGCCGACATTTGGCTCGATGGTACAGAATGGATAGTTTTCTGCCTGGATACCGGCTTTGGTCAATGCATTAAATAAGGTGGATTTACCGACGTTTGGTAAACCGACTATGCCACATTTAAATCCCACGAGTTACTCCTGAAAAACCATTGATACATGTCATCTCGAACGACGGAAGAGAACTTACACAGTTGCCGTTCAACATCCCTCCCTTCGGTCGGGATGACAGGCAATACTGTAATGACAAATATATTGTGTGTATTTCGCTTTTTTCTAGCGATTAAAATAAACCTATTTACTATGCAGTTTCTGCATCGCCTGCTCGAGTGCGCCCGACGCCAGTTCCGGCATCACGCTGACAGCATCATCGATATCGCGATCGATCAGGATACGATCATCGCGTGAAGCATTATGCAGCACATAATCGACCACCTGATCTTTGCTGCCCGGATGGCCGACACCGATCCTCAACCGATGAAAATCTTTTGTACCAAGCTGACTGATGATGTCACGCAAACCATTGTGACCACCATGGCCGCCACCGGTTTTCAGTTTAGCCGTACCCGGGGGAAGATCGATCTCATCATGCGCGACGAGTAACTGCTCTGCCGTTATGCGATAGAACGACAGCAGACTTCGCACCGCAAGCCCACTCCTGTTCATAAAAGTGTCCGGTTTTAATAACCAGATATCTTTATCTTCAAGTGAGATTTTAGCGACTTCACCGTGAAACTTATTTTCCGGGCGAAAAGTTGCTGCATATCTGCGCGCCACTTCCTCAATAAACCAAAACCCGGCATTGTGCCGGGTTTCAGTGTATTTAGGGCCTGGGTTACCCAGCCCCACGATAACTCTAAGATCTATAGATCTAACAGCCATAATTACATAAAGCTAGCTTATGCAGCTAACATTACTCGGTGTCGTTATCTTCTTGTACACCACTCTCTGGTGCTTCAGGTGCCTCAGGTGCGCCCTCATCTTCTTCTTCGGCTTCTACGACTACTTTACGTGCATGCATGCTGGCAACGACTGAATCGTTGTCTTCACCATGTTTCAGCGCCAGTATCTCAACACCTTCAGGCATCTTCAGGTCAGACAGGTGGATAACGTCGCCGACGTGCATGTCTGAAAGGTCGACCTCGATGAACTCTGGAATGTTCTTCGGCAGACATTCCAGTTCAACCTCGATCAATACGTGGCTGATAACACCATCTTCAGTCTTGACACCAGGTGATACGTCTTCGCCGATAAAGTGTAATTGTGAATGCACATGTACGACTTTCTTAGCGTCGACACGTATAAAATCCATATGCAGCACATCTATCTTATATGGATGATGCTGGATATCACGCAGCAATACATCTTCGCTTTTACCATCGATATTCAACGAGAGCACCTGTGAATAGAAGCTCTCATCAGGCAGTTTATGCTGCACATCTTTCTGTAACAGTGTGATCGACACAGGATCTTTGCCGCCACCATATACGATAGCAGGCAGTTGTTTTGCATGACGCAGGCGGCGGCTCGCACCTTTCCCCTGATCGTCACGCAATGTTGCGTTTAATTCTAGACTCATGATTTTCTCCGAGCTTTTTAAGTTTAAATGTCTTCATTCGCGACCAAATGAAGCCTGTTTGAAAGTCTTTTCAACTTTCTTCCTGGTGAATCAGATCACCAAAATTCTTACAGCTGAACGTTAACTCTCAGCCGCATTAATCTACATACATCTCGCTGACAGATTCTTCCATATGGATCCGTCGTATCGTCTCCGCCAACATCTCTGCGACAGACAGCTGTCGTATACGGTCACATGAGACCGCTTCTTCCGACAGCGGTATGGTATTTGTCACTACCAGTTCATCCAGCTCTGATGCATTAATGTTCTCTATCGCATTACCCGATAACACAGGGTGCGTGCAGTAAGCTGAGACACTTGCAGCGCCATGGCTTTTCAATGCGCCGGCAGCTTTACATAATGTACCCGCCGTATCGACGAGGTCATCGACGATCACGCAGTTCTTGCCTTTCACATCACCGATAATATTCATCACCTCGGACACGTTCGCCTTCGGACGACGTTTATCGATGATCGCCAGATCGGCATCACCCAGCCTTTTCGCCAACGCTCTCGCCCTTACGACACCGCCGACATCGGGCGATACCACCAGCAGGTCGTTATGGTATTTCTGCCAGATATCTTTCAACAGGATCGGCGATGCATAAACATTATCCAGCGGCAGATCAAAGAAGCCCTGGATCTGATCGGCATGCAGATCGACGGTCAACAACCTGTCCAGCTTTACACTCGCCAGCATGTTGGCAACCACTTTTGCCGTGATCGGCACACGCGATGATCGTGGTTTACGGTCCTGACGAGAGTACCCGTAATATGGCACCACAGCAGTTACCCGTCTTACCGAGGCGCGGCGCATCGCATCGATCATCACCATCAGTTCCATCAGGTGATCATTACATGGCGAACAGGTAGGCTGGATGATAAAGACATCACGGCCACGCACATTCTCCATGATTTCGACGCAGATCTCGCCATCACTGAATGTCTCTACACCAACTTTGCCAAGTGCTGTTCCTAACAGTTCAGCTATACGTTTAGCCAGTTCGGGGTTGGCATTACCCGAAAACACCATCAACCGGCTTTCGTCATCTCGATTCACGTTTCTATTCTCGTGTAATACATTAAGAGACTATCCTGAAACAGGAAGCCTGCTGCGAAAAATATTATATAGCTGGCTTAGCTTGATAACCTGACCACAAACCACGTGATCCGGTATTTAAAAAAATGGCTGGGCCGGCAGGATTACGAAATACATCGTGTATTCCGCCCTGCGGGCCATCAGCACAAGACGCTGATGTTGCAAAATCGTTCCTGACGATTTTGCTCGAACCTGTAACGGTTCGCATCCTGCCGCCTTAATTCCTTTACCTCACTACTCAACATGTAGTTTGGTTTTTATTTATATGGCTGGGCCGGCAGGATTCGAACCTGCGCATGCCAGGATCAAAACCTGGTGCCTTACCGCTTGGCGACGGCCCAACATGCTCTCAATTTATATGGTTTGAGATTCCAGAAAATGGTGCAACGGCGAAACATTTAATCCTTTTGCAACAAAGCTGATCCAGGTCCCAATTTCATGTTCAGACCTGATTTTTTGCAAAACTTCTTCTGCCTGTACTTTGGTGTCGAAACTTGAAAACACCGAAGCACCTGTACCACTCATTTTTGCTTTTGAATATTTATTAACAATATCAATAGCTTGTGACACCATAGGGTAGTTATTTATGACTACTGGAGTACACACATTCCGCCACTCATGCCGCGAAAGGTCGCATAGTTTGATGGCAGAACAATCTCGTGTCAAATGCAAATTTTCAAATACCTTTTTTGTTGATATATGGACCGGTGGAACCAGTACCAGGTACCACTTTTCCTGCAACGAAACGGGGCGTAATTTTTCACCGATGCCTTCTGCAAATGCAGCAAATCCACGCACGAAAACAGGGACATCCGCACCTAACGACAAACCCATTTCTGCCAGCTCATCGATCGAATAAGCACTACCCCAAATGGCATTTAATGCGATCAGGGTGGTTGCCGCGTCTGAACTACCACCGCCGAGACCTGCTCCCATGGGAATATTTTTTATCAACTCGATATCTACCCCACAGCAGGAATCGACTGACGGATTATCATGCATGGATCTTTCACGCAGCATGCGGGCCGCACGAATAATGATATCTTCATCTTGCGGCACCTCGAAATCTTCACAGGTACGGATGATCTTATCGTCCTTCCTCGGTCTGAATTTCAGCTCATCGACAAAATCGATAAATTGAAAAACAGTCTGTAGATCATGGTAACCATCTTCACGTCGACCGATGATATGCAGCATCAGGTTAAGCTTTGCCGGAGCCGGCCATGAGAGACTACTGAGTTTATTCGATTCTGTATTTTGCACGTCAGCCTTCTTAACTTGATGTCGTAGCTAGTTGTCTATCAGCCACTGCCTTAGTATCAGGCGAACATCGAGTGCGTCATCATCATCACGACTCAGATAAATTTTATGCGGTAGCGAAACTTTTACGCCTGAGTAATTTGTCATCTCCACGTTCCAGCCTGACTGCTTGATCCTCTTGATCAGGCCCTGCTCGTTCCACTCGACCTGTTTCACCGGCAGCGCTCCGGCTGGCAATCCACGCACCCAGTCCTTGACCGCTGACGCTGGCAGGTCAACCTCGAGTGCCGAAGCAAAGACATCATCAACATTATCGACGACCTGCTTCTCGCCATCTGGGAAACGTATCTCGGCGAAGTCTTTGCCTCCCTGGATCATATAGCTGCCTGCCCCCAGTGGTGCTAACAGACGGATAGTGTAGTCATCGTTCGCCTGCTTCCAGACGATATCCATAGTACCGCCTGTTTTATCAGTCTGCAGGCCGAGGCGACCGCGGATCTCCCAGTTATTGATCTGTTGCCGCATTTCTTTTTCAGCCGCCCAGCCAGCGGGCTGTCGCGCAACAGGCGTTTCTTTTTCTGTCTGTTGTGTAACGCTGGCACAGGAAACCAGCAGCTGGCAGATAAGTACGATCGTTAAAGGAAACGAGATGTGAGGAGACATGGCTTGTGAACGATATTCAGGTTTGTGGCGGACTATTGTAATTACTGTATTTAGTAAAAACAAATTAAAAAGCCTTAGTTGGAAAGTCCTGTCAGGGGTTGATGCGTTTCAGAGTTTCTATCAGTACCGGGTTTTCTGCGTTCTGCTTCTTACCCTTATTCCATACCTCACGTGCCTTGTCCTTCTGGTTTGTTTTCCACAACACTTCACCATAATGCGCTGCGATCTCTGCATCTTCCAGCTTCTCAAATGCTTTTGCCAGCCACCTCAGTGCTTCATCCATCTCACCGAGGCGGTAACTCACCCAGCCCAGGCTATCGAGTATCGCTGGGTCGTCCGGCACCAGCTCTGCTGCACGTTTTATGTATTCCTGGGCCTCTTTGTATCGTGAAGTACGGTCAGCCAGGGTGTAACCCAGGGCATTCAGAGCATCGGCATTATCCGGTTCTTTAGAGATGACTTTCCGCAGGTCTGCTTCAGTCATATCCAGACGGTCCACTTTTTCTGCCATCAGACCACGCGCGTAGAGCAACGTTGTATCATCACGTTTCTGCTGTAAGGCACGGCTATACATCTCCACACCTTCTTCAAAACGTTTTTCTACACGCAATATCTCACCCTGCGCCAGGTAGGATTTTACTCGTAGAGCCCAGCTGGTCTGCTCTTCTGCCAGAGCCTCGAGTTTTGCCAGGCCATCATCCGGTTTACCGAGAACTGCCAGTAATATACCGATACGCAATTGCGCATCATATGAATACTCACCAGTCTTTACGCCAAGGTAGTAAGATATCGCCTGTTTCTCATCCCCCTGGTTCTGTGCGATCCTGCCAAGATAATAATTTGCTATAGGAACTTTTTTATCGATTTCGACCAGGTGCTCGAGTACCTCTACGGCCCGGTCCAGTTGCTTTGTTTCGATATACAGCAAGGCGAGGCTTAGAGATATCTCACCATCATCAGGCAAGTTTTTCTGCAGTATCGCATATTGCTCTGTCGCCTCTAGCATCTTTTGCTGTTCGACCAGCATGCGTGCATATTGCAGGCGCAAGACATTGTTATCAGGCAGTTCATCAACCACCTGTTTTATCAGCAGAGTCGCTTCATCATTTTTTCCCTGCGCAGAAAGAATCCTGGCCTTTATCAGCAATACCTCATGAAGTGATGGATCCATCACTAACACCTGGTCGAGCAGAGCCAGTGCTTGATCATAATGTTCCAGCTGCGCGGCATAACGTGATTGCAGCACCAGCAGGTGTTTGTTTTCTGAATTCTTTTCGTTTAACTTCTGCAGTACCACGTAAGCAACTTCATTACTGGCCTCTTTTGATAGCAGCTGCTTGACCGCCATGGCTTCATCGGCTGGAGAATCGTGATAGTCGCTGAGCAGGTCCTCGATATATGGCACTGCTTTTTCAGGCTGCTCCAGCTTGAGGTAAGTAACTGCGTACATCCGTGACAGGTCGATTGCTTCCGGCTCCAGCTCACGCCAGCGATCCAGCGCTTTCAATGTCTCCTCGTAATTCTCACCATATAGTGCGATGTACGCAGTACGTGCTGCGATACGACTATCATCCACTGATTTTGCTGCTTCACGGTAAAAATCCAGTGACGCCTCAACATCGCCACTGTTGCCAGCAAACTCTGCGGCCAGCAGGTTATACAACATATCGCCATCCATGCTTATGTTGTTTTTTTGGATTACGATCTCGCTATCTTCATCAGCCTGTGTCGATGCAGCACGGCTACCTGACTCAGGACCAGGTGTCGCTGAGGTATTTTTTGTGACGGCTTCATCAGCTACAGCTTTTTCAACCTCAACAGAACTGTCAGTTGATGTCGACATGGAGCTACATGCTGCCAACAGCAACGGAAATAACAGTGTCAGAAAGATCGGGACTTTGAAATTAAACATTTTGAATAAACTAAACAGCTGAATTATAATAAAATAATGTGGTTGAACCCAGGCATATCAAGTTGTCATATTAATGCCTCGTGTAGAGAATATAACGCATTTTCCGTTGTTAATTACAATATTAGGCCCTAAAACAGCTAAATATTTAGCGCAAACCACGGATTCAGCTTGAGTTAAGTTCATGCATCCCTCAAAATTGCCGGTTTTCCCATATCTGTTCTAACGCAAACCGTCTATGTCTTTGATTACACTTGGCATCAATCACAAAACCGCGCCTCTCGAGCTGCGCGAACGGCTTGCGTTTACCCCACAGACTTTACCTGAAGCGCTACAGAGCCTGAAAAAACTTGCTCATGTAGAAGAAGCCAGTATCTTATCTACCTGTAATCGTACTGAACTTTACTGTGTTACCTCTGAAGATAATGACAGGGCGATCATCCAATGGTTCAGTCATTTTCATGGCCTTGACGAGGACAAGATAAAAGAGCACTTATACCTTCATGCCCATGAAGAGACCATACGCCATGCCATGGAAGTTGCAAGCGGACTGGACTCCATGGTTCTCGGCGAACCGCAGATTGCCGGTCAGATGAAAGACGCCTATGCCGTGGCGAATGAGAACGGCACTATCGGCCTCCTGCTAGGCAAACTATATCAGCGCGCTTTCGCGGTATCCAAGCAGGTACGAACGGACACCGACATCGGTTCCAGCCCGGTCTCTGTGGCATTTGCAGCAGTCAGCCTGGCGAAACAGATATTCGGTGACCTGAAACAGACCACCGTACTGATGGTAGGTGCCGGTGAGACGATCGAACTTGCAGCTCGCCACCTGCACTCGCAGGGCGTGAAAGAGATCATCATCGCCAACCGAAGTGTCGAGCGGGCTCAAAAGCTGGCTGATGAGTTTCAGGGAGAGGCTATCAGCCTGCAAAGTATCAGCGAACACCTGCACCGCAGTGATATCGTGATCGCTTCGACGGCCAGTCCCCTGCCTATCATCGGTAAAGGTACGGTCGAGCGGGCCTTGAAAAAGCGCAAACACGAACCGATATTCATGGTCGACCTGGCGGTGCCGCGAGATGTAGAACCTGAAGTCAACGAACTCGATGATGTCTACCTTTACAGTGTCGATGACCTGCAGTCTGTCATCGAAGAGAACATGGAAAACAGGATGCAGGCCGCGGAACAGGCACGCGACATCATCGATGTGCAGGTAAGTCATTTCCTGGACTGGCAGAAATCACTGGGAGCTGTCGATATCATCGCACAGGTAAGACAGAATACCCAGGATATTAGCAGTGAAGTTTTAAGGAAAGCCAAGAAGCAGCTGGCAGCAGGCCAGAATGCTGAAGAGGTACTCGATTTCCTGGCAAATACCTTGACCAATAAATTATTACATCAGCCGTGCACGAAGCTGCGCCAGGCAAGCCAGGAACAACGCGACGATGTGTTAAATATAGCGAAGGACCTGTTCCTGGGTAATGCCACAGACAAGCCCAAGAAAGCCGACTAATGAAAGATTCCATACTGAATAAATTACATACCCTGATCGACCGCCATGAAGAAGTAGCAGGACTGCTTGCCGATCCTGATATCATCAGTGATCAGAACCAGTTCCGTGAGCTGTCTCAGGAATATGCTCAACTGGAGCCTGTCGTCAAATGTTTCCAGGGTTACAACGAAGCCAAAAATGATCTTGCCGGTGCCGAAGAGATGCTGAAGGATGATGACGGTGACATGCGCGAGATGGCCGTCGAAGAAAAAAAGGATGCCAGTGGAAGGATAGAGAGCCTGGAGATCGAGCTGCAAAAATTACTGTTGCCCAAAGACCCGCATGATGACAGCAACATCTTTCTCGAGATACGTGCCGGTACCGGCGGTGACGAGGCGGCCATATTCGCAGGCGACCTGTTTCGTATGTACTCCCGTTTTGCGGAACTAAAGCGCTGGCAGATCGAGATACTCAACCAGAATCTCGGCGAACATGGCGGTTATCGAGAGATCATCGCACGCATCATCGGCCAGGGTGCATACTCTCAACTCAAGTTCGAGTCCGGTGCGCACCGGGTACAACGCGTCCCTGAGACCGAGTCACAGGGACGTGTGCACACATCTGCTGCGACGGTCGCGGTCTTGCCCGAGATCGATGACGTCGAACAGATAGAGATCAATCCTTCCGATCTTCGGGTCGACACCTTCCGTGCTTCCGGCGCAGGTGGCCAGCACGTCAACAAGACCGATTCAGCAGTGCGTCTCACCCACATCCCCACCGGTACCGTGGTGGAGTGCCAGGATGAGCGCTCTCAACACAAGAATAAAGCACGCGCGATGTCATTATTACAGGCTCGCATCATGAATGCTGAAATCGAGAAACAGCAGAAAGAACAGGCACAGACAAGAAAGAGCCTGGTCGGCAGCGGAGATCGTTCAGAGCGTATACGCACCTATAATTATCCCCAGGGGCGAGTCACCGACCATCGCATTAACCTGACATTATACAAACTCGACGAGATCATCCAGGGTGATCTCAATCAGGTGCTCGAACCGTTGATCAACGAATATCAGGCAGAACAGCTTGCCACCCTGTCTGGCGAATAGAACTGGAACCCGCTGACAAGGTTTCAGGTAACACCTGTTATTCGGATTTGAGATGAACATAAAGCAAGCACTTCAGCATGCAAGTAAACAGCTGGCTGATTCCAGCCCGTCTGCGATGCTAGACTCACAGGTACTGCTGACTCATGTGCTGCAATGCAATAGCGCTCACCTGGTGGCCTGGCCGGAAAAAACCCTCAGCGAGACACAGCTCGCAGATTACCTTGAGTTGCTAGAACGACGTCAACAGGGCGTACCTGTGGCCCATCTCACCGGCTCAAGAGAGTTCTGGTCTCTGAATTTCTCTGTTGATAACAGCACCCTGATTCCTCGCCCCGAAACCGAAATACTGGTCGAGTTTATACTGGAAAAGTTCGATGAGGTAGACAGGCTTAAGTTGCTGGACATGGGTACCGGCACAGGCGCGATCGCTATATCGATCGCTAAACAGAGGCCGGACTGGGAGGTCATAGCCAGCGATATCTCAGAACAGGCGCTGGCGCTGGCCACAATAAACAGCAGCGACAACCAGACTGCTAATGTCAGCTTCGTTCAAAGCAACTGGTTTGAAGCGATAGATCATGATGACTTTAACATCATCGTCAGTAACCCACCCTACATCGCCAAGGATGACCCGCACCTGTCACAGGGTGACGTGCGCTTTGAGCCGCAAAGTGCGTTAAATTCGGGAGAAACCGGTATGGACGATATCGAGCACATCTGTTCACAGGCGAATAATCATCTGTTAAAAAATGGCTGGTTGATCATCGAACACGGTTATAATCAAAAACAGCAGGTCAGTGAGTGTTTTACAAGGAATGGTTTTAAAAAGATCATACAACGTCAGGACTTATCCGGTCATTACCGTATGACTGCAGGTAAGAAGCTGTAAGTAATAAGTATAAAGTTATATATTGAAAGCAATAAGTAACTGAAACAGCCTGGAACAAAACCACATGAAACTTACAACTTAAAACCCGCTTCGCAATGTCAGAAAACGAGATCACATTTAACGACGAGCAGCTCCTGCACTACAGCCGCCAGATAATGTTGCCGCACTTTGGCATCGAAGGCCAGCAGCGGCTACATGATGCACATATCGTTATCATGGGCATCGGCGGACTTGGCAGCCCTGCTGCCATGTATCTCGCGGCAGCCGGTGTCGGCACCCTGACACTGGTCGACTTCGACACGGTGGATAACAGTAACCTGCAACGCCAGATCATCCATAACATAGACAGTATCGATAAAACCAAGGTTAGCTCGGCAAGGCAGACACTGTTAAAGATAAACCCTGAAACCACGGTCAACTGTATCGATGAACGACTGACACAGGATGCACTTGAGGAATTGATCTCGGAGGCTAGCTGTGTGCTCGATGCTACCGATAACTTCGACAGCCGTTTCCTGATCAATCGTGCCTGTGTATCCAGAGAGGTCGCGCTGATCTCTGCTGCGGCGATCCAGTTCGAAGGCCAGGTAAGTGTGTTTGACCTGAGAAAGAAAGATAGCGCATGTTATGCCTGCCTGTATGCTGAAGCCGGCGAAGAGAACACCAACTGCAGCGATAACGGCATACTGGCTCCAGTGGTCGGAATACTCGGCAGTATGCAAGCGCTGGAAGCGATTAAATTAATCTGCAGTATCGGCACAACGTTAAACAACCGGCTATTGATATTCGACGCACTCGAACTTCAGTGGCGCACCATAAGACTGCAAAAAGATAAAAACTGCCCGGTATGTGGCAGTTCGTCATCATTATAAAAATTGTGTAATATCAAGTCATGCCATCATCATATGCAAAAAAACAAGAAGCACTGTACCTGCCTCGCCCATTAGTCAATAAACTGCTGGCACATGCCCAGAGCAATCCCGATATCGAAGCCTGCGGCCTGATCAGTAACGATGAAGAGAATGAGAAACATTATTATCCGATAGACAATATCGCAAAGAATCCCAGTTGTCGTTTTCTGATGGACGCACCACAGCAGATTCATGCGATGAAAAAAATGCGGGAAGAAGGTCAGGCACTCTTCGCCATAGTGCATTCACACCCGACATCACAGGCGATCCCCTCAGACCTCGATATCGTAGAGAACAACTACAGGGATGCTTTTTATATCATCATCTCGCTCAATACTAAAGGTGTGCTGGAGATGCGGGCCTACGTCCAGAGAGATGATGGCATGCAGGAAGTGGACCTTATCCTGGAAGACCGGGACTAACCAGTCCGGAACTAACTGATAAAGAAACAGACAGATACTAGTACCCGCTATAGTAACTGCCATAGAGTTCACCAGGCGTAGTGCGAATAAACTCACGGATGGTGCCGTTAGGCTGCATGGTGAGCAGGTGGTCGCCGGCAATCTTGTATTTAAAACGCAACAGTCTATCGCTGTCTTCAACACTGGCAAGTAAATACTCATTCTCTATCTTGATTAGTCCGGCAAGATAACGTTCGTTGGTATCTGCCCATAAAAATTTCTCACCAGATATTCCCAGCATCTCGCCATCCTGTGCGACCCATAAACCATTCAAGTTCGGCTTTTTCAAACCACAGAACTCTGAAATACAGGGCCTCTCCCGGACCTGGTTCCTCGGCAGTGGTGAATGCTGCTGTTGTGGACGTGACTGTTGTGATCTGGACAGCTGATTACTCTGCGCTTGCGGGCCCTGCCATTGCCGTTGCTGCTGTGCTTGTTGATAAGGCGGTGGCGGCGTCCGTTTACGCAATGGTGAAGGTTTCCTCTGTTGCCCGGGCGGTCTGGCTGATTGCTGCATTTGTGGTCTCGGTTGCGCCAGCCTGGCTAATGGTGAACGATTGCCGGAAACACCAGGCTTACTATTATTGTATTCATCGGCATGACGACCAGCCTGGCCACTATCAGAGTAATTATCCTGACCACTGCCTGGCTGAACTGTATCAGGTACTGTTATATTGAAATTTTGTATCACTGGTGGCTGTGGCTGAGAGGATTGAGCCGACTGCATTGTCTGCCTCTGCTGGTGTGTTTGCTGCTGCTGTGACGAGCCGTCAGATTTGTTGGCTTTAGGATTCCACTCCGAATTCTCCCACGGTTCATCTACCCAGCCGTCCAGATCCGTTTCAGACCATAACTTGCCGTAGGACGAATAACCGTATGGTGAAAATTTCTCTTCCGGTAATACTCCCCAGTCCGGACTACCCCAGAGAGGGCTGGCAAAGGGTGAGCCATACGACCCATAGCCTCCCGAATTTAACCAGGGTGACTGCAACCATGGAGAACGTAGAAAGGGGCTGTTACCTAACAGGTTATTAGAGTAAGGATTACCATATTGTGAAGTTGTACCAGGATAGATACCGCGCAGCGCCAGCGCTCGAGAATAGGGGTTGGAATAATTCGACCAGGGTGAAGCCATGTTATTACCATAGCCGCCATAAAGCCCATTATTAGGAAACCTGTCTATCATACCCATGGCATCCATCATACTGAGCATCATTCGGATGAACGGCCCACCGCTGTCAGACTGGTACAGGTACCTTTGAGCGTGGACAACCTGAATTGCCATTAAAGTTAATAGCAGTACAAATAATACAGATTTTGATCGCGTTTTAACTAAAGACATAGATAGCGATAATTATGCACATTTTTGTCTCAACTTGAAACGCCATATCGTGTTATATTTATTTTTATCGCGGAGTTTAGATTCAATTTATGTCAGTCACACAGATAGGCAATACATTAACAGATTGGGCTAACACGGTGACCGGCTGGCCAGGACGCCAGCTAATCAAAAACGTACTATATGTTATCAACCTGGTAACGTTTAGTATGCTTGCCCTGCGTGACTGGTTCAGAAAGAACAGACTGTTCGACTCCCGCAGCTATTCCACAACGGTAGCGCAGGTCATCTTCACCGGCGTCGACGCTTTGCCGACGATCACATTCCTCGGGCTAGCAACCGGATTTATTTTCACCTTCCGCCTGATATCTATCAGTAACACGCTGGGGGGTACTGACGATATCGTTAATCTTCTCATCACTGTCATTTGCCTGAGTGCCGGCCCCTTCCTTGCGGCCATCATCATTATCAGCCGCACAGGTTCCGCCATCGTCGTTGATCTCGGCAATATGAAACTGCATGGTGAGATCGAAGCACTGGAGAACCTCGGCGTCAACATCAACGACTACCTGATCGCACCACGTATCATCAGTACGGCTATCTCGCAACTGGCGATAACCGTTTACTTTACCGTAATCGCTCTGCTCAGCGGCATCCTCATCAGTGCACTGTTCGTGAATCCTGCGCATTTTGACTTCATCTTCAAGATCAGCAATTCGTTCACACCTTATCTGATGAGTATCTTCGTGGTAAAAAATATTATTTTCGGATATGTCATCGCTACCGTCGCGTGTTATAACGGCCTGCGTGTCCAGTGTTCCGCGACCGAGGTACCCCAACGCACTACTGCTTCAATCGTACAGAGCCTGAGTTTCGTATTCATCATCGATAGCCTGTTAACTTTTGTGATATTTGTCTGATCATGCGTGACGATGCCATCATCAAGTGCCAGCAACTGATCCCGGAGGAACTGCCATTCGAGTATAACGGTAATGCTCTTGATTTTGATGTCACTCGAGGCGAAGTCATCAGTATCATCGGTCCCGACTATTCCGGCAAGGGAAACTGGTTGCGCACCATCTGTGGCCGGGAGGACCCGCTCTCAGGCAGTGTTCAGATCAAGGGCATAGACACCACGGATCTAAGCGAAGAAGACTGGACCATGACTCGCATGAAAGTTGCATACCTGCATGAGGACATAGCATTACTTTCAGCTGCAAATGGTCTGACTAACGTATTAGTTCCTGCTTTCTATCATAAGCTCGACAAAAAGAAAGATGGCGGTTTGTTGGCAGAATCAGCTCTCGAACTGCTGGAAGAGATCGATCCGGAGATCAACCTGGATGATCTGCCTGCCTATATCAGCAAGGGCCAGCAGTTCAAGATTGCTGTCGCACGCGCCCTGTTACTGGAACCTGCGGTACTCGCAATCAACAACCCGTTTGCTCACTTCAACCCTGATAGCAAACAGAAGTTCAAGGACTTTCTGCAGAAAAAGGTCAACAAAGGGCTGTCACTTTTGATCGTCACACATGATATCGACTATGCACTGGATATCTCTGATAAGATAATTTTTGCCAACAGGGAAAACATAATCTATTTCGACTCGACACAGGCAATTTTGAATTGTGATATACCTTTGGTTAACAGCTTTATCCACAAAGCAGAACAATAAGGTCTGGACCTGATGCCAAACAGTAGACAGAACAAAAGGACACGAGCACATTACATCCATCGCTTAAGTTACTCAGCACAGGAGAAACTGGCCGGCAGCTTCGTTCTGATCGCAGTCGTACTACTGGTCTGGTTATTGCTGTCTTCACAGAAAACACAGAACCTGTTCGAAGAAGAGATCACGCTGTATGCCACTATGAGTTCTATTCAGGCGGTCAACAAAGACACCGATGTCATCATATCCGGCCTAAACATCGGCTCGGTGACCGACGTTGATATCGACGACGACAACCATGTCGTTATCACCATGTCGATCCTGAAAAAGTATCAGAAACTTATCCGTACCGATTCCACTGCCGAACTGCTGGACTTCAAATTTGCCCTGCTCGGAAAATCAGTCATCGAGATATCAGTTGGCTCACCGCAGTTACCGGTGATAGAAGATGGCAGTACACTGGCCATCAAGGAGTCATTTAACCTGGTACAGCTGGTGGCCAAGTTCGAGCCCGTGCTGGTGACACTGCAGGATTCTATCCGGAAGATAAATGATATCCTGCAGGCAATCGATCCACAGAAGATAGGCGATAATCTCAGCAACCTCGACTCGATCAGCAGCGACCTGAAGATCATCACACAACAGATCAGGCAAGGTAAAGGAGTCGCGGGTAACGCGATATTCAACCAGGATATGCAGGATGATGTCGTCGCTACCACTGCCAACCTGAAGCAACTGACAGAACAGACCAGGGGCATACTGGAACAGACACGGCTATTACTCATCAGTCTGCAGCAACAGATCGATGAGATGCCTGAACTGACGGATAAGGTAAAGCCACTGCTCGATGAAGCCGATAAAACCATCAAGGCCACACAGAAGATCTGGCCGTTATCGAGCAGTATACCGAAAGAAAACAAGCAGACGCTGACTTCACCCGAAGCGACAGAATAAACATGATTAAGTGCACAATGAATCTGCGACCGCATATCACCAGACTGCTGTTGCCACTAATAACGTGCATACTTTTTGCCTGTTCCGGAGGGCCAGAAGAAAAGCCGGTATCTGACTCATTGAGTTCACCGGCAAGGCTGCTGGACCAGGGCATCAGCCAATATAATGTCGATAACTATGCTGCCGCCATCGATCAATTCGAAAAAGCCCTGTTACAGTATCGCAGCATCGATAACCAGGCAGGTATCGCTAACAGTTGTTTGAACCTTGCAAAAACGCATATGGCGACAAACCATAATCAGCTCGCTGCCGAATACCTGCTGCGGGCAAATACCGTAATACAACAGGCTTCACTCACCGAGCTCAACGAACATCTGTCGCTGCTCAATTCATCACTGGCCATCAACAGCGGTATCTATGACCAGGCTCTGCAGGAACTAGACGAGGTGCTTACCAGCAAGGATTCGACAATAAGACTTGCCGCGTTAAAAAACCGGACCAATATCGCTTTCTTGCGAAATGATAATGACAGGCTTCAGTGGCTGGAAAAGTATAAGGAGCTGCAAAACCAGCACCCAGGCAAGCTATCACACGCTGCCCGCATACTGCGTTTCCAGGCTGAAGCGAGTGATGAGAGAGCTGAGAGCATAACGCTGCTTGCCAGATCACTGGCCATATCACAGCAGCTTGCAAACAGGACTGCGATCGCTGCGACACTGGCGCAATGGGCCAGTCTGGATAAGCGCGAGAATCGATTCAAAGATGCCGAGGACAAGTACCTGCGAGCGTTATTTATCAGGCATCAACTAGGCGACGTGAAGAGCAGCCTGTCTATCCTGCAGCAGTTACACCCTGTATACCTGGCAACTGATGACGAAAAAGCCATACTGACGAATAACTGGATCAACAGACTATCAGCTAACGACTTCAGTGGCTGGCAAGAGCTATATGCTGACTTCGACATATATCCACAGCCCGATTGAACACACCCTGCAGAATTGATACGGCCTGTACTCTTTTTACCTCACCCTGAACGACCAGGTGAAATAAAACCTGGCGACTTCCTCACCATTCACATCTCGGCCGATCGTCTCTGCCGTGATGCTCGCTGTATCACCCGGTTCTGATAACTGGCTGATAGCATCATTGATCGCCAGGTAATCCTCGCAGGTAAAGATCACCCTCGATTTCGCCTTTTTACTAAAGTCCGCCTTGAGCCCGACAATGATGAATGCAACATTCGCCTCAAGCCCCTTCAGGGCCATGATGACGGGTGCAGCGGTAGACAACTCTGCAGCCATACTCAGTACCGCGAAATATATCGACTCGAACGGGTTCTTGTTGACCCAGCGAAAAGGGACTTGGGTGACAGACTTGTTTTCATCGATGCGTATCAACCTGATGCCACTTATCAGGCCCATCGGCAAGCTTCTGAGATAATACAACCTTTGTTTGAAAGGCGATAAAAAACGATTCAGGAAGCGTTGTTGTTCTTGGTTCAGCATTGGTCATTATGAAACATCTTTGGCATTTATAAACCAATGGATATAGAGATGAAATCTAAGGCGCTATAATCACGATATCTTCACCGGCCTGTTCGCTCGATAGCCTTGATAACATGCTATAAAGCTCCTCCTTATCGCCGCTATCACAGAGCCATTGTCCGGCTGCCTCATCATAGTCAAAATGGTAACCGCCCGACCTGGCTGCCATCCACAACTGGTTCATCGCACCCTGTTTACTGAAGATGATCTTGCTGCCATTCTCAAACTCCAGGGTTAATACGCCACCGATCTCATCGTAATCGATATCTGCGCCGCTATCATCGATCGCTTCCTGGATGTCCTCGATAGTCTGCTCAGCAATTTCCTGAAACTCTGATTCGTTCATGTTTTTTTACCTTAGGAGCTTTAAAAGTATTCAGCGTAGAGATAGAAACATAAATATTATCGTCATTTCGATAGAAGCGCGGCAATCTCTCCATTTTATCTGCAAAGATACCAGATAACTAAACGAATCTCGCAATGACGTATCGCTGATTATACCCCGCCTCGACAACTGTTCCTGCGTTGTTCAAGTTACGGACGTGCTGTCCTGATCAGCGGTGAAAATATCATTTATTTCATCTTACTGCGTATCAATTCATTGACCTGTGCCGGGTTGGCCTTGCCTTTTGACATCTTCATCACCTGGCCGACGAAGAAGCCCATCATCTTCTCCTTGCCGCCCTTGAGCTCTTCGAACTGGGAAGGATTATTGGCGATCACTTCATCGACGAAGGCTTCGATGGCACCACTATCTGTTATCTGCTTCAGGCCTCTGCTCTCGATGACCTCGTCGGCACTGCCCTCGCCGTTCCACATGGCATCGAGCACGTCTTTCGCAATCTTGCCGGAGATGGTATTGTCCTTGATGCGCAACAACAACTGGGCCAGCGCATCAGCATCGACACTGGCATTGTCTATCTCGATCTCTTCGCGGTTCAGGCGTGCCGATAGTTCGCCGGTGATCCAGTTAGCAGACAGTTTTGCATCGCCAGTCTTCTCGTTGACCGTATCGAAGTAACTCGACAGTGCCAGAGACGAGGTGATGACACCGGCATCATAAGCAGACAGGCCGAGTTCATCCATGTAGCGCTGCTGTTTCTGCTCAGGCAGCTCAGGCAGCTCGGCACGCACCTGCTGGCGGTACTCCTCAGTGATGATGACCGGCAGCAGATCGGGATCCGGGAAGTAACGGTAGTCATTAGCCTCTTCCTTGCTGCGCATCGAACGTGTCTCGTTTTTAACCGAATCGTAGAGACGCGTTTCCTGTACCACCTCGCCACCATCTTCGATCAGATCGATCTGACGCTCCACTTCGATATTGATAGCACGCTCGACAAAACGGAATGAGTTGATGTTTTTCAGCTCGGCGCGGGTGCCAAACTCTTGCTGGCCTCTAGGACGGACAGAGACGTTCGCATCACAACGGAAAGAACCTTCCTGCATATTGCCGTCACAGATACCGATGTACTGTACAAGGGTATGGATCTTTTTCATGTATGCAACCGCTTCCCTGGCGCTGCGCATATCCGGTTCGGAAACGATCTCCAGTAACGGTGTTCCGGCGCGGTTGAGATCGATACCGGTCATGCCGGCATAATCTTCATGCAGCGATTTACCCGCGTCCTCCTCCAGGTGCGCCCGCGTTACACCGATGGTTTTTGTCTCGCCGTTCTCCAGTTCGATATTGATATGCCCCATACCGACGATCGGAAGATCGAACTGTGAGATCTGGTAGCCCTTGGGCAGGTCAGGGTAAAAGTAGTTTTTTCGTGCGAACACGGAACGGTCGGCCACCTCGGCATCGATCGCCATACCGAACTTCACCGCCATATGCACAGCCTCTTTATTCAACACCGGCAACACGCCGGGCAGAGCGATATCCACCACGCTGGTCTGTGTATTCGGCTCGGCACCGTAAGCGGTACTGGCGCCGGAGAAGATTTTTGATTTTGTTGCTAGCTGGGCATGGATCTCGAGCCCGATCACGACTTCCCAGTTTGGATCTACCGCACTCATTATTTAAACTCCTCTGGCAGCTGAACATGCCAATCAGTCGCCTGCTGATACTTGTGTGCAACATTCAATAATTTGGCCTCTTCAAAATAGTTGCCCATGATCTGCATACCGACCGGCATACCGTCGGCAAAACCAACCGGTATAGACATCGCCGGAATACCCGCCAGGTTTACCGCGATGGTGTAGATATCGGACAGGTACATGGAGATCGGGTCATCCGTTTTCTCACCGATATTAAACGCAGTTTCCGGCGTCGCCGGCGCCATGA
>JABDRN010000103.1 GCA_013041745.1 Gammaproteobacteria bacterium
TTCTGCAGTTCATCCAGGGTATAACCGATCGCCAGCTTGGCCGCGATCTTCGCGATAGGGAAACCGGTGGCCTTTGAGGCCAGTGCCGAAGAACGTGATACGCGAGGATTCATCTCGATGATGGTCATGCGGCCATCTTCCGGATTTACCGAAAACTGTACGTTGGAGCCACCGGTCTCGACGCCGATCTTGCGCAATACCGCGATCGAGGCATCACGCATACGCTGGTATTCCTTGTCGGTGAGCGTCTGCGCCGGTGCCACGGTGATCGAGTCACCGGTGTGGATCCCCATCGGGTCCAGGTTTTCGATGGAGCAGATGATGATACAGTTATCGTTCTTATCGCGCACCACCTCCATCTCATACTCTTTCCAGCCCAGTACCGACTCTTCAACAAGCAGCTCATTGACCGGCGACAGATCCAGGCCGCGACGACAGATCTCTTCGAACTCATCCTTGTTATAGGCGATTCCGCCGCCGCTGCCGCCCATGGTAAACGAAGGACGGATGATGGTCGGGTAACCGACCTGGGCCTGCACCTGGTAGGCCTCTTCCATACTGTGTGCGATAGCGGCGCGCGGCATGTCGAGGCCAATCTCTTCCATCGCCACCTTGAAACGCTCACGGTCTTCCGCCATATCGATCGCATCTTTCTTTGCACCGATCATCTCGACACCATACTTCTCGAGGACACCCTCACGGTCCAGGTCGAGCGCACAGTTCAGTGCCGTCTGCCCACCCATGGTCGGCAACAGTACATCGGGATTTTCTTTTTCGATGATGGCCGCAACGGTCTGCCAGTTGATCGGCTCGATATAGGTCGCATCGGCAATCTCCGGATCGGTCATGATAGTCGCTGGGTTGGAGTTCACCAGGATAACGCGGATACCCTCTTCCTTAAGTGCCTTACAGGCCTGTGCACCAGAGTAATCAAACTCACAGGCCTGGCCGATAACGATGGGTCCTGCGCCTATGATCAAAACACTGTTTATATCTTGTCTTTTAGGCATGAATAAAAAAACCTTTGGTCCACAGATGAACACGGATGAGCGCAGATAAAAGCAATGCTTTAGTCCGCAAATAACGCGAATGACGCGAAAGCAGCAAATTAAATATTATTTTTGTCATCATAATTCCAGACTTTTCTGCGTATGCCCAGTCGTGCGACACCAAAATTTAAAATAAGCCCGACTGTCAAACCAGACGCTCTTAGATAATTCATTACTTGTGCATCATGCTCTTTGCCGACACAGGATAATGCTTTTAACTCAATGAGCAACTGATTATCTACAACAATATCAGCTATATATCGACCTACATCTTTACCTTTATAACTGATAACAAAAGGTTGCTGACACTGAAAAGGAATACCTGCTTCAGCAAGCTCAATACAAAGCGCCTTCTCATACACCTTTTCTAAAAAGCCCGCCCCTAACTCATGACTGACATTCTGCGCACACTTTAGTACCCGCTCACTCAATCTTTTGTTACTACTCATTAATAAACCTCCATGTTTTATTAATAATTTTTTTCGCGTCTTTCGTGTTATTTGCGGACTGCCAGTTTCTAGCTTTTTACAATATCCATCAGCTCGATAAAATGATCAAATACTGGCGCTATATCATGCGGGCCCGGGCTTGCCTCCGGGTGCCCCTGAAAGCCGAATGCCGGTTTATCGGTACGCTGAATACCCTGTAATGAGCCATCGAATAATGAGCGATGGGTCGCTTCCAGGTTACTCGGCAGACTGGCTTCATCAACAGCAAAACCGTGGTTCTGGCTGGTGATCATTACTCTCTTATCTGACACATCCTGCACTGGATGGTTTGCACCATGGTGGCCGAACTTCATCTTCTCGGTTTTCGCACCGCAGGCCAGCGCTAATAACTGGTGACCGAGACAGATGCCAAAGGTCGGCAACTCGCTCTCTAATATCTGCTTGATAGCTTCGATGGCATAATCACAGGGCTCCGGGTCACCGGGGCCATTCGACAGAAAGACACCATCTGGCTGCAGGGCTAAAACATCAGCTGCAGGTGTTTTAGCTGGCACCACGGTAACCTTACAGCTTCGCTCGACCAGCATACGCAAGATATTACGTTTTACACCGTAATCATAGGCGACGACATGAAACCTGGTTTCTACAGCGTCTGCCGGCTGATTCGTTTCCAGATTCCAGACACTCTGCGACCACTGGTAAGTATCCTGTGTTGTGACCTCTTTGGCCAGATCCATGCCTTTGAGACCAGCGAATGCTCTGGCAGATGCGATAGCTGCATCACTATCGATATCTTCACCGGCAACGATACAACCACCCATGGCCCCCTTGTCACGCAGCAGTCGAGTCAAACGGCGGGTATCGATGTCAGAGATGGCAACCGTGTTATTTTCAACCAGGTAATCGTGTAGCGTTTTTTCACCACGCCAGCAGCTCATGATCATCGAGCTGTCACGTATCACCAGACCACTGGCATGAACACCATCGGCCTCTTCATCACCGGCATTGGTACCGACGTTGCCGATATGGGGATAAGTCAGAGTTACGATCTGTTTACTATAGGATGGGTCTGTGAGGATTTCCTGATAGCCTGTCATCGCCGTATTGAATACCGCTTCACCGATCGTTTCACCGGAAACGCCAATGGACCTGCCGTAGAACAAGCTCCCATCTTCAAGCGCAAGTACAGCTGTGGTCAATACATTCTCCAGAAGGCGCGATAACAGAAAGAATCATACCTGAATTCGTATCAGCCAGATATGAAAAAGGCCGGTTCAAATCCAGATGAATTTGTCCAGCCTCTTACCTGGTACTCGATCATACGAAGAGGTATCAGGCGTAAAGAATAATGGCGTCCCCAAGGGGAGTCGAACCCCTGTTGCCGGGATGAAAACCCGGTGTCCTAGGCCTCTAGACGATGGGGACACGCGCATTGCAACATCATCGTTCTAGGCCCTGTTACAACGGGCGGGAAGTCTACGTGGGAATTGATATTTCGTCAACACTCAGAGCAGTAAATGACAAAAAAATAATTAGAAAAAGCTAATATGCGTTTTTATGGACGAGGCCGCGGAAAATCGTCATGATGATAATTTTAATATCCAGCCACAGCGACCAGTTTTCGATGTAATAAAGATCATGCTCGATGCGTGTATGCAGGCAGGTATTTCCACGCCAGCCATGTACCTGCGCCCAGCCGGTAAGGCCGGCTTTGACCAGGTGTTTTTTCATATAATGCGGCACTTCATCCTTGTACTTTTCTACGAACATCGGGCGTTCAGGCCGGGGCCCGATCAATGACATCTTGCCTTGAAGCACATTAAACAACTGTGGTAATTCATCGAGACTGGTCTTGCGCAGGAAGGAGCCAAACCGGGTCGCCCGGTTATCAACAGGATCAGCCCAGACAGGCCCTGAAACTTTCTCTGCCTCTACCGGCATGGAACGGAATTTATACATGGTAAACTCATTTCCGTTCCAGCCGACACGCCGCTGACGGTAGAAC
>JABDRN010000003.1 GCA_013041745.1 Gammaproteobacteria bacterium
TCAAAAGAAAAAAGCTAATAACTAAAAACAAAAAAAGGCATAAAGAAGATAATGAAAGTGCTCAACATAGACACCGTTTTTGACGTTGACTTTCACCCCACCTCAGCAAGCCATTGAGGCCGTGCCAGTATCATGGGCTTTTTGCGCCAGCTGTCTGAGCGTCTTTTGCGAGTTCTGGCGCAGCATGATAATGGTGCTGCTTCAATGGGTACCCCTGTATCTTTTACAGGGGGCGCAGCTATAGTGGCGGCCTTTTCTGGGTACTCTTTTGGGCTGTTGCAAAAGAGTACCTCGCCCGCGGTGCGAGAACCGCAATGCCTAACCAAAAGAAACCAGTAAATGCTCTAAACACCAGGAAGCAAGGCGAAACTCGTGATACAAATTCACGTACCTAGGCAACGTCAAAAAGAGAAATGATCAAACGAAGAGACGAGTACCTCGCCCGCGACGCGAGACCCGCAACGTCAGATAAAAAGTAAGCTGTAAATACTAAAAATTAGCCAGCAGGTTGATTACTAAAAAATATCACAGAAACAAAAAAGCCACCTGAGAAGGTGGCTTTTTTCGTTTGGGCTTGAAGGTGGCGTCTTATACGCGACCCATAGCACCAAAGCTCTTGATAAATGGACCAGCCATACGCGGGTCAGAGATCATCGCTTTGAAATCACCGGCTTTGAACTTGAGTTTACCGGTAGTGAAAGCGAGGCCTAAACCGGTCATGCCGATCTCTTTGGATAACCACTTGTCCCAGTTTTTCTGTTCGGCACGCATGTCCCAGTTAAGTTCACGACCGTCGTAAGCGCCAGCTTCTGTCACCTGGCCGTCCACGACTGTAATAAAACCGGCACACGTATCATCACCTGGAAAACCATAACCGATTACAGAATTAAAGTTAATTTTTTGTAGTGCACCAGCTAGATCTGGTTCTGCATTCCACTGTTCCTGGAAGCCTTTCATCCAGGCATCGTCAAATAAAGCCATTTCATATCTCCGAATTCTTATTGCGCGTCGCGCTTATGTAAATCATTAGTATAAACATGAACATATATCATATTTATCTCATAATCTTCGTGCTGTGTATGTGTAATTTTTATCACTGCCACGAAAAGAGGCGGGAATGATAGCACAAGACAAACTATATCGAAAGGGATAGGGGAGTATAGATATAAAGCGATAAACTATTTTAATTCCATCGAAATAGCATCGATGTCATTCTGTTTTAACAGGTTCTGGTTTTTATATAGTTGTTGTTTGTCCTGGTAAGGTCCGGTCCTGACGCGGTGCCATGCCTGCCGGTTTACAGTGACATGCTGGATGTTTGCTTCCAGGCCGAGAAAAGCAAGGTTGGCTTTGAGTTTTTCTGCATCGTTAAGATTCTGGAAGGAACCAACCTGCAGCACGTATTGTTTGCCGCTTTTGCTGTTGCTTGTACTTGCTGTTTTATCTTTTATTTCCGGTGGCCGTGTTTCACTCTCAGGGATGAGTACTTCGAGTTCGGGTAAGATGGTGTAGAAGTTGAATTTTTGCTCCTTCTTTTCCCTGTTGTCTGCCGCGGTATTTTTATTCTTGCTTTCCACCGGTTTTTTTGCCTGCTGTTTCAGTTTCTCCAGTTCCTGCTGCACGGCAGTACCGAAGTCTTTATCATTTTCAGGTTGCTTATCCAGGTAGACAATAAAAGCTATGAACAGCCCGATGGCGAGGCCTGAAAGTAGCCACATATAACCGGGTAATGATTTCTTTTGTTTGCGCGTAACGCGAGATTTATAGTCGGTAGGCATGTTCGTTTATTATTATATTAATCGGGTGAGGCATTAACTCGTCCTGACAGTATTTCATCAGTCGGCTTACATCTTGGCTGGTGCGCTGACGCCCAATAAGGTCAAGCCATTTTTCAAAACCTGCCTGGTGGCGATGATCAGGTTGAATCGAGCATCATGCAGGTTGGTATCGTCATTGATGAACTGGTGAGCGTTGTAGTATGAGTGTAGCAGGTTGGCCAGTTCACGCAGGTAGTGAACCAGCAGGTGTGGCTCGGCGTTAAACGCGGCCTTATGCACTATGTCTGAATAGGCGTCGAGTTTGCTGATGAGTTCGGTCTCATGTTTTTCTGTCAGCAGGTTCAGGTGCTGGAAACCATTCTCGATGTCGTGTGCCAGCTCTTTTTCAGTGAGCTGATTGATTACGCTGCAGATCCTGGCGTGAGCATACTGGATGTAATAGACCGGGTTATCGTTGCTCTGTGACTTGGCCAGATCCAGGTCGAAGTCCATATGCTGTTCGCATTTACGCATCACGTAGAAGAAACGTGCCGCATCGGTACCGACTTCTTCGCGTAACTCTCGCAAGGTAACAAAAGAGCCGGAGCGGGTCGACATCTGTACCCGTTCGCCACCGCGATAGAGGTTGGCAAACTGGACCAGCAATATATCCAGACGGTCTTGCAGGTCTTCTCCCTGCTTGCCGAGAGCACCGATAGCCGCTTTTACCCGTGCTACGTAACCATGGTGGTCAGCCCCCCAGATGTTGATCGCACGCTGGTATCCACGGGCAAACTTGTCCATGTGATAGGCGATGTCGGAAGCGAAGTAGGTGGCCTGACCATTGTCACGGATGATCACCCGGTCTTTTTCATCACCGAACTTGGTCGACAGGAACCATAAGGCGCCGTTACGTTCTTCGACATGGCCTGCAAGCTGCAGCTGCTCGACAGCTTTATCGATCAGGCCACGATCGGACAGGGTCTGTTCCGAGTACCAGTTTTGATATGTTACACCGAACTCTTCCAGATCCAGGCGGATATCGTCGAGTATGCTGTTAAGACCGGCCTTAAAAACCAGCTGATAATTGCTGCTGCCGAGCAGGTGCCTGGCGCGCGTGATCAGATCGTCGATATGCTTCTCTTTGTCGCCGCCTTCGGGCTCATCGCTATGGATGTCGTGGAATATCTCTGTCGCAGGGAATACCAGGTTATCGCCATGTGATGCCTTGATGCTTTCGGCGATATCAAAGATGTAGTCGCCTTTGTAACCATTGACGGGGAAGGTGAGCTCGATACCATTGAGTTCGAGATAACGCAGCCAGACGCTGGTAGCGAGGATATTCATCTGGCGACCGGCATCGTTGACGTAATATTCGCAGTCGACGACAAAACCCACGGCACGCATCAGCGATGCCAGTGTCGCACCGTAAGCCGCGCCGCGGCCGTGGCCGACATGTAACGGCCCGGTAGGATTTGCAGAGACAAACTCGATCTGCACTTTTTCGCCTTTCGCAGCATTGCTCTCGCCAAAACGGTCGCCCGACGTGATGATGTCATTGATGATGTTTAAGGTGCTTTCCTGCGCCATGAAGAAATTGATGAACCCGGGACCGGCGATCTCTATCTTCTCGATGGGGCTTTCGCTGTAATCAAGTGCTTCGCTAATGGCCTGCGCCACGTCACGCGGTGGCTTGCCTGCCTGTTTCGCCAGCATCATTGCGACATTACAGGTGAAGTCACCATGAGCTGCGTCCTTGGTGCGAGTGATCTGTAGTGCCGGCAGGGTTTCGATCAGGCCATCGCTGATGAGCTTTTCCAGGGCCTGGATGAGCAGTGATTCTATAGTTTCTTTCAAAGGTCTGACTTCATGTGTTTTTGTGGAATGCGATTATACGGCAAAGAGTTTTAAGTTATAAGTTGTAAGTTATAAGTGGTTTTATCATCATGCTCCCGTTTCTTGCTCGATATTCTGTATAAACCCGTAAGTAATACAGCAGGAAACTTTCAAGCTACAACTTATAACTCAAAACTCAGGTCTAGAACGTATCATAAGGGTCGACATCGATAGACCATCGAACTTTTCGTGCAGAAACCAGCTGTTGCAGCTGAGGTGCCCACCAGCTGATAAACCGGTGCAGCGCCTTTCTCTGTTTCGACTGCAGCATGACCTGGTAACGGTAACGTCCGGCACGTCGTTCCATGGGGGCCGGGATGGGGCCAAACAGGTCGATGTCGTCGAGACTTACCTGCCGGGCCTTCTCTACCGCCTGCTGTAAGAAGTTCTGCGCGGCGTTCACTTCGACCGATTCACAGCGTAGCAGCACCAGGTGGCGAGCAGGCGGCAATCCGGCTGCCTGCCTCTCATGCAGGGCAGTCTGTGCGAATGCCTGGTAACCATGATGTAACAGGGTCTGCAATAACGGGTGGTCGGGGTGATGGGTCTGTATCAGGACTTCTCCCGGTTTTTCTGCACGTCCGGCACGCCCCGAGACCTGGGTGATCAACTGTGCCAGGTGCTCTGAAGCGCGAAAGTCAGCACTGAATAATGCCTGGTCAGTATCGAGTACACAGACCAGCGTAATGTTGGGGAAATCATGACCTTTTGCCAGCATCTGTGTACCGACCAGGATGCCGCTCTCACCGCTGTGTGCTTTTTCCAGCTTGTCCTGCAGGCTGCCTTTGTTGCGTGTGGTGTCACGGTCGATCCGGCTGACACTGGTATCGCTGAAGCGCTCTTGCAAGAAATGTTCGATGCGTTCGGTACCGACACCGATGGCTACGACCTCGCTGCTGCCGCATTCATCGCAGTGATCAGGAGCCGGGCGCTGGGAGCCGCAATGGTGGCAGTGCAACTGATTGCGGCGTTTGTGGAACGTCATGTGTGCATCACAGCGCAGACAGTTCGTGGTCCAGCCACAGTCGTGACACATCAGCAGCGGGGCAAACCCCCGTCGGTTGATAAACAGCAGCACCTGTCCCTGCTGGTCGAGGTGTTGCCTGATCTTCTGCAGCAGTGTCTCGGCAAGCCCTTCGTGTAATTTCTGGCTGCACAGGTTGACCAGCTCTATCTTTGGCAGCGGCTTCCTGTTTGCCCGCTGTTTTAAATAGTGTACATGGTATCGTTGTTCATTAATATTGTTCAAAGTTTCAAGCGAGGGCGTGGCTGAGCCGAGAACGACCGGGATGCCTTTATTCTTTGCTCGCAGGATAGCCAGATCCCGGGCATTGTAGCGAAAGCCGTCCTGCTGTTTATAGCTGCCATCGTGTTCTTCATCGATGATGATAAGGCCGATCTCCGGCATCGGTGTAAATATCGATGAACGCGTTCCGATGATCAGTCGGGCCTGTCCATTGGCGGCAGCATGCCAGGCGGCATAGCGCTGCCTGTCGTTCATCGCTGAATGCAGGATAACAACCGAGGTGTTCAGCCGGTCAAGAAAACGTTCTGTTAGCTGCGGCGTAAGACCTATCTCAGGCACCATTATCAATATCTGCTTATCGTCTGAGAGTGCTGACTGACATAAGGCGAGATAGACTTCGGTCTTGCCACTGCCGGTTATGCCGTTCACCACATGGACCGCATGCTGATGCTGGTGCGTTTCGATGGCATTGATGGCTGAGGTCTGTTCATCGTTCAGCGCGGGTGCTGCCGAGTTGCAGTTGTCCTGTTGCAGCAATGCAGGTTTAACATATGTTTCCACCAGCTGCTTTTCCTGCAGCACCCTGGCAGGTGCGCGCCAGTTCTCCGTCAGTGAATTCAATGCCTCGGCATCGAGCCCGTCTTCAGTATTATGTAATATCTGGTATAGCTGTAACTGCTTCGGTGCACGTTTCAGAGATGCCAGGGTTTCATCATGTGTTTGTTTTTCTGCAACAGAGAGTCGTTGCTTCTTAACACGCCAGTACTCGGTCAAAACCGGCGTGGCATCATCAGAGTTGCGCAGGTAGACCGGTAACGCGGTCTGCATGACTTCACCGAGCGGATGCACATAATATCGAGCTGCCCAGAGCAGCAGCTTTAATATATCAGCGCTTAACAGATTGTCTTTGTCTAAAACTGAAATGACCGGTTTTAGTTTGTTGGCAGGTACGTCGCTTGTGAAAACTTCTTCTATGATAATGCCGATCAGCTTCTGCCGGCCAAAAGGTACTCGCACGCGCATGCCGGCAACGATCGGCTGATTTTTCGCAGGCGGCAGCGAATAATCGAAAGTCTTGTATAAAGGGCAGGGAACCGCGACTTTAACAATGCGTTGTTTGGGAGATTCCTGGGGCATTTTAAAGGTTATTCACGGTCTGCTGCTGGCTCAATAAGGGTGATTTTACTGCAAATTAGCAACGAACTTTGACAAATTAAACAGCGGACAGGGCTTAACCTGTGGATAAGTTAAATGAAGTTTAATTTTCCTGTGGATAACTCTGTGGATATACGAGCTAACAGAAAAAAATATATTTGACTAGTCTTTTTTTTGTAATATTTATTAAAAAAATATTACATTATTAAATGTATTTATATCAATAGTTTAAAAGATTTGACACTATAATAATAGCGTAAAAAATAGTCTTGACCATTAAAAAAAATTGTGTATCAGCGGGTGTGTATAAGTATTTGCTGTTACAGTCGAGATGACTGAAATTTAATATAAATACTTAATATTTTTTCTAGCTTTAAGGTTGTAAGTCCTTAAATTACTATAAAAAAGGCGAGTTACTCACAAAATCTGTGGATAACTTTGTGGACAATAAAAAAAAGCGAGGTGTTTTTTACTATAAAAATAGCGTTTCTGTTAGTTTGGCTGTTTTTTAACCATTTAAATTAAAGCTATATATATCAATGATATATGTCTTTTAATTTGAAATATACTGTGAGTAAGTGTGGCTGAATTAAAACATCTATTAGTATATTAGAGTCTAGTAAAATGGTTGTGCAAAACCCTGTCCGTTTTTTAAAAATAACAGTTACTTAGTGATTTAAACAGCCGTTTAAGCTGATTGCCATTTTATATGTGATTTAAAGTTGTTAATCTTTGCTGGATGAAGCAGTGGCAAACAATCGTTCAGCATATAGAGCAGAGTACCGGTAAGGCATTTCTGCCCAGGCGCCAGCAAAGTGTCGCTGGCGGCAGTATTAATGCTGCTCATACCCTGTCGGCTGAGGACGGTCAGCGATATTTCGTAAAAACCAACTCGATCGGACAAAAGGCGATGTTTGAAGCAGAAGCTAAAGGGCTTCGAGCGATGGCTTCGAGCGAAACGATCAGAGTTCCTCGCCCGGTATGTTTTGGTGAAGACCATGCGCAAAGTTATATCGTCATGGAATATCTTGATCTAAATGGCCGTGCTGACCAGGTTGTTCTCGGCGAGCAGCTCGCAGCAATGCACCGAGTGACTGCGAAACGATTTGGCTGGGAGATCGATAACACCATAGGGGATACGCACCAGCCCAATACGTGGCAGCACGACTGGCTGCTTTTCTGGCGCGAACAGCGCCTGGGTTACCAGTTAACACTGGCTGCACAGAATGGTTATGGCGGTGAACTGCAGTCACTGGGGGACAGGTTGCTGGTCGAGATGCCGGTACTCTTTGCAGGTCGGGATGTAGTGCCGTCGATGCTGCACGGTGATCTATGGGGCGGCAATGTCGCAGGTTTAAGTGATGGCACCCCGGTTATCTTTGATCCGGCTTTTTATTATGGTGATCACGAAGCTGATCTGGCGATGACCTATGTCTTCGGTGGCTTTGCTCCGGGTTTTTATGCCAGCTATCAGGATGCTTATCCTTTGGATGATGGCTTTGCTGTACGTAAAACTTTCTATAACATCTACCACATCATCAATCATCTCAATATGTTTGGCGGTGGTTATCATGGCCAGGCTATCAATATGATAGAGCAGGTGCTCGCCGAGATCTCCTAGCTTTTAAATCACACTTTTCTGTAAATAATTACTACAAGCTGTGTTATATCACACGTTTTCTATCGACGTCTTTATTTTAAATTGTTGTTTTTATTGTAATTTACGGTTGGCATAATAATTGCTTACAGCTGTTTGATTATTATAAAAAAGTTGTGAGAAAAAATTATGAGTCTATTCGCTAAACAATCCCCGATTTTATCTGTACTGTTATCTTCAGTGTTGATCAGTGCTTGCTCCGAAGATGAAGCAGCAGCTATCATCGATGAAATAGCACCGCCGACGACAAAAGAAGTCTCTATTAACTTTGCAGCACAGGTTAACGGTGCCGATTTCGCCTGTGGTGATACTTATACGGGTGTTGGAACAGGCGGAGATGACTACAAGGTGACTGACTTTAGAATGTATGTGCATGATGCGCATGTCAAGGATCCACTGACCAGTGAAAAACATGCGATCGAGCTGACCCAGGACGGTGTCTGGCAAAGAGATGACGTTGCCCTGCTGGATTTTGAAGATGGTTGTGGCACAGGAACCCCTGAGAGAAATAATGTGCTCGCAGGTAAGGTGACAGTGCCAGCAACGGTCGACCTGGATGATGCTGAAATTTGTTTTACTGTGGGTGTGCCGGAAGACAAAAATCACCTGGATGTTAGTGCAGTAGAGTCACCATTGAATGATTCATCGATGTACTGGGCATGGAAGATCGGCTACAAATATATCCGTATTGACGGCATGGGTGATCCGGCTGGCACGGCGACGCCTTTCGTCCTCCACCTCGGCGCTCAAGGTTGCCCTGACCCGATGACGAAAACTGAAGCGCCTGCTACGCCATGTACTGAACCAAATACTTTTGAAGTGTGTGTGGCTAACTTTGACGTGGTGAATGATGTCATCGCGGTTGACCCGGCAAGGGTGTTTGAGGCTAATGACATGAAGGTTAATAGTGCTGGTACTAAAGCCGGTTGTATGTCATTTGTTGACGATGATGACTGTGAAGAGATCATGCCTCGCCTGGGCCTTGATTATGATTATGGTCGTAGCCTTACTGGTGTGAAATCTATCTATGATGCCGGTCAGAGACTGGTGACCAAGCAATAACAACCTGTCGCAAAAATCGGTTAGAATTCGGTGATTTTATTATGCGTTTTGTAACATTAAATACTCTTGCCGTGTTGCCTGTCAGCATCTTCGCCAGCTTCTTGCTGGCGAGTTGCTCTGGGTCCGACTCAGAAACTCCTGTATCTGCGCCCGAGCCTGAAACACCGGTTGTCTCCAGTGCGGTTTTTGGTGAATGTGGCTCTGCCGCCCCGTTGGAATTGCCTTGTGGTTTCCCGTATCCGAGAGAGTCAGAAGACAACCCTCTGAGTATGGAGAAGGTCGAACTCGGGCGCCTGCTGTTCTATGACCGCAATATGTCGTTCAACCAGACGCAGTCCTGCGCAGACTGCCACCTTCAGGATAAGGCCTTTACCGATGGTCTCGCCTTGTCTATCGGGTCTCAGGCTGATGTGCATGCACGTAATGCCATGAGCATGACTAACGTGGTGTACAACAGCACCATGAACTGGGCAAATCCGCAGATAGTAAATATGCATGACCAGGCACTGGCGGTTGTTTTGAATGAGGACCCGGTAGAGCTCGGTTGGGCCGGACATGTCGATGAAATCCTTAACAGGTTAAAGTCGCCCTCAAATGCGAATTATGCCGGAACATCGTTTGCAGGACATGCGCCGGATTACCCGCAGATGTTCGCTGAGGCGTTTCCGAATGAAACCGATCCCATAACTCTTTCTACCGTGGTTAAGGCATTCGCGGCCTTTGGCAGTATCATGATCTCAGGTGATTCTGAGTATGATAAGGAGAACCGTGGTGAGGCCAACACTATGTCTGAAGCTGCCAAGCGTGGTCGAGAACTGTTCTTCGGAGAGAGGCTGGAGTGCTTTCATTGTCACGGCGGCTTTAACTTCAGTGATTCAGTAGATCATGAAGGTTCCACCTTCACGCATAATACTTTCCATAATAACGCCTTGTATAATATCGACGGTGACGGTGATGGCATCGGAGATTATCTGTATCCAGCTGATAATCATGGTCTGCGAGAGTTTACACTTTTGCCTGAGGATGAAGGTAAATTCCGTGCGCCGACATTAAGAAATATCGAACTGACGGCACCCTATATGCATGATGGCAGCATCGCGACATTGGATGAGGTGATCGATCATTACTCCAGGGGCGGGCGTGAGATTCTGCCGCCTGATCCTAATGCGGGTGATGGTGCATTGAATAAAAACAAGAGCCTGTTCATTACCGGCTTCGTCATAACGGCAGACGAGCGGCTTGATCTCATCGAGTTTTTCAAGAGCCTGACTGACTGGAAATTCGTTTGTCGGGATGACCTGTCAAACCCCTTTGAAGATGTACCGAAACATGCGATGTGTCCTTAGTCGAGCATGATAAAAAAGTCCGTTATTTTTTTATGCTGCTTTTTTGCGGCGCCAGTAGTTATGGCCTGTTCGACCTGCATGGTCGGTGATCCTACACTGACCCTGATGGGTGCAGAAAAACCCTATGAAGATCGCCTGAGGCTGTCTCTGGATTACCTGTCACGTAGCGAAGAGCTCGGACGGGATGGCTTTAATAAGAAGGTCATCGATGAGCAGCGGGTGTCGTTAAACCTGGCATACGCTCCGAGTACGAGGCTGATGCTGGGCGTCAGTATTCCCTATGTCAATCGACAGCTGGAATCGTTTAACCTGACCCAGGAAGAGGTCACAGATCTGGGTGATATTACGATCACGATAAAAAACTTCATGCAGGGAAAAGAGTTTTTACAGAAACATATGTATGGTTTTCTGGGTGGCTTAAAATTGCCAAGTGCATCAGAAGCGGTCGATGATAATGGTGACCCGCTGGATTTTGACGTACAGGTCGGCCAGGGTGCAACCGTGATCAATGCCGGTGGCTGGTATGCACATTATAATTTCCCATACCTGTTTTATACCAGTGCTACATATCATGTCGCATCGGAAGGTTACCAGGATTTCCAGGCCGGTGATGCACTGGTCTATAATGCGAATGCACAGTATGCCTCGAAGCATAGCGTCGCATATTATCTAGGTGTCGAAGGCCGGACCAGTCAGAAAGATACTTTTTCCGGCGTCGATGACCCGGATTCTGGTGGTACCATCATTTTTATAGCGCCGGGTTTTATCTATACCATGGTTCAGGACCTGCTGTTAAACGCGACGGTCAAATTTCCTGCTATCGACGCACTCAATGGTGATCATGAAGAAGGGACTATCTTTAATATCGGATTAACTTATGACTTTCAAATACATTAATACTGTTTTATCTTGTCTGTTGGCGGCTAACCTGGCAGCCTGTGGTTCCAGCAGCAGCTCTGGAGACTCCTCTGCGGTTACCTCCGTCAGCATGAGAGCCGCGCCTTCACCGGCTAACGCACCGGTAATGTTGGCGGGTAATAAAGTTTTTACCACGGCAGAGGGGCATACTGTTACCTTGACCAAAGCCTACCTGGTTATCTCCAGTACCACGATCGAAACCACATGCGGTGCTAACTTCTCGGCAGCGCTTGAGAGCGTTATTGATGTGATCGTTCCGCGTGCACATGCGCATACCACAACCACCCCCACATCGACCGGCGTGCCTTATGTCATCGACCTGCTGGCAGCCGATAATGTGTCGGTATCGATCGGCGGTATGTCACCTGCGGTGGCTGATTACTGTGGTGTTGATATTGACCTGTTTGCTGCCGATGACGATGCGATTAACTTGCCTGTTGCTGCCGGTGAGCCTGATATGATCGGCAGGACTGTTTATATCGAAGGCAGTTACTCGCTCAGTGGTGGTGGCGCAGGCGCTATTAAGATCGATACCGGCGCAACGCTGATTAACAGGTATCTACAGTTGTCAGCGTTGATGATGATCTCAGCGAGTTCACCGACCGGGTCGGTCAGTCTGGGAATTAATTATGATACCTGGTTTGATGCTGTTGATCTTGCGGTGCTTGAGACAGAAACAGCCGTAACCACCAGTCCATCAGATGCGAACGTCGGCCAGGTTCTGCAAAACATCACAGCTTCGATACACCAGCTATAGTAATCTTACTGTCGATTTTTTTCGCATAACAGCGAAACTATCGTGAAGATAAAGAGCGTTGAAGATATTTTTTTGTCTCGTTGATTTACTTCATATATGCCTATGATTTTTATCCGCATATAGATGAGAAGGAAACCGCTCTCGGCGAGATAGATGAAGGTTTTGCTGAGGATGTATTATCAGTCGCAAAATCTTTCCAGCATGTGTTGATCCTTTTTTGCATGTTTCATATCACCTTTTTCATTTGCGCGCTTTACAGCGATGGACCAGTGCGCGCAGGGTGGTGGAAAATTCTCTTCTAGGATATAGGCAGCTATTTTTTCTAGCATCTCATCTGCTAGTGGTAATGGCGGCATCAGCCCCATCTGTTTGACTGCCATGTCATGCCTGGCATTTTCTAACGTTGGTTTTTTCACGAAGTCCACCATGCTTTTGATAAAGTCTTCATCATCGATAGTGCTTCGCTTGTAACGGCGCTGTACTCCCCACATCGGTGGGCCTGCTGGTGGGTCAGCTTCAGGGTTGTGGCATACATGGCAGGCGGGATAGAGGGTTTTGCCTTCGGTGGCTTCAGCACTGAGTGCGAAGCCTGTGCGGGGAGTAAGTGTGTAGGTTATAAATAATAAAATATGTAAACGTTTCATCTTTGCAATAGTAAATAATTTTAGGTTATGACTGAATGTAGCGTTCAATCAAGATCAACAGGGTTTTTTGTCAGTAGCTTTTTTCCGGTAAACATGGCCGTTATCAAACTGCCGCCTTCTACTATCTCAGCGCGGACCACGAAGAATATGTGAAGCACGATCATGAACATGAGTACGTATGAGGTGTAAATATGAATTGTACCGAATGGGCCTTTAAATGATTTTAAGTTTTTAACTTTTTCCTCATCGGTTCCTGTCGCAACATAAGGCTGGATACTGGCAGGATCGGTACCAGGCGCCGCGATATAATCGGCAGCAAGTGAACCAAAGGGAGGGTAATAAATATCAGTGCCAGCGCGTATGAGACCTGTCACCATCATCGTGGTCATGAGTAAGAAGATGAATATTATCGCGAGACGTCCCATGGGGTTGTGGCCTGTATACTGTGGCGGTTCGCAATTTCTTGCAGAAGAGATATAACTGCGCAGCTCATCTTTAAAGCCTCTATGTGGTATCAGTTGTTTCCATCGAGCGTATTTATTGCCGATGAACCCCCAGATGATTCGCCAGGTAAAATTCAACACGAATAGATAACCGATAATGACATGGATTTCTTTTAAACTGACCTTGGCCTCCAGACTCGTGATGCCCAGTTCTTTTTTGAACAGCATGATAATACCGACAAATATAAGGCTGGTAATCGTGATGAAGTTTGCCCAGTGGAATACTCTCGTCGGCAGATCCCATACTTTGTATTGCTGAAATTGCGTGTTAGTCATGTCTTCTCCAGTATCGTATGTGATGCCTGCTGTAGCAGTAGTCTACTCTTTGCTGATCAGGATTAATAACTTTTCGTTATGTGCTTAAGCCTGCTAGTTGGCTCAGGTTATCAATAACGCCTTGCATGCTAAAGACCTGGTTGCTCATGACTTTCAGCACAGACAAAAAAACGGGGGATAACTAAAAGTTATCCCCCGTTTAACGGAGTGTGAAGCATATTACTATGCTTTATTTGAATCAGGTTAACTGGCTTAACCTGGATTCTATCCTTGTTGCCTTCTGTGCCGGTTTCCAGTATCCAGCGACATCGGCGTGCTCATCACCAAGTGCAGGAAGCAGATTTATCTTGCCTGTATCCTGCAAATTTCTCTTACTCTTCTCGCTCAGCTTAGAAAGAATACTTCGCGCTGGCCTGGATGCGGTTTAGTCTACCTTTGCCATCACCTTCAGTTTCACGTTCACCGGTCAAGAACATGATGCCGTATGAAACCTGCTTAACAGGTCTGAACAGGTAGTTTATCTGTATACTGGTACTGCCCTTGTTCTCGCTGGCTGCAGCACCACCAGGGTTATCGATATCTGCCATACTCAGGATGATATTAGAGCTGGCTTTTGCATTCCATACATGACGGTATGCAGCAGATGCAGCGATCGATTTAACCGTTTCGATCTTACCGTTGATGAGTATGCCATCTTTGACCAGGCCTAAACTGGTGTAGCGGCCCATGCCATCACCGTAGTTTGCAGAGAAGCGAAAATCATCAGTCGAGCCGACTTTTATCTTGCCGGAAACACCGATGCCGTAACCAAATTCACTTTCATCTATTCCAGGCTCGTCAACTCTTAACTGACGAAAAAGGCCGTTGAATCGCAAGTGCCCGCCTTCGACTTTCAATTTCATATTGGCGGTCAGGTCAGGCAGTATGCCGACGTCACGGTCAGCTGTACCAGTGATATAACTCTCAGGATTTTCCAGAGCGACCTGGACATTGCCCATAGTGTAGCGAACCTGCGCCTGGCGGATGAAGACGATACCTTCAGGCATCGGCAAAAAGTCTACGGACTCAGCTAGCGCCGCGGTATCCATGAAAGTCGACCAGGTCTGGCCGAACAGCCAGTTGTCGAAGGTAAAGAAGAAATGGCGCATGCGTGGCGAATAGCTGTTGCTTACGACTTCGTTGCCATCGGTTGTGCCGAGGAAGTCCATCTCCAGGAACATGCTCAGTTTATGGCCGCCCTGCGTGGTCTTGGCGCCAAAGTTGATGCGTGATTCACGAGCAGTTAAGTCAAGTGTTTGATAAGAATCACCGGAACCGACGGGTGTGGCTGACGGAAGATAGATGTTGCGACCGAGGGTGTTGTCAAGTTTTCCGCTATCGGTACCAGAATATATGGCGCTTAACTTGGCATAACCGCCAACCTTAAATTCGACATCGCCGCTGCTGTCTTTGAAGGTGTAAGCTGAAGCAGTTAAAGGCGCAGCTAGCAGGGCGCTTAAAATACCCGAATATAGCCCTGTTCGAGTAAGCCTCCCCGAAATAGATTTTTGTGTGTTAGTTGTCATTAATGCCACTCCTCATGTTTATGGTGAGCAAAGGTTCACCCTAAGTGAGTCTTAACGCTATTAGATATTAGTCTATGTTCTACTAAAGTCGTATGGCATGGCATGGGTTTTATCCGAGTTCTAGACGATGGTCTAATTGTTTCTGTCCAGGCAAAAGATAAACATGGCATGATAATTTTTAAGCTGAGGATACAGGCATGAGTGACGCAGGTTCAAGCAACGATTCGATCTACCCGGTTAAACAGGGAGGTGATCGTAAATATCTGGTAGATAAAGAAAAGTACCAGAAAATGTATCGGCAATCGGTCGATGACAATGAAGGTTTCTGGGCCGAGCAGGCGCAGTCTCTCGACTGGAGCAAGCCTTTCTCAACGGTGAAGGATGTCTCGCTGGCAAAAGAGGACCTGCATATCCGCTGGTTTGAAGATGGCGAGCTTAATGTATGTGTCAACTGTGTCGATCGCCACCTCGCCGAGCGGGCAGATCAGACTGCGATAATCTTCGAAGGCGATCAGCCTGATGTCAGTCAAAATATTACCTATCGTGAGTTGCATGCCGAGGTCTGTAAACTGGCCAATGCGCTGGAAACGATGGGTGTCGAGGCGGGTGACCGCGTCATGCTGTATATGCCGATGATTCCGCAAGCGGCTTATGCGATGCTGGCATGTGCCCGTATCGGTGCTATACACTCGGTCGTCTTCGGTGGGTTTTCTGCCAATGCGCTGGCGGATCGTATTTCCGATTGTGCTGCCAAAGTGGTGATCACGGCAGATATGGGTAAGCGCGGTTCAAAAGCCATCCCGTTAAAAGTCAGTGTTGACGAAGCCTTAAAATTTGATGGAACTGACTGTGTCGATACGGTCCTGGTAGTAAAAAATACCGGTGATGACATCGCCTGGAATGAAGGCATAGATGTCTGGTATGGCGATGCGACTGATGCCGCCAGTGAGCAGCACGAGGCGAAATCATTCTCTGCTGAGCACCCGCTGTTTATCCTGTATACCTCCGGTTCCACCGGTAAACCGAAAGGCCTGCAACATACCAGCGCCGGCTACCTGCTGTATTCTGCATCGACATTCCGTTACGTGTTTGATTACCAGGACGGCGATATCTACTGGTGTACCGCGGATGTCGGCTGGATCACCGGGCACAGCTATATCATCTATGGGCCACTGGCTTGCGGGGCAACCACGCTGATGTTCGAAGGTGTGCCTACCTATCCTGGTCTCGGCCGCTTCGGTGAAGTGATCGACAAGCACAAGGTCACGCAGTTCTATACCGCACCGACGGCGGTGCGCTTATTGATGGCCGATAAAGAGGCAGCCATCGCCAGCAGCAGTCGCAAGTCGCTGCGTATTCTCGGTACCGTCGGTGAGCCGATCAATCCGGATGTGTGGCGCTGGTACCATGATGATTTTGGCCTCGGCCAGTGTCCGATCGTGGATACCTGGTGGCAGACAGAGACCGGCGGGCATATGATAACAGCGCTGCCCGGCGCAACTGATCTGAAGCCCGGCTCGGCGACCAACCCGTTCTTCGGTATCCAGCCGGCACTGGTGGACCAGAACAGTGACATACTCGATGATGAGAACAGTGGCCACCTGGTAATCCTGGATAGTTGGCCCGGGCAGGCGCGCACCATCTGGGGTGACCACCATCGTTTTGTCGAAACCTATTTCAGCACCCATGAAGGCATGTATTTCAGCGGTGATGGCGCACGTCGCGATGCAGACGGTTATTACTGGATCACCGGGCGGGTCGATGATGTGTTGAATGTCTCCGGTCATCGCCTGGGTACAGCTGAGATCGAGAGCGCACTGATATCGCATGAGACTGTGGTGGAAGCGGCGGTGGTCGGTTTTCCGCACGATATCAAAGGCGAGGCGATCTATGTTTATGTGACAGCTGTCAGCGGGATCGATGCTTCTGATGAGACCACGGCGGAACTGCGAGCCCACGTGCGTAAAGTGCTCGGGCCGGTGGCTACGCCTGACCTGATCCAGTGGACCGGCGGACTGCCGAAAACCCGCTCGGGAAAGATCATGCGCCGTATCCTGCGCAAGATCGCGCATAATGATTTCGATAACCTGGGTGATACTTCGACGCTGGCGGAGCCGGGCGTGGTCGATGCCTTGATCGAGGGACGCCTGAACCGCTGATGGTTGATGCTCGGATAGTTTGGATTTAGCTACAGGCATGGGTGATACGGACGATAGATTGGGCTATGATATGGCTTTTCAGAGCGAGAGCGCATCGATGTATCATTTCCATGTGGCGGACGATCACCCGTTGTTTCGTAACGCCATTCTCGAAGTCATAAAGCGGCATTATCCTGACTCTGTCGTCGGCCAGTCGATGGACCTGGATAGCGCGATACGCGACCTGGAAAAAAATGATGAGACCGACCTGTTGCTGCTGGACCTGCATATGCCTGGTAGCCAGGACCTGTTCGGCCTGATCATGGTGCGTGAAAAGTTTCCCAGTATCCCTGTCGCCATCATCTCAGCCGATGAGGATGCTGATACCATCAACCGTGCCATGGGCCATGGTGCCTGTGGTTATATCCCCAAGTCCTGCTCACCACAGACGATCTATGATGCGATACACACTATGCTCAATGGTGATCGCTGGGTTCCGGATGAGCTGCACAACAGCCTGACACCGGTCGATAGCGAGGAAAAAGACCTGGCGGCAAAGATAGCTACGCTCACGCCCCAGCAATACCGTGTGCTGTGCTACCTGCGTGAAGGCTGGTTGAATAAACAGATCGGTTATGAGCTGGGTATCACGGAAGCCACGATCAAGGCGCATATCACCGCGATCTTTCGCAAGTTAGGGATCACCAACCGGACGCAGGCGGTGATCATGCTCAGCAAGATGTCGCTGAAGGATGATGTAGTTAGCTGAACACCAGCTTAATGCGCCTGTCTCTCTGTAAGCCAGCCAGACCAGCGGCGAACTTTATATGATGGGACTTTCCGGCTTGGGTGAGGGGATCAGCTCAGGTGTATGCTCTTCCTGAAACTCATCGACCTTGGCCTCTATCTCTTCGATGTCTTCGAAACGGGCGATATGGTAAAGCGCGTCACCCTCATTGACTAGTGGCAGGTTGGTCCTGCCGATGACGATACCGCTAAACTGGGCCTTGACGTTTGCTTCGGACTCACCAAAAGGATCAGCGACCACACCCAGCAGAGTATTTTTTTTTACTCTTGCACCGAGGGGGATCATCGCCCTGAGGATGCCGCTTTCCGGAGCCCTGACCCAGTAGCTGGAACGTGCCACCACGGGTTCGATCTTTTTCTTGCGTTTGCTGCGGCTGGGCGGAAGCATTTCCAGTTCACGCATCACATTGACGATACCTTTTACGCCGGCGCGGATCGACACCTCATCGAAACGCAGCGCTTCACCTGCTTCGTATAACAGCATCGGAATACCATATTCTGAAGCGGACTCTCTGAGTGAGCCGTCACGCAGGTTTGACGAGATGATCACCGGTGCATTGAATGACCTGGCCAGCCGCTCCGTTTCCTCATCATCGAGGTTGGCCCGTATCTGGGGCAGGTTGTCGCGGTGAAGTGCGCCGGTGTGCAGGTCGATACCATGGCTGCTCTTTTCGACGATCTCCTTCATAAACGTGTTGGCCAGCCGGGCTGCCAGTGAGCCTTTTACGGATCCGGGGAATGAGCGGTTGAGGTCGCGCCTGTCCGGCAGGTAACGTGAGTGGTTGATCAGGCCGTGAACATTGACGATGGGGATGGCGATGATCGTTCCACGCACCTGCTTGAGGGCGGGCAGTTTTAACAGGCGCCGGATTATCTCCACACCGTTGATCTCATCGCCATGGATGGCGGCACTGATGAAAAGGCGAGGCCCAGCTTTTTTTCCACTGACCACATGTACCGGTACGGTCATCGGTGTATGGGTATATAGACGTCCAGTCGGCAGATCTATCGAGATACGTGTTCCCGGCTTGATGGTTACGCCGTTGATCGTCACAGGCTGGTTTATCATTTATGGTTAACCCTTACCTCGAGTTCTGGTCTTATGAGGCTTTGCATTTTTCTCGATGAATTCGATAATCATGCCGGCAATATCTTTACCGGTTGATGTTTCGATGCCTTCGAGACCGGGGGAGGAGTTAACTTCCATGATCAACGGACCTCGCTCAGAACGCAACAGGTCGACACCAGCAACGTTCAAGCCCATAGCTTTTGCTGCTTTCACGGCGGTAGCACGTTCAGCAGGGGTGATCTTTATCAGTGATGAAGAGCCGCCGCGGTGCAGGTTGGAACGAAATTCTCCGGGCTGCGCCTGCCTTTTCATCGCGGCAACTACTTTGCCACCAACCACGAAACAGCGGATGTCGGCACCGCCCGATTCTTTGATGTATTCCTGGACGAGGATGTTGGCCTTCAGTCCCATGAATGCTTCGAGAACACTCTCAGCCGCTTTTTTTGTCTCGGCCAGAACCACGCCGATGCCCTGGGTGCCTTCGAGCAATTTGATTACCAGCGGTGCGCCGCCGACCATCTTGATCAGGTCCTGGATATCATCGGGATTGTTCGCAAAACCGGTATTTGGCATACCAAGCCCTCTGCGTGAGAGCAGCTGTAATGAACGCAGTTTGTCTCGCGAGCGGCTGATCGCTACCGATTCATTCAGTGGGAAAGAACCGGTCATCTCGTATTGCCTGAGCACGGCAGTACCGTAAAAAGTTACCGAGGCGCCGATGCGGGGGATAACGGCGTCGAACTGGGGCAGTACTTCACCCTTGAAATGAACTTCAGGTTTGCTCGATGTTACCGTCATGTAGGTGCGTAGCACATCGAGTACAACGGGGTCGTGGCCGCGTTGTTCGCAGGCCTCGACCAGGCGCCGGGTGGAATACAGGTTTTTGTTACGCGACAGGATTGCTATTTTCATTTTATTGTTCCCTGGATATATTTAGTTAACGTCATGTTTGTGGTTGGCCGAGTAAGAATGAGGCGCCAGGATCGACCATTATTTTTCCTGCCATGGCGGTCCGCCCTAGCAGCATCCTGAACAACATGGTATCACGGTTTGTCAGTGTCAGTTCTATCGGCCATTGCTGAGTGCCGATGGCAAGTTTTGTGGAGATGACAAAACGTTTTTCCCTGTGTCCGCCAGAATCGGTCACATCTCGAACATCTGTTACTTTTGCATCACAGTAGATTTCTGTATCGGTGTCGTCCTGGTTTGGGTGCATACCAAAACGCACCCATTGCTGGCCGTCCTTATCGTAGGGTTCGACACTGAATGCATGCAGGCATGAGGTCCTGGCACCAGTATCTATTTTTGCCTTGATCTTGGGCAGGCCGAGATCGGGCAGGGCGCACCATTCACGCCAGCCAACAATGGTAGATGTCTCGCTCATATTCGTAAGGTGTGACCGTATATTGTTATGTAATGTCATTGATTATGACACGAAAATAATAAATAAAATCGCACCTGAAGATATATAGATCGAAATATTTTTTCGCTTATGCCGCCCTCCGTTAAAGCCGATCACCATGAGAAAAATCTATCAGCATGTGGTATGGATATAATTGAAAAAGACAGCCGTCGAAAGAGGAGAGCGTCGTCCGCTTGAAGAGGTCGTCTGCAGGGTTATTTCGAGCCTGGTTTACGATAGCGGCATATGCAAGGGTGCTAGAATGGCATATAGTTATTTTATTTTTGCCATTGCCTGGTTGAGAAGCCCGGTCATGGTCGGGTTATTATGCTCAAGATATCCTCCTTTTCGTACCATGACCGCTGTGGTGAAAAAGCATGAAGAACATGTTCGATTCACTAAGGCAGATCGTGCTCGATGTAAATGATGCCACGGGACTGGAGCAGGCGCTCAATATCGTCGTTCGGCGAACCCGGGAGGTTCTGACTGTCGCTGCAGTGTCGGTCTATTTCCGGGATGAGAAAACGGATCAATTAGTGTTGATGGCGAGCGATGGTCTTAATCCACGGGCGATTGGTAACATCAGGTTCGAGCGTGGCATGGGCCTGGTCGGGCTGGTGTATGACAGGGCCGAACCGCTCAATATAGCGGACGCACACGTGCATCCAAACTACCGTTTCGTGACCGAGACCGATGAAGCCGCGTTCCATAGTTTTCTCGGTGTTCCCATCATCCAGCACCGAAATGTACTCGGTGTGCTGGTGGTAAGGCGAAGCGAAAAGAGACGATTCTCAGCCATGATCGAGACTTTCCTGGTGACACTGGCAGCACAGCTGGCCGGTGCGATCTCGTACGCAGAGAAAATGGGCGAGTTGAATCGCCTGATCGATGGCGCTGATGGCCACTCATTCAATATGAAAGGTTTGAGTGGTTCCCCCGGAGTTGCCATAGGTGAGGCGCTGGTCGTATTTCCACCGGCCAGCCTGGATGCCGTTCCGGACAACGCTATTTCAGAAGATGAAATAGAGCTGCAGGTGGATGCCTTTCTGTCGGCGATAGATAATGTTGAGCGTGAATACAAGGCACTCTCGCAACACATGGAAAGCAGTATATCGAGCGAAGAACTGGCGCTGTTCGATGTCTTCGCATTGATGCTGAAAAGCGATACCCTGATCGACGTTACTATCGAACGGATAAGAGCAGGACAGTGGGCGCAAGGAGCGCTGCGTGAGACTATCGCTGAACATGTCAGGCAGTTCGATGCGATGGAAGATGCTTACCTGCGTGAGCGTGCCGTCGATATAAAAGACCTGGGTCGGCGTATCCTGATGCACCTGCAGGCGCAGCAGAGCGCTTACCAGGAGATAACCGGACCGGTCGTGCTCGTCGGGGAAGAAGTGACCGTCTCGCAGTTTGCAGAAGTGCCCATGCAACACCTGGTGGCGATCATCTCGTCAAAAGGTTCTTCGTTATCGCATGTCGCCATCCTCTCCCATGCTCTTGGTATACCATCGGTTATGGGGCTGGACAATCTGCCGGTGAATCGTATCAAGGGGCAGCAGATAGTCGTCGATGGTTACAGCGGAAGAATATTCGTAAAACCTTCAGCTACTATCCTCGCTGAATTCCACCGCCTGATAAAAGAGGAGCAGGCACTCAATGCTGAGCTGAGGGAGCTAGTCGATAAACCTTCGCGAACGCTTGACGGCATTCATATTCCGTTGCACGTCAACACCGGTCTGCTGTCGGATATCTCGCCCTCGCTGCAGAGCGGCGCCGAGGGTGTTGGCCTGTATCGTACCGAGATACCTTTTCTGATGCGCGACGGCTTTCCCGGAGAAGATGAACAGGCAGAGATCTACAGACAGGTGCTGCAGGGCTTCTCTCCTCGTCCGGTCACTTTCCGCACACTGGATATCGGCGGCGATAAAGCGTTACCGTATTTCCCCGTGGTGGAGGATAACCCGTTCCTGGGCTGGCGCGGAATACGTATCATGCTGGATCATCCGGAGATATTCCTGGCCCAGATCCGGGCGATATTAAAAGTTAATGTGTACCAGAATAACCTGCGCCTGATGCTGCCGATGATCAGTGATGTTGCCGAGGTGGATGAAGCTATCGGTCTCATCAAAAAAGCGCATAAAGAGTTGAGCGAGGAAGGTATCGATATCCCGTACCCGGTCATCGGCCTGATGATAGAAGTACCTTCCGCTATTTACCAGATGGATGCTTTTGCCAGGCGCGTTGATTTCTTTTCGGTGGGCAGTAATGACCTGACGCAGTATTTGCTGGCGGTGGACCGAAATAATAAACAGGTGGCTGAACTGTATAACTGTCTGCATCCGTCGGTTTTACATTCGATCAGGCATATCGTAGACGTTGCAAAAAAACATGACAAACCGGTCAGTGTCTGCGGCGAGATGGCGGGTGATCCGGCGTCGGCACTGCTGCTGGTCGGTATCGGTGTCGATAGTCTGAGTATGAGCGTAGGCAGCCTGTTGAGAGTGAAGCTGGCGATCCGGTCATTCACGCAGGCACAGATCGAACAACTATGCGGCCGCGCCTTAGTGATGGAGAGTGCCAGGGAAGTTCGTCTGCTGTTTAACGAGGCACTGGAAAATGCCGGCCTTGGCGGATTGGTGAGAGCAGGTAAATAGGGTCAATCACGGTTTCCACACCGCAAATTTCTTGCGTGTACATATAAAGCCGGATGATGTTGAGAATATCAGGCCTGCTGCTTATCGTAGATGACGCCCACCATCCAACGGCAGTACCCGGCCGGTGACATAATGGCTTTGCAGCAGGTAATCGATCGCGTGCTGGAATTCATCGAGGCCGGCCTCACGCTGCATCAGGCTCTTATCAAGAGCTTTGCGTCGATAGGCTTGGTCATCATCCGGGTTGAACATTACCAGGGCCGGTGCCAGGCTATTGACCTTGACCCTGGGTGCCAGTTTCGCCGCGAAGGATAGCGTCAGGTTGTCCTGCGCCGCTTTGCTCGCAGCGTAGGCGATATGTTTTTTGCTACCCCGACTGCTGACATAATCTCCGACATGGATGATATCCGCATGGCTGGCTTCGCTGGCCTCGAGTAGAGGTTGCAGTGCCAGGTTCAGCTGGTAGGGAGCGCTGACATGGACCTGCATCATGCGTCGCATGATCTCGGCACTCGGCAGTTCTGCTGTATCTGCTAACCAGTCAGAGGCGTTGTGTATGATCGCACGCAGACTGCTATGGTCGCGCAGTACATGTTCAATCAATGCATCGATTTGCGTGTCATCATCAAAATCACACTGATACAGTTCTGCACCTTTCTGCTCCAGCTCAGCCACGCCAGGTAGAGTCGTGCGATAGGTGCCAATCACGGCTATGCCGCGATCGAGAAACGTATGTGCCAGGTGTAGCCCGACCCGCTTGCCGACTCCGGTGATCAACAGCGGTTCTTTACTCATGCATTGAACTCATGGATTGAGGAATTCGGCACGGGTATGGATATTTTCCTTGAAACAGCCACCCAGCGCGGTTGTGCTGGTCTGTGAGTTGCTATCCTGTACACCACGGGATTTGACGCAGTAATGGGTAGCATCGATACTGACCGCAACATCATCTGTTTTCAGCAGCGCCTGCAACGCCACCAGTATCTGTCGTGTCAGGCGTTCCTGTACCTGCGGCCGTTGCCCAAAGAACCGTACCACGCGATTGATCTTGGACAGACCAATGATCTTGTCTTTCGGAATGTATGCAACCTTCGCCATACCATCGATGGTGACAAAGTGATGTTCGCAGGTACTGGTCAGATCGATGTCACGAACCTTGACCATCTCGTTGGCGCCCATCTTGTTATCGATGACTGACAGTTTTGGAAACTCACTGTAATCGAGCCCGGAGAATATTTCGTGGACATACATCTTGGCGATGCGATGCGGAGTCTCCGCCAGGCTGTCATCAGACAGGTCCAGGCCAAGCGTGCTGACCACATCTGACATCAATTCCTTGATGCGCTGATATTTCTCTTCAGGATTCAAGCCGGTATCGATCATCGGTGTTTCCAGTCCCTGTTGAATCAGTGTATTGCGTACCAGGATAGCGTCTTCAGATAGAGCTGCAGGTTCAGGCTGGGTTTTGTTCAGGTACACGGGATTTGGGTTCATGAGGCTATCTCCAGGTAATGACGGTTGGCGGCTTTGTCGGCGTTATATTCCAGGGTCAAGGAAACAGAATCAGCAAAGCGCAGTGCATGCGGTTTGTCGACTGTAACCTCGGCTTGCCTGACATCCGGGTGTTCACTGCTGATTGCCAGGATGTCGGCGACCAGCTTCTCAAGCAGCAGAAATCGGCCCTGCTCGACATGGGTGATTACTTTCTTGGTAACAGTTTTGTAATTGAGCGCTCCCTCTACCCTGTCTTGCAAAACCGCATCGGTAATTTGGTAACGGATTTGTATATTGATAACAACATCCTGCTGTTTTTCCATCTCTTCGGTATTGAAGCCTATATAGGTGCGCAGCCTGAGATTGCGGATATTGATAGTCGCGAATTGTGTCGTCATGATCATCTCTTGCTTGGAGCTGGTAGTGCCCGGGCACAATGTGTTCTGGTCTCAAGGTGATCGATTCACGCAGCGACTAAACATTGTTACATCGGGAAAAATAAGCATTAGGATAAGTTTGCTGCTGTGAAGCAGGTGTCAAATTGGTGTGAATTTTTTGTGAAATCCGGCATTTAGTGGATTAAGTAATATCTGATGGGGCAGAGTAAAAACTTTAAGTGTCTGCTTTGTAAAGGTTATTTGACTCGTCGCTAGCTATTCTTCTTCTGCAGATATCTTTCCAGCAGGGCGCGCAACTTGCCCGGCTTAATCGGTTTGCGTAAAAAGTCGAAGCCATGCCCGGTGACACGTGCTGACAGGTCTTCATCAGGGGCTGCTGATACGATACAAATGGGGATGTCGGGCCAGTGGTCGAGCAGCTCATCAGCGAGCTGGATGCCGTTGCTTTCAGGCCCGAGCTGGTAGTCCATTAATATCACATCCGGTGCATCGTGCTCGCTGACATATTCCAGGGATGATGTCGGGCTGGTCGCGCTGGAGAAGGTACAGCCCCAGTTGTCCATCAGCGTACTGAGTGCGTGGATATTGTTTTCATCATCATCGACATAGAAAATATTCAGGCTCTCCAGGCCGGATGATGCTTCTGAACTGGAGGCCTCGGCCGGCTGGCTGCTGTCTTTTTTAGCTAAGGGGACCATCAGCGAGAACAGGCTGCCGCGGCCATCAAAAGATTGCACATTTATCTCATGGTTGAGCAGGCGTGCAAAGCGCAGCGCGATACCCAGGCCCAGGCCGGCGCCTTCAACATTGCTCTTTATACGGTAGAAATCATCAAAGATACGTTCACGATGTGCTTCTGAGATGCCGGGCCCGCAGTCATAGATGCAGATCTCGATCTGTCCCCGGCGGCGCCGGCAGCCCAGCAGGATCTTGCCCTTGCTGGTGTACTTGACCGCATTGGACAGGAAGTTCTGCAGGATGCGGCGCAGGTACCTGGCATCAGATTCGGTCCATAGTGAGGTGCGCTGCCAGTGAAACTCGACATCGCGATTGGTCTGTACGCGAAATTCGTTGGCCAGTGGCTCCAGTATCTCGCTTAGAGCGAACTTTTTAAAATTTGGTTTCAGGCTGCCGGTGTCAAGTCGTGAGATCTCCAGCAGGTTGGAGATGATGAGCTCTGCCGAGCCGATAGCGTTCTGCAGGTGATGCAGGTTATCGGTGAGTTCAGGATCGATGTCGGGTTTTTCCAGCAGCGCGCTGGCATAGAGATTTGCCGCGTTCAACGGCTGCAGGATATCGTGGCTGGCAATGGCCAGGAACTGGGTCTTGCTGGCATTTGATGTTTCAGCGGCGGACTTGGCTTTGAGCAGCTCGACCTCGGTCTCGCTGCGTTTCTCAACTTCTTCGCGCAATGACTGGTTGATCTTTTCGATCTCTTTGGTGCGCTCGCTGACCCGCTGTTCGAGTTCGTTCTGAGCATTGATAAACTCGGTGATGTCATCATAGGTGGTGACGTAACCGCCGGTAGGCAACGGCCGGCCTTTTATCTCTATCACGCCCTGGTTGTGGTTGCGCACGACTCGGTAGGGTTTGCCGGCCATCAGGTGACCGAGCCGCGTCTGTACCTGTTTCTCTACTTCCCCGGCGCCGAGCATGCCGCGCTCCGCGTTGTAGCGGATCAGCTCGGCGGCTGGCCTGCCGACACAGAGCATGCCTTTCGGGTAGTTGAACATCTGTTCGTAACGTTTGTTCCAGGCGACGATCTTGAGGTCGGCGTTGACCACGCTGATAGCAGAAGAGATGCTCTCGAATGAAGCGAACAGCATGTCCTGGTTGAACTGCAGGGTTCGGGTAGTCTCTTCGAAGATATTGACGACATCTTCCACGCCGAGTCTTTCACCGCTGCTCAAACTGGTCAGCATGGCTCGTGCAGAGGCGACGCCGACGACACCGGCAAGTGCTTTTTCTGCATAATCGAGCATCTTCGGGCTGACCTGGACCAGTTCCGGGCGCTGCTCATTTTCGAATAGTCGCCTGGTTGCTGATTCACCGAGGAACTGGGTCAGCATGACCTTGAGATCGGCTTTCTTGATCTGCAGGTCATGGGTATTGATATGCTGTTTCTGGCGGTCACGGTTGACGAAGGCAACAGCCTGGATGCGATCGGATAGCCTGGTCTTATCACGCGATGATACGAAATAGTAAGCCAGCACGTTGGCCGTCAGGCTGAGTACCACGCCCCGGGTATAGCTGTCACTGAAGGTCAGTCCAAACAGCTGTTCTGGTCGCAACAGTTCACTGCCAAACAGGCCGTCTTTCAGCAGTTGCGGATCGATGAAGCCGGCGTTGCCCAGGAGCGGCACCATCAGGGTGATGAACCAGATCAGTGTGCCACAGGCGAGACCGGCGAACACGCCCATAGCATTACCGCGGCCCCAGTAGAGCCCGAACAGGATCGCCGGGGCGAGCTGCACGGCGAGCGCGAAGGCGATCAGGCCGATCGAGGTCAGTGCGACATTTTCCGCCAGGCTGTGCTGGTATAGCCAGGCCATGAGGATGACAGCGATAACCGTCAGACGGCGTGTCAGGATAAGTGCCTTTGAGTAATCAGGGATGCTGTTGCGTGCTTTCTGCCTCCTCATCAGCAACGGCAGGATGACATCGTTACTCAACATCTGGCTGAGGGTCAGGGACGCGACGATGATCATTGCGGTAGCCGCAGAGAATCCGCCGATAAATGCAAACAAACCGAGGAACTGGTTGTCATTGCCCAGCGGCAGCGCCAGCACATAGGTGTCACTGGCCACTTCGCTGCCGGCCAGAACCTGGTTGCCTACCCAGGAGATGATGAACACGGCGATGGCGATAACGACCAGGTACAGGCTGAAGCCGCGGCGGGCAAATTTCAGGTGATCCTCGCTCAGGCATTCGACGAAGGTGACCTGAAACATGCGTGGCAGGCAGAAGATGGTCGCTGCTGAGACCAGGGTCAGTACCCAGAATGAAGGCGTGATGGTGGTCTGTTGAAACACGGCGTTGGCGCTGTTACTGACCTGGCCGGGATCGAAGCCCCTGGACAGGGTCAGGGCGAAGACGGCGACGGTGACCAGGGCGACGAGTTTGACCAGTGATTCGAAAGCGATCGCTGCCATGATACCGGAGTGATAGCTGGCGACATCGAGCCGGTTGGCACCAAAGATCAGGGTGAACATGATCATCGCGACAGACACCAGCATGGTCATGTCCTGGCCGGCAAAGACTATGTTGTCGACGCTGAACAGTATCGTATCGGTCACCGCTTTTAACTGCAGCGCGATATATGGCACGGTGGTGGCGAGCATGATCAGGGTGACGATAGCTGCTATCGACTGGCGCTTGCCATAACGTGATGTGATGAAGTCGGCGATCGAGTGGATGTTTTCCTGGCGACTGATAGTGGCGATACGTTGCAGCAAGGGATAGCCCAGGGTGAACAGCAGCACGGGCCCCAGCAGTATGGGCAGGTAATACCAGCCTTTTTCAGCGGCTGTACCGACCAGGCCGTAGAACGTCCAGGAGGTACAGTAGACACCGAGTGCCAGGGTATAGACCAGCGGGTGTCTTGCCCAGCCAGAGAGGTCGAAGCGCTGACGGTCACCGATGCGCGCGATCCAGAACAGTAATGCCAGGTATGCGATGAGCGCTATGATGAGTATGACTGGTGACAAAAAACTTCTCCGCTTTTATCGACTGTCTTGTGAGATACACCGCGGACAACCGCCTGCTGCCGATGAATATACCAGTTAAGACATTAGTCTACCTATAGACTAAAGTCGAGGGTCGCAGGCGAGCGACACCTGTTACATTCCATACTGATAAATTTGGGAGGCGAAAATGTCCAGCGAAGAAAATAGAAAAGCATATTGGAAAGCCAATGTCAGGTTGATGGTAACGCTACTTACGGTGTGGTTCGTTATCTCGTACCTGTGCGGCATTGTCTTTGTAGAAGAATTAAACAACATACGCCTGGGTGGCTACAAACTGGGTTTCTGGTTTGCACAGCAGGGTTCCATGTATGGCTTCGTTGCCATTATTTTTATATATGCTCGCCGTATGGCAGCACTGGATCGTAAATTCGATCTGCACGAAAAATAAGGGGGAATCATGGAACTACAAACATTAACATTTATCGTCGTCGGTATAACCTTTGCGATCTATATCGGCATCGCCTTCTGGGCACGTGCCGGATCAACCAGTGAATTCTATATCGCCGGCGGTGGCATCCATCCTGTGGCGAACGGCATGGCGACAGCGGCCGACTGGATGTCCGCAGCATCTTTCATCTCCATGGCTGGTCTTATCGCCTTCTTCGGATACGGCGGCTCGGTCTTCCTCATGGGCTGGACCGGTGGCTATGTGTTACTGGCGATGCTGCTGGCACCTTACCTGCGTAAGTATGGCAAGTTTACCGTGCCCGAATTCATCGGTGATCGTTACTACTCTAAAGCAGCGCGTATCGTTGCGGTTGTCTGCCTGATCGTAGCATCGGTGACTTACGTAATCGGCCAGATGAAAGGTATCGGTGTGGCTTTCTCTCGCTTCCTCGAAGTCAGTTACGAGATGGGTCTTGCTGTTGGTATGGGTATCGTATTCATCTATGCCGTGGTCGGCGGTATGAAAGGTATTACCTATACCCAGATCGCCCAGTACTGTGTGTTGATCTGTGCCTATACTATCCCGGCTATCTTCATCTCACTGAACCTGACTGGCAACCCGATCCCGCAGCTGGGTCTGGGCAGCATGCTGGTAGGTACCGAGACCTACTTACTGGATCGACTTGATCAGGTGGTGACCGAACTCGGCTTTGCCGAGTACACGACGAGCGCCAGGTTAAGTACCCTCAACACCTTTGTCTATACCCTGTCATTGATGATCGGTACTGCTGGCCTGCCACACGTCATCATCCGTTTCTTCACAGTAACGAAAGTGAGTGATGCGCGTATATCTGCCGGCTGGGCGCTGATCTTCATCACTATCCTGTATACCACAGCGCCTGCTGTTGCAGCTATGGCTCGTCTCAATCTGCATGAGACCATCGCGCCTGCCGGTGAGCAGAACCTGGTTTATGACGAACGTCCAAGCTGGTTCAAGAACTGGGAGACCACCGGTCTGCTCAAGTTTGAAGATAAGAACCAGGATGGCCGTATCCAGTACACGGCTGACAAAGCGAGCAATGAGATGGTCAAGGTCGACCGGGATATCATGGTACTGGCTAATCCAGAGATCGCACGCCTGCCTAACTGGGTGATCGCACTGGTCGCAGCTGGTGGCCTGGCGGCTGCGCTATCAACGGCGGCCGGTCTGTTACTTGCGATCGCCTCGGCGATATCGCATGACTTGCTGAAAGGGGTGTTCCGGCCGGATATCACTGAGAAGCAGGAGCTGCTGGCGAGTCGCATAGCGATGGCCGGGGCGATTGCACTGGCCGGTTATCTCGGCTTTAATCCACCTGATTTTGCCGCGGGAACGGTGGCCCTGGCATTCGGCCTGGCGGCGTCCTCTATCTTCCCGGCGCTGATGATGGGTATCTTCAGCAAGCGCATAAACAGGGAGGGGGCTATCGCGGGTATGGTCGCCGGTATCTCGGTAACACTGTTATATGTGTTCCAGCATAAAGGTATCATGTTCGTTGCTGATACCGCGTACCTTGGTGACATGTCACCTAACTGGTTCATGGGTATCGAGCCGAACGCCTTTGGTGCTGTCGGTGCCGTGGTCAACTTCGTCATCGCCTACGCTGTTTCGATGATGACCGCAGAACCACCGGAGCATATCCAGCACCTGGTCGAAGACATCCGTGTTCCTGCGGGTGCAGGTGGCGCGACGGGTCATTAATCAGGCGTTAAGCTGAAATAAAGCACGCAGGCATTTATGTCTGCGTGCTTTTTTATTGTCTCAGTACGCTAATAAAAGCTATCGCATCCTCGATAACTGCTCCTGCGTTATTCTACTTACAGGCGTCCTGCCCTAATGCTATAGCCCCTTACCTACGTCCATGTAGGCAAAACTATGCAATTTAGTGCAGGGCATTATCTGATACACATGATTAGTCGTTTTGTATTTTATTATCTCGCAAAGCCGCAGAGTCGCAGAGCATACAAAAAATAAAATATATGGGTTTTACTTTGCGTGCTCTGCGGCTTTGCGAGATGACACTGGGTACTTTTTGGAAGGAGAGTGTAAACTTGTTTATGAAATTTAAGTTATGCTGTCGTTATTATGAATATTCTAAAAAATAAACACCTGATCCTGGCGATGTTCGTCGCGCCGGTACTTGCCATCATTGCTTATTTTTCTGTCGACTATATGGTCGCAGAAAAACCTCAGGCAGCTATCGAGGGGGGCGCTTATAAACTCGCTGCGAAATCTAACTGCCGATACCAGAGCGGTGCATGCACACTGAAGAATGGTGATATCGAAGTGCAGATGATCGCCACACGTATCAATGATCGAGAGGTCGAGCTGAACATGCAATCCGAGCTGCCGATACAGAATGCCATCATCTCTTATGTCGTTGGTGATCTTGCTTCGGAGCCGGTAGCGATGCTGAACGGAGCTGCGGCAGCAGACTGGAGCGTGATACTGGACCTGCCCGAGCCGGAGGATACCCGCTTGCGCCTGGCTTTAAGTATCGCTGATACCATGTACTATGCTGAGACCACAGCTGTATTTATTAATTACGAGACATCGTTCTCGCGTGATAATTTTTCAGACTGACTCACTGAGGAAAGTGGTTAACGCTATATGCTCAACACGCCTCGACGGGCGTGATCTAATATGAAAGATAATAATCATCAGGGTGATCATCATGGTTAGTGAAGCAGGCGATGTGCAAACATTCCTGGCACAGCATCCGCCGTTCAACCATCTATCTGAAAAACAGCTGGAGTTCGCCAGCAATAATATCTTCGTCGCATTCAGCAAGTCTGGTAGCGAACTGGAATCGCAGCGCTCGGATGGCGAGGTAAACAAGGTCGGTATGCTCATCGTGCGTTCCGGAAGTCTTGAGGTGCGTACCGATAAAGATGTTCTCATCGACCGTCTCAGTGAGGGCGATTACCTGATCCCCGCCGTGCTGATGCGAGATAACGAAAATAATCCGCATGTATATGTGCTCGAGGACTGTCTCTATTATGAGTTGACAGATTATGCCTTTCAGACCCTGAGTGCGGGTAGCAGTGAGATCGCTGCTTTGACTGAAGATGATAAAACACGGTTGACCCACGTGCAGACCATCGTCCAGGACAGCGAGCTTCATCATCATGCCGAGCAGCTGTCGAAAGATGCTTACCTGACGCAGAAAGTGAAAGAGAATATGTCGGCTGGTGTCGTCAGCACCACGCCGCACACCAGTATTCGAGATGCAGCGCAGTTGATGAAGAAGAACCGTGTTTCTTCGCTACTGATAAAAGACGGCAAGAAGCTGGTCGGCATTATCACTGACCGTGACTTCCGCACCCGTGTGCTGGCAGAAGGCGTTTCCGACCAGGAGGTCGTCGAGCGGGTGATGACGCCATCGCCGATGTGTATCGATGTCAGTACCCGTCTGCATGATGCGCAGTTAAAGATGATGTCGGAAGGTGTGCATCATCTGCCGGTAATGCAGGATGATGACCCGGTGGGGATCATCACGCCAAGCGATATCATGCGTGCCAATAATATCGAACCGTTATCACTGGTTCGTGCTATCAATCGTGCGATGGATATCGAAGAGCTGCGTCTCGCTTCAGAGGGCATCCCTGCCCTCGTCGTGCGCCTGATCGAGCGTGATGTGCGGGCAGTAGAAGTCGGCAAGATAATTACCACGCTGGCTGACAGTACTACGCGGCGGTTGCTGGTCCTGTCCGAAGAGAAATATGGCAAACCGCCCTGTGATTATGCCTGGCTGGCATTCGGTTCGCAGGCTCGCCAGGAACAGGTGCTCGGTTCCGACCAGGATAATGGCCTGTTGCTGCCGGACGATGTCTCTGGGCAGGATGCCGCTTACTTCGAGGACTTTTCCAGCTTTGTCAATGACGGGCTCGATGCCTGCGGGATGCCTTACTGTCCGGGCGAGATCATGGCCAAGAATGAAAAATGGCGGATGACATTAAAAGGCTGGAAAGCCTGTTTTGCCCGCTGGATAGAAGAGCCATCACCGAAAGCAGTGATGCACTCAAGTATCTTCTTCGATATGCGTCATATCGCGGGTAAAGCAGAACTGACCAAAGCACTGCGCAAAAATGTACTGAAACGGGCGCAGAGTAATACCATCTTCCTTGCCATGATGTGTGAAAACGCGTTGCTGCATTCACCGCCGCTGGGCTTCTTCAAGACCTTCGTGCTGGAGAGCGATGGCGACCATAATAATACCCTCGAGCTGAAAAAACGCGGCACCATACCTATCGTTGATATCGCGCGTAATTATTCTCTGTCAGCGGGGCTGAAACCGCTGAACACCATCGAGCGCCTGCAGGCAATGGAGAAGGCGGGTGTGATGTCAAAAGAGATGGCTTACAGCCTGATCGATGCCCATGAGTTTATCGCCGGTATCAGGCTGGAAGCACAGGGTAAACAGTTTCGAGCCGGGGTGAAAGTGGATAATTACATGGATCCGAAGGATCTGTCGCCGCTGGTCCGGCACCAGATCAAGGATGCTTTTCACGTGGTGCGCGATGCGCAGAGTGCAATGAAGGTGAGGTTTGGTGGCGGTGTTATATAGGCTGCAGTATAAATATCAGCACTGGCGACATCATGAAAAAGCTTCATCGACACCGCTGCAGCCGTTATATCAGCATGCCATCATTCCGCCGTCTCAGCGCTTTGTTGATACCCGTTTCCTGGTGCTCGATGCCGAGATGAGCGGCCTCGATCCCAGGCAGAGCCAGCTGTTAAGTGTTGGCTGGGTGATGATCGAAAATGGCCGCATCGTTAACGCCAGTGCAAAACACCTGCTGATCCATGCGGACCGGGGCGCCGGTGACAGCAGCAAGATCCATGGCCTGCTCGACAGGAACCTGGCCGGTGCTACCAGCGCAGCAGCGGTGCTGATGCTGCTGATGAAGCAGATCCCCGGTGCCGTACTGGTATTTCACCATGCATCACTCGACATGAGATTCCTGCAGAAAGCGACCATAGAGAACTTTCGCTGCCCTCTGCTATTCAGTTATGTCGATACCATGGCGATCGAGAAAGGCCGTATGCATCTGCAGGGTAAGTCGATGGGGCTGAGGCTGGCGCAGTGTCGTCAGCGTTACGGCTTGCCTGCTGGTAGCCAGCATGATGCGCTGGCCGATGCACAGGCCACGGCCGAGTTATTCCTGGCGCAGGCGAGTTACCTGGGCAGGCCAGAGAAGCTTCGCTTATCAGATCTGTCTTTGAGTTGTTCTCATTGAACGTGTATTAACCCATATCCCTCCTGACGATGGTCTCAGTGCCTAATGGCAGACAGTTGTTCCAGGGTAAGTAGACATGTGCTATGCGGAGTATACAAGCGAGACATCTATTTGTAATAGCCTCAATTTTGTGTACGATAGTTTATGTTCTCACTATTTCTGCTTAAGCTAAGCGCTGAAGCAGATTTTCAATGGATTTGAAACTATGCTTTCAGCTTTATCTGCCGGCGAGCTTTTATTGAAAGCGACTCTAATTAAAGTGTTTTAGTATTCATTATGTACTTGTTTTGATGGTTCATTGAAATGATTGATTCTTTCACCACGATTCGATTTAAGGCAGTTTTAATCGCTGCTATGTTACTGCTGTTTTCTGGGACGCTGCGGGCCGAAGAAAAGCCTTATGCACCAGAGACAATCCAGGATGTAGTGATCGTTTCAGCAGAAGAGGCGATCGAGATGATACTTGCCAGTCCGGAGCTGCTGGTGATCGATTCACGTAAAAAAACGGAATACCTGAAAGGTCATATCGAGGGTTCTATCAATATCCTGAATACACAGCTTGAGCGAGAAGAGCTGGAGCGGATAGCGCCCGATAAAACGAAAGCCATCCTGTTTTACTGTAATGGTGTCCGCTGTCTGCGCAGCACTGACTCGATCAACAAAGCCAGGAGCTGGGGCTATAGCAACCTGATCTGGTTCCGTGGCGGCTGGAAAGAATGGACTGAGAAACGCCTGCCTGTAATCGTTGAAAAATAAACGATTTTTGTTCGATGACCCCGGTTTATTCATCTTTATCATGGCTATAATCTATCGATGAAGATTGAGTCGCTTTCAATAAGATCCTCGACCATCGCCATAATCAGCATGATCGGCCTGATCGCAATCGTGTTGTCGATGTTCGCCGGTACTTACTTCAAGCAGGCCGCTCTGGATGCACAGATCAATAGCCTGTCACGCGTGATTCAGGTTGCTTCACAGGAGATGCTGAAACAGGTGCGCAGTCGTACCTTTGACCTGGGGATGAAGCTGGGGCATAGCGAGGAACTGATCTCGGTGTTGAAAGTGCCGGCTGCTTCTGTCGATAAAGAACGGCTGGTAAAGCTGCTCGATGATCCCTTCGTCAACGGTTTCGTCGGTTTCTCAGAAATCGACCTGGAAAAGATCAGAGTCTATAACCTGCAGCTGGAGTTGATCGGTGAAAGCAATACCGGGCCTGTTCAGCTTGCGGATGAACTAACCGCTTATCTCTCACAGATAATTAAAAATAGAAAGGCGTCTGATCGGCTTAAAGCTGTCGATGCATTATGGATGTCAGAGCAGGGCCCGCTATTCTCCACATTGGTGCCGCTTGGTGGTCTTCGCCCGGTGGGCTACCTCGAGATCATCGTTAATCCGGTATTCAACCTGCCCGACATCGGAAATATTACGAAGACACCTGTCCGTATCTATACCCTGTCCGGCGACTTGATCAATACTAATGAACAGGTAGTTACTGATGGTCATCTGCCTGTAGAGTATATCTTGCATGCTTCTGATGGCACTCCCGCGTTCAAGATCGCCGGTTATGAGAACATCGATGAACTTAGCCGTGAGATGGATAAGACGCAGACTGTGACCATCACCGGTTTTCTGCTGTTATCGTTCGGCACCCTGTTGTTTGCACTGTGGTTGTTTCATCGTTTTCTGTTTACCCCTCTCAGTCGCATGATCGCAGATATGGAGCAGATTACCCATGGCAAGCTGGAGCTGACGGTTAATAATAAAGGTCTCAGGGAGTTCCATATCCTTGCTGATGCCTTTAACTCCATGACCGACCAGGTAAGGATGCGTACTAACGACCTGCAGCGGCTGCTCGACCTGGATGAAAATGCGCTGATGTGCTTCGATCATGATAACGATGCGGTGTACTTCAATGCCGGCGCCACCAGCCTGTTCGGTTATGCCAGTGATGAGATTGTAGATTTAGATAGCGCTGACCTGTTTGTCGATGATATCAAGCAGTTAATTGAGAGTGCTGATGCAGCCAATGCCTCACCACAGAGCAGCCTGCACATTCGGCTTGGTTGCAAGCATCAAGACGGGCATGTATTCCATTGTGATGCCAGTATAAACACGGTCGATGTACTGGGGCAAAGCGGTATCGCCATCGCTTTAAACGCAGCACTCGATAATGAGCTGATCACATCGACCAGGAGTTATCAGCGACTGGATGCGGTGGAAGAGACGTTGAGCGGTTTGCTGGCTTTTGCTAAAGAGAATCCTGCAGCGATGCCGGGGCTGGTCAACCTGGGTATGGTGCATGGCGGTGATAATCAAATCGATGAGCAGAAATCAAAGTTGCGCGAACAGGTTGTTAAAGTGATGAATATGTCGTTATCATGCTGGGAACATGAGCTTAATAAAACAAAACTTGACCTCGCTGAAGAGAGTGGCCTATGGCCGGTCTATATCGATAAATCGACCCCGACGACAAGAACCCTTGATAAATATCTCAACATTGATAGTTGTCCGAAGAATCCACGCAGCCAGCGGGCCGTTGATACGGCTGAATTTGTATTGCGTAAAATGAGTGAGAAGTTACCGGATGAGAAGTGCGCTGAGCTAAAGCAGGCGTTGGAAGCCTTTCGCCAGTTATTGTCCGGTATAAAGTCAGGCAATAAATAGTTTGTTTGCGGCCAGTGCCAGTTGCAACGCTTTCCTATCGATAACGCCATCACGTAAAAGTGTCACGATATAATAGTTAGTTGATCTCAGCTAATTGTATTTCCTTAAAATATGATAAGTTTGACGGCCCGTTGACTGACTTGCAGGATAGTATTATGTCTCTTAATTTCGCGCCTATGCCTGATGATAAAGGTTACTTTGGTGAATATGGCGGCCAGGTAATACCGCCGGAACTGAAGCAGATAATGGATGATATCAACGATGCCTATGACCAGGTCAGCCAGACAGAAGCCTTTCAACAGGAACTGGCGATGCTCAATGAAGACTATACCGGTCGCCCAAGTCCGATCTATTTTGCCCGGCGCCTGACAGAGAAATGCGGTGGTGCAAAGATCTTCTTTAAACGGGAAGACCTCAATCATACCGGCGCACACAAGATCAATCACTGCCTGGGTGAAGCGCTACTGGCCAAGCATATGGGAAAAACCAAGGTGATCGCTGAGACCGGTGCCGGACAGCATGGGGTTGCACTGGCAACCGCCTGCGCACTGGTCGGTATCGATTGTGAGATCCATATGGGTGAGATCGATATCGAGAAAGAGCACCCGAATGTTACCAAGATGAAGATCCTTGGCTGCAAGCTGGTTCCCGTGTCACGAGGTACGCGAACACTGAAAGATGCCGTTGACAGCGCTTTTGAAGAATATCTTAAGGATCCGGTGAATTTTATCTATGCCATCGGTTCCGTCGTCGGACCGCATCCTTTTCCCAAGATGGTGCGTGATTTTCAGAGCATCGTTGGCCGCGAAGCACGCGAACAGTTTTTAGCAAAACAGGGCAAGTTGCCTGACATCGTTACTGCCTGCGTTGGCGGTGGATCAAATGCGATCGGCCTGTTTACTGCGTTCCTCAATGATGAAGATGTAAAACTTGTCGGTGTGGAGCCTGCTGGAAAAGGCCTGGATACAGGCGAGCATGCGGCTACCCTGACGCTTGGCAGCAAGGGCGCAATCCATGGTTTTGAATGTTATAACCTGCAGGATGGCGAGGGTAATCCGCTGCCGGTTTACTCCATCGCATCCGGGCTCGATTATCCGGGTGTTGGTCCGCAGCACTGTTACCTGAAGGACATAGAGCGTGTTCAGTACGAAACCGCCGATGATAAAGAATGTCTCGATGCGTTCATGGAATTATCGAGGCTGGAAGGTATCATCCCGGCGCTGGAGAGTGCGCATGCCGTTGCTTATGCCATGCGCATTGCGCCAGCCATGTCTGCTGAGCAGACCATACTGGTCAACCTGTCAGGCCGCGGCGATAAGGACGCTGATTTCGTCGCAGAAAAACTGGGTCTTTAGTTTATGGAGTGTTTCTCTATCTGTAGCAGCGGATTGTATTCGGCGATGCAGGTTTAATCCGGGGTAAAAAGATGATGAAACGTGATGTCAATTTCTGGCTGATACAGCTTCCCGGCTGGCTCCTGTTCTTCTACCTCGTCTACGCACAGGCGATTCCAGCGTTCGATTATGATATGGGTGTGGCGATGGGCACGCAGGAGCCAGCCGAACAGATCACCGAGGTCGGTACCGCCTTCTGGTATGGTTTTGCCTTCGGCGACCTGGTGTCGTATATCCCCCTGCTGGCTATCGGTCTAATCGGTCACTGGATCGGTAAAATGTGGGGCCGTGTCATTCTGGCTGCAGCGCTGGGTATCACCGTCTACTGGCCGATAGTCTGCCTGGCAGCCGTGGTTGCGGCTCGGCATGCGGCCGGCTGGAATATTAGCGATGAAACACCCTACTGGATCGTCTTGCCCCTGATCGCTTTTTGGGGGATGTGGGCTTTGTGGTGTATCTCGCGCAAGGAAAGTTCTAACTGACTTCCACTTCAAACGGCTTTCATAAGCACCTCCTGAAATCGCCAGAACGCCCTTTCTGTCGGCTTTTCTGCCTGTTAAAAATTAAAACGAACGAAAATGAACGAACAAATTGCTGGCTATCTTGATGTCCGCTGTATGAGAATTCAGTTTGAAAATAATAATTATAACTGCGACTAAATTAAAACTGTTACCAAACAAGAAGTTCTTGCTTGGGAGGACGAAATGAAAAAAACGATCAAAGGTTTATTCCTTGCTGGGATAAGCTTGCTATTTACTCAAGCCAGTCTTGCAACAGATGGCGGGCGTACTAATCTAGGCGGCCCGGGTGAAGCCGAAGTCATCGCCGGTACCGGCTACCAGCACACCTTGTTCGATAGTGCCGATAAGAAATGTCAGCACTGTCATAACGACCTCTACGATACCTGGAAGACCTCCATGCACGCCAAGTCGTGGGTAGATCCTATCTTCCAGTCCAAGTACCAGGATTTCCTGAGACTGCAGGCCAGTAAGATTGGTGCAGTCGGACCAACAGGCACATATGGTACAGGGCCTGTAAGTGGTGTAGATGAAGATGGAAATAACTTCTACTTAGCAGGCACGATCCAGAAAACTGGCCAGGTCTGTGTTAAGTGTCATGCGCCAACGGCCTTCTACTCAGGGGATTATAAAATTGTCCTCACTGAAGTAGGTGATCAGAACACTGATCAAAATGCTTATAAAGATGCAAAGGCACTCCAGACTAACCTTGCACCTGGTTACAAACCTGCCGAGAAAGCAATAGTCAGTTCTATGGCCAAAACGGGTAAGGTATATACAGTTTCTTACCAAATAGGTAACAAACATAATCAGGAAGGTATCAACTGTGCCTACTGCCACAGTATGGAAACTGTGCGTATGTTTAACGATGTCGATGGCGATGCTGGTCAGTATAAATTGGCAACGCCAATCAAGATGGGTCCGATTGGTCCGATTGTTCGTGATAAAGGGGAAACTCTTTTCTATAGCCCGGATGCCAGTACCCTTGATATGAATGCATTCTTTGCGCTTATTGGTCCTGACAAGGGCAACCATCAGGATACCGCAAAAGAAGATTTCGTGACCTGGGATGAAAGCAAGGTACATAACGGTCGTTATGTCATGAAGAGTACCCCGACTGGTTGTGAAAAAGATGAAAACGGTGATTGTATAGGCACTAATGGTTATTATACAGGTGGCCCTTTCTACGGTCCCTTCGGTGTCACCGGCCTGAGCAACAGTCGTGAAGATGACCTGTCTGAGCGTGACTTACTGGTTAAAGACGAGTTCCAGATGGCTGTCGGTGAGCGTCCAGATAAGTTCGAGGACAAGCACCAGTTTGCGGCTTACGGCAAGGCGCTGTGCCTGTCATGCCACCAGCGTTCATCGCTGATGCTCAATCCTGAGTCAAACGGTGAGCCAGGTGTACAGCCAAAGGGTGATAATCCTGACCAGTTCCTTGAACTGTGCAGCACCTGGACCGCGTTCAGTGACGGTGTTGGTAACAACTTCGAAGATACCGCAACATCGCCGAAGTGTCAGCGTTGCCACATGGAGCCACTGACAGAGAAGGCTGGTGAAGCTGTAACCGTACTGCACCAGTGGGACCAGCCTGATGTGTTGTTCACCAAGGAAGATGAGCCACACCTGACTGCTCCATTCGATCCTGACAGTGATTATGGGCCAGTTGCGGAAGGTTACTTGAACAACCATGCCTTCATGGGTGCGAATACTAAGGATTTCGGCCTGACCAAGATCAAGACCGGCTTCGAAGCTGATATAAATGCCAGGAAGAAAGGCAACAAGATAGTGGTCAATACCACCCTGCAAAACAAGACTGCGCATATGTTCCCGGGTGCACACCCGATGCGTCGTGTACTGACGCGTCTGATCGTCACCGATGCCGATGGCAACAAGCTGTCATACAGGCATGCTAAAGGTAGTTCCAAGTTCAACAGCATCACCAACCAGGTGGCTGTTCTTGCGGGCGACACTATCAAGCCGGGCTTTGAGACTGTCGATGTCGAATACGACAAGCATGCTGATGTCGTCATTCAGGGTTATACGCCAGACTTCAAAGGCTGGAAGCAGGTGAACAGTCAGTACATGGATCAGGCAAAGGTTGACTGGGTATCTCCCGATGCCACAGTTAAAGAGAGTGCTCCGGTATGTCTTATGACAGATCCTGACACTGGCGACTGCAAATCATGGGGAATCAAGGGTCAGGCACAGGTATCGAAGATAACCGATATCGATGGCAGTGCAGACCACTTCACCCGTGTCTACGGTCGTGAAACCGGTAAGCGCGCACCTGATGGAACACATGTAGTACGTCCGGGCTTCGATTCGAATATCGCTACTGATAATCGACTGAAGCCGAACGAAATGGAGAAGTACGTCATAAAATATGACACTAAAGATGCGGACTTCCCGCTGACAGTAGAATACAGGGTCTACTACATGAAGAAGGGTGCCAGTGGTAAAGCGCCAGATGGTGATGATGGTTTCCTTGATACTTCTAATAAGAAAGATGCAATCTTCGAAGTATTTAGTAAGGAAGTGGTAGTAGAGTAGGGTGATTGATCTGCTAGTAAGCATTTAAGGACGAAATCAACGAATAGCGATACCCTCCTTATCGTTAATCAGGTCAGGCCCTTTACTTCGGTAAAGGGCCTTTTTTATTGCCAGCTATTTGCTTGCATGCCAAAAATGGCAGTCATCGGTGTCAGCGTGTCATGCCTGGATGACACCGAATGACATGCATGTTAATCAATCATAATTTGCTGATATTCTTAATGAATATTGTAAACAGTGTCTTAGCGTGTTTTATATTTCTGGCATGTTCTATGCATATTAAGAATTTACCGGTGCCCCGCTGTGGCCGTAAAAAATAACGATGTCGTGTTCATTAGAAGTATCTTCAAGGACTGTTCCCGGCAAAAATGAAATAAAAATCTGAGGAGGATGGGACATGTTTACAGGTCTACTGAAACGGTTCTTGAATAAAACGGCCTTTATGGCAACTTGTACCGGCTTTGTGCTGGTCATCACAGCTGGCACAGTTCAGGCAGCTGCCACTTGTAGTATTTCTACTGTTCCCGCAAACGCGACAATTGATGAAGGGCAGTCGATTGACTTTTCAGGCAGTATTACCGGCAAGGGTAAAAAGACCTGCGACTGGACATTTGATGGCGGGGTTCCCGCAAGTGCCACTTCTGATTGTACGGTCAGCGTGAGTTATGCCAGTGCCGGATCTTACACGGCTACGCTTGATGGTACTGCTTCTAAGGAAAATCCTTCGACCTGTACCGCCAGTGTCACCGTCACTGTTAATGCTGGCGGCGCTAATACTCCTCCTACCGCCAATAATGATGCCTATAATGCGACCACGAATGTTCAGTTAGATGTCGCAGCGCCAGGTGTGCTTGGGAATGATACCGATGATGGTCAACTGTCTCCTCTGGTTGTCTCAAACCTGGTGAGCGATGTTACCAACGGCAGCCTTAGCCTGAATACAGATGGCTCCTTTACCTATACTTCTAATGGCGGTTTTGAAGGCGATGACACATTTACCTATGAAGTGTCTGATGGTCAATTTACCGATACAGCAACAGTGACAATTACAGTGACTGATGTCCCGCCGGTTGCGCAGTGTAGCGACGGTATCGATAACGATGGCGATGGTGAAACAGATTTTCCGGCTGATGACGGATGTATTGACGCTAACGACAACGATGAAACTGATCCGCTGCCACCGATTGATCCTGGTTTTGCACCACAGACCGACTTCAAGATCATGATGAACTATGAGCTGGGTATGCACTGTACCGGTTTCGAGTTTGCTTACTGCTGTGTTCTGCCGGCATACAACTCTATCCTGGCGCAGGTGGTTAAACCTAATACCATTGATCCCAATCATAGTGGTGACTATGCCAGGCTGATGGCGGGTGATCCCAACGTAGGTCGTGATGGATTGGGCCGTGAAACTGTAGTTCGCGATCTGGAGCTGGATAATAACGGCAACTTCAAGAAATACGTGCTGAAGTACTGGCATGAAGCGCAGCCGCGCAACGATGGTCGTGGCAAGGCACAGACCAGTACCCTGATCAGTGCAGCAGAGGGTAATTCACTGCTGGCATGGAATACCACATTCGATTCCGTAGAGGTGGTTAACGGTGCGATGCAGTACGGCGATTACAATGGTTCTCAAGCTGTATTGACAGGTGATGGTGATTTCAATGATCCAACAGACAACTACCAGAACGCTGTGTGGAACCACCTGTACTTCTACGAAAACCTGGAAGGTGATAACTCGACAGGTACCTCACTGGAAGCCGACAAGATCCGTCTAGGTGTCTCCGGTCAGCCAGGTCCATTTGCAAATGTCGCTTATCCGACCGATTGTGGTCCTGCCTTCCATCCGCTGGGTCCTGTTACCACCGATGCCAATGGCAATACAATTGACAACGATTGCGGTGGTTTTTCTAACGGCAACGTGCTGACCTTCTCAGGTCATAAAGGCACCGTTGTCTACACCCAGATGAAAGTACTGGAGAACCTGCCGATAATGCTGACTTCTCCGGATATCTGGGAAGCACTGGGTCTGCCACTGACACCGTTTGAAGACAGTGTTGATTTCTTTGGCGACCCGGGACTGTTGA
>JABDRN010000018.1 GCA_013041745.1 Gammaproteobacteria bacterium
AACCTGATTCAAATTCGAGGCCGAGATGAAACGTATCGCTCTTTTTTTATTAACTAACCTTGCGATCCTGGTGGTATTAAGTATCGTGCTCAGCCTGCTGGGTATAGATTCAGTGCTGGCAGAGAATGGCGTTGATCTTGATCTGCAGGCATTGCTGATTTTCTCTGCAGTCATCGGCATGACCGGCTCATTTATCTCGCTCGCTATGTCGAAATGGAGCGCCAAGCATATGACCGGTGCCCAGGTTATTACTCAGCCAGAGAACAAAACGCAGCAATGGCTGCTGTCTACGGTAGAACGGCAGGCAATGCAGGCAGGCATCGGTATGCCAGAAGTTGCAATATATCCATCACCCGATGTGAATGCTTTTGCTACAGGCATGAGCCGAAATAATGCACTGGTCGCTGTCAGTAGTGGCTTGATAGAAAATATGAAGATGGATGAGGCTGAAGCAGTGCTCGCGCATGAGGTTAGTCATGTTGCCAATGGCGACATGGTAACACTGGCCCTGATACAGGGCGTAGTGAACACCTTCGTTATCTTTGCATCGCGCGTCGTCGGCCATATTGTGGACCGTGTCATACTGAAGAATGAACGTGGTCATGGTATCGGTTTCTTCATCTCATCGATGATCGCCCAGGTTGTATTCGGTATCCTGGCCAGTACGATCGTGATGTATTTTTCCCGAGTGAGGGAATTCAAGGCCGATGCTGGTGCTGCGAAGCTGGCAGGTAGTGAAAAGATGGTGGCCGCGCTGCAGCGCTTGCAGATGATTCATCAGCCATCACGTTTGCCTGAGCAGATGGCGGCGTTCGGTATCAACGGTGGCCTGGGTGATGGCATCAAGAAGTTGTTTATGAGTCATCCGCCGTTGCAAGAGAGGATTGCGGCGTTGCGGGCATATGGTGATTCTTAGTTTTCTGTATTTACTTTGTGCTTCTCGTTAGGCATTGCGGTTTTCGCACCGCGGGCGAGTTATTCTTTTTTTAATTTTATTATTTTCTTTTTTTGACGCTACCTAGGTACGTGGATTTGTATCGTGAGTTTCGCCTTTTTTACGGCGAGGTACTCTTTTGCAACAGCCCAAAAGAGTACCCAGAAAAGGCCGCCACGTCAGCTGCGCCCCTATAGAAGGCACAGGGGTGCCCATTGAGGCAGTGCCATTATCATGCTGCGCCAGAACTCGCAAAAGACGCTCAGACAACTGGCCCAGAAAGCCCATGATAATAGTACTGCCTCAATGGCTTGCTAAGGTGGGGTGAAGGTCAAGGTCAAAAACGGTTTCTTTGCTAAGCACTCTCTACACTTCTTCGTGACTGCTTTGTTTTTAGCTTTTATCTTTAGACTCTCTCTCGCATCAGCCAAGCCATTGCTGTGTTGCCGGTATCATGGGCTTTCTGTGAAAACTGTCTGAGCGTCTTCTGCGAGTTTTTTCACAGCATGGTGCCGGCAACACAGCAATGGGAACCCCGTGTCTTTACGGGGCGCCCGGCGTAGCGACGGCCTTTTTTGGGTACTTTTTTTGGCTGCAGAAAAAAAGTGCCTCGCCGTAAAAGGCGAAACTCGCGGGTAAAATATAGGTACCTAGGTAGCGTCTAAAAGAAATCGTGGATTATAATCCGCTCCTACAGTATGCACACCGCCCATAGTGCGAGAACCGTAATGCCAGACAAAAAAACAGAAATAGATATTGAGAAAACAGTCTTCAGCTAGAGCGCATCAGGCCGAAAATGACGAAACAGCCAAACTATATCAACCCGACATCTCGGTAAAGTCATACTCCATCTCAGGCAACGGTTCCTGCAGGAAGTATCCCTGGATGAAATTGACGCCCATGCCCCATAACAATGACAGGCTGGTTGCATCTGGTACATGTTGAGCGATAGTTAACTTACCGAGTTCGGCGGCCTGTTCTGCGATATTTTTTATCGATTCCTGATTCTGTGGATTTTCGGCGAGGTTTTCCATGAAGCTGGCTTCCAGCCTGACATAATCAGCATGTATGTGTTCCAGTAGCTGGAATGGGTTGGTTCCTGTGCCAAAGTCATCCAGGATGAAGCCGCATTGCAGGGCTTTGAGCTTGTGCGATAAGGTTTTAGTGCTTTTCAGATTAGTGACAGCCACGGTTTCTTTGACTTCAAAGTTAAGCGTGTTGGCAGGGATTTTTTTCTCCTTGATCTGATAGCTCAACCAGTCAACCAGGGTATCATCTTTCAGTGAGGAGGCTGACAGTTTTATGAAGAACCGTGTCTTCTTGCCCTGTTTCAACCTGTCGCCAAATTCCTGTATCGTCCTGTACAGCACCCAGCGGTCTATGGCGATGGCCATACCGATGCGTTCGGCTGCTGGCAGGAAATCCTGCGGCATGACCAGGCTTTGGTCACCTTCGCTCTCCATGCGTACGAAAACCTCATAACGTTCATCAGTATCACCATGCAAACTAACGATAGGCTGGTGATGTAAAACAAAGCGATCGCTCTTCAGTGCGTCTGTTAGCTGTTCTTTGAATTTGGCATCGACCTCATGACGTGTGAGCTCGCCTTTTTCAGGCGTGTAGATGAATATCTGGTTGGCACCTTTCTTGATAGCAGATGCGACAGCTTTTTCTGAACGGGCCAGGATGTCATTATATTCCGGTGAGTCCTTGTCGATGAGGGAAATACCGATACAGCATGTCGTGTTGATGCTGGAGCCTTTAATGCTGGTCTCAAGTTGCGATATCGCTTTTTGAAATTCGGCAGCGTAACTTTCTATGTTGTCTTTGTTGTAACCTGTAGCGATCACGGTAAAGCTGTCATGTGTGTAACGTGATAGCACATCACCATCACGTACGATGCTGCTCAAGGTCTTTGCCGCATCGATGATATACTGGTCTGACTCGATGACACCGACCGAGTTTTTGATCTCGTCAAAATTATCGATGTGTATCTCCATGAGGGCGGCAGTATATTTGCCCTGTTCGCAGTCCGCGATGGTGTTCTCCAGTTTTTCTATACTGTACTGGCGGTTGAACAGGCCGGTCAGCTGGTCCTTCTGGCTGAGCAGTTTTAACTGTCGTTCCAGTTCTTCAGAGTTAACATCTTCTTTGCGGATGATGATCTGTATGCACGGTTCGCCTTCGATCTGCGCAGGTGAGAACTCCATCTCACCATTGAATTCATCTCCGTCTGGCTTGCGTAAAGTGGTGTCCAGTTTTTCGGTGCCTTCACTGTCTTTTGTATATTGACGTAAAAAGTCTTTAAATGCGTCTCGCCCTTCGGTGGCTACCATGTCCAGGATGGGTAGGCCTTCAAGGTCGTCTGACTCTTCGATATCAAACATCTCCAGGTAGGAGCGGTTCGAATATACATGCATGCCTTCATGTATATAGGCGATGGCATCACGTGAACTGTCGAGCAGCGAGGAGCAGCGCCGTTCTGATTCATTAAATGCTTTTCTGTACGTCGAGATCTGTTTAGCGCTGGTTGCTGACTGATGTTCACGAGCGATGATCAGTATCAGGTGGCTGATGTCACTGAAACAGGTTGCATCGACGGCACCTGCTCGCATGGCGGCGACGACATCGGGCTGCTCTTTTTTGTTGACAACTATAACTCTGCAATTCTCGGTCCTTTTATCTTTTTTCAGGCACTCGATTGTCTGGTTTAGTGAGATCAGCTCCATACCTTCAAAGTAGATGATGAGCTCAGGTGTCTGTTTGGCAAGTACATCGAGAAGGTCCTCGTCATCTTCAGCGCGTGAAGAACGGGCGGTATAACCTGCCGTCCTTAACGAACTGATGATTTTTTCTTCGCTATCGAAAGAGTCATCGATGACGACCAGGTTAATTATTTTATCTTCCACTTAAGGTTTCCACGAAAATCTGATTATGTTTGTTAAAAAGAAGAGATTATAGTGACGACCAGAGCTCATCGAAGTCATCTTTATTCTTGGTTGCTTCTTCTTTTTTCACCTGTTTTTTAATGCGTTTATCGACTTCCGTGTTCTTATAGGTGAACTGGGTGAAAGAGCCCGTATGTTCTTTAGGTTCCCCTAAAGTTATATTAATTTTATTCTCCATAATCTGGACGATCAGTTTATCATTTGATTTAAATGCATGTGAAGGTAATAGCACGCTGGATGACTGATTTAAGGCTTTTATGCCGGGTAACATAAGGCAGTCAAAAGGAATTTCGCTTGGGCGGTTTACACGATGAGCGGTAGCGGTGACAACTTTTGGAGAGATTACCTGGACACCGATCTCCAGCCCATACTCCTGGGTGAACTGCATCCAGCGGATGACGCCGACACGCCATTCAAAATTATCTTTCGCGCTGAATTCCTGTAGTGCGATCAGTTCGCCGATCTGGGCCCTGGATGTGTCGTCTGAATTCCAGCGTAAGCAGTAACCTCCCGCACTCATATTGACAAGCTGCCAGTGTGCTTCCGCTTTTGACTGACTCTGTTTGATCTGTTCTTCATTAGCAAATTCCCGCTGCCTGGCATAGGTATCGGTTAGTGCACGCCCCTTCGCGACCATGTCCCAAGAGTCGTTATCCACGGCACCAATTTCGGTATGAGTCATATAGTTTGATTCATCACTTGCATTGCTGATCGGGTCCAGAGTGAAATCTGGATCCTGTTTTGTGTAAGCAGAAGTGCGTACGAAACCTGACTTGGTATCTAGTGGACCGTCTTTTTTCAAGGAGTCTCTGATCGACTTTGCTGTTTGGTTGAGGCCGATAGAAACATTGATATGACCCTGGCGTTGGGCGCGTGAGAAACGGCGTTTTGCACTGACGCCCCATGACAGTAGCAGTGCATTTAGAGTCTCTAGCGGGATATCGTCACCGACCGCAAGTTTCTGTTTTTGTGCACTTTGCTCTTCAATCAAAGATTTTATATGTGAGACCAGGTTGTCGGCGTGGAGTGTTCGTATAGTTATGTTTTCTGCCAGGTCCGCTTGTGACAGATAGTCGGGCGGTGAGTCTTCATGTATACGAATGCAGAATACTTTATCGATCTGTTCTACGGCACTCTCACGCTGAATAGTTGAGTATTTCGACCATTCATAAAGCTCTTTGAATACCCGCTCGCTATCACGCTGCCGTAAAGCGGTCGGACGTGCCAGGGCAAACAGCAGCATCTGTTTGTAACAGCCATCGATGTTAAGCTTTTCCGGTGTTTTTTCTGCATCGATGACGGTGTTTTCTGTAATGCCTCTGCTCTCTGCAAATGCATACATCTGGTGTGCGTCGTACCATAAATGTTTTGGGCATGGAGCGTAGACTTCGCAAGAACGCAGTAGCATCTCCGACAGGTAATTTATCGCTCGGCAGGCTGCGATACTCAAGGTCTTATCGTCGACTTTGGTGTCGATATCATTTGCCGCTTCATAGATGATGATCTCGTAGCCGTATATCAGCTCCTGAAGTATGGACTGGTTCAGGTTGACGATCTTCTGGCTCTTATCAGGAAGCGGTAATGTCCTGTTGATGAAATACTTTTTAAGATTATCGAAAATGTTACGTGCCAGTAGGCGCATCATTTCGAGATCTTCCAGGCGCTGCTTGTTTGGCATCGTCTGGCGGTTCAGGTCACGCAGTATGGTGAAAGTCTGTTTGGTGAGTTCACCCATGTTTGAATTTGGCAGGGCGGAGAGAACCTTCTTCAGTTTACGAGGGTGGCTCGGCGTTGCATCGGCTGAAGGTGTCTTTTGTTCTGGTATATTTAATTTCATAGTTTTTATTATTTTAGTTTCTGCAGAGCCATTTCCTTACTATATAAAACAATAACTTGGCGTTTCGATTGTAATTATTCCAGTTATGCCCTTAATTGTAGCTTAGATATCAAAAATTGCAGTTTTTGCCTGTTTTCCGGCGATTTCCTGTACCAGTTTGGGCACCAGGTAACCGGGCAGTTGCTGTTGCAGCTTTGTCATTATGTGCATTGCATTTTGGCGGCTAACATCAAAATGCATGGCACCATCGACCGGGTCGAGCAGGTGCAGGTAATAAGGCAGCGTGTTGCACTGCAGCAATCGTTTACTCAATGTGATGAGTGTTTCGGCGTCATCGTTGATACCTTTCAGTAAAACGCTCTGGTTTAGCACGGTGATGCCAGCAGCATGCAACAGGTGTAATTTTGACTGTTCATTGTGCTGAAGTTCATTAGCATGATTCGAATGGATAACCATGACGATCTGCAGCCTGCTGGTCTGAAGCAGCTCAAGCAAGCCTTCATCGATACGATCTGGTAATACCACGGGTAAGCGGCTGTGAATTCGAAGTGTTGACAGATTTGGGGCAGACTCCAGCTGTTGAATGAGGGAAGACAGTTTGTCGTTAACCATCACCAGTGGGTCACCACCACTTAAAATGATCTCGTCTATCTCGGGATGCAGGCCGAGGTATTCTAGCGCTGCGTCGAGATCATTGCTTTTACAGGATGAGTGCTGGTAAGGGTAATGCCTGCGAAAGCAGTAACGGCAGTGGATAGCGCAGGCGCCGGTAGTGATCAACAGTGCTCGGCCGTTGTACTTGTGTAATAATCCTGGTGATGTCATAGCGGCCATATCACCGACCGGATCGTATATGCCGTCGCTCTGTATATGCGAGTGTTTTTCTTCTGACAATGGCAGTACCTGGCGCAGTAGCGGGTCATTGATATCACCGATTTGCATCTTACTTATATAACTGTCTGTTGCCACGCAGCTGAAATCGGGTCGCTCATCGATGAGTGGTAATTGTGACTCAAGCTGTAACTTCTTTAGTAATCGTGACGCCGATGTCGTCGCATTGGCCAGTTCTTTTTTCCAGTTTGGTTTCGAAACTGTCGAAGTCGAAGCGGGCTCGGTGTGTTTTCGTATTATTTTGACGTGTGATTGCATGGCAGGTCGCTGAGATCCGATGGCTGGTAAATTAGTGAGTGTTGTGATTTAAGTTGATGCAGAATCAGGGTAATATACCGCGATTATTTTATATCACAGTAATTTAGCGCAGAAGGGCGAAAGTTTACCATGGCGACATACAGTACAAACCAGTTTAAGAATGGCTTAAAAATTATCCTCGATGGAGACCCTTGCTCGATTACCGAGAACAACGTGGTTAAGCCGGGCAAAGGCCAGGCCTTCAATAAGATCAAGGCAAAGAACCTCAGGACAGGCAGGGTTCTCGAGCGTACTTTCAAATCAACCGAGTCCGTTGAAGCGGCTGATGTCGATGAGATGAATGTTGAATACCTTTATAGTGATGGTGAGTCCTGGCATTTTATGGAGCCAACCAGCTTCGAGCAGTATGCGGCCGATGAGATCGCGGTCGGTGAAGCGGTCAAGTGGATAAAAGGCCAGGAAGTCTGTGTTATGACGTTGTGGGATGGTGCACCGCTGACTATCACGCCACCAAACTTTGTCGAACTGGCAGTGGCGCAGACAGATCCCGGGCTAAAGGGGGATACTGCACAGGGTGCGACCAAGCCGGCTACTCTGGAGACCGGTACTGAGGTGAAAGTGCCGCTATTCGTTAATGAGGGAGACATTCTGAAGATCGATACGCGTACAGGAGAGTATGTTTCTCGCGCCTGATGCTTTAATCGATGTCTGCAGATAGCGCTAATAAACAGGCCTGGCAGTCCAGGGCCAGCAGAGAAACGCTTTTAGAAAGAGCTCTGATGATGAAGAAAATCAGGGCTTTTTTTGATGCTCGAGGTGTCATCGAGGTCGAGACACCTCTGATCTCGCGCTATTCAACAACCGACCCCCATCTTGATAGTCTTGCTACGCGTTTTCGTGAGCAGGACTGCTATCTCAATACCTCGCCTGAATATGCCATGAAGCGCCTGCTTGCTCAGTGGCAGCAGCCGATATACCAGATCTGTAAAGCCTTTCGTGATGATGAGCTGGGACCGAATCATAATCCTGAATTCACCATGCTGGAGTGGTATCGGCCGGGTTATGACATGTTGCAGTTAATGGCCGAAGTAGCTGATCTCGTCGGCTCCTTGTTCGGGCGGTCTGATGCCGATCCGTTATTTGAATACCTGAGTTATCAGCAGGCATTTGAGGATGTGACGGGTTTCGATCCGCACCAGGTCACTGCGAAACAGTGTTATAACTACTCTGTCGATAACCATGTCGAGGTTCCACAGGGGCTTAGACCGGAAGATGATGTCAATCACTGGCTGGACTGGTTGTTGACTCAGTTGGTGCTGCCGACATTCGACAATCGCGGATTTACATTTTTATATGATTATCCTGCTGCGCAATGCGCACTGGCAAAAGTTGAACCTGGCCCGGGTTCGCTACCTGTAGCGAAACGCTTCGAACTGTTTTACGGTGAGGTGGAACTGGCGAATGGTTTTTACGAATTAACCGATGCTGATGAGCAATTGAATCGTTTTCGGCGAGAGAATGAGAAGCGACTGAGTGCTGGCAGGGAAGCATCAAAGATCGATGAAAATTTTATAGATGCACTCCGCTGCGGCCTGCCGGATTGCTCGGGGGTCGCGATGGGTCTCGATCGTCTGATGATGGTGTTGACGGGTACAGCATGTATCGACCAGGTGTTATCGTTCGCCTGGGACTGTTCATAAGGATATTTTATGATAGATTTTCCTTGTCGCTAATTCAGGTGATTTCATACAGTAAGACCTGTTTGTACTCCGTCTGAAAAGTAAACATTAAAATTTGTCAGTGAATTTATTGATTAGATTGAAAGGCAGGTTTTTTTAACCTGATGCACTTTAAAACGTCGATAAGTTAGCGAAAAACCTTGCAATTTTACTAATCACAGGGCATTCTCTACGGTCAATACATATCATTTCCATGTGGGTATGTAACACTCATTATTTTATGTAAATGAACATGAAGGTAGCTTTGGGCATGTCAATTATAATAAGTCGAATAAAACTTCCTCTTTATCTCTCCTTAACTCTACTTACCGGATGGTCCGCTCAAGCTCAGGCAGACAATGTAATAACCGTAGGTGTCGCACCACATGGCGGTTATGTCATTCTTGGTGGCAGTGTGATACCGCTGAAAGAAGTTACTCTCGCAGCCCAGATGCCCGGACGTATCGTGAGTATCGCGGGTGAAGAGGGTGATGAATTTCCTGCTGGTACCGAGCTGGTGAAGATCAATGACGATGACCTGCTGGCCAAAAAAGCAGCCGCTGAAGCACAACTGGTGACATCGCAGAACGCGATGCAGAATGCGCAGGTTCAGTATAACCGGGAGCTGTGGAATCCACGTGTTTACAACCCGCGGCCAATGGCGGGTATGGGTATGCCATCCATGTTCGACGGTTTCTTTGATGATAATGATTTCATGCCGGGTACCGGTAATAAAAGTATCGAAAGGCATGCGGACCTTGTCACGCAGGGCACTCAGGTGGCATCTGCCCGTTCACGCATAACCGAGGCAGAATCAGGCTTGCGTGAGATCAATGCTAAATTGCGAGACACCAAGGCGATTGCGCCATTCGACGGCATCATCATGCAGAAGCTGGTTGAGATCGGTGACACCGTTCAGCCGGGGCAGCCCATGATGGTGTTCTCCTATTCAAAATATCTACGCATACAGGTTGAGGTGCCGGCACGCCTGATGCCTGGGCTGACAAAGGGGATGGTCGTCCCAGCGAGGCTGGACGTCGGTAATACCCAGATCAATGCACGAGTAGCGCAGATCGCACCTATCGCTGATAACAAGCAGCATACTGTCACTGTCAAATTTGATCTGCCTGAAGGCGTACCAGGCGGTGCAGGTATGTATGCCGAGGTAATGATCCCTGATGTTAATTCACCGACCAGGGCGCTTCCTGTGATACCAAAATCTGCCATCAGCAAGCGCGGCAGTCTGCCTTCGGTCAAAGTTCTGGATGAAAATAACGTGCCTAAGATGCGTTTGATCCGTACCGGTATCGAAATTGGTGATAACACTGTGGTAGTACTTTCCGGGCTTGAGCCAGGCGAGAGAATTTTGATCAATAGCAGCGAGCCAAAACCACCGATACCCTGGGATAAATAAAAGCAAGGCAGTGTGATGAGATCTCCGGATGACTTACCAGGGCCGATTATTAATACGGGCGATCAGTTTCGATATCGGCCTGATGTGTTGTCGCAGACCTACTGAGCGACTGCTAAAAGTGAAAAAATAATAGCCAGAATAATATGAGCGATTGTTAGAAAATGACTGATGAACTGGATAAAAATCAAAACGATAGTGACGATTTGAATGGTGATGTAAAGCCACCCGCCTCCACCGACGGCAGAGATCTTGGCCTGGCGGGTACGATAGCAAAAACGTTTATCAATTCACCTGTCACCCCGATGTTACTGATTGCGACATTACTCATCGGCCTGAGCGGATTGATATTTACACCACGGCAGGAAGATCCCCAGATATCGGTGCCTATGATCGATATCTTCGTCTCATATCCCGGCACCTCGGCGCAGCAGGTGGAAAGCCTGGTCACTGATCCGTTGGAGAGGTTGATGGACGAGATCCCCGGGGTCCGCCATACATTCTCTGCTACCCAGCGCGGTAATGCGATAGTCACCGTCCAGTTTTACGTTGGTGAGAACCTGGGTGAATCCATCGTCAAGGTCACCGATAAGATTAATTCAAACATGGATATGATGCCGCCGGATGTAATGCCTCCTCTGGTAAAACCGGTGGCGATCGATGATGTGCCGGCGGTGGCCGTTACCCTGTGGTCGAAGGAAGTCGATGACAGTACTTTACGGATCCTCGGTAACGATGTTCTACAGGAGCTTGGCCAGGTAAAGAATACTGGTAAAGGTTTTGTGGTCGCAGGCCGCTCGGACCAGATTCGCGTCGAAGTATTACCGGAGCGCTTAGCGGGTTACGGTATCAGTCTGCAACAGGTGGCGGGTGCTATTACTGTCGCTAATACCCAGAAGAATGTCGGTGCGGTCGAAGCGGGCAGTAAATCATTTACCGTCTACTCGGGTTCTTTCCTGCGTACCGCCGATGATATCAAACGCCTGGTGGTCGGTATGAACCAGGGTTCACCAGTGTTCATGCGAGATGTTGCTGAGGTCTATCATGGTCCTGAAGATGCCAGGAATATCTCCTCTTATTACGCAGGGCCAGCCTATGAAGGCATCGAGCGACCAGTGGGTGATCCTGCGGTTACCGTAGCGATCGCAAAGAAAGAAGGTACCAATGGCGTTACCGTTTCTAAAGCGATCCTGAAAAAGCTGGAAGAATTAAAAGGTACCATCATCCCGGATAATGTTTATGTAGAGATTACCCGTGACTATGGTAAGTCCGCCAACGACAAGGTAAATGAGCTACTGGCTGCGATGTTCGAGGCCACAGCGGCTGTTGCTATATTGTGTTTGATCGGCCTGGGTTTCCGTGCTGCATTCGTCGTGGTAACTGTGATACCAGTTGTTATCCTTATCACTATCTGGTGGGCCTGGATGGTCGATTACACTATCGACAGGGTCAGTATGTTCGCACTGATTTTCTCTATCGGTATCCTGGTTGATGATGCTACCGTGGTGGTGGAAAACATATTCAGACACTGGTTGATCAAGGGTCGAACTACTTTACCTGACGCGGTAGATGCGGTCCGAGAGGTTGGTAATCCCACCATCCTGGCGACATTTACCATTATCGCCGCCTTGCTGCCTATGGGCTGGGTGAGCGGTATGATGGGCCCCTACATGCGTCCGATTCCGGTAATGGGCGCTTCAGCGATGTTCTTCTCGCTGGTCGCAGCTTTCATCTTCACACCGTGGTTTGCCGTTCGAGTCCGCCCACAACTTGACGCGCTGGAAAAAGCAGAGAAGCGAGAAGAGAAGACGCGAAAGTTCGTGGCAGCTATATATCGCCCGCTTATCATGCCGCTGGTGAACAGCCGCAAACTTGGGATTATATTTCTTATCAGCGTGATCGCGGTTACTGCGATGACGATGTTACTGTTTTACCCGACGCAATGGGTCGCGGTTAAGATGCTGCCATTTGATAACAAACCGGAGTTTAGCGTAATCATCAATATGCCCGAGGGTACGGCGATGCCTGTGACCGCTAACCTGGCGCATGATCTCGCCGTTGCGCTTAACGAGATGCCTGAAGTAGAAGCGATACAGACTTATGCAGGTACCGCGCAGCCGTTCAACTTCAATGGTATGGTGCGACACTACTACCTGAGGAAGCAACCCTGGCATGGTGAACTGCTGGTGCTGTTAAAAGAGAAGCATGACCGTGAAAAAAGCAGTCACCAGATAGCAGAAGAAGCGCGTGCCATGCTGACGCCGATTGCAAAAAAAGCCGGTGGTCGAATTGCTATCGTAGAGATGCCGCCTGGACCGCCGGTACTGCAAACTGTCGTTGCCGAAATTCATGGACCTGATGCAGAAACTCGACGCGAAGTAGCGAACAAGATGACAGAGTTTTTTGAACAGGCCGAAGGTGTCGTCGATGTTGATAACATGATGAATGAACCATCGCTGCACTGGCGTTTTGAAGTCAACAAGGAAAAAGCAATACGCAGAGGAGTCACGGTAGACAGTATCAATGGCACCCTGGCTATGGCCATGGGCGGCTTCAAGCTGGGCGATGTGAAACGTGCATCGGTCATCGAACCAACATTTATCGTTGTCCAGGTGCCGATGGCGACACGTTCCCAGGTGAACCAGTTGAGTAACCTGCCGATGGTAACATCGGATGGCACTATCATACCCCTGGGTGAGTTAGGTCGCTTCGTCCTCGAAGAAAATGAGCCGATTATCTGGCATAAAGATCTGCGTAATGTCGAGTTTGTTACCGGCGAGATGGAAGGCCGTCTCGGTGCGCCGATCTACGGTATGTTTAATGTTGAAGCGTTTTCTGATCAATACACCACACCGGATGGCGTCATCATGGAAGGTATGCCGATGAACCTGATCGGTCCGCCTAGCACTGATACCAAATCGGGCTTCGAGTGGACCGGGGAATGGACCGTTACCTTCGAAACATTCCGCGACATGGGTCTTGCTTTCATGGCGGCGCTGGTATTGATCTACGGTTTGATCGTCTGGGAATTTCGTGACTTCGCCCTGGCTGGCCTCATCATGTCACCGATCCCGCTTACCATGATCGGTATCGTGCCTGGTCACTGGTTTCATGGTGCTGAATTTACAGCGACTTCTATGATCGGCATGATCGCTCTGGGCGGTATTATCGTGCGTCAGTCTATCCTGATCGTCGAGTTTGTGAAGATCGAAGTGTCTAAAGGTATCCCGGTGAGAGAGGCGGCTGTCAACGGTGCTGAAATACGTATGCGTCCGATCTTCATTACTTCTCTGACATTGATGGCTGGCGCTTTTGCTATCCTGAATGATCCGATCTTTAATGGTATGGCTATCAGCCTGTTATGGGGTGCTGGCGTTGGTACATTAATGGCTGTTATCGTGATACCGCTAGGCTGTATCAGTGTGCGTGAAAACTTCTACTTTGTAGAGTCGGCGTCGGGTGAAAGGATTATCAGTGAGAAATTTGCCGAGATTGAGGGTGAGAGTCCCGAGCAGCTGAATGCAGCTGAGACCGAGTATAAAACGCCATTATGGATGAAGGTATACGGTGTCATCGTTGGAATCTTCGGCTGGATTTTTGTTATCGGACAGATGATTTTCAATATCTTACGTATGCTGTTCGGTATGGTCATGGGTATGTTCGGTTCTGATTCGACACCTCCTCCATCCTCGACACCACCGCCCACGGCTCCGTCTACGCCTCCTCCTGCGCCACCGGCTACTCCGCCCCCTGTCACTACTGATGATAAATCAGAAACTGGGGCTAAGGGTAAATCTGATGATAAGCCCGTGGCGAGCAAGAAGGTGGCTGCTGAAAAACCGGCCGTTAAAAAAGCACCGGTCAAGAAAGAAGCGCCTGAAAAAGCACCGGTCACGAAAGAAGTGCCTGAAAAAGCAACGGTGAAAAAGGTGGCAGCCAAGAAGCAGGCACCCGTTAAAGAACAAGTACCTAAAGAGACAGTGGCTGAGAAACCAGTGCCGGCAAAATCTGAGCCAGTCAAGGCTGCACCAAAACAGGTTGAACAAAAACAGGCTGAAACTGAGCAAAAAGAACCTGTAAAACAAGTGCCTGTTAATAAAGTCGCGGTTAAAAAGAAAACGATAGCCAAGAAAGTTGCTAAAAAGAAAGCGACCAGTAAGGTTGTTGCTGAAAAGATTGCTGTTAAAAAAATTGCCGTCAAGAAAGCACCGTCAAAGAAAACGTCACCGCGAGGTCGCCGGGGAATACGGTTGAAAGACGAGACTTAGTTAGTGAGGTCCATTATGTATTTATGCCATAGTTTTGATTACCTAAAAAAAGCCTGTTATACAACGCTGCTAGTGGTTTTCTCGACAAACTTTCAGGTGCTTCAGGCAGCGGACGCTGCCGCGACAGGGCCAGGAGTTGCGCAGTCTGCCCCGAATGCGAATAACTCACGACAGAGAGCATATTATTTCCCTCGCTGGCCTGAGCGGAGCAATATACATAGAGTGGAGAGGGTGCCGCCGGCACCGCCGGGACCGTATATGTCATCGGCTATGACTCTAGACGGTTCTATAACGGAAAACTCACCATTTTCACGTGATCAGCGGTCTGCAAATCTACCTGCTGGTGCCAGCGTCTCGAGATCAAAATTCAGTCCTGAGATTCCCTGGCCAAGTAATTCTGAAGCGCCTAATCGCTGGAAACCTGATACGGGTTATCGCTATGCACCGCCAGGGATCGAAAACCAGGTATATCCTGTAGTACCTTCAAGTTATCGATACGGTTACAGCTATCCGGATATAAGCCGGCCAGCCCGATGAGACAGCCAGTCTATGGCGCCAGCCGCCAGCCGCAACAGGATATCATGGCAGCCATCGATATATGATATTGAATAGTGCAATGCAGCGGTGTTACCCCGGGGATAGTGATGGCATTGTTCTGAAATCTAACCCTGATTTATCTGTACGGTATTAATTAATAAATCGAAAGAAAAGAGTGAAAATTGGTAAAATGTATTGTCTGAGCTAAGGTAAGTATTAGATCTTTTCAGAGTATGTTTTATGCAGTACAGGTTTATACACAATAAATTATTTACAGGCCGGTCTATGGCTGGTGGGATGTTTAGCTTACTGATGATAATGGTTTCACCTGTGAAAGCTGACGATGGCAGTTCTCTGTATCCAGTTCAAGAAATAGCTGAAAAATCTAATCCCTGGGCCTTACCTCAACAGCAGGAAAGGCGGCCCGGGTATCAGCAGCAGCCGTATAGAGGGCAGACCCAGCCTGATGATAGTCGAGGACCATCTCAGCCGTCTCATCAGTGGCAACCACCGAGGGATCGCTTCGTCACTCCTTCGTTTCTCGAGTCCTTAAAAAAACAGCAGCAACAGTATCAGGTCATGCCGGAAAACCGTCAACAGCCACAAGGTGGGCGTAACCCGTGGCGGTCAGGACCATCATTACCTGGGCAGGGGGCTTATGGTTATCCATCATATGGCAGCGGTACGGTTAATCCATTGTATGACGCACCGGCGGTATCGCCATGGGGTGACGGTGCCGATGTCCTGCTCCGTGGCGAATCATTTCCTATGGTCCCAAGTGAGGCGCTCGGCGGTCTGCCGCCGATGCATGTGCCATCATTTGGCATGAAAAATTTTAAAAACAGTGAATCTGAAGAGCCTAGTGAGGTTTATGAAGGCAATGTTTTTAACCCGTTTACGTTTTTACCCGATTGAAGTTACTTAACTTTAAGGTAATGGCTTCTATTGATTAACAGGCGTATAGTGTATAGATTGTCGCTGAAAAAGTAGGCAATTATACAGTTACAAGGTGTTGAGTTACTCCCTCGATTCAATGCCACCATTAACGAGGGTAGTAACGAGGTAATTATATGAAATCAATGATGAAAGTTGCTGCTATGACCGCAGCATTAGGTTTTGCAGTAGCTCCTCTGTCAGCAAGTGCTGACTGGGATATGCCATGGGACAATAATAATAACAGCAGCAATAACTGGAATAACAACAACCGTTGGAATAATGACGGTTATGGTTCTGGTTCTGGTTATGGCGACGGTTATGGCGATGGTTCTGGTGATGTCGATGGTAGCTTTAATTTTGGCATGAGCGGTAAAGGAAGTGGCCGCGGTCGTGGTGATGCTCGTAATGAGTATTATGGTAATGGCTATAACAATATGGACAACCGTTGGGACAACCGTTGGGACAATAACAGTGGTTACTATAATAACCGTGGTTATGGTCGTCCTTACTATGGTCCAGGCCCGGGTTACGGTTATGCTCCGCGCCCTTATGGTGCGCCACAGGCTGCACCACAGGCTGCACCTGCTCCAGCACAGTAACTTGAAATTGACAGGGCGGTGCCTTATGGGCACCGCCTTTTCTTTTATAGATATCTATGAAGTACTCTACAACCATATTATTTTTGCTATGTACTGCCTACACTGCATTTCTGCAGGCCGCATCTTTTACTGCGGACGCTGTGCAGATCCGTGGCGAAAATATCAGTCACGCCAAGATGTTCTGGTTAGATGGTAACGTGCGATTTGAATACACCGAAGATGGCGTGCCGATGGCACAGATTTTTGACAATAAGAACAACAAGATAATCTGGCTGGATAACGAGAATAAATACTACCTGGAAAGGGAGATGCCAGAGAGTGAGAGAGTAACGACAGGAAGTAAAAATACAAAAACAAACGATCCGTGTAAACAGTTCGCTGATGCGGAATGTGTGTTTCTTAAAAAAACCAAGATAAATGGCAGAAAGGCTGATAAATGGCTTATCACATTGGATAATAATGGCCATGATTTTCATATTTTTCAATGGATAGATGAGAAGTATAAGAATATTCTGAGACAGGAAAACTCTGATGGATCAGGGTTAAGTGTGGCAATAAAAGATGACCAGGAAATGAATGGTCGAAAAGTCAGGAAACTGACCATGATCGCGTTTAGCGCATCGGGCGAGCAGCAGCAGGGTACCCAGTGGTACGACAATGAACTTGATATCGTGGTAAAGCAAGAATATCAAGATGATGTAATTGATGAGCTACGAAATATTGAAGTAGGTAAAGTGGACAAGTTACTGTTCTCGATACCAAAGGATTACGCTCTGTTCGATAGCAAGGTACAGACAGCGCAGCAGAATGAAACTGATTTACCAGTTAATGGAAATTAAATTGACTACCTTATTGATATAAGTCATAAAGCATTGATATTAAAAATAATTATAATCTTAAAATTAGTATTATTGGGTAATCGTCTATGATAACAGTCGTTGGAAATCTAAAGGGTGGTACGGGAAAAAGTACGGTTGCATTTAACCTGGCGGTCTGGCTCGCACATGATAAGGCCGGGGTGAAGGCATTTGACCTTGACCCGCAGTGTACACTGGTCGATGTTGGTGAAGTCAGAGTCGAGGATGGCTATGAACCGTCTTTCGAGGTTTCCACTGACCTGGGTGAGCTGGAAGCACTGGCAAAAGATAAAAAAAACAAACAGCCGATTATTGTAGATATGAGTGCCACAAACATGTTTGCCATGGAAAAAGCCATTTCATTGGCAGACAGGGTGTTGATACCGATTCAGCCGAGTCAGGCCGATATCTGGTCGACACAGCGTTTCCTGAAAATAGTAAACAATAATATCGATAAGAAAAAAACAGAAGTTCTGGGATTTCTTAATCGGGCTGATACACATATCGGTGTGCGCGAGACAGATGAAGCTGATCAGGCGCTACAGATGATGCAGGGCATAAAGGCCCTGGGTATACGCTTGCATCAGCGTACGGCCTACCGTCGTTCATTTAGCGAGGGGCTTGCTGTATTCGAGCTTGACCCGATGGGGAAAGCATCAAAAGAAATGAAGCAACTGGCGATTCTGCTAGATTAGTATTGGTCTAACAGGTATCGCTCACTATCAAGTGCTGCAATGAGAAATTACTGATAATGTTGCGAGTCTAGAGGTTAATTATGAAGATTATTCGTTGGTTATTAAGTCATACATTCCTTATCCTGTTAATCGTAGCAGTGATTTATTGTTATATGTTCTGGGGTAACCTTACCGGTGAAGACACTCCGGCAGGAAAAGCGATAGCATACCTGTCAGATGAGTTTGTTGAAGTTGAAAGCTTTGTCGAGGCGGTCAAATCTAAGCAGGCAGAGCTGGCCAGTGAGAGATCGAGCGCAGAGAAGCCGGTTGCCCTTACAGAGACCGGGACAAGCACCGAACAACGAGCTGTCGTACAGCAGCCAGTGAACATCAGCTACAGCCATAACCAGAAACCTGTCGAGCAGAGTGCGATGGCTGTTAACAATACAGGAGCTGGAGCTCAGGCCACGGCGGGTGCGGCAAATCGAATGATGCCAGCCGCAACGGCTCCTGCAGCAGCGATGAACAGGACTAGTGAAAAGTTTATTTCACCCGAGATTGAAGAGCAGCTGAGTAATGTAGATGAGCACGGCAAAGCCATCGATCCTTCGCAGACCGGTAATTCGGTGAAAGAGAGCTGGATAACCGCGAGAAAATCTTTTTATCAGCGTGATTATGATAAATCCATACAGAGCTATCAGGATGTGATTGATAATACTGAGGATAATTTTGATGCCTATGGCGAACTTGGCAATGTTTATTTCAACCAGGGTAAAAAACGAGAGGCGGCATCTGCGTATTTTGAGGCGGCCGCTATACTCATTAAAAAAGGGCAGGTCAATCGAGCGCAGAGCTTGATGGGTTTGCTACGACAACTGGATGAAGCTAAGGCGAATGAACTGAAGACGCTGATCGACTCAGCCAGGTCATAATCGAGGAGTTATTACATGTTTTATGCACTACGAAATCTATTTGCCCTGGTCGGTTTTCTGGCAATAGTCTGTGCAATCTATGCGGCTGTCAAGATAGCGCCAATGAAGCAGGCATTTGATGCTCTGGATGAAGGTGCTTTTGATGTCTACAGTGAGATGATGATCAAGGTATTAGAAACCGGTAATTCGGCTGAAGCCATGGTCTGGAAAGTAAAAGTCAATGAAGACCTGTCCGCTGAAGAAGTTGAAGAGACCATGCGTTTTGTCGCTAACGAACACAACATAAAAAATGTAGGTGAATTACCTCTGTCCGGTCAGGTCGAAGCAATGACAGGTGAAGAGTCTCGTTACCTGAAGATCTACATGTTCTGTAATGCACTTACTGCAGCACAGATGCTCGAATACAGTGATGCATATTCTGCATTTTTACCTTGTCGCGTCAGTATGGTCGAAGATAAAGAAGGTAAGTTATGGTTATATTCATTGAATATGGATGCCATGATCTACGGCGGTACTCCTTTACCTGCAGATCTGAAAGAAGAGGCGGAAGGTGTAAAGGAGATTATATTGGATATTATGAATCGAGGCGCTGAAGGCGATTTCTAAGATGGCAGAAGATAAGAAGACTGACAAGCAGTCTGCAAAAAAAACTGCAGAGGCGAAGGCTAAGCCAGCCAGCAGTGCTGTAAAAAAAGAACCGGTTGCGAAAAAAACTGCAGCTAAAACAGCAGCCAAAGGCGCTGCAGGTTCCACAGCGTCAAAGACAGAAGAGCCTGTGCTGAAAGCATCTAAGGATGCACTGGCAGCGATCGAGAAAGCCGGTGCTTCGAAAGATTCTGATATGAAAGCAGCGGCCAAGAAGATCAGTGACATGGATAAGGTTGCTGCCGATAACTCAATAAAGTCGAAGAAAGGCGTTGATGAGTTAAAGGCGCGCGCGCATGAAGCAAAACAGCGTGCACAGAGAAAAATACTGGAAGAGTCTTACGTCAGCGACAAACCAGCAGATCCCCTGGAGAGGCTTGCCAATACATTCGATAGTAGTGCACGCCGCTGGGAGATGGTGGTGTATCCATCGATGTTTGCCTTTGTGCTGTTAGCCGGTTATGGCTTTTTCCTGATTTATCGCTTAACGCATGATATCGCCATACTGTCACAATCAGTGACTCATATGGCGGTGATTGTCTCAGATGCGATGCCACGTATGACAAAAGACCTTAATGTGATGACTGGCAGTATCGATAATATGACCGGTAACATCGATGGTATGACTACTGAGATTACTTCTATGTCGGGCCAGATGGATAGCCTGACACCGATGAGCCATAATATTCAGAGTATGACGCACAACATCGGCAGCATGAACCGTTCCGTTTACGGCCTGCAGCGTGATATGCATGGTATGAACCGTACCGTATCCAGTGGTCCTTTCGGTATGATGAATGACATGATGCCATTCAGTTCTGACACAAATGTACCACCGCCGATACAGCCATCGCCGGTATGGCCTTCATATAATCCGGTGCCTCAGCAACAGCCTTTTTATCGGCCCTATGCAGCACCTGCACCAGTAGCGCCCGTTGCAGAGAAGCCCAAAGAGCCTCAGCAGACAGTCAAGACCGAAGTGACAATGCCGGGTGCGAGTCCGGTTTCACTAAAAGAGGTTTCCAGCCCAAAGGTTTCAGCGACAGTACAGGATAAAGGTAATTAATCAGATATGTTAAACCGTCCGGATAAATCTATTCGAGATCGATTGACGAAACTGGAGACTCATCTGAACAATGAGAATCCTCTGTTGATCGATGTGGTTTCTCGATTTAAAAAACTTGATACTGTCGCATATAAGATGGGTTTGCTGGATACCACTGATTCCTATGCAACCAGCATTCCGTGGTGGCCACTGGTGTCTATACTCGGTACCTTTTCCGCGGGCAAATCGTCGTTCATCAATAATTTTCTTGATGATAAGCTGCAGCTGACGGGGAACCAGGCTGTCGACGATAAATTTACCGTCATTACCTATAGCAACAGTAAAGAGAACCGGGTGCTGCCTGGTATCGCGTTGAACTCCGATCCTCGCTTTCCGTTCTACCAGATGAGTGATGAGATCGACAAAGTGGCCAGCGGAGAAGGTCGTCGTATCGATGCTTATCTGCAGATGAAGACGTCACATTCAGATAAGCTGAGCGGAAAGATCCTTATTGACTCTCCCGGATTTGATGCCGATGAGCAGCGCAATGCTATTCTGCGACTGACTGATCATATCGTTGATCTATCTGACCTGGTGCTGGTGCTTTTCGATGCACGCCACCCCGAGCCAGGTGCCATGCAGGATACGCTTGACCACCTGGTCGGCAATACAATCAACCGTAGCGATTCAGAAAAATTTCTCTACATTCTCAATCAGATCGATACCGCTGCGCAGGAGGATAACCCGGAAGCAGTAGTAGCTGCGTGGCAGAGAGCTCTGGCAGCCAAGGGCCTCACTGCAGGGCGTTTTTATTCAATTTATAACCAGGATGTCGCGGTGCCGATTGAAGATGAGGCAGTCCGCCAGCGTTTCGAAAGCAAGTGTGAGCAAGATAAAGCTGCCATCTTCGAGCGTATACATCAGGTCGAGGTTGAGCGTTCATATCGGATCCTGGGTGCATTGCAGACCATCGCCGGTGACATAGAAAACCATGTCGTACCCGTAGTTAAAGCAGCCATGACCCGATGGCTGAAAATGGTATTAACGATCGATGCCATTGCTATCGGCATTTTCATGATAGTCCTGTTTGTGCTTAGTAATATGTTCGATAGCTGGGCGTTATTCTCATACGATTTCACTGATGAAGCTATCATATCTTCGCTGAAGTTAAGCCTGACCGTGGTGGGCTTTCTTGTCGTCCATTTTACTGCACGGGCTTTTTCTGCAAGAGTGATAGCGAAAAAACTGATGTCGAGTATATTTGCTGACAAGAGTCTCGCTGGTGAGCACCGTGAGGGCAAGATACTGGCTGGCAGCATTAAGAAAGCATTCCTGAAAAATACTCAGCCACTGAGGAGTTTGTTCAGGCCGATGCCGGTGGGCTGGTCGATGCGCTCCAAGCGTACCCTGGCCCAGGTGGCTGCAGATGCCAGTGAATTTATTCAGACAATGAATGATCGTTATACCCGGCCATCAGGTATGAAAGAGCCTGACACTGCAGCGCAGGTGAACCCCGTACAGGGTGAAGCTGAACCCGCCGATGCCAACCAGGCTGCTTCTGTTGAACCGCTGTCTACGGTGAAGTCAGAGACTCATTAAGCTCTGTTGTTTGGTTTTTACGGCTTTGCTGATCAGGATTTTGCCAGGCCAGGTTATTCCCCGGTGTGGGCAGGTGTTGCCAGACACTGACCGAGTTTGATCTCAGCTTCTGCAGTCATCTCGGGCGCTATTTTCATTCGGTCGGTTGCCAGCACGATGACAGTGGAGCCCAGGTTAAACCGTCCCATCTCATCACCCCGTTTTAATACGATGTCTTTGTCGCTGTAATTGAACCGCTTGATTCTCCTGGTTTCACTGGTTATCAGCCCGTGCCAGGTGGTCTCTATAGCAGAAACATTGATAGCACCAACCAGTATGAGCGCCATCGGGCCCTGTTCGGTCTCGAAATAACATACACATCGTTCATTGCGAGCAAATAAACGCGGGATATGATTGACCACGAATGTTGCGACACTGAACAGACGGCCGGGAATGTATTGCATATGCTTCAGTACACCGGTGGCAGGCATGTGTATGCGGTGGTAGTCTCTTGGAGACAGGTACAGCGTGGCGAACTGTCCATGCTTAAACGTTTTTTCAAGATCTCTGTCACCGCCGACCAGCTCCAGCAGGCTGTATTCCTGCCCCTTGGCCTGAAATATACGGCCGTCTTTTATTTGCTGAGCCTGACTGACTGAACCGTCAACCGGGCATAACCAGTTTTTTTCATCGCCATCGAATGGACGGCATTCAGGTTTTAATGCACGTGTGAAAAAAGCGTTCAGCGATTCATACGCGAACATGTCTTCTTCGACAGCTTCATGCATCTTTACAGGGTTGAGTCTGGTATAAGTTCGGATGATGTAATTCTTAAGCGGTGCCCAACGTATTCTTGCCAGCTTGAACATCAACCATGAAATTGCATGATGCGGCAGGATATAAAATAGTAAAGCGAGCAGTTTCTGTTTCATTGTGGATTGTCTGCGGACGATGAGTACTGTATGAGTACGAACTAGAACTGTGCTTTTTTCACAATTACAGTGATAGTCTTAGTGATATTGTCTTTTGTGGTTAAAATGATTTCTACCATGTCACCGGCTCTGAGAGCCTTTACAGGGTTGAATAACATTAAATGGGGGCCACCGCGCTTTAATTCAAGCTTGCTGTTTGCGGGAATTTTCAGGCTACCGTGACGTACCATCCTGGCCATGCCATCCTCATGTATGGTCTCATGGAATTCGATACTGCTGTAATTTTCGGATTCTGCGCGGGTTATCTCAAGAGCAGAGGTGCCGGTATTCTTTATCGTCATATATGCCACCATGACCTTGCTTACCGGCGGTGCTTCAGCTATCCATGCGTCCTGGATGATCAGAGTGGCATCGCTGTTTTTCATATCAGCGGCATTTAGCGGGCTGATGAAACATGAGAGAAAAATTATAAATATGCTAACAGTCTTGTGTTTCATGATGTGATATACCGGAGTAAGTAAATGCTGGCAGGTCAGTTCAAGTTTCGCTGAGTGTGGGATTATAATCGCTTACTGCAGGGCATGGAAGTCGACTTTTTGTGTACAATACAGCGATGATAAATAAACGCGAAATCGCCAATGACCTCGTTACCCTGCGTGACCTGATCCGCTGGGGTACGAGTCAGTTCAATGCGGCAGGTCTGAGCTTCGCTCAGGGTATGCCGACTGCGATCGATGAAGCGGTTTATCTCTGTTTGAGTGCACTGCACCTGCCACCAGATTTTAGTGTCGAGTATTTCGATTGTGTACTGACCATGGATGAGCGCTTACATGTCTTAGGCATGTTTCAACAACGTATCGAACAGCATAAACCTGCGGCCTATATCACGAATGAAGCATGGTTTGCCGGTTTGAGTTTCTATGTCGATGAGCGCGTATTGATCCCGCGCTCTCCGATCGCAGAGATGGTCCATCAACAGTTCTCGTTATGGACAGATCCCGCTCAAGTTCATCACATTCTGGATCTCTGTACCGGTAGTGGCTGTATCGCGATCGCCTGCGCCTATGCATTTGACCAGGCTCAGATCGATGCCAGTGATATATCTGCAGACGCGTTAGCTGTGGCCGAGATCAATCGCAGGGATCATGGTGTCGAGGACCGAGTACATCTGCTACAGTCAGACCTGTTCGAGTCGATACCTGCTAAACGTTATGACCTCATCGTGAGTAATCCGCCATATGTCTCGTTACAGGAGATGGCGGAGTTGCCAGCCGAATTCCAATATGAGCCCGGGAATACGGCTCTCGCGGCAGGTGAGACCGGGATGAATATGGTGCTTCCGATACTGGTTCAGGCCAGGGATTATCTGAGCGATGATGGCATACTTGTCGTTGAAGTCGGATACTCAAAACCTGCCTTAGTTGCGCTGTTTCCAGAAGTGCCTTTCTTCTGGGTCGATTTCGAATTCGGCGGTGACGGGGTCTTGGTGTTGACAGCAAATCAGCTGGAGACGTATCAGGCTGTTTTTGAGCGTGTTAATATCTAATCATATCCAAAAATAAAACAAGTAGTTACATATATGTCAGGAAATACGATAGGAAAATTGTTCAGTTTAACCACTGCCGGTGAGTCACATGGCGCCGGGCTGGTCGGCATCATCGACGGGTGTCCACCGGGGATCGCACTTAGTGAAGAGGACCTGCAGTTTGACCTGGATCGACGCAAGCCCGGAACATCACGTCATACCACGCAGCGCCGTGAAGAAGATAAGGTGAAGATATTTTCAGGAGTGTTCGAAGGGAAAACGACCGGTACCAGTATCGGCTTGCTGATAGAAAATACCGACCAGCGCTCCAAAGATTACAGTAATATTATGGACCGGTTTCGGCCCGGTCATGCAGATTATACCTACCAGCAAAAATACGGAGTGCGCGATTATCGTGGTGGTGGCCGCTCTTCAGCACGTGAGACGGCGATGCGGGTTGCCGGCGGCGGTATCGCCAAGAAATTTCTCAAAGATCGTTATAATATAGTGATATATGGTTACATGTCACAGCTCGGACCAATCCAGATGCCGATGCTAAGCAGGGATGATATAAATAATAATGCCTTTTTCTGTGGCGATGCTTCAAAGGTTGCAGAACTCGAGGCTTATATGGATGCACTGCGAAAAGAGGGGAATTCAGTCGGTGGAAAAATTACGGTGGTTGCTGAGGGAGTCCCTCCAGGGCTTGGCGAACCGGTTTTTGACAGGCTGGATGCAGACATCGCTCATGCCATGATGGGTATCAATGCTGCCAAGGGTGTCGAGCTTGGCGACGGCTTCGCTTGTGTCCAGGCAAAAGGTACAGAATTTCGTGACGAGATTACTCCTGATGGCTTCAAGAGCAACCATGCGGGTGGCGTCTTAGGTGGTATTTCTTCAGGGCAGGATATCGTCGTTCACACCGCATTCAAGCCTACATCGAGCATACGCCTTTCTGGAGACACCGTAGATGTCGACGGTAATGCCATCGATGTCGTCACTCATGGTCGGCATGATCCCTGTGTCGCTATCCGTGCTACTCCGATCTGCGAAGCGATGCTGGCGATAGTGCTATGTGACCACCTGTTGCGGCAACGCGGACAGAATATGGATGTGCATTCTCAGACACCTGTCATTCCATCACATACCTGATATAGCATACCTCGATGGTCAGGCGTGTTGTCCCTTACTGGAAGTTAAGTGGATTTTATTTTTTTTACTTCGCCTCACTCGGCGTGCTGGTTCCTTACTGGAGCCTGTATCTAAAATCACTCGGCTTTAGCAGCCTGGCGATCGGCGCCCTGGTAGCCATCCTGCCGGCGACAAAACTTGTTGCACCTTATATCTGGGGCTGGCTTGCCGATCATACGCGTCGTTCTATGTTGATCATCCGTGTGTCCAGCCTGCTTGCCCTGGTAAGTTTCTCACTGGTGTTTATCAGTCAGGAGTTATGGTGGCTAAGCTTTGCCATGCTGCTGTTCAGTTTTTTCTGGAATGCCACCTTGCCACAGTTCGAAGCCATGACGCTGAATCACCTTGGTGAGGACTCGCACCATTACAGCATGATCCGCCTCTGGGGCTCATTGGGGTTTATCGTGATCGTGGTGTTGATCGGTGATCTGCTGCAAACACATGGTGCCGATGTGATTCCGCTTGTCGTGCTCTCTACCTTCGTGTTGATTCTGCTATTTAGTTTTATCGTTCCAGAAAAACTGAATACCCCGCATACCGATCACTCACCAATCTGGCATGTCATCAAGCAGCCAAAAGTGATGGCGTTTCTCGTGGTCTGTTTTCTGATGTTGTGCAGTCATGGACCATACTACACTTTTTATACCATCTTCCTCGAGGAACAGGGTTACAGCTCACACATGATAGGCGTGTTGTGGGCAGTTGGCGTAATTGCTGAAGTAGTAATTTTTTTATTGATGCACCGCATGCTGCCAGCTTTTGGTGCCAGGAAACTATTGATAGTAACCTTGCTACTGACTACTATGCGCTGGCTGCTTATTGGCTTTTTTGTCGATGATCTACCCATGCTGTTTCTTGCTCAGCTCATCCATGCTTTTTCTTTTGGCATGTTTCACTCTGTCGGCATCTCGCTGGTGCATGAATATTTTACCGGTAGCCATCAGGGTAGAGGGCAGGCTCTTTATTCCAGCATGAGTTTTGGTGCAGGAGTCGCTGTTGGCAGCCTCGTCAGTGGTATGCTTTGGGATAAATGGGGAGCCAGTGTTTTATTTATGTTTGCATCCTGCTGTACTGTTGCCGCACTGCTAATTGTATGGCGGTTTATCCAGACACCGGATAGGATTCATTTGTCTTAATAATGAATATATCAGGTTTAATTCAGCAGGGTATTGCAACATGGAAAAATCAATCTAGACTTGTTTAATATATTCTAGCTTTTACAAATTGTAGTAATTGCAGAAATCAACTTCATTGGGTATATGAATGTCAGGTAGTTCTGAGGAATTAGTAAAAGCCGGTTTTGAAGTAGTGGCAAAGAGTATTGAGCCATCACTAATGGAGTACACGTCTGTTAGCCGGTGCCAGGCAAAAATTCAAACCTATCTTGGACAGTACATAAGTACCTTTACTACTGAGCTTCCTGGTGCTTTTGCACGCAATACCATGATATCACCGCTTAAAGAAAGTATCGTAGATATGCTGGTGCTGTTCAACAGTGAGCATAGTGAGCGTTTCCTCCCGGCAGAGCTGCTGAGCAAGCTGCATGTTACCCTGCGTGCAGAATATCCGGGCACAACTTTCGATGAATCGACCGAATCAGTATATGTGCCTGTTGAGAGTTTTACATTCAGGGTGCAGCCTGGTTTTATAACTGAAGAAGAACATTATCTGGTTCCTGCACCAGGCTGGGATGAGTGGGTGGAGTATGATTCGATAGGTTATAAGCGCCTGTTTTCCAGGATGAATGCAAGGCATGAAGGGAAGTTGTTAAATTTGGTGAGGATGATGAAAACGTGGAACCGTCTGTCCGGTAACACCTTCGATGGTTACTTTCTTGAGCTTCTGGTCATTAACGTTCTTGCCAATCACAAAATTCAGACATACCAGGCTGCTATCAGCCATTTATTTAGAGCTATCCTTGCGGATGTCGCTCTGAAGCAGCATGACCCGGCAAACCAGAGTCTAAATGTAGAAGGTTTGCACAATCTTGAGGAAGTTGTTAATGCCATGATACTGGTGAAAAATTCATACCTGGTCTCAAAGCGTGCTATCGAGCTCGAGCAAGAAGGGGAAATGAAATCGGCCCTGACGAGCTGGGCGCAATTGTTTCCAGCTATGCTTCCAGGCAAAATATAATTATCCTTTCATCGCTTGTTCTTTTTATCATGACTGTTCAAGGTCTCTAGCAGAGCGTTTGCGGGACTCGATAAGGTTCTGGATTCATGCAACAGAACACCGAGGTGCCTGTTCATGCTCGCACCCTTGATTTTTAACTGATGTAGTGAGTCATCGATCATCGATCGTGGTAGTACACCCCAGCCCAGTCCATTTTGTATCATCGCTTTGATGGTTTCGAGATAATTTGATTCCATGATGATGTTCGTGTTGTCATCGAGTTTTAAGGCACTATCAATTATGTTGCGTGTATGCGTACTGTGAGATTGTATCAGTACACCGTGATGTCTCAGCTGTTGCCTCGTTATATGATCCTGAGCTGCCAGAATATGATCTTTTGCTACAACGCATTCCATCGGATCGCTCCACACGGGGATCGTAGTAAGCGGTTTCTCAATGGCATCAGGTAAAGTGATCAATGCGAGTTCGATGCTTCCTTTCAATATCATTGCAGATGCTTGCTCGGAATCCATAAACTGGATATCCAGTTCGACCTCGGGGTATTTCCTGGTATATTGGCGCAACACCGGTGGCAAGCGGTGTAGTCCGATATGATGGCTGGTGCCAAACTTCAGGTGGCCGCTTACGCTGCTCCGCAAGTTGCTGACGATGCGCTGAGTTTCATCGAGTTCAGAAATTATTCGCTGATAACTTGGTATCAGGGCTTCGCCTGCCTGCGTCAGCTGGACGTTTTTACCCAGGCGGTCGAACAGCTGGCAGTCAAGCGCGAATTCAAGGGTAGAAATACGTTTACTGATAGCAGGCTGCGTGATAAACAGTTTATCAGCTGCTCGCGAGAACGACCGCATCTCAGCCACCATTAAAAAAGCGCGAATATTCTGTATGTCCATAGTTTTTAGTTAATTAATTGGTTATTACTAATCGAGCCAGAAAGCCCTTGGTAGTATATTTTAAATATAACTAAAAGTAATTAATAATATAAAAAATATGAATTTGTTTTATATTTAAAATAATACTAGTGTTATCCTGTCAGATATGATTTACCCTGCCTGAGAATAGGTAAATCGGTTCCATAAACAGATATTTTGAACGGCGAATGATATGAGTAATAGAAAAACACTTTACGATAAACTATGGGACGATCATGTCGTCAGAACCGAGGAGGACGGTACCGCTTTATTGTACATAGACCGCCACCTGGTGCATGAGGTTACCTCGCCACAGGCTTTTGAAGGGTTGCGCATGGCTGGCCGTGAGCCATGGCGCACCGGTTCGATCGTTGCAGTGCCTGATCATAATGTACCTACCACCGATCGCAGTGAAGGTATCACTGATCCGGTAGCAAAGCTGCAGGTAGAGACTCTGGACAACAACTGTAAAGAGTTTGGTCTCACCGAATTCGATATGTCAGATCAGCGTCAGGGCATCGTTCATGTCATCGGGCCTGAACAGGGTGCGACATTGCCTGGTATGACGGTGGTCTGCGGTGATTCGCATACATCGACTCACGGTGCCTTCGGTGCCCTGGCCTTTGGTATCGGCACCTCGGAGGTCGAGCATGTGCTGGCGACACAGTGTCTGATGCAGAACAAGAGCCTGAATATGCTGGTTTCGGTCGACGGCCAGGTTCATCCGGGTGTTACTGCAAAGGACATCGTACTAGCTATCATCGGTGAGATTGGTACCGCGGGCGGTACCGGATACGCGATCGAGTTTGGCGGTGATGCCATACGTGCGTTATCTATGGAAGGCCGTATGACGGTATGTAATATGGCGATCGAAGCCGGCGCACGTGCCGGTATGGTAGCAGTTGATCAGACCACGATTGATTACGTTAAAGGCCGTCCATATTCACCGACTGGCGACAACATGGAAAAAGCGGAAGCCTACTGGTCGACGCTGCACAGTGATGACAATGCAAAATTCGATAAGCTGGTTCATATCGATGCTGCAGAGATCAAGCCACAGGTGACCTGGGGCACTTCGCCAGAAATGGTGGTCGACATCGATTCATCTGTACCTGATCCTGAGGCTGTGAGTGATAAGGTGAAAGCAGACGGCATGCGCAAAGCACTGGCTTACATGGGGCTGGAAGCAGGGATGCCAATCTCGGATATCGCAGTTGATAAAGTATTTATCGGTTCATGCACCAATTCGCGCATCGAAGACCTGCGTGAAGCAGCGGCGATCGCCCATGGTAGACAAGTATCTGATCATGTCAAACTCGCCATGGTGGTTCCGGGTTCAGGACTGGTGAAAAAACAGGCCGAGGAAGAGGGCCTCGACAAGATATTTATCGATGCTGGATTTGAATGGCGCGAACCCGGTTGTTCCATGTGTCTGGCAATGAATGCTGACCGACTGGAACCAGGTGAACGATGTGCCTCAACCTCTAACCGTAATTTTGAAGGCAGGCAAGGCCAGGGTGGCAGAACGCACCTGGTAAGTCCTGCTATGGCAGCTGCTGCTGCGATCAATGGCCATTTTACAAACATTAACGAATTATCTTAGACGAGAGATGAAAATGAGATTTTTTATTACACTGGCTGTAATGCTGACAGTCGTTTCCGCCTGTAACTTTAAGGAAGGTTTAAAAGAGACCGGCGATGCGATTCAGGGCGGTACTCAAAATGCTGTTGAAGCAGTCAAAGGGGCTCCTGCTGACATAAGTGAAGCGTCAAACAAAGCTGAAGCCGATATCAAGAAGTAGATTAAAACAGTAGATAATTTCAATGCAAAAATTTAATAAACATAGCGGTATCGTTGCACCGCTGGATCGACCGAACGTCGATACCGATGCGATCATCCCCAAGCAGTTTTTAAAGTCGATCAAACGTTCCGGCTTTGGGCCTAATGCCTTTGATGACTGGCGCTACCTCGATGAGGGTGGTCCCGATATCGATAATGCCAGCCGCCGACCGAATCCTGATTTCGTTCTAAACCAGCAGCCTTTTGATAAGGCGACGATATTACTGGCACGTGAAAACTTCGGCTGCGGTTCTTCTCGAGAGCATGCGGTATGGGCGCTGGATGATTTTGGTTTCAGGGCAGTGATCGCACCGAGCTTTGCCGATATATTCTTTAATAACAGTTTTAAGAATGGCCTGCTGCCGATTGCACTGCAAGCATCAGTCGTCGATGACCTGTTCAAACGGGTGTCAGATAACAATGGCCTGGAACTCACTATTGACCTCGCTGCGCAGACGGTAAGTTGTGGCGATGAATTGATCGCATCGTTCGAGATCGATGAGTTTCGTAAACATTGTATGTTGAACGGTCTGGATGATATCGCGTTGACACTGCAGCATGCCGATGAAATAAAGGCATATGAAGCAAACAGGAAGCAGTCAGCACCCTGGCTGTTTTAGTTTACTAAGTTTGAACTGCAAACATGCCGTTCGTGCCGAGGTGAACTTGTTAATCTGTGAAACACAAACGACGAATATGCCTGTACTCAGCGTGTCCGTGTGGTAATAGAATCTGATTGTTAGATCGAAGTTATAAATTAAGCGTATAATTATTTGCCCTGATTTTACGGGCAGTATTTTTTGAGAGAGCTATGAGTTTAAAAATTGCAGTGATGCCCGGTGATGGCATCGGAATAGAGATAGTTGCCGAAGCGGTAAAGATTTTGAACCACTATAAATCAAGCGGCCGTCTCGATGTCGAACTTGAGGAGGCACCTGTCGGCGGTGCCGGATATGATGCGGCTGGTAAGCCGCTACCCGATGAGACACTGGCACTGGCAAAAGCCTCAGATGCGATCCTGTTCGGCGCCATCGGCGGGCTCGAATATGACGGTCTCGCTCGTGAGCTTCGTCCAGAGAGAGGCTTGCTGGCATTGCGTTCCGAGCTTGAACTATTCGCAAACCTGCGTCCGGCGATCCTGTATCCTCAGCTGGCAGATGCATCATCGTTAAAACCAGAGGTCGTTTCCGGCCTCGATATAATGATCGTTAGAGAATTGACGGGTGGTATCTATTTCGGAGAGCCGCGCGGCATTGAAACTGATGCTTCGGGGGAACGTAAAGGTTTCAATACCCTGGTTTATAAAGAGAGCGAAATCGACCGCATCAGCCGTGTCGCTTTTGATATCGCTATGAAGCGCGGCAAGCGCCTGTGCTCGGTGGATAAGGCGAATGTTCTCGAGGTGTCTGAATTATGGCGCGAGGTCGTTACCAGGAATGCCAATGATTATCCTGAGGTCGAACTGAGTCATATGTATGTCGACAATGCTGCGATGCAGCTGGTGAAATGGCCGAAACAATTCGATGTCATGGTTACAAAAAACATGTTCGGTGATATCTTGTCGGATGCGGCCGCGATGTTGACCGGTTCGATCGGCATGTTGCCATCGGCTTCGCTGGATGCAAATTCTAAAGGCATGTATGAACCTATCCACGGATCTGCACCTGATATCGCCGGCAAGGGTGTCGCCAACCCACTGGCCACGATTCTGTCGCTGGCGATGATGTTACGTTACAGTCTCGACTTCGTTGATATTGCCGATGAGATCGAGGCAGCAGTAGGCCGTGTTCTCGATAAAGGTCTGCGTACGCCTGATATAATGGCTGAGGGCTGCAAAGAAGTTGGTACAGAAGCTATGGGTGAAGCCGTGCTGGCAGAACTTTCATAGAAGTATTCTGCTGTATCGGCGTTGAACGATTTTTTTGATATTCGATTATTTTGTGAAGTATAAATTATGAGTAAAACATATGATGTTGCGGTCGTGGGTGCTACCGGTGCCGTTGGTGAAACCATGTTGTCAATTCTCGCGCAGCGCAAATTCCCGGTCGGTGAAGTGTATGCACTAGCCAGTAGCCGCTCGGCAGGTAAACGTGTCGAGTTTGGTGATAAAACACTGGTAGTGCAGGATCTGGATAAATTCGACTTTTCAAAAGCGCAGATAGGATTGTTCTCTGCAGGTGCGTCTATCTCTGAAAAATATGCCCCTGTTGCTGCTGCTGCCGGTTGCGTAGTGGTCGATAATACATCACAGTTTCGTTATGACGATGACATACCGTTGGTCGTGCCTGAGGTTAATCCACATGCTATCGCGGATTATAAAACTCGCGGGATAATCGCTAATCCCAACTGTTCCACCATTCAGATGCTGGTCGCCTTGAAGCCTATCTACGATGCTGTTGGAATTGAGCGAATCAACGTGGCGACCTACCAGGCGGTTTCAGGAACCGGTAAAGAAGCAATAGAGGAACTTGCTAGTCAGACGGCCAGGTTGCTTAACGCAAAACCCATCGAGTGTGAGGTTTATCCGAAGCAGATCGCGTTCAATGTCCTGCCGCAGATAGATGTGTTTCTGGAGAATGGCTACACCAAGGAAGAGATGAAGATGGTGTGGGAAACACAAAAGATATTCGAGGATGACGATATCAAGGTCAACCCTACCGCGGTCCGTGTACCCGTATTCTATGGTCATTCTGAAGCGTTGCATATCGAAACAAGAGAAAAGATCAGTGCCGAAAAAGCGACTGAACTGCTGTCAAAAGCTGATGGTGTGCAAGTTCTGGATGAGCGTGTCGACGGTGGTTATCCTACAGCAGTGACGGAGGGCGCTAATAATGATGCGTCTTATGTTGGCCGCATCCGCGAGGATATTTCTCACGATCGCGGTCTGGATATGTGGGTGGTGTCAGATAACGTACGAAAAGGTGCTGCATTAAATAGCATACAAATTGCTGAGATTTTGATAAAACAGTATTTATAACCTATAGTTATATCTGCATACTTAAAGTATATTATCAGTAATATGCTTACGAAGCAGAAAAAATAAGAATAAATCGTGGTTAATGCCTGATTTTACGGCGCTTTAATAGTTGTCTGAACAGGTTTTGACGGGATGAATAGGGGATCACCAGTGCGTAAATTGCCAGCTCGTAAATTGCTCGGGGCCATCGTGGCTGCGGCATTAATTCTGCCAGAAACGGCTTATACCTTGGGATTGGGTGAGATTGAGGTCAGCTCAGCACTTAATCAAAAACTAAATGCCAACATAGAACTTCTGTCTGCGACGCCCGAAGATGCAGAGACAATCATCGTCAAGCTGGCTTCAAGAAAGGAATTCAGTCGAGCCGGTCTGGATCGCCCTTATCTGCTTAACGACCTGCGTTTCAAGTCCGAAGTCATTGATGGTGTGCCCCACATCACAGTCACTTCCGGTAGCCCGATACGTGAACCATTTTTAAATTTCCTGGTTGAGATCGACTGGCCCAATGGCCATCTGTTACGTGAGTACACGGTGCTGCTGGATCCACCGGTTTTTATGACACAATCAGCCACACCTGCTGCGACTCAAGGAGGCGCAGCAGGTAGTTCTGGCTTTCGCCCGAGTTCATCAGGCGGCGCAAACGTTGTCCCAGTAGTGACGCCGGGTGCTGCGGTTTCTCCGCGACCGGCAGCTGGCAGTGTTGCCCCTGCAGTGCAAGCCCAGCCACAGGTCCAACCTCAGGCCCAATCACAGGCTGTGGCTCAGACATATATACCGGCGCCTTATGTGCAGCAACAGACAACGATAAATCAGCCACCTGGTTCCTACCGTATTAAGTCAGGTGATACTACATGGAGTCTGGCAAATGCCATGATGCCTGATCAGAGTATCACTGTAGAACAGATGATGATTGCGATGCTCCGTTCTAATCCGGAGTCTTTCATCGATGAGAATATTAATGGTTTGAAGCGTGGATATATCCTGCGTGTACCGGACTATAATGAAATTATCTCGGTCAATCCTGCAGAAGCACGTGCACTGGTGCGCGAGCAGGCTGCCCTCTGGCGTCAGTACCAGCAGACGCATGCAGGCGGACAGCCGACATCAGCTATGCCAGCAGATGAGATCGGCGCTACAAGCTACAGCGATGATGGCACAGCTATCAGCGGCGAAGATGATGCTTATCTTGAGATAGTGAGTGCAGGTTCTGGTACTTCTACCATGAGCGGTAAGGATCCTACCGAGATGTCCGCACAGGAGCTTCGTGCCGAGCTGGCTCTGGCGAGAGAACGAGTTGAAACTGAGCGTGTAGAGAAAGAAGCACTGCAGCAGAGAATCGATAGCCTGGAACAAAATCTCAGTGATATGAAAGGTATGTTATCTATCGAAGATGACGCACTTTCAGATATTCAGGCACTCGGCCAGCCTGCTGGCACTGCTACACAAGGTGAGATGCTGGAGCCCGCTCTGGTTGAAGAAGCAGCCGAAGATATGGCTGAGTCTGTCGCTGAAACCGATGATATGCTGGCTGAGCAGCGACTTGATGATGCGATATCAGAAGAGGCCGAAGCAGTCGAGTCAGACATGGCAGCCAGAGAAGATGATGCTGAAACCGAAGAAGGTGAGCCTGCCGTATTCCTCGACGAAGCTGCTGTGGATACAGAATCTGCTGAAGAGCTGCAAGAAAGTGTCGAGCCGGTGCAGGATGAGGTTGTCGCTGAAGATATCGTTGCACCGCCACCAGCTGCCGTCACACAACCACCAGCCGACCCTCTGAGTAAATTGTTGAGTGATCCAGTATTACTGGCTGCCGCAGGTGGTGGATTATTACTGATCCTTGCAGTAATCGGGCTGATTATCAGGAAGCGCCGTGAATCGGCTGAAGAAGATGAAGTGCCGGCAGCGATGGGTATGGCTGCTGACGACCTGGAAAGCGTTGCTGATGATATCGCTGCAGAAGAGATTGCTGCGGCGCAAACAGAGGTCGATGTTGATTCGCTTGCAGGTGATGAGGCGACTAGCCAGGACGCTGCAGAAGAATTCGATTCCGATTCAACGATGATACTTGACTCATCTGTTGAAGATACGGTGGTCACTGAAGACAGCGGGGCTGCATTAGCCGATGAAGATGAGCCGCGTGATGATGTCATCGCAGAGGCCGATGTCTACCTGGCGTATGGTATATACCAGCAGGCTGAAGAGTTGCTGACGCAGGCTATCGCCGATAATCCAGATCGTGATGACTACCGGGTTAAACTGGCAGAGACGCATTACGCAAGTAAAAATGCTGAAGCATTCGTTGAAGTCGCATCTGAAATCAAGCAGCGTGCGGGTAATGAGGATACGCCTGCCTGGAAAAAAGTTATGGTCATGGGACAGGACCTGTGTGCTGATAATGAGATGTTCCAGGGCAGTATGGTCGGTGATCTGGATGTCGATTCGCTGGCTCCGAAAGCACCGGAAATGGATTTTGACCTGGGTCTCGATGCCGTCGAGGATAAGGCTGAAGAAAACGCCGACCTTGACCTGAGCCATAATGAAGAGCCGCTTGAATTGCCTGAAATGGAGCAGGCAGAAGAGCCAGCTGAAGAAGAACCGAAGATCGCTGAACCAGCCAGCGAGATAGAATTTGATCTGAGTGATACCGGTGCAGTTGAAGAAGCACCTGCTGCTGATGAGTTCTCACTGGATATCGATGCATCAGAACTGGATATCGATATTCAGGAAGAGGCTGAAGAGCCTGTCGCGAGTGAGGATGATGAGGTTCATGAGGTCGGTGATATCGATATCGACTTTGGTCTGGATGATGATACAACTGCCGCTGAAGATGAAGAAGAAGTTGCGATAGACCTGACAGAAGAAGCGGATTCGCTGGACCTTGATCTGGATGATGCTTTTGCTGAAGAGTCTCTTGATACAGCCGCGGCAGAAGAACCTGTTGCAGAAGAGCCAGCAGCTTTAGAGTCTATAGCAGAAGAGCCGGTCGCAGAAGCAGCTGAGGTAGAACCTTCTTCGTCCCTTGATGCAATGACTGATGAAGATGATTTCGACCTGTCCAGCCTGGATGATGTCGATGAGGTCAGCACCAAGCTTGACCTTGCTCGTGCTTACCTTGATATGGGTGATCATGAAGGTACCCGCGGTATACTTGAAGAAGTCATCGCAGAAGGTAATGCTGAACAGAAACAGGAAGCAAATGAGCTGATGGAAAAACTCGACTAGTTAAGTTCGAAACTCATAAACAAATCTGCTGTAAAATAACGAGCGCCAGTCTGAGATCAGACTGGCGTTTTTTATTGTACGTTTTTATGGTCATGAAAAGAATAGCATTAGGTATCGAATATAACGGCAGTCAGTTCAACGGTTATCAGTTACAGTCAGCGGGAACGCGGACAGTGCAGGGTGAGCTTGAAAAAGCACTGTCAAAGGTTGCAGATCAGCCTGTACGTCTGACCTGTGCCGGTCGCACTGATACCGGTGTCCATGCTACCGGCCAGGTGGTGCACTTTGATACATCGGTGCAGCGTGAGTTAAAAGCATGGATGTTAGGTGGCAATACCAATCTGCCGCGCGATATCTCAATACATTGGGTGCGCCAGGTAAGTGATGATTTCAGTGCGCGCTTCAGTGCGATCTCGCGCAGTTATCGATATATACTGTTTAACCGTAAAGTACGTTCAGCAGTGTTTCAGCACAATGTTTCGTGGTCATTTGAACCTCTGGATACGACGATGATGAATGCGGCGGCACAGCTGCTCATCGGTGAACATGATTTTTCCGCTTTTCGTTCATCGCAATGCCAGGCCAGGCATGCCGTGCGCGAGATGCAGGCGATCAGCGTCAAACGCGAAGGGGAATACGTGATACTGGATATCAAGGCGAACGCATTCCTGCACCATATGGTGAGGAATATCATGGGCACCCTGATGGTGATCGGCCGTGGTGAACAGCCAGTTTTATGGATGCATGAGTTGTTACAGGCACGGGACAGAAAAAAAGCCGGAATGACCGCTCAGGCCGCCGGTTTATACCTGATTAATGTAGAATACCCGGAAGAACATGGTTTGCCAGACAGTGGCTGGTTACCGAATATAAGCTAGTCAGAGTGGATAATAAAGCTACCAGGCATTAAATCTCTATGCGTACTCGTGTTAAAATTTGTGGCATTACCCGTGGTGAGGATGCGCAGCATGCGGTCGAGGCTGGTGCTGATGCTATTGGGCTTGTTTTCTATGATAAAAGTCCACGTTTTGTAAGTAATGAGCAGGCGTCTGAAATCAGCCGGATGATACCGGCATTTGTCAGTCGAGTAGCACTGTTTAAAGACGCTGATCAGGCGTTCGTCAAGTCAGTACTGGCGCAGGTAGAAATTGATCTTTTACAGTTCCATGGCAGTGAGACAGCAGCTTATTGTGATCAGTTCGAACGGCCATATATTAAAGCTATAGGCATGAGAGGCCTGGAACATGATGCCGATTTTTTGATTTCCAGTGCTGAAACTTTTCGCTCCGCAAAAGCTCTATTACTCGATGGTCATGCGCCGGGTGAAGCCGGTGGCTCTGGGGAATCGTTCGATTGGGCTGCAGTTTCAAAAATCGATAAGCCTGTCGTGCTGGCAGGCGGTTTAACGGTAGAGAATGTGCGTCAGGCAATAGACCTGGTACATCCTTATGCGGTCGATGTCAGCAGTGGTGTTGAGCGTTCCCCGGGAACCAAAGATAAAGATAAGATTGCTGCCTTTATGGAGCAGGTAAACGCTTGAATATTCTGCAAGCATATACAGAATGACGATGTAAGTATTTTTTATGACTCAGTTAATAGATAATTCAGTAAAAGAGAAACCACAATCAGTCGATTATGCATCCATGCCGGATGAGCATGGGCACTTCGGTATATATGGTGGCGTATTTGCTTCAGAAACATTGATGCAGGCACTGGACGAACTGCGCGATGCTTATGAAAAAATTAAAACAGATGACGATTTCCAGAAGCAGTTCGATGCAGATCTTGCGCAGTATGTCGGGCGTCCGAGCCCGCTGTATCTGGCCGAGCGTTTGAGCCAGCAGGTCGGTGGCGCCCAGATCTATCTCAAGCGTGAAGATCTCAACCATACCGGCGCGCACAAGATAAACAATACCATCGGTCAGGGATTGCTGGCAAAAATGATGGGAAAAAACCGTATCATCGCAGAGACCGGTGCCGGCCAGCATGGCGTGGCCTCAGCAACGGTAGCGGCGCGCTTTGGCATGGAATGTATCGTTTATATGGGGGCGGAAGATATCGAGCGCCAGGCGCCAAATGTCTATCGCATGAAATTGCTTGGCGCAAAAGTGGTCGCAGTTGAATCTGGTTCGAAGACATTGAAGGATGCCTTGAATGAAGCCATGCGTGACTGGGTGACGAATGTCGATGATACTTTCTACATCATCGGTACTGTTGCAGGACCGCATCCTTATCCCGCTATGGTGCGTGACTTCCAGGCAATCATCGGCCGTGAGGCCAAGGTTCAGATGCAGGAGCAGTGCGGATGCCTGCCTGATGCACTGGTTGCCTGTGTCGGCGGCGGTTCAAATGCCATAGGTCTGTTTCATCCGTTCCTCGAAGATGAGTCGGTTGCAATGTATGGTGTAGAGGGTGGTGGCCTTGGTATCGAAACGGGCAAGCACGCCGCGCCGTTATGTGCAGGTAGTTCCGGTGTGTTACATGGAAACCGGACCTATATGATGGAAGACGAAAATGGCCAGATCATAGAGACACACTCTGTTTCAGCCGGCCTTGATTATCCCGGTGTCGGCCCGGAGCATTCATGGTTGAAAGACATAGGTCGTGTCAATTACGTCGCCGCGACTGACGATGAAGCGCTTGAAGCATTCCACACACTAACTCAGGTAGAAGGCATCATCCCCGCACTGGAATCGAGTCATGCTATCGCCTATGGGATGAAACTGGCTGCGAGCATGAAACCGGATCAACGCATCATCATCAATCTATCTGGACGTGGTGATAAAGACATAAATACGATAGCGAATATTGAAGGTATAAAGTTGTGAGTCGATTAGCCGCTCGTTTTGCCGAGCTTAAAGCCCAGAACACAGGCAGCGGGTCAAAAGCTGCGCTTATCCCTTATGTCATGACTGCGGACCCGGTTCCGGAGATAACGTTACCTTTAATGCATGCCATGGTTGCTGCCGGTGCCGATATTATCGAGCTCGGCGCACCTTTTTCCGATCCTATGGCAGACGGTCCTGTAATACAGGCAGCGTCGGAACGGTCACTGGCCCACGATACCAGTCTGCATGATGTATTCTCACTGGTTAGTGAATTCCGTAAGACAGACGACAGCACACCGATCGTGATGATGGGTTATCTCAATCCGATCGAAGTCATGGGTTATGACTCTTTTGCGCAGCAGGCGTCCGCCTCTGGTATCGATGGTGTAATCACGGTCGATATGCCGCCGGTAGAGGCTGAAAAGTATGTACCTGCATTAAAATCTCAGGGGCTGGATCCTGTATTTTTACTGGCGCCGACCAGTACCGAGGAGCGTGTCAAAAAACTGGCAGGTCTCGCCAGTGGTTTTGTTTACTATGTATCGCTCAAAGGTGTAACCGGTGCAGCGACGCTGGATGTTGGCGCTGTCGAAGAAAAAGTCGCACAGATCAGGAAGTTTATCGATCTTCCTATCGGCGTAGGTTTTGGCATCAGCGACGCCGAATCAGCGGCTAAAGTCTCCAGGTGTTCAGACGCTGTGGTGGTCGGTAGTGCGATTGTTAAAAAAATGACCCTGAACAGCGGGAAAACCGAGCAAGAAAGGTCTATAATTATCAAAGAAATCAGTGATATACTATCTGCCATGCGTGCAGCCATGGACGCTGCTTAAAATATTGATGTAAATTGCTGATTTATAACATGTGCTGATTTAGAACATGCGACCAATATTACAGAGCAGGTATATAAAATGAGTTTAAGCTGGTTTGAAAAATTGATGCCAACGAGCATTCGAACCGATAGCAGTACGAAACGCGGTGTACCTGAAGGCCTGTGGACCAAGTGTACTGCTTGTAGCGCAGTACTGTATCGTGCAGAGCTGGAACGTAATCTTGATGTCTGTCCCAAGTGTAACCATCATATGCGCATCTTCGGGCGTCAACGTATCGCTATGTTTCTCGATGAAGGGCCAGCAGAAGAGATCGGTGCAAACCTGGTTCCGTTCGACAAGTTAAAATTCAAAGATAGCAAAAAGTATAAAGACCGCTTGCTGCAGGCACAGAAAAACACCAACGAAAAAGATGCCCTCATCGCCATGAAAGGGAAAGTAAAAGGTGTACCTGTTGTTGTCGCCGCATTTGACTTCCGTTTCATGGGTGGTTCCATGGGTTCAGTGGTTGGCGAACGTTTTCTCAAAGCTGCTACCACGGCATTGGAAGAAAAAATTCCTTTTATCTGCTTCTCAGCATCTGGTGGAGCACGTATGCAGGAAGCATTATTTTCATTAATGCAGATGGCGAAGACCAGCGCAGTGTTGGCCAAACTGGCCAAGAATCGCATCCCTTATATCTCTGTGCTAACTGACCCGACCATGGGTGGTGTATCTGCAAGTTTTGCCATGCTGGGTGACGTGCATATCGCAGAACCCAAAGCATTGATCGGATTTGCCGGACCTCGCGTTATCGAGCAGACCGTCGGCGGTCAATTGCCGGAAGGTTTCCAGCGTAGTGAGTTTTTGCTGGAGCATGGTGCTATCGATATGGTTGTCGATCGTCGCGACCTGCGTGATCGTATCGCCAGTCTGGTACTGATGTTATCTAATAAGCCAGCGACCCAAACCCAATAATAATTCATGCAGCAGTAGCTCATGCAGCCATGGTTCTCAGTAACGAGGGCCTGAAAGATAATGCGTTTTGAATATCTCGATGACTGGCTTGCCTGGCAGGAAAGTCTCAATCCCAAAGAAATTGACCTCGGCCTTGACCGTGTAAACAGCGTGTTACGAGGGGCAGGTTTGGCCAGCGTATTCAACTGCCCGCTGATTACGGTGGCGGGTACCAACGGCAAGGGGTCTGTGGTCGCCATCCTCGAGGCAGTCGCCTCGGCTGCAGGGCTGAATGTCTGTAGTTATACCTCGCCACATATCTTTCGATATAACGAACGTATAAAAATCAATGCCATGCCAGTGGACGACGCTTCACTATGTGAAGCCTTTCAGCGTATCGATCAGGCACGTGGCGAGATCCCGTTGACTTATTTTGAATTCGGCACGCTGGCAGCCATCGATATTTTTTTCCAGCAGCAACCTGACCTGGTGATACTTGAAGTCGGCCTCGGCGGCCGGCTTGATGCGGTCAATGCTATGGATGCAGATGTCAGTATATTAACTTCAGTCGCTATCGACCATGTCGACTGGCTGGGTGATGACCGTGAAACCATCGGCTTTGAAAAAGCTGGCATCTTTCGCCAGCACAAAACGGTTATCTGTGGTGACATGGATCCGCCACAGAGCGTCGTTACAGAGGCCGAGAAAAAACAGTGTGAATTCCTGCAGGCTGGGCGTGATTTTGATGTTTCCTGTGAAGATGACAGCTCTGACGGTAACTGGACTTTAGACAGCCCTTACCAGGTATTGACCGGCTTGCCGGTGCCAAACCTTGCCGGTGACTTCCAGAAGTACAATGCTGCCAGCGCTATCGTGGCGTTACAGGCTCTGCAGGTCGGAATATCGAGATTTAAAATGATCGATCTTGCTCTTGCCTCAACAGCAGCATTGTCAAAGATAGTACTGGCAGGCCGATTTCAAAAGTTGCATGATCGTCCCTGTGTATTTGTTGATGTGGCGCACAATCCACATGCCGCTGGGGCGCTATCATCACAGCTGAAGCTGACAGCTAGTGCGGAAGGTAAAACATGGGCAATCGTAGCCATGCTGGCAGATAAAGATATAGTCGGTGTACTGGAAGAGCTTGTTTCTGATATCGATATCTGGTGTATTGCCGGTCTCGATAATGTGCCCCGGGGCATGACTGTCGAAGCGTTTATAAAGGTGTTGCCCGATATGATTTCAGGCCCGGACATAGCTGTTATAAGCGAGGAAAATCGACATGATTTGGCGCAAAATCAGTGTACAATGCTGTCTGAAACAGTACTGCTGACAACAAGCGTAACAAACGCATGTCGAGAGGTGCTATCAAGAGCTAACGAGACCGACCGTATTATTATCTTCGGCTCGTTCTATACGGTTACTGAAGCGATGCAATTTTTTTCTGTGAATAATGATGAAAGCTCGGAGTTAAGATACTAATGGAAGCGCCCCTGCAACAACGTATTGTCGGTGCCATTGTTCTGGTTACACTCGGGGTGATTTTTATCCCCGCATTGCTCGATGGATCGGGTTACCGGTCTCGTCAGGTGCAGGACATCGAAATCAAGGAAAAGCCCGAGTTTCCGCCGTTGAAGCAGAGGAAGGTGGCACCGATTCCGACCCCACTTGAGGTGAATAAGCAGGAACAGGCGAAGCTGCAAAAAACGGATTCCAGGCAGTCGCATAAAAAGCCGATCAAGTCATTTGCACTTCAGGTCGGCACCTTTGGCAGTAATGAAAATGCAGAGAAAATGCGTGATCAGATGAGAGAAGCAGGGTATACCGCGTTTGTCCATAAATCTACATCCAAGGGAAAAACCAGATACAAAGTCAGGGTGGGACCTGAGCTGGAGCGCAGTGTTCTGGAAAAAATCAAGTCAGATCTCAAAAAGTCAAAGAAAATCGATGCATATATCGTCAATCACCCGTAACAATATGAACCATACGTTCTCATCATGTGCTTTCAGAAAGCCGGCAAAAGCGTATAATACCCCTTTAGAAAAACACATGTGAATTTCATGACAGTCGTAGACGTAGTCGTAATATTTGTAATTTTCCTCTCTGCCTTATTCAGCCTGATCCGTGGCTTCGTCAAAGAAGCTATCTCGCTGGCGACCTGGATCATCGCTATCTGGCTGGCAGCTACATTTGCCCCCAAACTGGCCGCGGCACTGCCGAATTCAATCGAGTCTGAAGCTGTACGCCAGGCGATTGGTTTTGGCGTATTATTTGTGCTGACGCTAATTGTTGGCACTATCGTGAATACACTGGTCAATCAGATCGTGAAAAAAACCGGGCTCTCTGGAGCGGATCGAATCTTTGGCGTATTCTTCGGTGTGCTTCGTGGTGCTTTGATCGTTCTCGTATTTGTTGTCATCGGTGGAATGACACCACTACCTGATGCTGAGTGGTGGCAGTCGTCGACTTTACTTCAGTGGTTCGAAAGTGCCGCTATTGTTATACAGGACTATATTCCGGAAGATCTGAATCTTTCCTACCAACCAACAAAATAAAGAGTAGCTTCATATGTGTGGTATTACCGGTATAGTTGCGCACAGCGCTGTTAATCTTGATCTATACGAATCATTGTCCGTATTGCAGCACCGTGGTCAGGATGCAGCGGGTATAACGACTTGTGAAAACGGCCGTTTTTATATGAAGAAAGGGAATGGACTGGTACGAGACGTATTCTATAAAAAACATATGCAACGGCTGCCGGGAAAGATGGGCATCGCGCATGCACGTTATCCGACTGCCGGCACCTCATCATCTGCTGAAGCTCAGCCGCTTTATGTCAACTCACCTTATGGTATAGCGCTGGCGCACAACGGCAACCTGACCAATGCTGAACAGTTGAAGGAGGAGCTGTTTCAGACCGAACTGAGGCATTTAAATACCGATTCAGATACCGAAGCGCTGCTCAATATATTTGCGCATGAGCTGCAGTTGATCGCCAAGCCGGACTTCAATCACGAAGATATTTTCATTGCTGTCGAAGGCATACATCGTCGCTGTCGTGGTGGTTATGCCGTAGTCGCCATGGTCGTAGGTAAGGGCATACTGGCCATCCGTGATCCAAATGGTATCCGTCCCCTGTGTTATGGTATCCGAGAGACCGAGCTGGGGCCCGACTATATGGTGGCCTCGGAAAGCGTAGCATTGCAGGCTCAGGGATTTGAACTGGTAAGAGATATCGAACCGGGTGAAGCGATATTCATCAGTGAGGATGGAGAAATGTTTGCCAGACAATGCGCACAGGATCCGGTGCTGTCTCCCTGTATCTTCGAGTATGTCTATTTTGCCAGGCCAGATTCGATCATCGACGGTATCTCTGTATATAAGTCGCGCCTGCGTATGGGACAGACGCTGGTCCAGAAGATACTTCGTGAGCAGCCTGATCATGATATCGATGTCGTGATCCCCATTCCCGACACCAGTCGAAGTACTGCGCTGGAAGTTGCATTCCATCTCAATGTTAAGTATCGCGAAGGTTTTATCAAGAACCGTTACATCGGTCGAACATTCATCATGCCCGGGCAGAAAGAGCGTAAGAAATCCGTTCGTCAGAAGTTAAATCCGATAGAACTGGAGTTTGCTGGCAAGAATGTACTCCTGGTCGATGATTCGATCGTGCGCGGTACTACCTCCAAACAGATAGTGCAGATGGCTCGTGAGGCCGGTGCTAAAAAAGTTTACATGGCTTCAGCAGCTCCACCGGTACGTCATCCCAATGTATACGGTATCGATATGGCATCACATGAAGAATTTGTCGCACATGATAGAACGGTAGAAGAGATCACCGAGATCATCGGTGCAGACTGGTTGATATACCAGGGCCTCGATGACCTGATCAAAGCAGTGCGTAAAGGTAACAAGGACGTAGAGCAATTTGACTGTTCATGCTTCGATGGTGTCTATATAACAAACGATGTCGATGATGCTTATTTCAAGCGCCTCAATGATCAGCGAAACGATTCCGCCAAGAATAAAAAAAATATCAAGGCAGCCGGACAGTTATAAAATCGTTCACTCTAGTTGTACACGTCATATGCAACTGGTTTTCGGGTCATTGTAATTGCAGTTTGAGCTGCGCAGGAACAGGACTACTGTGCAGGAACCAGCCCCATTGAGCCTGCCAATAAACCGAGCAATACCATCAACCATAATAGGGTTCCGGCGATAATCAGCAAATAATTCCATGCGCTGTACCTGTGGTTCAGATATCCCAGTATGTCATTATTGAGCCTGTTTACAGTGGCTTGCACTACTGCCAGAGGGTATGCACTCAGCAAGAAGATAATCAGTGAGATGATGATCATGGTGTTATCTGGCAGCATGTTCAGCACACCAGAATTAACCGATACCCTATCCAGGATGTTGCTGATGACGACGGCTGCTACGAATAATGTTGCCAGCAGGTTCGCATTGAACTTGTGTTTCCTCTCCAGGGTTACAGCGCTTTGGTCGATCAGTTTAAACAGTGAGTGGGTGAAGAAAATCGAGAATATTGCGCGCATCAGCGGAAAAATTCTCTTCTCTATTCTGGGTTGCAGTAACGACCAGTTCTTGTAAAACCAGTAGACACCATATAGACCGAAACTAAGGATATAGAGGGTTATCAGCTTGCCTTCCGAAACGGGGAAGTATGTGATTGCATTTTCACCAGCCATGGTATGATCAGCCGGATCTATGCTGTTATCGGCTACCTCGGAACTCATGGTATCGATTCCTGCAGCCTGTTCCTGATCCGGTTTTGTCTCTATTTCTGCTTGCTTCATGAAAGTTCTTAACTGTAAGCTGCCGGAAAAAATATAATGTAGCTCTTGATTCTAACGCAGAAGTTTCGATTGAGGAACTTATCTTGCTGTCGCTATTTAATATAAGCTATTGATTATACTTTCAACTGTGTAATACTTTGGATTCGTCTATTCAAGGTAATAAAGTGAACTCGATAAATATCAACATAACAGAGCAGCAGCTAAGACTGCTGGATGATGAAGGTAATCTGATCCATCAGTACCCGGTGTCGACTTCGAAATATGGTACCGGTAACCAGAATGGAAGCGAGCAGACACCGCTCGGGCTGCACCGGATAAAAGACAAGCTGGGTGGTGCCATGCCGGTGAACGAAGTCTTTATCGGCAGGGTCCCGCATGGCAACCTGGATGAATGTATCGAACGCGGTGTAGATCTGCCTGATGACGTTATAATGAGCCGGATCATGTGGCTGGAAGGCATGGAGCCCGGACGTAACAAGGGCGGTTACGTCGATACTTATCAGCGTTATATCTATATTCATGGCACCAACCACGAAGCAGATATAGGTAGACCTTCGTCGATTGGATGTATACGAATGTGTAATCAGGATATCGTCGAACTGTTTCGACTGGTTGATGTCGGCACCGAAGTACTGATCGAAGAGTAGCGATGTCAGGTGACGTTTTAGGATGGACATATAGAAGATATTTGAGATGAAAGACAAAGATATACAAGATGAGGCATCAGGCCCGGGATTTGCCACCAACGCCGTGCGTGCCGGCCAGCAAAGGACAAATGAGGATGAACACAGTGAACCGATATTTACCACCTCGAGCTTCGTGTTCTCATCTGCCGCCGAGGCTGCAGCAAGATTCTCAGGTGAAGAAGCGGGTAATATATATTCGCGTTTTACTAATCCGACAGTAAGGGCTTTCGAGCAACGCCTGGCGTCACTGGAGGAGGCTGAATGCTGTGTCGCAACCGCCTCTGGAATGTCTGCGATTACAGCAACCATACTCGGCCTGCTTAAAACGGGTGATCATATCGTCTCATCTCGCAGTATCTTCGGTACCACGACGGTGCTGTTGACAAACATAGTCGCCGGGCTGGGTATCGAAACGACTTTTGTCGAGCTGCCTGATCTGGCCGCCTGGGAAAAAGCGATCAGACCTGAAACCAAATTGTTATTTCTGGAGACACCATCCAACCCATTGGGCGAGCTGGTCGATATCGCCGCTTTATCTGAGATCGCACACAAACATGGCTGCCTGTTAGCTGTCGATAATTGCCTGTGTACACCTGCATTACAGCAGCCGTTGAAACTGGGTGCCGATATCGTGATTCATTCTGCAACCAAGTACATCGATGGCCAGGGCCGTTGCATGGGCGGTGCGGTTTGCGGTACAGACGAGGTCGTCGGCGGTGGTGTCTTCGGCTTTTTGCGCAGCGCTGGGCCTACCATGAGTGCCTTCAATGCCTGGGTCTTTCTCAAAGGCCTGGAGACCTTGAGACTACGTATGTCGGCACATTCAGCTGCGGCACTGGAACTGGCGGAATGGTTAGAAGAGCAGCCCGAGGTAGAAAGAGTGTATTATCCTGGGCTGCAGAGTCATCCGCAATATGAACTGGCGAAGAGCCAGCAGAGCGGATTTGGCGGCGTGGTTTCTTTCGAGCTACGTGGCGGTAAAGAGGAAAGCTGGCGCCTCATCGATGCAACCAGGCTGCTTTCGATCACCGCCAATCTGGGTGACGCTAAAACGACGATAACGCATCCGGCGACGACGACGCATGGCCGCTTAACGCCAGAGCAGCGTGCTGAAGCAGGTATCTCTGATAGCCTTATCAGGGTCGCTGTCGGTCTCGAAGATATCGGTGATATCAAGGCTGACCTGTTTCGCGGTATGCGTTGACAGATAACCTGTTGAAGGTGAAGACAGGCTAGTGTCTTCATATGGATCAGTAGCATCCCGGTGCTTGATCTGCAGATGTGTCATGGAATTATCTATCGCCATATCTGTCCTACCTGCATGAAAAAACTTCTACCGTTTTTACTGTTATGCTTGTTGTCAAATCATCTGGCGCTGGCCGTCGGAGTTACCACCGATAACAGTATAAGGACATCAAGCAGTCCAGAGAATCGTGTCGTATTACTTGAACTTTATACCTCTGAAGGATGCAGCAGTTGTCCGCCTGCCGATCAGTTCTTAAGTAGCCTGGGGTCTGGCGGTATCACTGCTGAGCAGCTTATCCCCGTAGCATTTCATGTGACATACTGGGATTATATTGGCTGGAAAGACCGGTTTGCCGATAAACAGTTTGATAAGCGCCAGCGACTGCTGGCAGGTAAGAATGAGCTCAGCACTATCTATACACCGCAGTTTGTCATGTCAGGTAAAGATTACCGTAGTTTTGCAACTTTCAGCGAAGATGTTCAAAAGCTTGCTGCCGAAAAATCTACTGTAGATATATCGCTCTCGGCAGGAGAATACACGAATGCAAAAGGCACTGATGCCATGCATCTGTTACTGACAGCTGATACTACGATGAGTGATGTGGAGGATATCGCTTTCTACCTGCTGGTCATCGAGGATAATCTGACAAGTGATGTTGACGATGGCGAGAATGAAGGCCGCAAGCTTCACCATGATTATGTGGTCAGGCAGTTCCTGGGGCCTTATTATCAAACAGACTCAAAAGGCTTTTTTCGACGAGAACAGACGGTTACACTACAGCCGCGATGGAAGCGTCGTGATATAAGTGTCGTATCGTTTGCACAGAACCAGCACACTGGAGAAGTACTACAGGCTGTCATATTGAAGTATTACCAGGAATAAGTCTGATGCGCCTGGTCTCTACCAGCGACTACTTCTTAGGGTCATTAGTAGTCTTATGACCAAAACCGAGAACTGCATATACGGGACAGAAAGCAGCGATACCGGATATCAGTGGGATCAGGCCAAGCCAGCCTAATCTCCATAGGTACATCAGATCGAATGGCAGGACATCGGTCTGTGGACCGAACCAGGCGAGTGCTATAAGCAGAAGGCCAATGATGATTCTTGATACCTGGGAAAATATACCTAAATTACACATTGAGAAAACACGCTGCAATTGAAAAAAATTACTACATGTTAATATTAATATATTTGTGCGGTGTCGTCCCTGACAATCAGCAAAATTTTTAGAATAATTATTTGGCTTAACAGGTCTTCAAGCCGAACAGTTTGTATGCCGGGCAAAACTTGAATAAACCGGTCGCCAGTGGCAACAGGCCAACCCATCCCCAGACGACATTTTGACCGATGACCTGATCACCTACAAATACCAGGCTGATTAAAAACAGACCGGCAATAATACGAAGCACGCGATCGACTCCACCTACATTACACATGATAACAACTCCACTTAGTTAGACAGTAAATAGATATTATATTTGTCTTGGATCGGCGTCAGTGACATTGTCACATTAGTGAAAGTATTTTTAGATACATCAAGCAGTAGTTGTTGATGCTTGATGCTATGTGCTGATGGAGTATGCTCCACTGGTGAGCTCAGCAGTCTGCTATGTCCTGTAAGGCTGCGATATCGATGATCTCGATACTGCCACGGTTAATAATTATAATACCTTTTGATTCAAGCTCTTTTAACTGACGGCTGATAACTTCACGTGCACTGCCGAGTTCAGTCGCAATATTCTGGTGGGTCGATGTCAGGATGTTGTTATCACACTGGCTGAGTAAAAGTCTGGCTAGCCGAACGTCGACTTTTCCGAAAGCGACTTCTTCGACCAGTGTTATGAGGTCACTGAGATGAGCTGAGAAGGCTGAGAATACTATTTCTCTGAAGCTGGCCGAAGATTGCAGTGCCTGGTTGAACCTGTTCGCCGGTATGGCAAGAGCGCTAACGCTGGTCTCGGTTTTACCTTCGGCCGGGTAGTTCTTGTTGCCTAGTAAACAGGAAGTCGTGAGTACACAGGAATCACCGGTAAATAATCTGTAGAGCAAGATTTCCCGGCCATTCTCTGCACGGGTAAATACTTTTACCTTACCCTGCAGGACGATGAGATAGTTGCTGCAGGCATCCCCCTGGTGGAACACAGTGTTATTTTCTGGCAGTGTGATAATGTTGCAGCTATCGAATAACTGGCATATTGCATTATCTGCAGATTGCTCCAGTTCAGGCAGGTATTGTCGCCAGCCATTAATCTTCATATCGCTGGCCACTGGTGCGTCATGTTACGGGTCATGACTGATACCAGTGATACTGTAATGCTTTCAGTACTTTATTGCTGTAGACCTTGGAGCCTCTGCTGCCATTATACCTGGCCAGTGCTTTGTGCAGATCGTTCTTTTCCATATCCATATAATATTTGAGGATGGTGCAGCCCATACGCAGGTTGGTCTTCATGTCGATCAGGTTGTCTTCTGGACGGCCGATCTCATCCAGCCAGAAAGGCATGATCTGCATCATACCCTGGGCACCAGATTTTGATATGGCATAGCTGTCAAAGTGACTCTCGACCTCGATAAGAGCCAGTACCAGCTCCGGTTGTAATTCAGAACGGGTGGCTTCCAGATGGATATGTTTGAGCATGCTCAGGCGCGTTTCTTCATCTTTGACAAAACGTTTGAGGCGGTTGGACATGTCCAGCAGCCAGACTTCAGCATGGAAGCGATCATCGAAACTTTCCGATGAGTTGATCGCGTCGGTCAATAGCTGGCGCAGCTTGGGGTCGACAGGCTGGTCATTAGCCCATAGCTGTGTTGATACAGGCATAGTAGCAGCGAGCATTAGCACTAATGCAGTTAAACGTTTAATCATGCTTTTAAATATACACATAATTGACGTTTTTTCCGCAATTATTCCAGAAAAAATCTGTACAGTTCGATCCGCCAAGCCGTAAATATATAAGCAAATATCTGCCCTCGGCCTGTTCTTCGATAGAAGTTAGCTGGTCAATAACGCAACGATATCATGTATTGCGATATCCTGACTCTGTTCGGCATCCCGTCTCTTGTATTCTACTTTATCTTCTTTCAGGCCGCGGTCACCGATGACTATACGGTGCGGTATACCGATCAGATCCAGGTCGGCCAGCATGCCGCCGAGGCGTGCTTTCTCATCGTAGAGTAGAACGTCCAGCCCTGCTGCTGTCAGCTCATCGTGCAGCTTAACAGCTGCCTTGTTGACGTCTTCAGACTTCTGCATATTGATCGGTGCGATCGCCACATCAAATGGTGCCAGGCTCTGTGGCCATATTATGCCGTTGTCATCGTGGTTCTGTTCGATGGCAGCTGCCACGATCCTGGTGACACCGATGCCATAACAGCCCATGGTCATGGTCGTTGCCTTACCATTGTCGTCGAGTACTGTCGCGTTCATGGCTTCTGAATATTTATTTCCGAGCTGGAAGATATGGCCGACTTCGATGCCGCGGACGATAGATAATGTACCTTTGCCGTCCGGGCTGGCGTCACCTTCGATGATATTTCTCAAGTCAGCAGCATCGGGCACAGCGCAGTCACGTTCCCAGTTGACGCCGGTCAGGTGTTTGCCATCGATGTTTGCGCCGCAGACGAAATCAGCACATTGCAGGGCCTCATGGTCAGCGATCACCTTGATGTCCAGACCAACAGGGCCCAGTGAGCCGGCGGAACATCCAGCGACTTTCTTTATCTGCTCATCACTGGCAAAGCACAGTGGTGATGCTACCTCATCGAGGTGCTCTGCTTTGATCTCATTCAGTTCATGGTCGCCTCGCAGTACCAGCGCGACCACAGTGTTCTCTTCAATGCCTTCTACTAACAGGGTCTTCAGGCAACGAGAAGCATCCAGCGAGAGAAATTGACTGACCTCATCGATGCTGTGCTGCTCAGGTGTATCCACGGTCGTCATCTCAGCTGAAGCTGCAGGGCGGGATCCACTCGGAAGCAGTGCCTCCGCTTTCTCTACGTTAGCCGCGTAATCACTCTCATTTGAGAAAGCGATAGCATCTTCACCGGAATCTGCCAGCACATGAAATTCATGTGAGCTGTTGCCGCCGATCGAGCCACTATCTGCCATCACCGCACGAAATTCCAGACCGAGGCGAGTAAAGATCCTGCTGTATGCCTGGTACATAACATCATAGGTTTCTTGCAGGCTCTGCTGGCTACTATGGAAAGAATAGGCATCTTTCATGAGGAATTCGCGTGCACGCATGACACCGAAACGAGGCCTGACTTCATCACGGAATTTGGTCTGTATCTGGTAGAAGGTGACAGGTAACTGTTTGTAGCTGGACAGTTCCTTACGTGCCAGGTCAGTGATGATCTCTTCATGTGTAGGGCCAAAGCAGAACTCCCTGTCATGGCGGTCTCTCAGGCGCAACAGTTCTGGTCCATACTGCTCCCAGCGGCCGGACTCCTGCCATAGCTCACTCGGCTGTACCGCCGGCATCAATATTTCCAGTGCACCGCAGTTGTCCATCTCCTGGCGAACGATATTTTCTACTTTACGCATGACGCGAAGACCCAGTGGCAGCCAGGTATAAAGTCCGGATGCCAGCTTTCGTATCAGGCCGGCACGCAGCATCAACTGGTGACTGCTGATCTCTGCATCAGAAGGGGTCTCTTTTAGGGTGGTTAACTGAAAATTTGATAGATACATAGTAGGTACACTCGGTGGAATGTGCGCATTTTACCAAGTAATACACAATATGCGACTGTAATTAGGTATTACAGGATGGTGTTTATATAAATATTAGTGCAGCGAGTGTTGCTCGTATCTTTGAAAAAGGCTCAGCGTGAATAGCTGAGAGAAAACTGGCTAGAATGTGTGGTTATCCCAGCCCCACATATGTCGCTCCGGACTGGAAAACTCTATATAGACTCGGGCACTGCTTATGCCTAGCTCGTTGTCCATAAATGTGCATAACATGGAAGAGAAGTCTGCGGTTTTTCTCTCGGGCAATCCCAGGCTCTTTAATTTCAGGTGGGCGGCAGGTTCATCGCTACCGGCAAATACCAGAGTCTGTTCGGCAAGTACTTTCACCATCACATAACTCTCGGGTTTCCCGAGCATCTCTGCGGTCAGTTTAGACGCCTTCTCGGCCAGTTGCCGGCAGTTATCGATAGCTATATTGGTGGATATCTGTAACAGGGGCATGGTAGTGCTTTGGTTATTTGCAGAACTCTCGTTGCTTCTTCTTGGCGGCAGAAATGCGCTGTTGACGCTGTTCTTCGGTCATCACGATATACTCACCTTTTTCGTTGATCTCTCTCATACGACCTCGCGCGTAGATGGCCTGCAGATCACTCCTGGCTTCGTTGCACCATTTGCGATTGTCACGGCTGATCTTCCTTTGCTCTTCCGCCTCTTTTCTCTTCTTGTCTTTTTCTTCCAGGTCGGAATTGACCATGTCTACTTTATCTTTATTCATAGTACGCGGAGCGGTGGTCTCGTTTGTACGAATAGGGACTTTTTCTGCACTGGTATTTCCGGGCTGCTCTCCATAGTGTACCTGGCCATCTTCATCGATCCATTTGTAAACTCCAGCATGCGAAGGTGACTGGCTAAAGATCATAAATGATGCTGTAATGATACTGCTGATAAGTCGTTTGTTGTGCATTATTTGTATTTACCCATTGCCAAGCTTGTTAGGTTAAAATAGCTGTTAATGTCCATAAAATCAACAACAATGCTTTTTCTGACGAAACTTAAATTTACAGCTTTTTTTTATTATCGAGCATATGAGTAATGGCTGATCGTCGTCTAAAAATATTTCATACTGTTGCCAGGCTGCTCAATTTCACCAAGGCGGGAGAGCATCTGCATATGACTCAGCCTGCGGTAACGTTTCAGATCCGGCAGCTGGAGGACCAGTTCAATACCCGCTTGTTTGACCGTACTCATAATAAAGTGACTCTGACCGAAGCGGGTAAACAGGTCTATATGTACGCGGACCGCATACTCAAGCTGTACGACGATATGAACCACAGTATCACTGAGATGACAGGTGATGTCAGCGGCGGCGTCTCTCTCGGCGCGAGCACCACGATTGCTGAGTATATGCTGCCGTTGCTGATCGGTGAATTCAAGGGCAAGTTCCCTGATGTCAATATCAGCCTGAAGGAATCTAACTCGGAAGATATCATCGCAATGGTAGAAAACAACGTTGTCGACCTTGCCATCGTCGAAGGTTCGGTCAATAACAAGAACCTGATAGTTGAACAGTGCCGGGTAGACCAGCTGGTCGTCATCATGCCTAACAATCACCAACTCGCTAAAGAATCGACATTACATGTAAAAGATATCCTCGGGCATCCATTTATCTGCCGCGAGAGCGGCTCAGGCACGCAGGAAGCGATCACTAACTATGTCGAGCAGCAGAACCCTGACGGTATCCTCAACGTCTGTTTCGAACTGAGCAGCCCGGAGGCGATCAAGGGTGCGGTCGAGGCGGGCATGGGGATATCTATCGTCTCCCGCGCCAGTATAGAGAAAGAATTGCGTCTAGGTACCCTGACTGCTGTCGAATTAACGCCAAAGCTGGAACGCCCGTTTTCATTCGTACGCCAACGCTACAAGTTTAAATCGCGCGCTGCTGATGAGCTGTTAGGTTTTGCCCAGGAATTCTGTAAGAATATGGCCTGATCTGCAGGCCGATGTATTATTTCTATGTGTGACCACCATGCTTGACGATAACAGCAAGATAAAAGACACTAAAGCACTGATCGAGCTATACGACTCCCTGGATGACGAAAGAAAGCACAGCCTGTGTGATTTTGCTGATTTTCTCTATGCACAGGCAGAGCCGGTCAGCAAAGAGATCCCGCAGCCTGATGATATCCCTCGGCCCGAACAGGAGACCGTAGTCGGTGCAGTCAAGCGGCTGAAGACGAAATACCATATGGTTGAGAGCATGACCGTTTTTTCTGCCGCATCGGCCTTGATGACAGACCATATGGTAAAAGGTCGTGATGTGGTCGAAGTCATCGATGAGATGGAGCTGCTGTTCGACGATGCCTACAATAAATTATTACAGGATAATGAATGATTGATGTCATCAGAGACTGGTTTGAAAAGCATTTCTCAGACCCGCAGGCAATCATACTCATTTCTATCCTGGTACTGGGCGGGATACTGGTGCTGTACCTGGGTAGCATACTGTCTCCGGTTTTAGCTGGCGTTATCATCGCCTATGTACTTGAAGGGCTGGTAAAGAAAATTACCAATCTCGGTCTGCCACGGATTGCCGCGTTTATCATCAGCTACCTGTTATTCATTGCCGCGCTGGCACTGATCCTGTTCGGACTGGTGCCACTGGTCATCAGCCAGCTTACACAGCTTATTACAGACTTTCCACGTATCCTGGAAAAGGTTCAGCAGCTGATCCTCACCATCCCCGAGCAATACCCGATCTTTAACGACCAGGAGATCGAGAAGATGCTCGGCAGTTTTTCTACGGAGCTGGTCGGGATCGGACAAAAACTGGTTTCGGTCTCACTGGCTTCTGCGGTCGATGCTTTTACCGTGCTGGTCTACCTGGTAGTGGTACCGTTGCTGGTGTTTTTTATACTCAAAGATAAAACGGTCATCATCAACTGGTTCAGACGTTTTTTGCCTGAGGAGCGAGGTCTTGCTTATTCGGTATGGAAAGAAGTTGATGCCAAGATGGGGAATTACATCCGCGGTAAATTACTGGAGATTCTCATCGTTGGTATCGCAACCTTTATCCCGCTGAAATACATGGGCATGAACTATGCTGCAACCATGAGTCTGCTGGTCGGCCTTTCTGTCATCATTCCCTATGTCGGCGCGGTGGCAGTCACGATCCCGGTTGCCATGATTGCATGGTTCCAGTGGGGAGCGAGCAGCGACTTTGTCTACCTGATGATCGCTTATACGGTGGTGCAGTTCATGGATGGCAATGTGCTGGTACCACTGCTGTTCTCGGAAGTGGTGAACATGCACCCGGCGGCGATCATCATTGCGGTCTTGTTCTTTGGCGGCCTCTGGGGTGTTTGGGGGGTGTTCTTTGCTATACCCCTGGCGACACTGATTCAGGCGGTGATCAATTCCTGGCCGTCTATTCAGGAGCAGCAGGTTTAAACTCTTTCTCTCGCAGAGGCGCAAAGACGCAGAGTTTTTTATATAGCAATTAACAGCGCCGGAGGCGCAGTTAATAGAGCAGTGTTTTTTCTGCGTCTTTGCGCCTCTGCGAGAAATACGGTTGTTAAACCCTATGGTGTTTGCGGTAATGCTTTTTCCTGCGCATCTTACGGCGCCGGCTGTTCCATACCCAGAGGCCGCTGAACGATAACCAGAGCAGGGCGATTGCAGCAGCATCCATCAGGTAGACGCCGAAGTCACCGAAGATGCGCCCACTGTGCAGGTCGAGGATGATGCGTTCTAATTTAAGGCCATTTCCGCGATATGCGACCAGTAATTTTTCATGTTCTTCTGCATCCAGTGAATACTGTTGGGTCCATTCGATATCTTCATTTGATATCACGTCCCAGTCCAGGATATGTTCGTCTGCTATGTAATAAAGCGGGTCACTGGTCTCTATGACCGGGCGTTGGTATTTTTTGCCGAGACGCTGAATTTTGCTGAAGCTGATACTGGTGCTGACACGTTCGATAAACTCGCCTTCAAATGAGAGCAGGATGATCTCGTTATCCAGTGCCACAACGATGAACTGCTCGGCTGCGATAGCACCATGCATGTCCTGTTCTAAAGTGGTTATCGCGATATCATCGAAGAACAGCTGCTTGTTCCAGGCGCTTATGATGTGGCTTTGCGACTGGTTGATCACACGATAAGAGACTGGCTCATGTTTCGGCTTGATGCCATACCAGTTGAGTAACAAGGTATTATTGACGTAGGTTTCATCGAGCCTGAATTTCTCGGTATGGTTTAACATGATACCGGTGATAGCCAGGATGATCACCAGCAGTAGCGCCAGCAGGCCGATGCGCCGATGCCATAAAAATGCAGTAAATTTCTTGGCTTTGCGATTGGTCATTATTATTTTTTACTGAGCTGCTTGTCCTGTACCTGCTGGTCGAGCAGTAAAGCAATCTGGGCAAGTTTTCTCATGGCACGAACTGATAATGTTGCACCAGATATATTATCGATATTTTTATCCAGCCGGTTATCCTCTTGCAGGCCAGCCTGTTTGAACTGATCAGTGAAAAAGTCATGCCGTATCTCCCAGCCGCGGCTCTCTCTGAAGACCAGTACTTTAACCTGCTGGATCCTGCTGTCATTGACCACGATGCCAGCAGTGATCTGTTTTTCTTTACCGATCTCTTCCAGTACCCAGGCAGATCTTTTCTGCTTTTGCCAGTAGCGGACACGTAATCCCTTGTACTTATGATCGAGTATTTCGACGATCTGCTGTTTCAATTCTTTATTCAGCCACAGTACGTCAGCCTTCGGTGGCTTTCCGTCAAACACATCATTGATGAAATCAGCCGGCTCCTGGTAAACACCACCAGCATTTGCTGGAGGTGTAGAAGCAATTATCAGTATACCTAGAGAGCAGAGGCTAATTAAAAGCAGTTTAATTGTATTTACATGATCTTTCATTACCGCGCATTTTACCTGTAAGTCATTATAGTCATCGTGACAAGTCACCGATATAAATATATGCACGCGCAAGGGGTGCGTTAGCACCCCTTGCGCAACAGTTTATATTCTCCTCCAGCTGGCTATAGCATGGAGGAGGGTACATATCATTTCATTAGAACTGGTAGCCTACACCGAGGTTGAATCCGTCAAAGCTGCCGGCGACATCGTTCTGTATCTGGTAGTCCGCTTTCAGTACCACGTATTCATGCGGCCAGTAGTTGAATCCGATATTGGTCTGTTCCTTGCTGGTATCGCCGGCACCGCCATTGTCCCACTGGTTTTGACGGGCGAATACACCCCATTCAGGATGAAGCTTGTAGGATGCTTCGATATAACCACCGTCCTGTTTTTCTTTGTCTATATCAGACTGTGAAGCGGTAGCTGCAACATCGATATCCCAGTAAGCGTATAGACCGGTCAATGTGAAATCTGCGATTCCCCATCTTACATGCGCTTCGAGCAGAGTTGCACTGCCGATATCATCGCTGGTGTCCTGTGTCATGTCATCCTGATATTGGGCAGTGGCGGCCAACACTAGTCCAGGGACGCCGGTGTACCTGGCACGTGCGGTTGCAGCTAAATTATTGGCTACAGCATTAGATCCTTTCTGGCGACCACCACGGATATTGGTGCCGCCATCCAGGCCACTGCTTAGTGCCAGGTCGTAACTGAAGCCGGATCCATAGTGACCGCTTAAAAAGACACCAGCTTCACTCCAGGTAGTTGGGATAATGTTCTTTTCAACCGGGTTGCGCTCTACACCATAAAAAGTAGCGGGCTCATGCGTTTCATTGAGGATGCCTACCGGCACTAGAAAAATACCTGCATTGGCTTTTGTATTCTCGGTTAAATCGAATTGTACATAAGCCTGTTCGACAGCCACATAACCGTTGCTGGAACCATCGTCTGTGTCTTCGATAGTAGCATGTTCGATTTCAAATTCAGAGAAGAATCGGATGTCATCATTAAACTCATGATTGATCATCAGCACAAAACGGTGAAAATCGAGTTCTTTAAAGGTATTGCCCTGGTCATCACTCCAGTTGTTGTAATGCAGTTCACCATAGCCGCCTATAGTGGTATCGCTGGTGCTGTCTTTACTGTTTTCTTCGACCTGTTCTGCTAACAGGTTAAATTGTTCCTGCAGGGCTTTAAACTCTTCATCGGTTACCGCCAGGGCTGGTTGTGCCAGTGCGAATGTTATGGCGCCGAATAAAGTACTTTTTGCGATAGATTTGTGAGTCACGTCTTGCTCCGGGGAGTATTGTAAGTTTGAAATCAGTAATAAGCTGGCAGCTATTATACTTGTTGATAATGCAAATGCAAATGATTCTCATATAGATTATCGTATTCACTTTGGGATAGATAGCACCTTCCATTGGGTAATAGTCATGCATTAGCGGTTTTAACTTGGGGGAGAACAGGTATAATTTGCGCCAGCCTAACAGGAGTTATAAATGAGCAAATCGTTTCACCTTCCTATGTTTCCAACTCTGGGCTTGATACTGTTGCTGTTTTCACCGCATATAAAGGCAGCAACAGCCATCGAAGTGCAGAGTGACAATGACATGACCACTGTAGTCACCGATGGCAGCTTTGCAAGAATGAACCTGGGTGATAGTGAATATGTCATCGTGGACTACCGAAAGCATCGGGTAAATGTCGTCAATCCGGAGAAGCAGCAGGTTATGTCGCTGGATGCGAACAAACTGGCATCTTCCAACAAAGGTCCGCTTGTGCAAACATCGATACAAAGGCTTGGTGCTGGTATTCAGGTTGCTGGTTATGCCACCCAGAAGTACAGCTATTCAGCGAATGGTAAACCGTGTGGCGTGATTTATGGCTCGATGGAGGTCTATCAGAAGCAGGGTATCAAAGAGCTGTTCCAGGCATTGAAGATAATGATGGATAAACAGCGTGCAGTACTCGGCGGCCTGGTGAATATGGTCGACGACTGTACCCTGGCTGATATGAATGTGAACCAGCATGTGAGAACTGTCGGTGTGCCTATGCGTACCGATAAGAATGGTCGAGTCGAAACCGAGATAAAAAGTATCAGGTATGACGTAAACCTGCCAGCTGATACTTTTGTCGTACCTGCGTCGTATAAGACGATTACCATGCAGGACAAGATCAATGCAGTTGCGACGGATATGTCGACACAGTCTCGGCAAGTGTCTCCACAGGTGCAGCAGCATGGCCTGCAGTCTCCTCAGATGATGCAGCAGATGCGTCGCAGCCAGGGCACGATGAGGCAGTACCCGGCTCGAGGATATTAGGACTGATAACCTTTTCAACCACGAGGAGAGATGACTAGAGTGGCCTGCTAGTTAACGTTTCCTGATTCGAACAGGGCCCTGCTTTTTGGGGTGTTTTCCAGTCTTATCTTTATAAAAATCTCTTATTAACTCAAAGTCTTTTTCGATGTCACCCGTTGGTGTAATCATTTTTCCAAAACCGACAGTGCGGCCTGGATAATCTATATAGGCAAGGCAGATGGGTATATTGGCTTCCTGTGCGATGTAATAAAAACCGGTCTTCCAGTATTCTGTCTTCGAACGTGTGCCTTCCGGCGTAATGCCAAACACCATCTCTTCGCGTTCATTGAACTGGTTTGCGATCTGTTTGATGAAACCGCTATGGACTGACCTGTCTACCGGGATACCGCCAAGTGCGCGGAAGAAATAATTGAATGGCCCGACGAATATCTGTTTTTTTGCAACCCAGGTGATTTTTATCTGCACCGACCAGAAACATAAAAGTCCTATCGGCAGATCCCAGTTAGTCGTATGAGGTGCGCCGATCATGATGAACTTTTTCTCTTTGGGCATGGTGACATCCACATGCCAGCCGATCAACTTTAGTATCAATTTAGAGAGGATCCTAAGCATAGACAGGCTTGCTTGGGCAAATATCTAATATGTATATCTTAGCATTCATCATATCTATGACCGTAATTGTTGTATCTGTCTGTTGTGAATGTTTGAAAGCGTAACAAGTGCAATGGCAGCACCTGATAAAGCCCATGCCATATCAGACTGGGTGTCCCAGACATAACCCTGGGTGCCGAGGAAAGCTTCTGCTGCTTCTTCGCTGAGTAGTGCAACCCACCATTCCAGCATCTCGTAAAGCGCACTCAGTGCAAGGCAGAAACACAGGGTGAAAAAATGGGTAAAATATTTCCCTGAGATTATTTTTTTTCGGATAATGATCTCTCTGCAGATGATGGCAGGCACAAACCCCTGGACGAAGTGGCCTAGCTTGTCGAAATTATTTCGCGACTGCTGGAATGCATCTCTGATGCTATCGAACAGCGGCACCTCGGCATAGGTGTAATGGCCGCCGATGAATAGTATCCAGCAATGTAACAGGATAAGTGTATAGCATAGCGCTGTCAGCGGGAAACTTTGGCGTGTTATCGCTAACACCAAGAAACCAAGAATAGCTGGCGCGGTCTCAAGCGCCCATGTCGGGTAATCTTTTGGCTCGATGGCGGACCAGATGAAGACGATTAAGAATAAACCTGTCCATATGATCTCACCAGGCTTTAGGTTTATTGTCATAATCGAAGTAAACGAAAAGTTTATTTGTGTTTTTTAGATGCGGCCAACACTTCATCGACGTGGCCTTTAACTTTTACGCCCCGCCATTCTTCGAGTAAAACACCATCTTCACCAATAAGGAAAGTGCTGCGGTCGATGCCCATGTATTCCCTGCCGTATAGTTTCTTCAACTTGATGACATCAAATTGTTTGCATAGTGACTCGTCTTCATCTGAGAGCAGATCAAAATTAAAGCTCTGTTTAGTCTTAAAGTTCTCATGACGTTTCATGCTGTCACGAGAGACGCCGAGTATCACCGTGTTCTGGCGGCTAAACTTTGCCTTGGCATCACGGAAGTCCTGGCCTTCCGTAGTGCAACCGGGCGTGCTGTCTTTCGGATAAAAATACAGTACGACTTTTTTGCCGGCCAGTTCTTTCAGGCTGATGGTTTTATCGCCGGTCGCCGGGCGCGTGAAATTTTTAACTTTTTTACCTATGCTTACCATATCTTCTGCTCCCAGTTGTCAGGTTTATATGTTTTTCATCTCTGCATCGAGGTTGAGTTCTTCACATGTCTGCATGAAGGCATCACGTAATTTTGCAATATTGGTATCAGCAGCAATGCCGATAGTCATGTGCAGTGCAAACATGGTGGTGCCGGTGTGCGGTGCCGAATAACTCTCGGTATGCAGGTTGACGATGTTGATACCACGCTGAGAAAAGAAGCTGGATATATTGTTAACGATACCCGGGTGATCCAGTGAAGTTACTTCTACTGAGTAGGGGATGGCATTCTCAATCGGTGCGGGGTCGTTTGTGGCTTTTATCATCAGACGCATCTGCAGTGCCTGCTCGATCTCATTGACCTGTGTCTGGATCGCATCGATCGAAGACTGTTCACCACTGACCAGTAATAACATGGCGAATTCACCACCGAGCACCGTCATGCGGCTGTCTTCGATGTTTAGTGAATGCCTGTAGATGATATTGCTGATTTCGTCGACAATACCTGGTCGGTCAGCGCCCAGTGCCGAGATAACGAGTTTTGTAGTCATTTGTTTTACTAGAGTGAAAAAAGTGAGGCACAGTGTAACAAAAACGACAGAAACGCAAAATTACTATTTAAAAGGACTTTGCTTGCGCCGTCATCAGGGGAGTGTTCACTGAGTGTTTAGTATCGAATTTATCCCAGTTCGGAGAGCTCGCGTGTCAGCATCGCCGGATCATTGGTGTTCAACTCGATCAGCCGGCGCAGATGCTGCAGGCTGGCGACATCTATCTGCAGCCAGTTCAAGCCCCAGTTTCCATTACTGGTGTGAGTGATGGTAACCCTGGCATGGATGGATATATCTTCGCCGAGAAAAAGCGCCATGCCACAAGGATTGCTCATATCGATCTCGATATTATCCGGCGGTTCGACCAGCATGCCTTTGAGAGAGATATCCAGCAGGTTGCAACTCCATTCTTCATGGCCGCATTGCATCAGTATTTCTGCGCTAAATGGGATTCGGCTATAATTACGGCGTTCTGACGGGTTTGGTGTATTCAATTTTGTGCCTTAAGAGTTCGCTGCCTTGTTTTGTATACTTTATTCATGCTATGTGCATAGAATGAGTATAGCAAGGGATTGTCATTTGCTGCGAAAATACTGGTTAATTGCCTGAAAAATCCGCATGGTAAACAGGCATAAAGACTAGTAAATTATTCACATTTGGCAATATATATCATTGAAATAAAGGTGAAATGTTGATTAACTGTGCGCCTTGTTTTTTCGGGGTTCTTGATGAGTAAAAGCGGCATGTTTCGAGGCAGTATGGTTGCATTGGTTACGCCAATGCACGTCGACGGTAGTGTCGACTATAAAAGCCTGGCCAATCTGGTTGAATTTCATATCGAAAACAGCACTTCAGCTATCGTGTCTGTGGGGACGACGGGGGAGTCGGCGACATTGAATATGGAACAGCACTGTGATGTCATGGCACGTACCGTGGAAATGGTCGGCGGCCGTATTCCTGTGATCGCTGGTACCGGTGCCAACTCGACCTGGGAAGCGATCGAGCTGACTCGGTGCGCACAACAGGGTGGGGCAGATGCCTGTTTGCTGGTTACACCTTACTATAACAAGCCGCCGCAGCGCGGTTTATATGCACATCATAAGAAGGTTGCCGAGGCCGTCGATATCCCACAGATTCTCTATAATGTCCCCGGCCGAACCGCCTGTGACATGTTACCGGAAACGGTGAAGCAGTTATCTGAAATCGACAATATTATCGGCCTGAAAGATGCCACCGGCGATCTGGGGCGTCTCGCAGAAACACAGTCACTGCTCACTGAGGCAGCGTTCGGCCTTTATAGTGGTGACGATGCGACCGGTGCTGAGTTCATGTTACGAGGTGGCCACGGTGTCATATCTGTAACTAATAATGTCGCACCAAAAGCGATGGCTGAGATGTGCGAGGCTGCACTGTCGGGTGACAGGGAACTGGCGGAATCGATAAACCAGCGCCTGGCCGGGCTGCATTCACGATTATTCCTGGAGTCGAGTCCGATTCCGGTCAAATGGGCGTTATTTGAAATGGGCTTGATCGAGCCGGGTATACGTTTACCTCTCGATGTACTGGATGAGCAATTTCATGAGCCGCTACGTCATGCGATGCGTCAGGCCGAGGTACTATGATGAAATTAACCAATCGATCAACGCTGGTTTTGTACAGGCTTGGCATTGCTATAGCAGTACTGGCCATTGCTTCCTGTACCAATGAGCGTCCGGTCTATCAGGGTGCTGAATATTACAAGAACCTGGAAGTACCGCCAGACCTGACAGAACCGGACAGGGCTGACGAGCTTAGAGTACCAAAACCGACAGAAGAAGCACTGCAGCGTTTTCGTGATAACAACAAGCTGGAAACTGTGATCACACCTAAATTTGATGGTGTGCGCATGGTCAGTTATGCCGGCAATAGTTGGATAGAAATTGATAACAATGTCGAGAGTGTCTGGCCAAGACTGCTTGAATTCTGGGAACAGGAAGGTATGGAACTGGTGCAGGTGAGGCCACTGCTCGGATTCATGGAGACTGACTGGACCGAGCGGCTGGGTGGTGACAAAGGTTATTTTGCATCGATGTTTCAAAAATTTGAACCAGACGCTAAAGACAAATTTCGTGTCCGTCTTGAAAGTTTTGATGATGATAGAAAAACACGTCTCTATGTTGCGCACACGAGAATTGAACGTGTAGTTCGCGGCGAATACGGTGATGAGTTCTACTGGAAAACGCTGCCCAGTAATCTCGAAGCCGAACGTGAGATCATTGCTCGTATGGCCTTATTTGCCGGTCTGGGTAAAGAACAGTCAACAGCACTGTTAGAAAATTATCGCCCTTATGCTTCCCTGATCCAGGTCGATAGCACCAATACCACTGCGCTGACCATGAAGGGCAGTATGGATTTTGTCTGGCGTCGTTCGATGCGGGCGCTCGACCGTATGCGTATGCAAGATATCGATGAGCATAAGGATAGCAGTAGCATAAACTTCAGTGTCGGCAAAATATCAGATGAGGCACTGGAGATTGATGCAGAAGATGATGATCTCGCCAAATCTAGCTGGCTGATGCAACTGTTCACCGGTTCCGACGATGATCAGCCTCTTACCAGTGGCGATAAACGCCAGTACCGTCTCGAGTTTTCCGATCTAGGCGGTCGTATTCAAGTAGTGGTCAAGGATGCCAGAAATTCTCAACAAACAGACGATGATGGTGATGTTTATAGTACTGCACAGGCCGAACAGTTAAGAGATATTCTGGTTAAAAACCTGGAGTAATAATCTGCCAATATCCGGATTATCAGAATCAATTACAGGGTATCAGGCAATAAAAAAGCACCTCAAAAAGGTGCTTTTTTATTGCCTGTATGGCAGGTGTTCAGATTATTATCAGTATTCACGCTGAATGACGATTCATCTCTTGTACCAGGTCTATCGTGGTCTGCGATACTTCCAGGAACATTTCCGCATAATCCAGTGCTTTCAGTCCGTCGCTGGTGAGCTGACTAGGTGAGAGCAGACCGTCGTTGAAAACAAAATACAGCAAGACTGCTGCAGCCTGCTGCATATCCCACTGTTTGCCCTCATTGTTGACCCTGATTGCTGTTTTTATGACGCGACGATAATATTCCGCCGGGATGGCATCATGAGTGTCTCCACGCACATAAGCCGTCAGTGCCTTGTCGAGCTCACCATATTTAACCATTCAGCAAACCTTCGAGAGCAATCGTTATGGGTGATGAGAACCCGTATGATGGTATATCCTGAAACATTGTTTAATCTTGTTACTTTATTGGTATTAGAAATAAGTGTAGCAGTAGATGGCAGGCATTTCTGCGAGGCTGGCAGAAAAAGCTAAAAGCTTTGTCGACAGGTAACAGGGACAAAATATCGCGGTTTACAAACCGCTGCCAGGTAAACAGTTTTCAAGCAGCGATATTCAACAGTACTTTATAGATGCCCCCGTTCTCTGCTTATTGCAGCGTAATGATACGAACCAGGTCTGTGCCGCCGGAACCATGCTGTAAATGACCGGCGGTGACGATCAGGATGTCGCCGCTGTCTGCATTCGTGATCTTTTTAGTCTGCTCGATAGCGAATTCGATGCGTGCATCATCGTTAGGCTCTCCTTCGTAGAGGGCGGTTATCACTCCCCAGTTCATCGAAAGTTTACGCGCGACACGCTGCGATGAGGTGACTGCCATGATCGGGCAGTCGGGACGGTATTTTGAGACCAGGCGTGAGGTAAAGCCGCTTTCGGTCAGGCTTATGATGGCAGCCGCTTTCAGGTTTTTTGCCATGCCGACAGAGGCCTGTCCGACGGCCTGGGTGACCACGTTCGCGGGGCTTGGCTTGATCTTTTGCAGATAACCGTAATCGTTTAGTGATGCTTCGGCGCGTAATGTGATAGTGGCCAGTGTTTGTATTGCCTCCAGTGGGTATTTTCCGACAGCGGTCTCACCTGATAACATCACTGCGGATGTGCCGTCGAGTATGGCATTGGCGACATCGCTGGCCTCAGCACGGGTCGGTTTCGGATTATGTTCCATGGATGCCAGCATCTGGGTGGCCGTTATTACCGGCTTGCCATTACTCACCGTGGTGCGAATTATCTGCTTCTGTGTTGACGGGACGTCTGCCAGCGGCAGTTCAACGCCGAGGTCTCCACGTGCGACCATGATACCGTCTGCCGCATCGACGATCTCTTCCAGGTTAGCAACGCCGGCCTTGTTCTCGATTTTAGCGATAATCGGGATAAGTGCGTCCTTTTCGATGAGGATCTCACGCATCTTGTAGATGTCATCAGCAGTCTGTACGAACGATGCAGCGATGTAATCGACATCATTCTCGGCGGCGAAGCTAAGTTCTTTGACGATGTCCTCCCGGTTTTCCGGGCTGACAGCACTCATCGCCAGCTGTGTTTCAGGCAGGTTGACGCTCTTGCAGTTACCGAGCAGACCGCCATGGATGATCCGGCAGATGATTACGCCGTCTTTCACTGTTTCCACTTCCAGCTCGATGGCGCCATCATCGAGCAGGATAGGTATGCCTTTACGCACCTCTTCGAAAAGCTTCTGATAGGTGATCGATACGCCATTGATATCACCAGGTCTGTCTTCTGTATAAAGGCTGAATAACTCGCCGGGTACCAGTGTCACGATACCGTCTTCAAGCAGCCCGGTACGTATCTCAATCCCCCGGGTGTCTATCATGATCGCTATATTTCTGCCGAGCTCGCTTGCAGCATGACGCAAGGTCAGGATCTGTTTGCTGTGATCAGCGTGAGTACCATGGGAAAGGTTTAAGCGCGCAACATTCATTCCTGCTTCGATCATCTCTTTGAGTAATTCCGGCGTATTGCATGCCGGCCCGATGGTGGCAACGATCTTTGTTTTTCTTACAGGTGTGTGACCGGACGTTGTATTATTCATTTTTAGTGTCAATTCATTATTTTACGTAAAGGATTATGATTATGAACTTTCGTGAGGCTGACGCAATATACATTGTGGGTGAGTGCTGATTGTCAGCGGTCCGGCCGTTCAATGATATATACTTTATCTTCTTATGCCTGTTACTTCCAATCTTATGGCCTCCAGTACTGACCAATTTTATGCCATCATCCGTTTTCGCTGGCTGATCATCTTCATCAGTGTCCTGTTCTCTGTAGTCATGGCCGTGGGTATGCAGAACCTGGCTTTCAATCCGGATAGCAGAGTATTTTTTAGCAAGCAGAACCCGCAGCTGGTTGCCATGGAAGAGCTGGAAAATAGCTTCGTGAAAAATGAGAATATCTATATCGCATTACGGCCAAAGCAAGGCGATGTTTTTAATACGAAAACACTGGCTCTGGTCAAATCTCTGAGCGAAGCCTGCTGGCAGATACCGTATTCGAGCCGAGTCGATTCTATTACCAATTTTCAGCACATGACAGTGATGGGAGATGATCTGTCGGTAGATGACCTGGTTACTGACGCTGAAGATCTTAGCCAGCAGGAGATCGATGAGATCAGGCATGTGGTGTTGAATGAGCACGCCCTGGTGCACCACCTGATCAACCCGTCTGGTACTATCACCGGTATCAATATCAACCTGCTGAAACCGGGTAAATCATTGTCAGAGGTGCCGACAACGGTTGCCTATGTGAGGAACATGCTCGATGAGTTCAGGAGTGTGTATCCGCAGCATGATTTTTACCTCACCGGTTCGGTTCCTTTTGACCAGGTTTTCAGCCAGGTCAGCCAGGATGATAGTGCAACCCTTGTTCCCCTGATGTACCTGATCATCATCGTCGGTGTCGGTTTGCTGTTACGTTCATTCTCGGCTTCCTTTGTCACCCTGATCGTGATCGGTATGTCCACGGTGGTTGCAATGGGTATGATGGGGCACATGGGTATGATGATCACCTCACCGACAGCCGTAGCACCGGTGATCATCATGACCCTGGCGATCGCCGACAGTGTCCATATCCTTGCAACAATGTTCAACGAGATGCGCCGTGGCCTGGATAAATACGCGGCGATCCAGGAAGCACTGCGTATCAATCTGAAACCGGTTTTTGTTACCAGTCTGACGACTGCCATCGGTTTTCTCAGTATGAACAGCAGTGATGTACCGCCGTTTAGAGAATTGGGTAATGTGGTCGCCGTCGGAGTGCTCGCGGCGTTCGTATTTTCTGTGGTGCTGTTGCCGGCTATCATCGCGGTACTGCCAATACCGATAACAGTGCCAAAACAGGAAAAAGAATCACTCAGAGACCGTTTTGCAGAATTCGTGATCAATAACAGGAAACGCCTGCTGTTCGGCAGTAGCATTGTCATGCTGCTTATCATGCTGGGAACATTTCGTATCGAACTCAATGACAATTTTATCGAGTACCTGGATGAGAGTTACCAGATCCGGCTGGATACCGAACTGATCGCCAGCGAACAGGTAACCGGACTGGATATCATCGAATACTCAGTGAGCTCGGGACGCTCCGGCGGTATCAGTACACCAGAATACCTGGAAGGTCTGGATAAACTCGGCAAGTGGTTCGAACAACAGCCGGATGTGATGACCGTGGCGACTTTTGCTGACATCATGAAGCGTCTCAACCAGAAGATGAACGGTGATGATCCGGATTATTATTTACCGCCGGATTCAGCCGAACTGGCAGCACAGTATCTGTTGCTGTATGAACTCTCACTACCCTACGGACTGGACCTGAATAACCGGATCGATATCGACAAATCTAAAACCCGGCTGACGGTGATAATGAAAAGGACCTCGGCTAAAAAGCTCCGACAGCTCGATGAGAGGGCGAGAGACTGGATGCAGCAGAACCTGCCTGCCAGCATGTATAGTTATGGCAGCGGACTATCGGTAGTTTTCGCCCATATCTCCAAGCGTAATATCGACACCATGCTGATCGGTATAAGCATCGCACTGGTTTTGATCTCGCTGATCCTGATCGTCGCTCTTGGCAGTGTTAAATACGGCCTGTTAAGCCTGGTGCCCAACCTTTTTCCAGCCATCCTCGCCTTTGGTGTCTGGGGTTATCTGCAGGGCCAGGTAGGCCTTGCTGTTGCCGTGGTAGCCGCAATCTCGATCGGCGTGGTGGTTGATGATACCGTGCACTTTCTTACCAAATACCTGCTCGCCAGAAAAGAAAAGAACATGAGTCCGGCACAGGCGGTGAAGTATTCATTCAATACGGTGGGTACAGCGATCGTGATTACTTCTATCGCGCTGGCAGCGGGCTTTGCCGTACTGGCCTTTTCCGGTTTCTATGTTAACTTCTCCATGGGGGTGCTGACAGTGATCGCAATCGTGTTTGCCCTGCTCACCGACTTTCTGTTTCTGCCACCGCTGCTTATTGCAGCTGATGAGGAAGAGTAGTCTGTTCTCTGTCGGTTTTTCATGAGTCTTTATATCGACGTTTTGCCCGAGAGGTATCGCGCTTTGCAAAGCGCTCCTACGGATATGAGCTCTCGTGTAGCAGCGGAATTTATTCCGCGATCAGTCATTAATAATTATTACATTTATTTTTCGAAAACACAGGCAATAAAAAAGCACCGGATAGAGGTGCTTTTTATCTAAAACTTATAAGTTGAAAAAGACTATCGCGTTTTCTCGATCAGCGCATAGGCTGAGTGATTGTGGATAGACTCGAAGTTTTCTGATTCGACGGTATAGGCCTGGATACGTTCATCGATGTTGAGCTGGTGGGCGATATCACGGACCATGTCTTCGACAAACTTTGGATTATCATAGGCGCGCTCGGTAACGACCTTTTCATCAGGACGCTTCAACAGGCCATATAATTCACAGGATGCCTGGGCTTCGACCAAATCGATGATTTCCTCGATCCAGATGAAGTCTTCTGTCTCGACATTGACAGTTACGTGCGAGCGCTGATTGTGCGCACCGCGGTCAGAAATCTTTTTCGAGCATGGGCACAGGCTGGTAACAGGCACAACGACTTTAAGATTGATTATGTTCTGATTATCTTTGCGTTCGCCGATAAAGGTGACTTCATAATCGAGCAGGCTCTGCACGCCGGATGCAGGTGCCGTCTTATTGATGAAGAAGTGGAAGGTCATCTCGATGTGTCCGACCTCTGCATCCAGCAGGCTGGTCATCTCGGTCAACATGACTTTGAAGGAATCGACCGTGATCTCCCATTCATGGTTGTTGAGAATCTCAACAAAACGCGACATGTGTGTGCCTTTGAACTCATGGGGCAGGGCGACATACATGTTGAAATTTGCGATGGTATGCTGGATCTGACCGGCACGGTCTTTAACCTGTACCGGATGGCGGATATCTTTGATGCCAACTTTATTGATCGCTATCGCGCGCGTGTCCTGGCTGTTCTGAACATCAGGTAATGTGCTGGTTTGAGCTTGTTTATTCATTTTCTTCACTGTAGCGCACACAGGCGCGTTCGGTTTCCCATAAGGTAAGTGCTGTCACCTTGATTGAGTCACTGTTTATACGGGCAGAAATTTCTTTGTACATGTAAGCTGCAATGTTTTCTGCCGTTGGATTAACGTTTTTAAACGGTTCAAGATCGTTCAGGTATTGATGATCTAATCGTCCGCCCACCTCTCTGGCAGCCTGCTTCATCACTTTAAAATCGACACCCATGCCGATATCGTCAAGTTGTGTTGCCACGGCTTCCAGCTCAACTTTCCAGTTGTGCCCATGCATGCGGCTACATGCACCGGGATAATCTCTTAATGTATGAGCTGACGCAAAATCTGTGACGACTTTGAGCTGGTAGCGAGCTGTCATTATTCGTTGCCTAAATAATACCTGAGTAAAACAGTAGGGATTTTATCCTGTTTCGCCTATATAAGCAATTCCTTAACTCGTCTCTGAACCGTATTCAAAATACCGGATTTATCCAGGTTCCACTCAGCCAGCAGTTCGCCAGGCTGGCCGTGACTGATGAATTTATCAGGAAAACCTATCTGTAGCAGCTTGCCTGGCAGGTTCTGCTGGTTGAGATACTCAGAAACTGCGCTTCCCGCGCCGCCTGCGATAGCGTTTTCTTCGATGGTAACCAGTAACTCATGTTGCTCCCATGCTTTTTTGATGGTGTCGGTATCCAGCGGTTTTACGAACCGCATACTGTAAACGCTGGCATCGATTTCTTCGGCGACTTCCCGGGCAGTGGCTAGCAGGGTGCCAAAGACCAGCAAGGCAACCTTGTTTCCCTGCCGGACTTGTTCGGCCTGGCCAAATGGCAGAGCTTTGAGTTCAGCTTTTCTTTGTTTATCGCTATCAGCCGCATCATCTTTGTTGACGCTTATGGCTGAGCCGCGTGGATAGCGTACGGCACTGGGCCCATCGTGCAGGAATGCAGTGGTCAGCAGGCCCTGGCATTCTGCATCATCAGCCGGTGTCATGATCACCATATTGGGTATACAGCGCATGAAGCTGATGTCATAAGCACCGGTATGTGTCGGGCCGTCGGCACCGACGATGCCGGCGCGGTCGATGGCGAACATCACTGGCAGGTTCTGTATTGCAACGTCATGAATGAACTGATCATATGCGCGTTGTAAAAAAGTAGAGTAGATGGCGACGACTGGTTTTAAGCCATCACAAGCCATACCTGCAGCGAGTGTCACCGCATGCTGCTCTGCAATGCCTACATCGAAGTATCGCTGCGGAAAGCGTTGTGAGAATTCGACCAGCCCGGAGCCCTCGCGCATAGCGGGGGTAATACCGATGAGCCGCTCATCCTGATGTGCCATGTCACATAACCATTGCCCGAATATCTCGGTAAAACTTGGATTCTTGCTGGTATCGGCAGCATGCGATTTGCCGGTGCTAAGGTCAAAAGCGCTGACCCCATGGTATTTTACCGGGGCATCTTCGGCCGGGAAGTAGCCTTTACCTTTCTGCGTCTTGATGTGCAGTAAACGCGGACCGCTCTGCTGGTTGATATTCTTTAAAACAGGGACCAGGGTATCGAGATCGTGACCATCCACCGGGCCAAAATAATTGAAGCCAAGCTCTTCGAACAGGGTGCCGGGTGCGATCATACCTTTGACATGCTCCTCGGTGCGTCTTGCCAGCTCGAATGCGGGTGGAATATTTTCCAGTACTCTCTTGCTGCCTTCACGCAGTGATGAAAACAGGTCGCCAGATAAAAGGCGGGTAAGGTGATTTGACAGTGCGCCCACGTTCGGTGAGATCGACATATCGTTATCGTTGAGGATCACCAGCAAGTTGGCATCGGTGTCGCCCGCATGATTAAGCGCTTCAAATGCCATGCCGGCAGTCATGGCACCATCGCCGATGACAGCGATGCAGTCACGGTTTTCGTTATTTTTCCTGGCAGCGATACTCATGCCCAGGGCTGCAGCAATCGAGGTGCTGGAGTGTCCGGTACCAAAGCTGTCATATTCGCTCTCTTCACGCTTTGGAAATCCGGCAATGCCGTCTCTCTGGCGTAGACCGGCCATCTTTTCGCGGCGTCCGGTAAGTATCTTGTGAGGATAGGTCTGGTGGCCGACATCCCAAACCAGGCGGTCATACGGGGTATTGAATACGTAATGCAGTGCTACCGTCAGCTCAACAGTGCCGAGGCCGGCTGACAGGTGGCCACCTGTAGAAGAAACGCTCTCCAGCAGGAACTCGCGTAACTGGTGTGCAAGCTCCTTAAGTTGCGGGCTGCTGAGTTTGCGAACGTCTGCAGGTGAATGTATCGACTCCAGCAGTGACCGGTTGGCTTTAGAAGAAGGCATTAGAAGAAGGTGTTGACCAGACGATGATTATAGGGAAATAGTTGATATTGATCTCTTTAATACTGTCTCTCGACGATATATGCAGATAACTGGCGTAGACTATCGGCTTTTTCGTCCAGTGGTTCAAGTATTTTTAGCGCCAGCTCATGTTGCTGCATAGCTCGCTGACGTGATTCTTCGACACCGAGGATCGCCGGAAAGGTCGGTTTTTCCTGTGCCTGATCTGATCCCTGCGGTTTACCCAGGGTTTCTGTGTCACCGATAACATCGAGGATGTCGTCCTGTATCTGAAATGATAGCCCGATACAGAGAGCGTAATCACTGAGCATCTTTAGCTCTTCTTCACTGATGTCCTGCTTGCACATGCCGCCCAGCAGTATGCTGGCACGGATCAGGGCGCCGGTCTTAAGTTGGTGCATGTGTTCCAGCTGTGCCAGCGTCAGCTGCTTGCCGACAGAGGCCAGGTCGACTGCCTGACCGCCGGCCATGCCATGTGCGCCACTGGCTTCGGTTAACAGGCTTAGCATGCCGATGCGATGGTCCGGTGTCAGCTCCTCGTGATCATCTTTGGCCAGGATCTCATAGGCCAGCGCCTGTAGCGCATCACCAGCCAGCATGGCAGTGGCTTCATCAAATGCTTTGTGGCAGGTGGGTCGGCCGCGTCGCAGGTCATCATCATCCATCGCTGGCAGGTCATCATGGATCAGTGAATAAGCATGTATCATCTCAACAGCACAGGCAGGGATGTCAAGCAGGTCAGTGGAAACACCCATGGCTTCTCCGGCAGCATACACCATGGCGGGTCGAATTCGTTTGCCGCCACCTATGACAGAATATCTGATGGCTTCTGCCAGGTTATGTTCCGGCGGATCATCATTCGGAAGATATTTATCTAAGGCAGCATTAACTCGGTCCTGGTAAGTATTCAGGCGGGGTTGAAATTCGTGAGGCATTAGTGTGTTTTTCGTGTCGTGTCCCGGTGGGAAGTACGAAGCTGTCAATCATCCAGCTCTATGTCTTGTTCGAGTAGCTTGCCGTTTTTTTCGACCAGCTGCTTGATCTTCAATTCGGCATTCTGCAGCGCCTGCTGACATTCAGAACTTAATGCAATACCTTTTTCGAACCGTTTCAGCGATTCTTCCAGGCTAAGATTGCCTTGCTCCATATCCTCTACCAGGGCTTCGAGTTCGGTTAGTGCTTTTTCGAAATTTGGGGTCTTTTTAGCCATAGCGCATTTTAGCAAAAAAAGTCTTTGTTGGTTGCTTTCGAGTGTAAGAAAAGCGTTTCGCTATCTAAAGTGAAATGGCGGTTTCGATCAATTCGCTGACGCGCTGTATTGCGATGATGTTCAGGCCTTCTATGGTTTCACCTTTTCTCGGGTTATTCGCTTTCGGGATGATGGCGGTTTTGAAGCCATGCTTGGCAGCTTCGCGTAACCGTTCCTGGCCGTTGGGTACCGGGCGTAACTCACCGGCGAGGCCGACTTCACCAAAGGTGAATACATCATTGGGTAAAGGCTTGTCACGAAAACTTGATAACGCGGCGAGCATCAGTGCACTGTCTGCCGAGGTTTCGGTGAGACGTACACCGCCGACGATGTTGATGAATACGTCCTGATCGAACATGGCTATACCGGCGTGCCGATGCATCACGGCGAGCAGCATATTCAGTCGGTTCGGGTCGAGGCCGAGACAGACTCGGCGTGGATTGTTACTGTGGCTGTCATCGACCAGTGCCTGTAACTCGATGAGCAGCGGACGGCTGCCTTCACGGGTTACGGTGATGATGCTGCCGGGCACTGGCTGTTCGTGGCGTGACAGGAATATCGCAGATGGATTGCTGACGGTTTTCAGGCCTTCGTCGGTCATGGCGAAGATACCCAGTTCGTTGACTGCACCGAAGCGATTTTTGATGGCGCGGATCATGCGGTAACGTTCGCCGGGATCACCCTCGAAATACAGTACCGTATCTACCATATGTTCGAGTACCCGCGGGCCAGCGAGGGTGCCTTCTTTGGTGACATGTCCGACCAGGAATAAGGCTGTTCCCGTCTGCTTGGCGAAGCGTACCAGCTGGGCGGCACTCTCTCGCACCTGTGCGACGGCACCGGGTGCAGACTGTAATGCTTCGGTGTAAATGGTCTGGATGGAATCGATCACTATCACTTTCGGCAGCTGCTCACTGGCAAGGGTGATGATGTTTTCAACACAGGTTTCGGACAGCAGTTTTAATCCTTTATCTTCAAGACCGAGGCGGTGCGCACGCAGGCTGACCTGTTGCAGTGATTCTTCGCCGGTGACATATAAGCAGGGCAGTGTCTCGCTCAGGCTGGCCAGTGTCTGTGTCAGCAGAGTAGATTTGCCGATGCCGGGATCACCGCCGATAAGGGTGACGGAACCATGTACCAGGCCGCCACCGAGCACGCGGTCAAGTTCACTGATACGGGTAGCAGTACGCATCTCAGCGTGCATTTCGATATCTTCCAGTGCCTGGATTTTTGCCTGCCCCTTCTTGCCGGCAAATCCCTGCCGGGTATTGGTGGTGATGGCAGTGATGGTTTCACTCATGGTATTCCATTCGCCGCAGTCACTGCACTGGCCGGCCCATTTTGAGTGGCTGGCACCGCAGGAGGTGCAACTGTACTGTATTTTTGCTTTTGCCATGGTCAGCTGTTCTCTGAGGTGACAGGGGCTTGATCTTCTTCGATTGTTTCAGCCATGTCACTCGTATCCTGCATCCGTGCGGTCTGCACCGCGTTGTTTGTCGAGCGCATTATCTCGATCGTGTAGTTTTCTATCATCAGGCTGGTGCCGGTCTGTGGAATGATCTCCATGTGCTCGAGGATAAGGCCGTTGAGCGTCTTCGGCCCATCTGAGGGTAGCTGCCAGTCGAGTGCGCGGTTGATATCGCGAATATGTGTATTGCCATCGATCAGGTAGGAGTTATCTGCCTGTTTATGTATACCGAGGTTTCGAGTCGGTGAGTCGGTAGTAAACTGGCCGACGATCTCTTCCAGTATGTCTTCCAGCGTGACCAGCCCCTGTATGCTGCCGTATTCATCGACGACCAGACCGGAGCGACGGCGGTTGTCCTGAAAGTTTAAAAGCTGCTGTGTTAGAGAAGTGCCAGCAGGGATGAAATAGGCTGATGCAATAGTGCCTTTGAGCGTATCCATGTTCAGTTCATCGCGGGAAAACAGGTTGAGCACTTTACGAAGATGCAATACACCGACAGTGTTGTCGATGCTGTCATGAAATACCGGCACACGGGTACGCTGGCTGTGCGTTATCTGGTGCACTATATCGTTCCAGTCATCATTAAGGTCGATACCGGTAACCTCGTTACGCGGTACCATGATATCCTCGACACTGACCTGCTCCAGGTCGATTATGCTAAGTAGCATGTCAGAGTGTGCCTGCGGCATGAAATGTTCTGCTTCGACGACCACCGCTCGTAGTTCATCGGCGCTGAGTTCCTGCCTGGTCTCCTTGTCAGGGTGCACACCCATCAGAGATAGCAGCGCATTTGAAAAGATATTGACCAGCCATACAAAAGGATAGAGCGGCGTGGCGATGACCGTGTATACAAATGCTGACGGGAAAGCCAGCTTTTCAGGCTTTAATGCGGCCAGTGTCTTCGGCGTGACTTCAGAAAAAATCAGTATGACGAACGCCAGTGCGATCGGTGCCACAGCGAGACCGATCTCACCATAGAGGCGAAGAGCGATGATGGTCGCGACGGTGGCGGCAAAGATATTGACGATATTATTTCCCAGCAGGATAAGACCGAGTAAGCGGTCAGGCCTTGCCAGCAGCTTACTCGCAAGTCTGGCGCCACGATGCCCTTTATCTGCGAGGCTTTTCAGGCGGTAACGGTTGAGTGTCATCAGCGCTGTTTCTGAGCCTGAAAAAAAACCGGATAATAAGATCAGGATGGCGAGGATGATGAACAGCGAGGCTGTCGATAGTTCGTTCAAGGAGAGTTGTCTCTATATGACTTGTGTTCGTTAATTATGTGTTAACAAGGTCTAGTGTCAAGTTGTATTTCGTATCACTCTGTCATCTCGACCAGCGGGAGAGATCTGAAAGAATCGGTGTATAAGATCTCTCCCGCTGGTCGAGATGACAATATATAAGTGATGTCTAATTGCTAAACAAGAATGATCTCAAGCACGAATTTGCTGCCAAAATATGCCAGCATCAAACTGATAAAACCGCTCAATGTCCAGCGTATTGCAGTACGCCCCCGCCAGCCTAATTTCCAGTGGCCGATCAGTAGGATGAGAAAGACGAACCATGCGAAGATGGATAGAACTGTCTTGTGAACCAGTTGCTGGGCGAACATGTTTTCTAAAAAGATCAGTCCGCTGCCGAGAGAAATGGTCAGCGCGACGAAACCGACGACGATGACTTCGAACAATAATACTTCCATGTTTTTTAACGGCGGCATCAAACGGATGACGCCGCCAGGCTGGTGAGCATGCAGGAACCTGCTCTGTATAGACAGCAGGATGGCCTGTAAGGCTGCCAGTGCAAGGATGCTGTATGCCACGATAGATGTCAGTATATGAAACACCAGTGCGCTAGAGCTATCGGGCCCCAGCAGGTGACTGCTGCTCTTCAGGGTGTCGATAATCATGGCGGCTGCTGTCAGTGGTAATAAGATGATAGCAAGGATATCGACTGGATAACGCCATACAGCTGATAGCGTAAGTAAGGTGATGAATGCGCTGACCAGGGAAATCGCATTATAAAATCCCAGGTTGACACCCATAGGGGTCAGCATGCTGTTATACAGCGCCAGGATGTGAAAGCACAATGCTGCCATGCCTAACATCAGCACCTGTTTTTTTGTCAGTTGTGCGATTATACCGCTGCAGGCATTAGCAGGCTTTCTCAATCGTAAAAATAGCAGTGCTGAACAGGCTATGTATAGAATAATTCCACTGTAGGTAAAGATATTGTTGTCCATGTTGTTTTTGTCTACTGGTCTATACTGGGCTAATACTATCTGTTAACAATGATTTGAAAGACTGTTTTATCTAGCAAAATGTGAGTTTGCTCACACTCTGGGTTTTTCGTCGACGTATACTTTTTAATAGGTCGCATGTTATCACTAGAATGGTACATAATAAAACGATAAGGCATAAAAAGCTGATGTCGAGAGATGCAGGTAATCTGAATGAAAGTGCGCGTATTAGGATGTAGTGGTGGAATAAACCAGAGTGTGGCGACCACATCTTTCCTGATAGATGATGATATCCTTATCGATGCCGGTACCGGTGTATGTGATCTGTCGTTGCAGGAGATGCGTCGAATACGGCATATATTTGTCAGCCACTCGCATCTCGATCACATCGCTTCGATCCCGTTACTGGCCGATACGCTTTTTGATGACCTTGTCGGACAGCCGATCATCGTGCATGCATTGCCAGAAACGATCCGTGCCTTGCAAGATCACATTTTCAACTGGACGATCTGGCCAGATTTTACCGAACTGCCACATAAGACCAATGCCGTCCTGAAACTTGAATCGATGGCAGCCGGCGCAGTCATCGAACTATCAGGACGTTGGATAGAGATGATCAGGGTCAACCATTCTGTACCGGCTGTGGGTTACTGCATCAAGGAAGATGGCAAGGTGTTTGCTTTCAGCGGTGACACTACCAGCAATGAAAGCTTCTGGCTTAGCCTCAACAAGTATGAGTCACTGGATCTACTGGTAGTCGAGGCGGCGTTTGCTGACCGGGATATCGAGCTGGCTAAAGTCGCTTATCACTATTGCCCCAAATTACTGTCTGCTGACCTCGTCAAGCTAAAGCACAGGACAAAAGTTTGTGTTTCTCATCTCAAGCCCGGTTGTGAGCAGGAGATCATGACGCAATGTCGAGAGGCGCTGCCGGGCTGGGACATCTGCCAGCTTAAAAGTGGTGATGTTTTTCAGCTGTGAGTATATTTCATAGATAAAAAAGGCCTAAATATCTGCGGTAGGGGTTCTCCATATTCGCTATAATTCACCATCGTGAACCAATTTAAATATTTCAAGGTATGCCATGTTTGATGGATTAAGTGACCGACTTGCCAGTACTGCGCAGAAATTGCGTGGTGAGGGCCGATTAACCGAAACTAATATTCAGGATGCTCTGCGTGATGTGCGCATGGCATTGCTGGAGGCTGATGTTGCCCTGTCCGTGGTGCGCGGCTTTATCGAAGATGTGAAACAGCGTGCACTGGGTGAAGAGGTGTTGACCAGCCTGAAGCCGGGGCAGGTGTTCGTCACTATCGTTCAGGATGAACTGGTCAAGGTGATGGGAGAGCAGAACGAGTCGCTCGATCTCAGTGCGCAGCCGCCGGCGGTTGTTTTGATGGCCGGCCTGCAGGGTGCAGGTAAGACCACTACCGTTGCCAAGCTGGCAAAGATGCTGCAAGAGCGAGAAAAGAAAAAAACCTTGCTGGTGAGCTGTGATATCTATCGGCCTGCAGCGATCGAGCAGTTGAAAACACTGGCATCACAGGTGGCAGCAGAATTTTTTCCCAGTACGACCGATCAGAAACCGGCAGATATCGCTAAAGCGGCTATCGATTATGCACGCAAACACTATATAGATGTCGTCATCGTCGATACTGCCGGTCGTCTACATATCGATGCCGACATGATGGATGAGATCAAAGCCGTGCATGCCGCGGCCAATCCGGTTGAAACCCTGTTCGTGGTCGACAGCATGACCGGCCAGGATGCCGCCAATACCGCACAGGCGTTCAATGAGGCGCTGCCGCTCACCGGTGTGGTCCTGACCAAGACAGATGGCGATGCACGCGGCGGTGCAGCACTGTCTATCCGTCAGATCACCGGCAAACCGATCAAATTCATGGGCTCGGGAGAAAAGATCGAGGCACTGGAGCCATTTCATCCCGACCGCGTGGCTTCACGCATCCTCGGAATGGGCGATGTCCTGTCGCTGGTGGAAGAGGTTCAACAGAAAGTCGACCATAAAAAAGCGGCACAGTTGGCGAAGAAAGTTCAGAAAGGCAAAAGTTTTAATTTCAACGACCTGAAAGAACAGTTCGAACAGATGCAGAACATGGGGGGTATGGCCGGCCTGATGGATAAGCTTCCCGGCATGCCTGGCATGGCCGATAAGATCAAAGACAAGGTCAACGACAAGGAAATGAGCCGCATGGTCGGTATCATCAACTCGATGACACCTAAAGAGAGAGCCTTTCCGGAAATTATCAAAGGTTCAAGGAAACGTCGTATCGCCGATGGATGCGGGCTGCAGGTTCAGGATGTCAACCGTCTCATAAAGCAGCAGATGCAGATGAAAAAAATGATGAAAAAGATGTCAAAAGGCGGCATGGCGAAGATGATGCGGGCTATGAAAGGCGGCGGCATGCCCCCTGGAATGGGCGGTCCGGGCGGAATGGGCTTCTGATTCAATTGCAGATTAATGTCTAATTTATCCTGAATACAGGCTTCCATCTGGCGATATAATCACGTAAAATGCGCGGTTTCCTGTGGCCCCCGGTAATGGTCTGGGTCACTTTTCGTTTAAGAATTTGAGAGTAACTGATGGTAACAATACGTTTATCTAGAGGCGGCGCTAAGAAAAAGCCTTTTTATCACATAGATGTCAAAGACTCACGTCAATCACGTGATGGTCGCTACATCGAGCGTCTAGGCTACTTTAACCCTGGTGCTACCGGTGGTGAAGAGCGTCTGGTTTTAAACCTGGATCGTGTTACACACTGGAAGGGTGTCGGTGCACAGACATCAGATCGTGTATCTACATTGATCAAGCAGGCCAAGAAAGCCGCTGCCTGAAAATAACGCTGTCCTGGAAATATTTCCTGCTGTAAGACTTGCACCATGAGTTCGGTCCAGCAAAAAGACCAGGATGCGAATAAGACTCCGGAAAAAGTCACACTAGGGCGTATCACCGGAGTTTATGGTGTAAAAGGCTGGGTAAAGGTCTTTTCATACACCGATCCAATGGAAGCTATCGTCGATTACAGCCCATGGTTCATCAGGGCTGAAAATAGAA
>JABDRN010000026.1 GCA_013041745.1 Gammaproteobacteria bacterium
CTCGTGACCTGCTCGCCGACGCTGGCTGGACGATCCAGGACGGCGCACTGAAAAATCAGAAGGGTGAAGTCTTCAGGCTGGATATCCTGCTGGTGCAGGGTGGTTTTGACCGTATCATTGCACCTTATGCACATAACCTGAAAAAACTGGGCATCGAGACTGACTATCGAAAAGTTGATTCTTCGTTATATAAACGCAGGCTCGACTCCTTCGAGTTTGATATGGTGGTAACCAGTTTTCCATCCTCGGTGTCACCGGGTAATGAGCTGATGAACATGTTCCATTCCAGTTCGGCGGAGATGAAAGGTTCAAAAAATCTGCCAGCGATTACCGATCCGGTTGTCGATGTGCTGGTCCAGGAAATAATTCAGGCAAAGGACCGCGAACATGTCGTTATCGCTTCTCGTGCGCTGGATCGTGTACTGTTATATGGCGAGTACCTGGTGCCAAACTGGTATATCAATGTACACCGCGTTGCATACTGGAACAAGTTTGGTATACCGCAAACACAACCGTTATATTATGACCCGATAAGCTGGTTACTAAAAGCATGGTGGATTGATGACGCAGCTAGCAGAGAATAACTAATAACGAATAGTACAAAGTATGAAATTATAAAAAATGTTCTCATATATATTAAAACGCCTGCTATTGATGGTACCGACATTGTTCGGTGTCATGTTGATCACGTTTGCGGTGACGCAATTCGTTCCCGGAGGACCTGTCGAGCAGCTCGTCAGCCAGCTCGAAGAAGGACAGCATGGTGAGGGCGAAGCGAGCAGTGGCACCAGCGGACTGTATCGTGGTGCTACAGGGCTCGATGAAGAATACATCGAAGAGATTCGTGCCCTCTATGGATTTGATAAGCCTGTACATGAGCGTTTCATCTCGATGATGCTCAACTATCTAAGTTTTGACCTGGGTGACAGTTACTTCCATAACGAAACGGTAATCGATCTTGTCATATCGAAGATGCCGGTATCCATTAGCCTCGGTGTGTGGAGCTTCATCATTGTCTATTCCACCTGTATCCCGTTGGGGATCGCGAAAGCGATCAGGGATGGCAGTACTTTCGATGTGGTGAGCAGTACTTTGATACTGATCGGTTATGCGATTCCGGGTTTTGTTCTCGGCATAACCTTGCTGGTGTTTTTTGGCGGCGGCAGTTTCCTGGATATCTTTCCGCTACGCGGACTGGTATCCGACAACTGGGATACTCTGCCATGGTATAAACAGGTGCTGGATTACCTCTGGCATATGGTTTTACCGATTACGGCGTCAGTGATCGGCAGCTTCGCTGTCATGACCATGCTGACCAAGAACAGCTTTATCGAGGAGATAAGAAAGCAGTACGTGCTGACGGCGAAAGCCAAGGGGCTGTCTGATAATGCGGTGTTATACCGGCACGTTTTCAGGAATGCGGTGATACCACTGATAACCGGATTCCCGGCAGCCTTCATCGGTGCCTTCTTTACCGGCAGCCTGTTGATAGAGACTATTTTTTCTCTTGACGGACTGGGTCTGCTCTCATATGAGTCAGTTTTAAAACGTGACTACCCGGTTGTTCTTGGTACCCTGTATCTGTTCACGATACTGGGCCTGGTGGCAAAACTGCTGGCAGATATCAGTTATGTACTGATCGATCCGCGCATCCACTTCGACTCGGTTGATAACTGATGGATATAGAAAGCAGACAGAGTTTTTCGTCTGGGTTGTCACCGAATCAGAGGGCATGGTTGCGCTTCAAGGCAAATCGCCGTGGCTATGTCAGTCTGTGGATATTCAGTATCCTGTTCGTTTTATGCTTTTTTGCCGAAGTTTTATCCAATGATAAACCTCTAGTGGTGAAATATGATGGCGATTATTATTTCCCCGTAATAAAGGCTTATTCAGAGACGACCTTTGGTGGAGATTTTGAAACCGAGGCTGATTATACCGACAACTTTGTTCGTCAGCAGCTAACGCATGATGGCAACTGGATGATCGAACCGATTATTCCTTATAGCTACGATACGATAAATTTCGTCAGTGATCTGCCAAACCCTGCACCACCGTCAGGCCAGAATTACCTGGGTACAGATGATCGCGGTCGCGATGTGCTGGCCCGGGTGATCTATGGTTTCCGTATCTCTGTCTGGTTTGCGCTTGCGCTCATGGTCATCGGTGTCGTTATCGGTATCGTCGCAGGTTCCGTACAGGGGTATTTTTCCGGCAAGACTGACCTGATCATGCAGCGCATAATCGAAGTCTGGTCTTCGATGCCGGAGCTATACCTGCTGATAATTTTCGCCTCGATCTTTCAGCCCAGTATCTGGCTGTTGATCATCCTTTTGTCATTGTTCGGCTGGATGGGATTGTCCGATTATGTGCGGGCTGAATTCTTACGCGGAAGAAACCTGGATTATGTGCGTGCGGCCAGGGCGATGGGGCTGAGCAACTTCACCATTATCAGTCGGCACCTGTTACCGAACAGTCTGACACCGGTGATTACTTTCTTACCTTTCAGGATCAGCGGCGCTATCCTGGCATTGACCAGCCTGGACTTTCTTGGCCTGGGTGTGCCACCAACCACGCCCAGCCTGGGTGAGCTGCTAGCACAGGGTAAAGAAAATATCGAAGCCTGGTGGCTATCCTTGAGTGCCTTCATCGTCCTGGTAGGTACGTTGATGCTGTTGATATTTATCGGCGAGGCTCTACGTGAAGCCCTGGATACTCGTAAGTAGTGAGAAGTGTACTGAAATCGCTGCAGACGATCGACAGCATACACTCCATCCATGGAGATAATAGTGAATAGTGAAAAGACATTGTTGAGCGTGCAGGATCTGAGTGTGTCATTCAATACACAGAATGGCCTGATAAAGATTATCGACGATATCAGCTTCGATATATATCCAGGTGAGAACCTTGCCATCGTCGGTGAATCCGGGTCTGGAAAATCCGTCACCGCCTTATCATTGCTGCGCTTACATGAAGAAAAGAATACGGTCTACTCTGATGCGCAGGTCCAGTTTCAGAACAGGAACCTGCTAGAGCTGAATGACGAGGAGATAAAAGACGTCCGAGGTAAAAATATCTCGATGATCTTTCAGGAGCCGATGACATCTTTAAACCCGGTGTTCACTATCGGTCAGCAGATAGAAGAAGTATTGACCCTGCATCAGGATATGAACAAACCGGAGAAGAAAGCTCGTGTCATAGAACTGTTAAACCGGGTCGGTATTCGGCAGCCCGAACAAAAAGTGAATGATTTCCCGCACGCTTTATCCGGTGGCCAGAGGCAAAGGGTAATGATCGCAATGGCCCTGGCCTGTGATCCTTATTTATTGATCGCAGACGAACCGACGACAGCACTGGATGTAACCATACAGCAGCAGATACTCGACCTGTTAAAAGAGATTCAGCAAGATACCGGTATGTCGGTATTGCTGATCACTCATGACCTGAACCTGGTTCGGCGTTTTTCTGACAGGGTCTGCGTCATGCGCCAGGGTAAGATAGTAGAAACCAATCAGACAGTGGATCTATTTGAGAATCCACAGAATGAGTACACGCGTTTTCTGCTGGATAGTGAGCCAGATCAGAAGATAGCGACCATAGCGGCTTCATCTGATGTCGTTTTGAGCACCAGGAACCTGCGTTGTTATTTCCCTGTTCTTAAAGGTTTCTTTAAACGTAAGGTCGATGAAGTGAAAGCAGTTGACGATATCACTCTGTCACTCTGTTCAGGTGAAACACTGGGGATCGTCGGTGAGTCGGGCTCTGGCAAAACAACACTGGGCCTGGCGATGTTCAGGTTATTGGCCTCTAGTGGTGCGATCGAGTTTAAAAACCAGGATGTGACTCGATTTAATGAAAAACAGATGCGGCCACTGAGGCGACACTTCCAGATCGTTTTTCAGGATCCTTTTTCTTCATTATCACCACGATTAACGATACAGCAAATCATAGAAGAAGGTCTAAAACTGCATTTTCCTGAACTCGATCCTAAGCAGCGATTACAAAAGATCATGGATATACTGCAGGAAGTCGGCCTGGAGACAGATATTTTGTGGCGTTATCCTCATGAGTTCTCAGGCGGGCAGAGGCAGCGTATCGCTATCGCAAGAACCGTGGTGCTTGAGCCCGATGTTATCCTGCTGGATGAACCGACCAGCGCGCTCGATGTTTCCGTGCAGAAGCAGGTACTGGCATTGCTGGCAGATCTACAGGAAAAAAGAAAATTGAGCTATCTGTTCATCAGTCATGATCTGCGTGTTGTGCGTGCCATGGCGCATCGGGTCATCGTCATGCGACAGGGCCAGGTCGTTGAGCAGGGAAATGTCGAACAGGTCTTCAACCATCCTGAAAATGACTACACCAGGCAGCTTGCATCTGCCTCTCTGTATCATTGATATTCCCTCAGAGATAAATAAAGTATTGATAATATAAGTCATTTTTTATTCCTGATAATACTTGACTGTTTTACTGGGTATTAGTAGAATTAACCTACTATTTTAGTCAGGAATTCTGAGGTTTCATCATGCGTTTATCAACTAAGGGTCGTTACAGTGTGACGGCTATGCTCGATCTTGCAATCCACGATAAAGCCGGGCCGGTGACATTGGCTGATATCTCTCAATGTCAGGGTATTTCACTGTCTTACCTGGAGCAGTTATTTGCGAGACTGCGTAAGAGCGGCCTGGTGAAAGGTGTCCGTGGTCCAGGCGGCGGTTACCGACTAGCACGTCCTGCCTCTGAGATCAGTATCGCTGAGATAATCTGTTCTGTTGATGAGAATGTCGATGTTACCCGATGTAAAGGGCAGGGCAATTGTCAGGATGGCTCGAAATGCCTGACACATGAGCTGTGGACCAATCTGAGTACTAAGCTTCATGAGTTCTTATCCGGCATAACCCTTGCGCAATTTGTAGAGCGTCCGGGGATTCCTGAACTCTCCCTGCAGCGTGACAAGAAGATCGGTCGTTTCATCCTGGCGAAGAAGCAGGCTGCTGCGATCAATCAGGGCGTCTTCGCTGTCAGCAAGAATATAAACACGAATGAACGGGCCAGTACCGGCCTGGTTGATAAAGTATCGGTGAGGTAAGTTATGGCATACGGTGAAAAAGTTCTGGATCACTATGAGAATCCAAGAAATGTTGGCAGTTTTGAAAACGACGAAAGTGTTGGAACCGGTATGGTCGGTGCACCTGCCTGTGGCGACGTGATGAGGCTGCAGATAAAGGTAGGGGATAACGGCGTTATCGAAGATGCTGTATTTAAAACATATGGTTGTGGCAGTGCAATCGCATCCAGTTCACTCTTGACCGAGTGGGTCAAAGGCAAAACATTAGATGAAGCAAAAGCGATTAAAAATACAGATATCGCCGAAGAGCTTGCATTACCACCGGTCAAGATCCATTGCTCCGTTCTAGCGGAAGATGCGATCAACGCAGCGATAGAAGATTATAAAAAGAAAAACGACTGATCTGTTCCTGTCGATCTTAAAAAAAGCCTGCTCAGCCAGGCTTTTTTTTCGCCTTTAATATGGCTGCCTGGTGATATTTGTCCAGCTTGCTTGCATTATTTTGGTGCGAGCTGTGTGTGTCGTGAGATGCACCTCGCATGAATATTGGTAATCAAGATCATTATATCCGTCGCATGATAATTTGCTGTATGCAGAGCCTGAAGAGCAGGAAAAAGCGATGCTACTCGGGTATAATGTGTCGCTTTATTATTTAATTGAGGATTCCCTGTGCTTGAGTCATATCGCCAACATGTTGCTGAACGTGAAGCAGAAGGTTTGCCGCCACTAGCGCTAGACGCGAACCAGGTGGCCGAGCTGGTAGAGATCATTAAAGACTGTCCTGCTGGTGAAGAAGACTTCGTGATCAACCTGCTGGTAAACCGGGTACCGCCGGGTGTCGATCAGGCTGCCTATGTTAAAGCAGCATTCCTGGCCGATGTCGCTAAAGGTAATACCAAGTGTGATCTGATCGACCCGGTGCGCGCCACAGAGATCCTGGGTACCATGCTGGGTGGATACAATATTCAGCCATTGATCGATCTGCTCGATTACGATACTACTGCTGATACAGCAGCTACCGCCTTGTCACACACGCTGCTGGTATATGATGCATTTCATGATGTCGCAGAGAAATCAAAATCTAATGAAGCGGCGGCGAGGGTCATCCGCTCATGGGCGGATGCTGAATGGTTTACCTCAAAGCCTGAACTGGATAAAGAGATTACGGTCACCGTTTATAAAGTTCCCGGTGAGACCAATACAGACGACCTGTCACCGGCTACTGAAGCATGGAGCCGGCCGGATATTCCATTACACGCCAAGTCTATGCTGGTCTCTAAAATGGACAAGCCGATTGAAACCATCACAGAACTGAAGAAGAAAGGCCATCCGATCGCCTACGTCGGCGATGTCGTCGGTACCGGTTCATCACGTAAATCAGCGATCAATTCCGTATTGTGGCACATGGGTGCAGAGATCCCCTTCGTACCAAACAAACATGAAGGTGGTGTTGTTTTAGGCGGCAAGATCGCACCGATCTTTTTTAATACGGCCGAAGATTCCGGCGCATTGCCTATCGAGTGTGATGTGTCATCGATGGAGACAGGTGATGTTATTACCATACGTCCGTATGAGGGTTTGATCGTTAACGAAGCCGGTGATGAGGTATGCAAGTTCTGTCTGACCCCGACGACTATGGCAGATGAAGTCCGTGCAAATGGGCGTATCCCGCTGATTATCGGTCGTGGCCTGACTGACCGCGCGCGTGAATTTTTAAGTGAAGACCCGTCTGACGTATTCTTAAGACCGCAGCAAGGCCAGGATACCGGTAAAGGATTCACCCAGGCGCAAAAGATTGTTGGCCGCGCTTGCGGCGTCGAGGGTGTTCGACCGGGAACTTACTGTGAACCCAGGATGACTACGGTCGGTTCACAGGATACCACAGGAGCGATGACCCGTGATGAGTTAAAAGAACTCGCCTGCCTGGGTTTTTCAGCAGACCTGGTGATGCAGAGTTTCTGTCATACAGCCGCCTATCCGAAGCCGGTCGATATTAAGCTGCAGCATGAATTGCCTGATTTCATGCAGACACGTGCCGGTGTATCACTGCGGCCGGGTGACGGTATCATCCACTCATGGTTAAACCGCATGATCCTGCCCGACACAGTCGGTACCGGTGGAGATTCACATACCCGTTTTCCGATGGGTATCAGCTTTCCAGCAGGTTCAGGCCTGGTCGCATTTGGCGCCGCACTCGGTGTGATGCCACTGGATATGCCGGAATCGGTACTGGTGCGTTTTAAAGGTGAGATGCAGCCAGGGATCACTCTGCGTGACCTGGTAAACGCTATCCCTTACGTGGCGATCCAGAAAGGTCTGTTGACTGTCGAGAAAAAAGGCAAGAAGAATGTGTTTAACGGCCGCGTTCTGGAGATCGAAGGTTTGCCGGATCTTAAAGTTGAACAGGCATTCGAGTTATCTGATGCCTCGGCTGAACGTTCAGCAAATGGTTGTACCGTTCAACTGGCTAAAGAGCCGATCATCGAATATATCAATTCGAACATCACGCTATTGAAATGGATGATCTCTAACGGTTACCAGGATAAGCGTACCCTGGAACGCAGGATCATCGCCATGGAAGAGTGGTTGAAGAACCCTGAGCTGATCTCGGCAGATGCAGATGCTGAATATGCAGAGGTTATCGAGATCGACCTGAACGAGATCAAGGAGCCTATCCTGGCGTGTCCAAATGATCCGGATGATGTCAAGACTCTATCCGATGTTGCGGGTGTAGACGTCGATGAAGTTTTCATCGGATCCTGCATGACGAATATCGGGCATTATCGCGCTGCCGGTAAAGTTCTGGAAAGTGTCAGCAGTCTGCCGACGCGTATGTGGATCGTACCGCCGACAAAGATGGATGAGCGTGAACTGATGGAAGAGGGTTTTTACAATATCTTTGGCCGTGCAGGCGCCCGCACCGAGGTGCCCGGCTGCTCTCTATGTATGGGCAACCAGGCCCGTGTGGCTGATAACGCTACAGTTGTATCTACTTCGACACGTAACTTCCCGAACCGTCTGGGTAACGGCGCCAACGTCTATCTCGCTTCAGCAGAGTTGAGTGCCGTGGCAGCTACGCTGGGCCGGATCCCTACCATGGAAGAATATCTGGAAGGCGTGAAGGGTATTCAACCGATGTCAGCAGATATCTATCGTTATCTGAATTTCCACCTGTTACCGGAATACCAGGATGTTGCTAACGAAGTAAAGGTTGAACTGGTCTAGTAGAATAAGACTGGTATAGTAATATAATCCGATCATAAACTGAGCTGAAGACATGTTGAAAACACTCATGTTAATTGCTGCCGGCGGTTCACTAGGTGCAGTCATGCGCTTTCTGTCTCAGGCCACAGTGTATGAACTGGTGGGGAAAACTTTTCCATATGGTACATTGTTCGTCAATGTGACGGGTTCCTTTTTGATGGGATTATTGTCTATCTTCCTGGTAGAAAAATTTAATTTGAGTGCAGAGTGGCACCTCGCCATACTGGTCGGCGTGCTCGGCTCATTTACCACGTTCTCCACCTTCTCGCTCGAAACCCTGGTGTTGTTCGAACAGGGTGATATGTTTAAAGCGATGACTAATATCCTGTTGAGTGTTGTACTCTGTATTACTGCAGTATGGGCAGGTGCCTTTTTTGCAAAACAGCTGGTTTAACCAATAAAGATTTATAGACTATGTTAGATCCTAAACTTATCCGTTCTGATTTGAATGAAGTTGCTGAGCAGCTCAAGAAGAGAGATTTCATGCTCGATGTGGTGACGCTGGAAGATCTGGAACACAAACGTAAAGCCTGCCAGGTAGAGACTGAGAACCTTCAGAACGAAAGAAATACCAAATCCAGATCGATAGGTAAAGCTAAAGCGGCGGGTGAAGATATCCAGCCCCTGCTCGATGAAGTGTCTGGTCTGGGTGACAAACTCGACGCTGCAAAAGCGGACCTTGCCGAAGTGCAGCAGCAGATAGATAGCATCATCATGGGTATTCCAAACCTGTTACATGATTCTGTGCCCGTTGGCAAAAATGAAGATGATAATGTCGAGATCAGGCGTTGGGGAGATCCCCGGGCATTTGATTTCGAAGTAAAAGATCATGTCGACCTGGGTGCGGCTAACGGTTGGTTAGACTTTGAGGCTGCGAGTAAATTAACCGGCTCACGTTATGTTGTGATGCAGGGACAGATGGCAAAACTGCATCGTGCTCTGACCCAGTTCATGCTCGACGTGCATACTAATGAACATGGCTATACAGAAGTTTATGTGCCTTATATCGTGAATAGCGATAGTTTACGAGGTACCGGGCAGTTACCTAAATTTGAGGAAGACCTGTTCTGTGTCGATAGAGAAGCAGGCCATTATCTGATTCCGACAGCAGAAGTGCCGGTAACAAATATCGCACGCGATGAGATACTCGATGCATCTCAGATCCCGGCGAAGATGACCAGTCATACACCCTGTTTTCGCTCCGAGGCCGGATCTTACGGAAAAGATACCCGCGGCATGATCCGTCAGCACCAATTTGATAAGGTCGAGATGGTGCAGCTGGTCAGTGCCGCCAGAGCCTGGGACGCGCTGGAAGAGCTGACCTCACATGCAGAAGCGATATTGCAGAAACTGGAGCTGCCTTATCGTACCGTCACGCTATGCAGCGGTGATGTCGGTTTCTCTGCAGCCAAGACCTACGACCTCGAAGTATGGTTGCCTGGCCAGCAGGCTTTCCGTGAGATATCCTCCTGCAGTTGTTTCGGCGACTTTCAGGCAAGAAGGATGCAGGCACGTTGGCGAAATCCCGAAACTGGAAAACCTGAATTACTGCATACCGTCAATGGTTCAGGCCTCGCAGTCGGTCGCACACTTGTCGCTGTTCTGGAAAACTATCAGCAGGCTGACGGCAGTATCATGATCCCTGCGGTATTAAGACCTTACATGGGCGGTCTGGAAAAGCTACAGGCGTAGGCCCTGCGCTGTTCATGCTGTAGTACGCTTTCTAATACTCACAGATGAGTTTTTGTTTTAAGATTAATCATCTATGCAAGATCTCCCTGAAAAACTTTACACGGTCGAATCTGTCGTAAATCTCGAACAGATCGCTATCAATCAATTTGCCATACCTGGCTATGAGTTGATGAAGCGTGCTGGTAAAGCTGTTTACCAGGTCCTCGAATCAAACTACTCTCGAGGCAAAAAAATTCTGGTCTTGTGCGGTGCCGGGAATAATGCCGGTGATGGCTATGTCGTCGCCAGGCTGGCCAGCGAGAACGGCTTTGATGTTCGACTGATCAGCCTGATCGATCCGCTAACGTTGAAAGATGAAGCATCACTCGCTTATCAGGACTGGCTTGATGTCGGGCAGGTAAGCAGGCCTGAGCCGGCCTTGATAGAGCAGGCTGATATCATCGTCGATGCCCTGCTGGGTACTGGCCTGACACGAGATGTCTCAGATGACTGGGCCGAGTGGATCACGGCGGTAAACCTGTCATCCACTCCGGTGATCGCTGTCGATGTGCCTTCAGGTCTGATCGCGAACACCGGCAGCATCGCCGGTGTTGCCGTAAAGGCCGACACCACGGTGTGTTTTATCGGCCTCAAGCAAGGTATGTTCACCGCTCAGGCTAACGATCACTGTGGTGAGATCATCTACCATGACCTCGGCTTGCAAAAAGACATATTTGACCAGGTCACAGCAGATGCCAGGCTGCTAAATACGGTCGACTATTCTTTACTGCCAAAAAGAAACGCAGCATCAAACAAAGGTAATTTTGGCCATGTCCTGATCGTCGCTGGAAATACCGGCATGCCGGGTGCAGCGATCCTGGCGGCAAGAGCAGCGTTACGAACTGGCGCGGGTCTGGTTACGGTGATCACCGTTGCTGATAACCTATCTGCGATATGCTCAGCTGTTCCCGAGGCTATGGTCAAAAGCTGTGATGCTGAATCCATACCAGACGTGGTCACGGAAAAACTGACAGCAAGTATCACGCATATAGCAATCGGTATGGGTCTGGCCCAGGATGACTGGTCGTTAGCTCTGTTACGTTATTGTATCGGATTAGACAGGCCGATGTTGCTCGATGCCGATGCATTAAATCTGATCGCACAACACAGGCTCAGGATAGATTCCCCCATGGTAATAACGCCGCATCCCGGAGAGGCAGCCCGTCTGTTATCTGGCAGCACAACAGTCACCAGTGCAGACGTTCAGCGAGACAGGTTCACTGCTATCAGACAACTACATGATATGTTTGCTGCTGGCGACGATTGTACGGTTATATTGAAGGGCTCTGGAACGCTGATCTTTGACGGTGACGCACTAAAGGTGTGTGCACTGGGAAGTGCTGCCATGGCCGCACCGGGTATGGGCGATGTCTTGAGCGGTATCGTTATCGCACTGATGGCTCAAGGAATAAAAATCACTGATGCAGCTGAGCTAGCTGTCTGTTTACACGCCTCGGCAGCCGAAATGAAAGCAGCTGACAGAACCCGGGGCCTGGTTGCTTCGGATATCATCGAAGCCCTGGCGGAGGTTGTACGATGACAACGTCTTCGAATGAGGCAGCGTTTGCCAGTAAAACCATTTTCCTGGCGGATGAGGCAGAGCAGCTCGCCCTGGCGGGAGCTGTGGCAAAGCACCTGAAAACATCGTTTGTCATGCTGCTAAAAGGCGACCTGGGCGCAGGCAAGACGACTTTTGCTAGAGGCTTCATCCAGGCCAGCGGTTTTGACGGCGTGGTCAAAAGCCCGACATATACCTTGGTGGAACCGTATGCCATCAGTAATGACAGGATGTGTTACCACTTTGATCTCTACCGCCTGGCCGATCCTGAAGAGCTGGAATTTACCGGTGCGCGTGATTATTTCAACGAAAGTGATGTCTGCCTGATCGAATGGCCGGAAAAAGCCGAAGGATTTTTACCGCCAGCAGACTGGATATGTGAGTTCAGTTACCACGATGGCGGGCGTGATTTAACTATTTTGGCGCTGTCAGATAAGGGGCGAGAGCTGATGTTACAGGTCTTTTCTTATGGTTGAATCTAGGAAAGTGGCGTATGTCTATAAAAAATAATAAAAAATGCTTGCAATATTTAAATATTTTGCCACAATATATTTACCTGAAGCCGATAGCAATTTTACGGTAACTAAAACATAAGGGGCATATTAGTAGAAATCCCGTAACTTATGGATCAATAATGGTTGAAAGCGATCGCCGAAAATTTCTTAAAAGTTTAGCTGGACTTAGTGGTCTGGCTGCTTCTGCTGTGCCTGGTCTTACATCAGCGAAAACAGCTGCGGGCGTGCAGGTCAAAGATATCAGGCTTTCCAAGAACAAGAATTATGTTCGACTGGTGTTTGACCTGGATAAAATTGCAGATCATTCCCTTTTCGCACTACAGGGCCCGGACAGGGTCGTGCTGGATGTAAAGAATGCCAAGATGCCGCATGGTATGGTCGATCGGGTTCAGGCAAACTCCCTGATACGAAGCATACGAAGCGGTGTCAGGAATGATAAGGACCTGCGAGTGGTGTTCGACCTCAGTGAAGAAGTGTCTCCACGCAGTTTTCTGCTGGCACCTTCAGGTAAGTCGGGGCATCGTCTGGTCATCGACCTGCATGGTAAAAAAGATAAAACAAAAGCCGCTAAAAAGAAGAGTAAGCGTGATGTGATCATCGCTATCGATGCTGGTCATGGCGGTAAAGATCCGGGGGCCACTGGTCGCTCGGGTACGCATGAAAAGATCGTTACACTGCAGATCGCCAAACGCCTGGAAAAAGATATCAATGCTCAGCGTGGTATGAAAGCGGTACTGGTGAGAAAGAACGACCGCTATATGAGACTACGCGATCGAATACATAAAGCTCGTGACCATCATGCTGATATGATGATCTCACTGCATGCCGATTCATTCCCCGATCCACGCGCGCGCGGTTCCTCGATCTATGCACTCTCGGTTGATGGCGCCACTTCTGAAACGGCTAGAATGCTGGCGGAAAAAGAAAATGCGGCAGATATATTATTCGGTGATGTCGATCTTGCCGTCGAAGATCAGATGGTGAAAGAAGTCCTGTTTGACCTCTCTCTCACCGGAACCATCGAATCGAGCCTCGATATCGGTAGTGAGATACTCGGGCAGTTAAAGACAGTAAACCGCGTACACAAGAAAAAGGTACAACAGGCAGGTTTTGCTGTATTGAAGGCACCAAATATTCCTTCCGTTCTGCTGGAAACGGCCTTTATATCAAATCCCAGGGAAGAGAAGAATCTACGGAGCGCTGCGCATCAGAAGAAAATATCAAAAGCGATCACACGCGGAGTAAATAAGTATTTTTCACGCAAAGCACCGCCAGGAACCTGGCTGGCATCTTCCGAGTGTGAATACGCAGTTTGCCAAGGTGACAATGTGGCAAAGATTGCCGATAAGTATGATGTCAATGAATCAGATTTGCGTGCACGCAACAGCTTGTATGCTGATAACCTGCTAGCAGGACAGGTGATTAAAATTCCAGTGAGTTAGATATATAAAAATAATAACAACAAAACAATTCACGGAAATACTGCTAATGACCCTTCTCAGGGTCATTTTTTTTCAATAAAGAAATATAACTGCTAAATCAATGATATAGGCGATAAATCAGTCGGTTATGCTAGCTATACTCGGCTGTCTATTAAAAAAATAATGATGCCATATCAGCATTCCGGCAGATGTGATTGTGTGACAGATATCACAGTTTTATTCATTAATCTAAATGCTTTTCTGCTTTACCTGTTGAGTTATCAACACGCTGAAAACTAATCTACCGGCAATAGTAAAAATGAGTGGTCATTTTTCAAGGTTAAGTGGCTGATTTCCCGAAATAGTATCAGTGTGTTTGATCTGAAATGTGATGTCCCCGGCATGATTCGATGGCGTCGTTAAAGAGATGTCAATAAACCGACAAAATTGTCACTTATTGACATCAAAACTAATCAAAATAATTATTGTTTTTTCTTTGATATTCACGGACTTAGCGTCTATTTTATAAGTATTATAAAAATAAAAAATAACCATAAAAAGATCCTGAATACAAATCACTGTTGCTGCTTTATTTCACATCATAAACAGAAACACCAAATGCGATAAAAAAGAACTTCGTTGATCGATTTATTTTCAGCGTAAACGATTCTTTGACGATTGTATTTTTTAGGTGGGCTAAATAACTTGTACCTCTACAACCACAACTTTAGAAAAGAAATTATTAATATTTTTACGATATTGATAATCTCTGCGATTGATAAAAGAGTTGTCGAAAACATAAGCAGAAAAAAATCTGTACTTGAAGCCGGTGTCTTACTGGTATTTTTCCTGCTGATATTTTCTGTTACAGAAAAGCTGCATGCAGCAGCTGGTGATTCGATAAGTAATACCGCAACCATCAATTATGATATTGCCGGCGTTCCAGCTTCAGATAGTGCTTCGGCTTCATTCCTCGAAGACCGCGTTATAAATTTCTCAGTCATCGAATCAGATGGCGGATCTGCAGTGCCCGTCGTTAGTGACATGGCCGATGCTGTATTGCAATTTACTGTTACCAATCTTGGTAATGCCAGTCAGGATTTCCTGTTAACGGCTGTAAATACATCTCCCAATCCATTCGGTTCACCGGTAGACAACTTCGATCCCTTAGCGGGAACCATCCAGGTCTTTGTCGAGAGTGGTGTCACGCCAGGTTACCAGGCTGCTGAAGATACAGCTGTATTTGTCGATGAGGTGATATCAAATACTTCTCGCATCGTATATGTAGTCGCCGATATGCCGACGCAGGCAATCGATGATGTCTCGGCAATCGCCCTGATCGCTCAGGTTGCAGAAGGTGGTGCGGCTGCGCTTGAGGGTAACCCTGTGAATGCAGATGATAATGGAAACATCAGCCCCGCCGGTATTTTCAGTAATGGCACTACGAACATGCCAGCCGGTATCGCAAACACCATTCCAGATTCGATCAGTACGATGGAGACCGTGTTCAACGATCCTGCTGGTCTGAATGTTGAAGATGTCAGTACAGATCTGAATCAGGATGTGGCCAGTAATGGTCAGCATTCAGATGCTGGTGCATACCAGGTGATGTCACCGGTAAGCATCGTCAAGACGGTAACGGTACTCGATACGCTGGGCGGTACTGATCCGCACCCGGGCTCGACCTTACGTTATCAGCTCGATGTGACCGTCTCTGGCAACACCGCGGTAGATAACCTGGTGATCTCTGACGCTATTCCGGCGAATACGACATACACCGATAATTCTATCCTGTTGAATACCATTGCTCAGACAGACGCAGATGACGCTCCGATAGATTACTCGCAGGCTATAGACATCCTTAGCAAGCCTGTGATTTCGATCGAGGTGGATCTGAGCCAGGGAGGTACTGTATCGGTCGCACCGGGTGTAACAAACGTAATAATTTTTGAAGTAACTATTGATTGAGGACTAAAAATGAAAAACATAAAACAAAAAATGGCTGCAGGTTTAATGATCTTTGTGATGGCAATGATGACATCGGTGGAAGCCTATGCGGAAGGCGCTATCCGCTTTAGTAATAACGCATTCAAACAGGTCATCTCTAAAAGTGCTGACGGCTCTACGACATTTGATTATGTCGAACCGGGCCTGGTGTTGCCTGACGATGTGATCTTATACGAGATCGTCTTTGAGAATATCAGTGACCAGGAAGTTTCTAATATCGTGGTTAATAATCCGATCGCAAATAATTCGACATACCGTGACAGGTCTGCAACGGGTGATTCGACGACCATAACTTTTTCAGTCGACGGGGAGAACTTTGCATCGGCAGACGCGCTGACCGTGAAAGATAAAACGGGAAAAATCTGGAAAGCAAAACCAGAAGATTACAAGGCGATACGCTGGATATACACAAAGCCATTGAAACCCGGTGAGAAAGGCAAGGTTACATACAAGACGACTATCAAATAGCTAGCAGGATGAGATGACCTGAAGCAATGGTCGTTAGTTCATAGCTAGGAACAGTTTATGCGAAGTTATATTCGACAATCAGGATCTTATTCTTGGCCCATTTCGACTGGGCCATTTGTCGTTTTTGCGCATGCCAGAAATGTGATCAGAAAATCAACAAAAACTGCGGCTGGATACAGTTCTGCACATAGCAGGGATGGGCCGCTCATCTTCCACATGCGAGACGGGCCGCCAAATGTTACCGGCCCGCCAGGTGGAACTGGACCGCCAAGACATACGTCTGGTTCAGGTCCACCGAAAACAACCGGCCCACCGATGGAGTGGCTGGCCAGGAAAAAATCTCTGAAGAAATCTTCAGAAAAAAATCAGGAAAAAAACTTAAACATAGAAAAATCTCATAGAGATTTATTAGAGGAAAACATAATGAAAACAAGTAAACGAAACAAGCTATTAGGCTTGGCACTTACAGGCAGTTTTAGCCTGTTCGGTGCATCAGGTGCATATGCTGCGGCAGGTGACACCATCTCGAACCAGGCGACGCTGAACTATGATGTTGGCGGTGCGGCCCAGGTGCTGATCGAGTCAGGTACCGGCGCTGGTAACTCAACCCCGGGTGCTGGTAATGGTACAACGACGGATTTCATCGAAGACCGTTTGATCAACTTTGATATCGTCCGACTTGGTGCTACTGGCGATGCTGTTCCAAGTGGAACTTTGCAGCCAGTAACGTTTAATCTGACCAATAACGGTAACGCGGCACAGGGCTTCTTGTTAAAAGGCCTGAACAATGCTGATGGTACAGCTGATCCATGGGGTGGTACTAACGACGAGTTTGATGCGACTTTAGTACAAACATTCGTGGAAAATGGCCTCCAGGCTGGTTACCAGTCAAGCGGTGCTAACCAGGATACTGCTGCACACGTTGCTTCTCTGGCTTCAGGTGCAAACGTTGACGTTTACGTGGTATCTACTATGCCACTGAACGATACTGGCGGTAACCCGCTGGTTAACGGCAATGTGGCTGTGATGACTCTGGTTGCGCAGGCGGCGATCGATGGCAGTACTGGTATCGCAGCTGATGCGATAGTGACTGATGATAACCAGCACTTCAGCCCGGGCGGTACTGGTTTCACCAATGCTACTGCTGATGTGACTGCAGGTGTTGCTGGACCTGTGACTCCGGATGACCCGACTAATGAAGAGGTCGTCTTCGGTGAAGCTGCTGGAACACAGGATGGTACAGGTGCTGCAGACATCGTCAGTAACGGTCAGCATTCAGATGACAGTTCTTATACGATCGTTACTGCTGCATTGAATGTTACCAAGGCCTCAGTGGCGTTGTGGGATCCTGTCAACCTCGAAGTTAATCCCAAGTCGTTCCCGGGGGCCTATGTCCGTTATACCATCACCATCGAGAACACTGGTACGGTTGCAGCGGATCTGACTACCCTGAGCGACACATTGGCAGCTGCGCTGGATCTCGATGCTGACTTTGGTGATGGAACGGCCGCCAATAATCCGACAAGTGCTGTTGGTGACTCGTTCGAAGTAACACATGTCGACAATGCTGTGACTAACTACTGTACCGGATCGACAGTTGATGCAGACGGTTGTGGATATGTCGGTAGTCCCGGTGGCGTGATCACGGTTGACATCAATGCTGTCATGGGTGCAACTGATGCCCAGTTAGCAGCAGGTGAATCACTGACTATCACATTCAATGTGGTCGTACAGTAATCACGGATGACCTGGTAACGCCATGTTGCAGAAATTATTACGCATAGTCTTCATCTGTACCGGCCTGTTGGCTGGTATGGGTGCTGCCGTGCGTGCTATTTTTGTCATGGCTAACCAAAGAAAAGAGATGAACTGTGTGTGTGGACATGCAGTCCATCTTGCACATCGCATTCAAAACGGGAAGCTGTTGAATGCGATGTGCAAGATGCCTCGGTCACTTTCGATAATGGTCTTATTGTCAGTGGCGCTCAATGTACAGGCTTTAACACCTCCAGGTACGGCGATCGATAATACCGCCGTCGCCGCATTTGATTTTTCAGGTACTGGCAGTACTGCTGCCAGTAATATCGAAACGGTGGTGACTACGATCATCCAGACGCCTTCGTCTATCTCCTTGTTGCAGTATGATTCTACAGGTACCAGTGGATTTACCCCGACCGTTGTCACACAGCATGCAACGAGCGGCCCGCCCGGAACTGGTTTTGTCGTATCGGCTGACCCTGTAGTCCCTGTCATAGGCAGTGGTGTCAATGTGCTAGATCCAGCTGATCCGCAGCCATTGAGCACTGTCAGTCTATATGCAACCGGTGAGCCGATATTTGCTCAGGTCGACGACAGGGATCAGAACCTTGATCCATCGCTAAGGGAAACTGTAGGTATCATCGTTACCAGTTCTACCGGTGATGTAGAGGAGCTTATATTGCTGGAGACAGAAGTAGACTCTGGAATCTTTATCGGATATGTGCAGTCCACATCAAGTACGGTTGCACAATATGATGGCCTGCTCAGCCTCGGTGCAGAGACTGACGTCAGTATTCAGTATACCGATCAATACGATCCTTCCGACATCAGTACCGGTACAGCTCTAGTCGATCCTTATGGCGTCGTCTTCAGTAGCCTGGATGGAACCCTGCTCGACGGCGCTACTGTCAGCATCCTGGATACTAGCGGTAACCTGGCGGCTGTATTTGGTGATGATGGAGTCAGCACTTATGATAACCCTGTAATAACAGGTGGCAGCGTTACTGATAGTGGTGGTACTCTTTATGACTTCCCGACAGGCTCATACCGTTTCCCACGCATGAACCCGGGCAGTTATCGAATCGTGGTAGATCCACCCGCCAGTTACCAGGGGCCATCTGTAGTAAGTATCAGTGACCTGCAGACATTACCTGGTGCACCCTATGCGCTCGATTCAAATGCGTCATTTGCCGAGATATTCCTGTTGCAACCAGGACCGCCTCTCCACGTCGACGTGCCGCTCGATGCCCTGAGCTCGTATCTCGTTATCGAGAAATCAGCATCAAAAGATACCGCTGCCATCGGTGATTTTGTACAGTATACGCTGAACCTGAGTAATACCGACACGGTCACTGCAGCGAATAATGTCGTGATCACTGATACTCTGCCAGTCGGCCTGCGTTATCAGAAATCATCTGTTCGTTACGATGGTGCACCGGGAGCTGAGCCCCAGGTCTCTGGTGATGGTCGTACGCTCAGCTTCCCGGTTTCAGCTATTGCTGCTGCTTCGTCTATACAGGTCAAATATGTCACGGAGATTACCGTCGGAACAAAACTGGGTAAGGCGGTCAACAGTGTGATCGCTCAGGACGATCGAGGCACGCAGTCTAATACTGCTGTTGCAGGGATCGCGGTGACAGAAGACCTGTTTGCAAGCAAGAGTTTTATCGCAGGTCGCGTTATCGTTGGCGAATGTGATGATGACAGTACGTTGATTAATCCGGGACTGCCATCTGTACGTATCTTCATGGAAGATGGCCGATATGCCGCGACAGATGAACAGGGCCGCTTCCACTTCGAAGGCGTCAATCCCGGTACCCATGTCGTACAGGTGGATAAAGAGAGCATCCCGGATAATCTCGAGATTGTTGAGTGTGTAAAGAATACCCGTTATGCAGGTACGCCATACTCTCAATTCGTCGATATCCAGGGTGGTACATTATGGCGTACAGATTTCTATGTGCGTGAGAAAAAACCGATAACTGACACGGCATCATTCTTCATAAAGAGCGAACTAAATGATGAAGACATCAAGTATACAATCGAGATGTCGAATGGAGAGATTCCGGTCAAAAATTATCGTCTCATCGTCAACCTGCCGGCAGGTATCGAATTTGACCCGGGCAGTGCTGTTCTCGACGGGGTAGCTCTCGAGGAGCCGTACGTCAATGATAACGTCGTAGTCTATCGCCTTGGTGATCCTGGTAATAACTGGAAAAAGAAACTACAGTTCCGTGGCCGTATAAAGGAGCGGGCAGATGGAGATCTGATTACCTCGGTATTTACCATGATGGATACCGCTACCAAGAAAAATATACGCTCTACACCCAGTAAGAACAAGCTCGAAGTCGCACGTGCACGTAAAGAGGATAAAACAGTCGTCTACCAGGCTTATTTTGAACCGATGGGGACTGACCTGTCATATATCAGCAAAAAAGGTATCCGTGAAGCGGTCGATAACCTGGGTGAGGTAGAGATAACCCGTAACGAGATTACCGGATATTCCGATGGTCTACCGGTCAAGCAAAGGAGTGTCTGGGTGTTTGGTGACAATACGGCGATGTCGGAAAAGAGAGCAAAAGCTGTAGGTGATTACCTGATCAATGATCTTGGCCTGGATGAAGACACTGTTGTCATGAAAGGTGCTGGCGCCTCAGAACCGGTCGCATCAAATGATACGTTAGAGGGCAGGGCACTGAATCGCCGCGCTGATCTTGTCATCACTACCAGTGAAGTTGTTGGGCCAGGCAAGGTTGAACTGGTGACATCAGAAAGCGAAGTAAGTGAAGTGGTTCTCGAAGGACAGCCTGAGTTCAAGATCGAGAAGTTGATCGAGGCGCCACCAGTCACCGAGCAACTGGACATCAGTGCTTTTGATGAGTTCTGGATAAAAGACGCTGTACCCGGTCAGGAATGGTTGATGCCTGATCCTAACTATGCACCTATCTCTCCATCGGTAAATATCGCAATAAAACATAAGCCGTCTGACAATTTTGAAATGATGTTTAACGGTAAGCCGATAAACCCACTGTTTTATTTCGGCATGATCAGGAATAAATCAAATACGGTTGCCCGTAGTTACTGGCAGGGTGTTCACCTCGTTAGTGGTGTAAATCGCTTTGAATTTGTATTAAAAGATGATGATGGAAAAGTCATCAGGACATTGACCAGGGATGTCGTATTTGCAGATATTCCGGTACGGGCTGAATTAGATGCTGAACATTCTCGCCTCATAGCTGATGGTCGGAATGTGCCGGTCATCGCATTACGTGTATATGATAAAGACGGAAATTTCGCTCGCCCAGGATCACGCGGCAGATTTACGCTATCAGAACCCTACCTGCCACAACAACTCGTCGAAGCGTACCAGGTGAACCGACTCTCCGGTCTCAATAATGAAGATCCAGAATATGTCGTCGGTCAGAACGGTATCGCTTATATCGTACTGGAACCCACGACTATTACCGGCAAACTGGAAATAGAAATGCCGTTCTCAGGTCGTAAGCGCTCGCGTATAGAGACATGGATGCAACCGGAGGTGAGGGACTGGATCATGGTAGGCCTTGCTGAAGGTACTGCAGGTTACAATGCTGTATCAGGTAACACTGAAGCACTCGGTGCAGCTGATATCAATGATGAGTTCTATAGTGAAGGTAAAGTTGCGTTTTATGCCAAAGGTAAGGTGAAGGGTGAGTGGCTGTTAACGACATCATATGATACCTCGAAGAACACAGATGATACTGATAACCGTGTCAATCAGATGATCGATCCGAACACTTATTACACTATCTATGGTGATAACTCTACTCAGCGTTATGATGCTTCGAGCGCAGACAAACTATATATAAAGATGGAGCGTGAACAATTCTATGCTATGTATGGTGACATGAACACAGGTCTGAGTATCACCGAATTATCCAAGTTCCAGCGTAATATGACCGGTGTCAAATCAGAGTTTGATAGTGGCAAGTTTGCCTATACGGCATTTGCAGCAGAAAATAAAAATAATTTCATCAAGGATGAGATCCAAGGTGAAGGGATATCCGGCCTGTACCGGTTGAGCGGAAACGATATCGTCATCAATAGCGATAATATCGTGATAGAAACACGTGACCGTTTCCGCAGCGAGATCATCATAAAATCTGAAACCATGCGCCGTTACCTGGATTACAGTATCGATTATTCTGACGGTACGATCTTCTTCCGGCGCCCTATCCCCAGTCGCGATGAAAGTTTCAATCCGATATTCATCGTTGCTGACTATGAAGTTGAAGCACCGGTCGACGGTGATATAACTGCTGGTGGCCGCGCTGCAGCCAGGTTCAATGACGGCCAGATCGAAGTCGGTGCCACAGTCGTACATGATGCAACCTATCTGAATGAAGGCGATCTGGTAGGTGCTGATGCCCGTATCGAGATCAATAGCACGACAGAAGCCAGGTTCGAAGCGGCTGTTTCAGATGTTACGTCTGGTACTCAGGACCTTGACGGTTCAGCTTATAGCGCCGAGATAGTGCATGGTGGAGATAACCTGAAAGTCAGGGTATACGCGAAACAGCAGGATGAAGACTTCGGCCTTGGCCAGCAATCGATCAGCCAGTCTGGTACGCGTAAATATGGTGCAGATGCGAATTACCAGGTCAATCGATCGATCGTTCTGGATGGTACGGTCTATCACGAAGACAACCTGGTCACAGGCGGAAAACGTGATGTTGCCGAAGCAAATGTTATATATAGTAAACGTGATTACTCGTTAAATGCCGGTGCAGTTATAGCCCGTGACAGGTTTGTTCTCGGCGAGACTAATGCTTCTAACCTGTTGACCTTTGGTGCCAGTAAAAACTTCCTGCAGGATACAGTTAAGCTGCGTGCTAATGCAGAGGTGGCGGTCGACTCTGCGGATTCAAATATTGATTATCCATCTCGCTTCATACTGGGTGCTGACTATTTTATAACATCAAAAGTGAACCTGTTTGCGGAGAATGAATGGACCGTCGGTCGCGATCAGGACACCCAGATGGCCCGTGCTGGTGTACGTGCGACACCCTGGACCAATGCGCAGATCAATACGGCGGTTAACCAGGAAACCAATGAAAGTGGTATCCGCTCGTTTGCAACTCTTGGCCTGACTCAGACATTCCCGATCAACAAGCGCTGGAGTGGTGATGTTACCTTCGACCATGCGAAGACACTGCGTACACCAGGCGTCGTGCCGTTCTATGATAATGTTCCGATTGCTCAGGGTACGGAGAATAATGACTTCACCGCTATATCCGTGGGTACGACTTACAATGCTGCCAGCTATACACTGAATAACCGCGTCGAATTACGCGCCGCCGACCTCGAAGATAAATTAGGTATGATCGTTAACTGGGAGAGGAACCTGAAAGGCGGTGTCGGTTATTCTGCAACGACGAAACTGTTCAGGACCGATCGAACAGATAATAGCGAGTTACTCGACGGTGATATACGTTTCTCTGTTGCATACCGCCCGCTGCAGTCACGCTGGATCACTCTGAACCGTCTCGATTTCAAATTTGATTCCAGTACCGATATCCTGGGGATTAAAACACGGCAACGTAAACTTATCGAAAACCTGACGTCGAACTACCTGATCGATAACTGGAACCAGGTCTCATTTAATTTTGGTCTGAAGTATGTCGTCGATACATTCGATAAAGCTGAGTACAGTGGTATAACGAATCTGCTTGGTACCGAGTACCGTCACGATCTAAGTGATCGTTTCGATGTCGGTGTGCATGCGCATACTCACTATACAACAAACTCATCTACCATGAAATATTCAACAGGCCTGTCATTCGGCTGGAACATGTCACGCAATATATGGCTGAGTATCGGCTATAATTTCGACGGTTTCGAGGATAGAGATTTTTCAGCGGCAGGTTACACCGCGACTGGTCCGTACATCCGGTTCCGTATGAAGTTCGATCAGGATACTGCTGATGAAGTTCAGGATATGTTGAATTAATCAAGCCTGTGTCTGCTGAAGGTGTAGTCATTCATCATTTATTTCTGATATGAAAACAAGACGTTTATTTTTTGCATTATGGCCTCCCGATAGCGTCAGACAATCGATCATTAAGGCTTCTAAGCCGTCAATGCATAAATTGAAAGGGCGTATCATCAAGCCGGACAGGCTGCATATCACACTGCATTTTATCGGTCCGGTTAATGATGATGTCAGACAGTGCATGCATGAAGCGGCGCTAACCGTGTCCGGCAAATCCTTTGATCTCAAGCTGGACTATCTCGGACAGTTTTTCAGGGCAAGGATACTCTGGCTGGGAGCACGCGTAATACCCGTCGAACTCAGCGAGTTGCACAAGGATCTTGGCCAGGCGTTATCAGCATGCGGTTATCAATGTGATAGACGGCCCTTCAGTCCCCATATAACCCTGATGAGGAAGTGCATAAAACCCGTTAAACATCAGCCTGAAATCAGCATACCATGGAGGATAGAAAAGTTTGTGCTGGTCGAGTCAGTGCAGGATGAAACAGGCGTTAGTTATCAGGTCCTGGAAAAATATTCATTGAAGTAACCGAAGCCTTGGTAAATCATGCGGGCAATCGCGGTTTGCAGAACCGCTCCTACGCGGAGGTACAGTCCTGTAGCAGCGGAATTTATTCGGCGATAACAAACCTTTTGACACTCACCGGTGCCATCTCAAAGAAAGTGAGGATTCTTCAGCTAAAACACATGCTGAAAATACGATAAACTAGTCTGTCTCGGAGCTTATTAAATATCACAAAAGTATTTATGACAACAGACAGTCGAATTCAGCCGATGCCAGTACAGCTGGTCAACCAGATCGCTGCCGGCGAAGTCGTGGAACGGCCTGCCTCAGTCGTAAAAGAGCTTCTCGAAAACAGCCTGGATGCCGGTGCTACTAAGATCAGTATTGACATCGAAAAAGGCGGCACTAAGCTGATCCGCATTACAGATAATGGCCACGGTATCCATAAAGATGATCTGGTGCTGTCGCTATCACCCCATGCCACCAGTAAGATTCACTCGATCGATGACCTGGAAAAAGTACGTAGCCTGGGGTTTCGTGGTGAGGCCCTGCCGAGTATTGCCTCAGTGAGCCAGCTGCAACTGACATCATGCTGGAATGGTGCTGATGAGACATGGCAGCTGACGATGAATAATAGCCAGGCCAGTGATATTGCACCTGCCGCGAATAAACCGGGTACCACTGTCGAAGTACGTGACCTGTTCTTCAATATCCCGGCGAGGCGTAAATTTTTACGGACAGAGAAAACAGAATTCTCTCATCTCGATGATGTCGTGAAACGGATATCATTGAGCCATTTCGGTGTCGACATTACATTACGGCACAACCAGCGGGTGGTCAAAGCCCTGTCTGCAGCGAATAGCCGAATCGAGCAGGAGAAACGCATCGCCGAACTACTTGGACCGGCATTTATCGAACAGGCTGTACATATAGATTTTGAATATGAGGGCCTGCGCCTCTGGGGCTGGATTGCTCAGCCGACTTTTTCGCGCAGTCAGGCAGATATGCAGTATTTTTACGTCAACGGTCGGGTCGTCAAAGACAGGCTGGTTAGCCATGCGGTGAGGCAGGCTTATGCTGATGTACTATTCCATGGCAGACACCCGGCATATGTATTGTTTTTTGAATGCGACCCTGTGATAGTCGATGTCAATGCGCACCCTGGTAAACACGAGGTGCGTTTTCGACAGGGCCGTCAGGTACATGATTTTCTGTTCCGTGCCATACATAAAAGTCTTGCAGAGGTCAGTGCGGGGGATGCACGTTCGCATGACTTTCAGCATTTTTCCAGCACGCCAGCAGCGTCTGCTGATGAGACAACTGCGGCAGGCACAAACAGTTCTTCTGTCGATAACCGTTATAGCAGCCAGTATCATGGCAGCCAGCCATCGCAGGCTTCGATGCCATTCGCCGTCGCAGAACAACGGCGCAGTTATGCTGAATTCTTACCAGGCACTGGCAGGCAACCGATGCCCGATGAGGCTATGCGGGAGATGCCTGCACTTGGTTTCGCCCGAGCGCAGCTTCATGGTATCTATATACTGGCAGAAAACGCAGAGGGACTTGTGCTGGTCGATATGCATGCGGCCCATGAGCGGATCACCTATGAGCGATTAAAAACCGCACGTGAAGGCGCTGGCATTCAATCACAGCCGTTGCTGGTGCCGATTACGATGTCTGTCAGTGCTAAAGAGGCTCAGCTGGTCGAAGAGGCCTCGAATATATTCAGTCAGCTAGGGTTCGAAGTCGACAGGGTCGCCGATGAAAGCATCAAGTTACGTCAGATTCCAGTCATATTATCGAACAGTGATGTCGAGATGCTGACGCGTGATGTGCTCTCAGATCTGCTGACACATGGTACCAGTTCAAGGATCCAGCAGGAGCTCAATGAGATCCTCTCCACGATGGCATGTCACGGTTCGGTGAGAGCTAATCGCAAGTTGAGCATCGAAGAGATGAACGCGCTATTGCGTGACATGGAGACGACCGAGCGAAGCGGGCAGTGTAATCACGGTCGACCGACATGGATCCAGCTGACTATTGCCGAGCTGGACAAGCTGTTCATGCGCGGACGTTAACACTCCTGCACTATATAATGAGTGATCTAATAATTCAGCCGGGTGAATCCAGAGAGTCTCCGATAACGATCTTTATCATGGGGGCTACCGCCACAGGAAAGACCGATCTTGCGATGGCCATATCCAGTGAGCTGAGAGAGGATTTGCCTTGTGAGCTGATCAGTGTCGACTCGGCCCTGGTTTATCGCGGCATGGATATCGGTACTGCGAAACCGGATGCACAGACACTGAAAGATTTCCCGCATCATCTGATCGATATGATCGATCCGGCAGAAGTATATTCTGCAGGACAGTTTCGCCAAGATGCTCTGCGACTGATGCAGAAGATAAGTGATAAGTGGAGTATCCCGGTACTCGTCGGAGGCACTATGCTTTACTTCAATACCCTGCAGAAAGGTATGGCTGATATGCCAGAGGTTAGTGATAAGGTAAAAAAGTCGATTGAAGCAGAGGCTAGAACCGATGGCATCGGTGCTATGCATCAGCGTTTGAAGAGTATCGATCCAGTATCAGCGGAACGGATTCACCCTAACGATCCGCAGAGGATTAAGCGTGCACTTGAACTCTTTGATTTTACAGGGAAAACATTGACCCAGTTCTGGCAGGAGCAGGAGCAAAAGCAATTAGTTAACTGTTTTCCGTATCGCCGAATAAAGATCGCTTTAATGCCCGATGACCGTGTCGAGCTGCGTAAGCGTATAACGAAACGCTTCGACATGATGCTCAAGCAGGGCTTTATCGAAGAAGTTGAAGCTCTGTATAATCGGGGTGACCTGCATGCCGGGATGCCCTCGATACGGGCTGTCGGTTATCGTCAGGCCTGGTCGTACCTGGCGGGTGAATACGATTTTGATGAGATGAGAGACAGGGCCATAATAGCGACAGCTCAGCTGGCAAAGAGACAGATGACCTGGCTACGCAAGGAGTCTGATTGCAATTTTATTGATCCAATTGCATTAAATACTCCGAAAGTGCTGAAAAACCTCAAAATTTTACTATCATAAGGGGGTGACAACTGCATGTGATCAGAACTGATTACTGTTAGATATGTCTATACCCTAAACATAAAAACAATAAATGGGGAATCAACTATGTCAAAGGGGCACCACTTACAAGACCCTTATTTAAACGCGCTCAGAAAAGAGAGAGTACCAGTCTCTATCTTTTTGGTGAACGGAATTAAATTGCAGGGGCAAATCGAATCTTTCGACCAGTTTGCAGTGCTGTTGAAAAACACAGTCACGCAGATGGTCTACAAACACGCTATTTCTACCGTGGTGCCATCACGCCAGATCAAATGGAGTGACGAGAGCGATACTGACAGCCATGGTAACAGTATGGATGGTAATTGAGTATAATTACCGGGTCGATATGAAATGGTCGCATAGCGACCATTTTTTTTGCCCACATGGAAGTGGGCAAGGGGCGAGAGCATATGACCATGGATGGTCGGTATTAGAGCAATGCAGGAGCGATTGCCGAGGACGCGGTAGCTTTGCCCACATGGAAGTGGGCAAGGGGCGAGAGCAGGACGCGGTAGCTTTGCCACATGGAAGTACAAAATAACCTTATTCATTATTGAGCAGTGACAGCTCAGGCGAATAATTAACCTTTATCGATGTCGATCCGGCATCATCGACAGCTTTAACAACCATACTAAAAGATTGAATTGATTAGAAAATGCTAGACATCGAACGCGTCGAAGGCGGTAACCGGGCAATCCTTGTCCATATGGATATCTATGATGATGCGCACCGTGAGAACCTCTCAGAATTCAAGGAGCTGGTGGTGTCATCCGGTGCGGAGATCATGGCAATCACCACTACGAGTCGCCAGCGCGCTGACCCAAAGTATTTCATCGGTAGCGGTAAGGCTCGAGAGATCGCGGAACTGGTAAAACAGTATGATGCTGATATCGTTCTATTTAACCATCAGTTGGCAGCGTCACAGGAACGCAACCTGGAAAGGCTGGTAGAGTGCCGCGTGCTCGATCGTACCGGTCTCATCCTCGATATCTTTGCCCAGCGTGCACGTTCATTCGAAGGTAAGCTGCAGGTCGAGCTAGCACAGTTAAAACACCTCTCTACCCGCCTGGTCCGTGGCTGGACCCACCTGGAGAGACAGAAGGGTGGTATCGGTTTAAGAGGTCCGGGTGAAACCCAGCTTGAAACCGACCGCCGTTTACTCGGGTTGCGCATCAAGCAGATCAATAAACGCCTTGAAAAAGTAAAAAAACAGCGTGAACAGGGCAGGCAATCGCGTCAAAAAGCGGAGATAGCAACAGTCTCCCTGGTCGGTTATACCAATGCCGGAAAATCAAGCCTGTTCAATGTGCTGAGTGAAGATCAGGTCTATGTGCAAGACCAGCTGTTTGCGACACTGGATCCAACACTTCGGCGTGTCGATCTGGCGCGCGATGTCTCGATCATACTGGCTGATACGGTCGGTTTCATACGCCACCTGCCGCATGATCTGGTCACTGCTTTTCGTTCCACATTACAGGAGACTGTAGAAGCGCAATTGTTACTGCATGTGATTGATTCAGCAGATGAAAATCGCGATGCCAATATTCATGAAGTAGACAAGGTGCTGGCACAGATAGGGGCTGATGAGATCGCTACTATCCAGGTGATGAATAAAATAGATCTAACAGGTACAAAGCCAAGGATTGATTATGCAGATGACGGTAGTGTGAAACGTATCTGGCTATCCGTTGAATCCGGTGATGGTCTCGACCTGCTCAAACAGACCCTGGTCGACCAGTTCAGGGAGAAGATGGTGGAAGGCAAGCTGGTATTATCGCCAGCAGATGCCCGCATTCGCGCAAGGTTATTTGAAGCGGGCGCTATCAGGGAAGAAAAGATCGACGAAGAAGGACAGTTTTTACTGCAGATCAGCATGTCTCGCCGGGATTTAAATCAATTTGAGTCGCGAGAACAGGTTCATCTGGAATCGATGTTGTCATAAGTAACTGCAAAAATCTTAGGAGTACTGCGTGTCTCTGCAGTAAAAAGCTTTTAATGATTAATTATTCAGGTAGAATTACGCGTTTGCGGCCTTGATAAATAAGATAACGGCCATAAATCATAACTGATTGTGACAATTTGGAAACCAACTTATGCGAAAGCAAGATGATTTGACTCCAGAGATGGGGAAGCAGGACATGGCCTGGAATGAACCCGGCGGTAATGGTGATAAAGACCCATGGGGCGGTAATCGAGGCAATCGAGGCAACCAGGGGCCGCCTGATCTGGACGAGGTCTTCAAGAACCTGCAGAAGAAATTCGGCAGTCTTTTCGGTGGCAAAGGCGGCCGGTCCAGCGGCGGTGGCAGCGGTGTTGCCGGCGGTGGCTTTGGCATCGGAGTCGTCATCGTCATACTCCTGCTTTTCTGGATAGCAACCGGCTTCTACAAGGTCGAGGAAGCTGAGCGAGGTGTCGTTTTCCGATTTGGTAAACATGTCGAGACCACACAGAGAGGCCTGCACTGGCACCTGCCTGTGCCGATCGAACGCGTCGAAAAAGTCGACGTTACCAAGGTCCATACCATCCCGTTGAATTCCACCATGTTGACCCAGGATGAGAATATCGTGGATATCCTCGGTACCGTGCAGTATCAGATCGATGATGCGGAAAAATATCTTTTCAATGTAAGAGCTCCCGAGCTCTCGTTGACACAGGTCACGGAAAGCGCCCTACGTGAAAGTATTGGTCGCAGCAAGATGGACTATGTCATCACCGAAGGTCGTGGTGAAATCGCGATACAGGTCAAAGGCATCATCCAGGGTATCGTAAATAATTACGAGACAGGCCTTAACATTTTCAAAGTTAACATCCAGAGTGCCAAGCCGCCTGAGGCAGTGAAAGATGCATTCGATGATGTAACGCAGGCGCGAGAGGATGAAGAGCGTTTCAAGAATGAAGCGGAAGCTTATCGTAACGAAGTGCTGCCAAAGGCACGTGGTGCAGCGGCACGTTTGCGTGAAGAGGCCGAAGCATACAAGAACGAGGTAATCGCCAGGGCTGAAGGTGAAGCTGAACGATTTGAACAACTGTTAAAAGAATATAACAAAGCGCCAGAGGTTACTCGTGAGCGTCTCTACCTTGAGATGATGGAGTCAGTGCTGAGTAACAGCTCTAAAGTCATGGTCGATGTCGAAGGCGGCAACAACCTGCTTTACCTGCCCCTGGATAAACTGATGGAGCGTCATACTACTGGAAAAACACAGGATCAGCAGGATGCGGCCGATATAATGGAAGGTATCCAGCAGCGTGCAGCGTCAAAGAATAACCAGAGAAACAGAATAGAAAGTCTGCGTACAAGAGGTACACGATAATGTTAGTTAATAGTTTAAAAATTATTGTACCTGTATTTGCCTTACTGGCGTGGGCATCATTGTTTACAGTTGATGAGCGCCAGGAAGCCATACTGTTCCAGTTCGGTGAAATCATCGAAGCCGATTTCGAGCCGGGACTTCATTTCAAAATACCGTTTATCAATAATGTCAGAAAGTTCGATAATCGTATCCTGACTATCGACCAGAAACCTGAGCGATTCCTTACCCAGGAGAAAAAAGACCTGATCGTTGATTCCTATGTGAAGTGGCGCATCGCTGATGTGGTTCAGTATTACAAGACCACGCAGGGTGATGAACTGACTGCCGGTCGTCTGCTCTACGAGAACATCAATAATGGTCTTCGTGATGAGTTCGGTAAGCGGACGATCCAGGAGATCATCTCGGGTGACCGTACCCAGATCATGGAGCTGATGACCCAGCAGGCGTCAAAGCGTGCCAAAACACTTGGTCTCGATGTGATTGATGTTCGCGTCAAGAAGGTCGATTATCCGGAACGAGTCAGTAACTCGGTCTACCAGCGTATGCGTGCTGAACGTGAGCGTGAAGCAACCGATTTTCGCTCGAAGGGACATGAAGCCTCGGAACGAATCCAGGCTGATGCTGACCGTCAGCGTAGCATCTTGCTTGCCGAGGCTTACCGTGACTCTGAGATCGCACGAGGTGAAGGTGATGCACGTGCTACCGAGATATATGCCGAGGCGTTCAATAAAGATAGAGAGTTTTACAAGTTCACACGAAGCCTGACGGCATACCAGGAAACCTTTTCAAACTCTGGTGATGTGATTTTACTGCAGCCGGATTCAGAGTATTTCCGTTTCTTCAAAGATCCGACAGGTAAAACTAAGTAAACAATGTGGGACAGTATAATTCCAGCACTGGCGCTGGTGCTGGTGATAGAAGGCATGTTGCCTTTCCTGAGCCCGAAAAGCTGGCGTGATGCCATGTCACAGGCAGCTCAGCTGCCAGATAATGTGTTAAGAAGCATGGGCTTCATCAGTATGCTGGCAGGCGTGGTTATCCTTTACCTGGTTCAATAATGCTGTTCCTGCTTGAACGGTAATAACAATAATTATGACAACGAAACAACACTGGATATTACCTGAGGGTATAGAAGAAGTTCTGCCTGAACAGGCAGCAAGGTTGGAAGCGATGCGTCGCTTATTGCTCGATCTTTATGCCACCTGGGGCTATGAGCTGGTGATGCCACCGACCATCGATTTCATCGAATCACTATTGACCGGTACCGGGCATGACCTTGATCTGCAGACCTTCAAGCTCGTCGATCAGATGTCAGGACGGACTCTCGGCCTGAGGGCAGACATGACCCCGCAGGTCGCACGCATTGATGTTCACCAGCTAAGAAGAGATGTACCGACGCGCCTGTGTTATATGGGTACAGTATTGCGTACGCGTCCAGAGTCGATCGGTGATAGCCGCAGCCCGCTGCAGGTGGGAGCTGAGTTGTATGGCCATGCAGGTGTTGAATCCGAAGTAGAAATCCTGGGCTTGATGTTGCAGACATTTTCTGCGCTGGGGATCGATGATATCTATCTCGACCTGGGAAATGTGGATATCTATCGCGGCCTGGCAGAGCAGGCGGGCCTGTCGTCAGAGATCGAGAGCCAGCTGTTCGATATGCTGCAGCGTAAAGCCGTTACCGAGATCAATACATTACTGGATTCTCTCGATATCGACGACAAAGTCAAAACCATGCTGGCAGGATTGTCATCACTCAACGGTGATAGATCTGTAATTGCACATGCACGCGAATTACTTGCTGATGCCAATGATTCTGTGAAACTGGCTATCGATTACCTGGAAAAAACAGCAGAACTTATGTGGCAGCGCTACGGAGAGATCAAGGTGCACTTTGATCTTTCCGAACTGCATGGCTATCACTACAAGACTGGTGTCGTGTTTGCTGCCTTCGTACCACAGCTGGGGCAAGCTATCGCACGTGGCGGCCGTTATGATGATATCGGAAAGATCTTCGGACGTGCCCGTGCTGCCACCGGCTTCAGTACTGACCTGAAAGTATTGAGCCAGTTAGCCAGCAAGCATTTTACTGCTGCTGAAAAAATATTTGCGCCAGTCGATGAATCGCCGGAGCTCAAAGAAAAAATCACCCAGTTGCGAAACGATGGCAATGTTGTCATCCAGCAGTTACCTGATGTGGAAGCTGATGCAGAGGCCATGGGTTGTAGTAGACGTCTTTGCCTGGTCGATGGGCAGTGGCTTGTGAAGGACTGAATAACAGTAGTGTTATTTCGACCAGAGGAAGAAATCTTAAACCTCAGTGTGCAAGATCCTGCATCCGGCTCATGATAAAAAATCAATTATCAATAAAAAATTTCAATTCTATAATTTCAAGGTTTAACCATGTCTAAAAATGTAGTTGTACTCGGAAGCCAATGGGGCGATGAAGGTAAAGGTAAAATTGTTGACCTGTTAACCGATCGCGCAGCAGCAGTCGTTCGTTTTCAGGGGGGGCATAATGCTGGCCATACCCTGGTCATCGGTGAAGAAAAAACGGTGCTTCACCTGATACCTTCTGGCATATTGCGTGACAATGTCATGTGCCTGATCGGTAACGGTGTCGTGTTATCACCCGATGCATTATTTAAAGAACTCGGAGAGCTGGAGGATAGAGGTATACCAGCAAGTGAGCGTATCGGCATATCCGAAGCATGCCCGCTGATCCTGCCTTACCATATTGCACTCGACCAGGCTCGCGAGATCGCTCGTGGCAAACAAGCGATCGGTACCACCGGTCGCGGCATCGGTCCTTGTTATGAGGATAAGGTATCTCGTCGCGGTATTCGACTGGCTGATCTGAAAGACCTTGAGAAATTCAAAGTGAAGCTCGCCGGTGTAATGGAGTACCATAATTTCGCACTGAAGAATTACTTCAAGCAGGACGAGGTTGATTACCAGACCGTCCTCGATGGTATATTGTCTTATCGCGACAAGCTGTTATCTCTCATAGCCGATGTGCCTGGCATGATCGCTGGTTATCGTAAACAAGGCAAGAGCATCATGTTCGAAGGTGCACAGGGTACATTACTCGATATCGACCAGGGAACTTATCCTTTCGTAACCTCTTCCAATACCACCGCAGGTGGTGCCTGTACCGGTAGCGGCATCGGACCAAAAGACCTGGATTATATTCTCGGCATCACCAAGGCCTACACCACACGTGTCGGTGCAGGACCATTCCCGACAGAGCTGTTTGACGATGACAAGGATGACCCGACTATCGGCCAGCACCTGGCAACAGTCGGCCATGAAGTAGGTGCAACCACAGGCCGTGACCGTCGATGTGGCTGGTTCGATGCTGTGGCACTGCGCCGCGCTGCACAGATCAACAGTCTGACAGGACTGTGTATCACCAAGCTCGATGTACTGGATGGACTGGAGACGATCAGGATCTGTTCACATTATGAGTACCAGGGTGAGAGTATCGATATGCCACCGTTAGGTGCTGACGCGATCGAACAGTGTAAGCCTGTCTATGAATCGATGCCTGGCTGGAGTGAGTCAACAGTCGGTGTTAAAAGCTTTGATGACTTACCGGAAAATGCCAGAAATTATCTGAAGCGCCTGGAACAGGCAGTCGGTGTGCCGGTTGATATCGTATCGACCGGGCCCGAGCGTGACGAGACTATCATCCTGAATCATCCATTTGATTAGGCCCGCAAGTCGGTAAATATAACCTGCACCTGCAATTTAATTTCTATGCAGGTGCGGGATTTTTATCAATTTCAAGTGACAATTCCGTCTTTTTCTTGAACTTGTTATATTTCTCTCCCTCAAAATAGCGATTGACTGGCAGTTATAAACTGACAGTAAATGGTTGATTCTATCGTAGATAAGAACTATTCTTTATATCGTGAACAGTAATCGTTACAAATCGCTGCGTTATGTGCTCATCATCCTATTGATGTTCGCGCCGATACGCAGTGCTATGGCTATGCAGCAGCCGCACTGCGATATGGACGAGATGGATATGGCAGAAACGTCCATGTCCATGCAAGAGCATGCTATGCATGACATGTCATCAAATGCTGATTTTACTGATCCGATGTCAAACGAACATGCTGGTGTCAGCGTGCAATGCTGCTGTTGTGATAGTGATTGCGTCAGTAACTGTGGCATAGGAGTGCCGGTTTCACTCATCATACAGGTTTCAGACTATTCGCCCGTCTTCGTCAGTACTTCAAGAATACAAGGTTATATCTCACCCCTTTTACTAAGAACCCTCTCGCCGCCGTCTAGGCCCCCGGCAACAATCTCGTAATTACTCTAACGCGTCTCGTTTTACTCTGTGAGTGAGACGATGTGTCGATTTATATTAGTTATGGAGGTTGGCCATGAGTCAATCACGATTATCGAACTATTCTGTCAACAGAATATTAGTTTCACCTTTATTACTGGCATCTGCTGTCTTCATCAGCAGCAATGTATTTGCCCTGGATCTACCACTGGCAGAGCAGCTCGCGATCGATTCTGATCCGTCGATAGAAAGCTTCAGGGTAACCGCTCTATCTTATGAAGATGCGTCTGTCGCTGATGATACCCTGCCTGATCCCCGCCTGCGTCTTGGCGCAGTCAATGTCCCATTGGATAGCTTTGATCTGGAGCAGGAGCAGATGACGCAACTCAAGGTGGGCATCCGTCAGGACTTTCCGCGTGGCGATGTGCTCTCTATAAAGCAGCAACAGTCGCAATATCTTTCGCGAGCGGCACTATCCATGGCGGATGATGCCAGGTTGAAAATTCTACGCGATGTCCGTGAGACCTACCTGAACCTGTTCTACGAGGTTTCTGCATACCAGATAATCAGGGAGACCAGGCAGTTATTCTCTGAACTGGTCAAGATAACAGAGTCGAATTATGCTGCGGGCCGTGTCAATCAGCAGGATGTTATTCTTGCCGGCCTGGAGTTGGCTCGTCTGGATGATCGTTCGACAAAAATCAAGGCGAGGGAGGAGTCTAACCGGGTCAGGCTGTCACAGTGGATAGGAGATGTCGCCTGGAATGACATCGATAATGTTTTTCCGCCATTGCCAACACTGCCTGAGGAGATCGACCTCAACGAGGTTATCCCGCAGCATCCACTCATCCGTGCGGAAAGTGCAAAAGTCAATGCCAGTAAACAGATGACTGAAATGGCTCGCCAGGAGTATAAACCGGGCTGGAGCCTGCTGCTCGATTATGGTTATCGCTCTGGCAATAATCCTGACGGCAGCGAAAGGACGGATTTTGCTACCGCGATAGTTAGCCTGGATGTCCCTTTATTTACCGGTAATCGCCAGGATAGAAAGGTCTCAGCTAATGAGAAGAAGATATCAGCCGCACGTTATATTAAAGATGACCAGCTACGAAAATTAAAACAGATGTATGAGAAGAATCATTATCTCTGGCAACGTCTGCATGATCGTGAACGTCTATATAAAAACAGCCTGCTCACCGCGGCCAGAAACAATTCAAAGGCTTCTCTCAAAGCCTACCAGAGTGGTGTCACAGAATTTAATACGCTGATGCGAGCGGAGATAACAGAACTGGATGTCCGCCTGGAAGATCTCCGGGTGCGTGTCGACCGTGCAGTGGCACAGGCGAATATACTTTATATCCTAGGAGGGACTGGCTATGAAAATTTATGATTTAAAAAGTGTGATGGCAGTGATGCTATTTATCACTTATCTGTATCCAGGGTTGCCAGCGATAGCCGATACAGCGGCAGACCGGGAAAAAGAAATCCTGTACTGGGTAGCACCGATGGACCCTAATTACCGGCGAGATAATCCCGGAAAGTCGCCGATGGGTATGGATCTCATCCCTTTTTATTCTTCTCCTGATGAGGGCGGCAGCAGTGTGACAATCTCACCGGTGGTAGTGCAGAACCTGGGTGTCAGAACGACCGAGGCGGAGCTGACACGCCTGTGGCGTGGTATCGATACGGTTGGATATGTCGATTACGACGAGTCCAAGGTCAGCCATATTCACCTGCGCACCGAAGGCTGGATCGAAAAGCTCGCTGTTGAATCAGAAGGCGAAAGGGTGAAGAAAAGGGACTTCCTGTTCGACGTTTATTCTCCCAAGCTGGTCAATGCACAGGAAGAACTGGTGACCGCACTGGCTACTGGCAATAGCGGGCTGATACGTGCGACGAAGGAGCGTCTCTCTGCTCTGGGTATATCCGAGTCACAGATCAGTCAGCTCGAGAAGACAAAAAAGGTTAAACAGCGCATATCCATCTATGCACCCCAGGATGGTGTGGTCTCGGTGTTAGCAGTACGTGAGGGAATGTTTGTTAAACCGTCACAGAAAGTCATGAAACTTGGCGACCTTTCCAGTGTCTGGTTGCTCGCAGAGGTCTTCGAGCGACAATCGCAGTGGGTCGAAGTAGGGCAGGACGCAGAAGTCACCCTGTCTTATATACCGGGTCAAAGCTGGCAAGGTAAGGTTGAGTATATCTACCCCAGCCTTGATCCAAAAACACGTACATTGAAGGTGCGTTTACGTTTTGATAATCCCGGTGAGCGCCTGAAGCCAAATATGTATGCCAACGTAAAAATATTTGGTGGTGCCAAAGTAAATACCACTGTCATACCCCTCGAAGCACTGATACGTAGTGGCCGCGAGGAGAGGGTCATCATGTCACTCGGCGATGGCAGGTTCGAAGCACGCGATGTCAAGGCGGGTATCGAAAGTGGTAACTATGTTGAGATACTCGAGGGTGTTGAGCCGGGTGAAGAGGTCGTGACATCTGGCCAGTTTCTGATCGATTCAGAAGCAAGCATGCGCGCCAGTCTTAAACGTATGACCGATGATGGTGTAGACATGGCTACAGATAAAGAAGCTGATGACCCTATCAGCGGGGAGATGTAGTCATGATCGCAAAGATAATCGACTGGTCGATCGATAACCGTTTCATGGTGGTCATGCTGACCTTTATCATCATCGGTATGGGTGTCTATGCGGTAAAACAGACACCACTGGATGCGCTGCCTGATCTCTCAGATGTACAGGTCATCATTAAAACCAGTTATCCCGGACAGGCGCCGCAGGTCGTTGAAGACCAGGTGACCTATCCGTTAACGACAGCGATGCTGTCTGTTCCCAAGGCCGTCAACGTACGCGGTTATTCTTTCTTCGGCGACTCTTACGTCTATGTGATCTTCGAGGATGGTACCGACCTGTACTGGGCGCGTTCTCGCGTGCTGGAATACCTCAGCCAGGTATCGAGCAAACTGCCGCCCGAGGCCAGGCCGGAGTTAGGGCCTGATGCTACCGGTGTCGGCTGGGTGTATGAGTATGCACTGGTAGACAGGAGCGGAAAAAACGATCTGTCACAGCTGCGAAGTATGCAGGACTGGTTTCTGAAATATGAGCTGCAGACCGTGCCGGGTGTTTCTGAAGTCGTCACCGTCGGCGGCATGGTGAAACAGTACCAGGTGGTGCTTGATCCTGACAGTTTGCGGGCGTATGGCCTGCCGCTATCGAAAGTCAGGCAGGCGATACAGCGTGGTAACCAGGAAACCGGCGGTTCGGTGATCGAGATGTCTGAAGCAGAGTACATGGTGCGTGCCACAGGTTATGTCGATGAACTCGATGATCTTCGGCATATCCCGCTCGGTGTTAACGAGCAGGGCACACCCATCTTGTTAAAAGATGTCTCGCAGGTAAGACTGGGCCCTCAGATGCGTCGTGGTGTGGCTGAGCTGGACGGCGAAGGCGAAGTGGTCGGTGGCATCGTCGTCATGCGATTCGGCGAGAATGCTTTATCGACTATCAAAGGGGTAAAGAACAAACTGCAGGAACTGTCACGGAGCCTGCCCGAGGGTGTCGAGATTATAGAGACCTACGACCGTTCGGCGTTGATCAACCGTGCAGTCGATAACTTGAACAGGAAGCTGATAGAAGAGTTTATCGTCGTCGCTCTGGTATGCGCGATATTCCTGTTTCATCTTCGTTCTGCGCTGGTGATCATCCTCTCTTTACCGGTAGGGATACTGGTGGCCTTTATCGTGATGGAACGGATGGGCATCAACGCCAACATCATGTCGCTGGGCGGTATCGCTATCGCCATCGGCGCCATGGTCGATGCTGCGATCGTGATGATCGAAAACGTGCACAAACATATCGAGCAAATGAGAGCAGATGGGCATGGCGATGCCAGCAGCAGTGATATATTGAGCGATGAAAGGCGCTGGCAGGTGATACGTGAAGCGTCGAAGGAAGTCGGGCCGCCACTGTTTTTCTCACTTATGATAATCACGCTGAGTTTCCTGCCGGTGTTTACCCTGGAAGCGCAGGAAGGACGCATGTTCTCACCACTGGCTTACACCAAAACATTTGCCATGGCTGCGGCAGCAGGTCTATCGATCACCCTGGTGCCTGTGCTGATGGGGTATTTCATCCGGGGTCATGTTACCCCCGAGAGTAAGAATCCGGTTAACAGTATATTGATCGCGGGTTACCGACCTTTCATAAATATGGTCCTGCATTCACCGAAGCTGGTGCTGGCAGCGATACTGCTGATCGTTCTGCTCGGACTATGGCCGCTGAGCCAGCTGGGTTCTGAGTTCATGCCTGACCTCGATGAAGGTGACCTGCTTTATATGCCCAGCACCTTTCCTGCGATATCGGTCGGCAAGGCACAGGAGCTATTGCAGCAGACCGATAAACTAATAAAGACAGTGCCTGAAGTGAAACGGGTTTTTGGCAAAGTCGGCCGTGCCGAAACTGCAACAGATCCAGCGCCATTGACCATGATCGAGACCACCATCCTGCTGAAACCAAAAGAGCAGTGGCGTCAGGGAATGACCATCGATAAGTTAAAGAAAGAACTGAATGAGCTGGTTCAGTTTCCCGGATTAACCAATGCCTGGGTGATGCCGATTAAAAACCGTATCGATATGCTGGCAACCGGGATCAAGACCCCGGTCGGCATCAAGGTTGCCGGACCGGACCTGGAAAAGATTCAGGAGATCGGTAAGCAGATCGAAAAGGTTCTCAAAGATGTCACAGGCACAGCTTCCGTTTATTCAGAACGGGTTGTCGGCGGCCGTTATGTGACAGTCGATATAAAGCGTCGTGAAGCAGCGCGCCTGGCGCTGAATATTGCAGATATCCAGGAAGTGGTGCGTACCGCGCTAGGAGGTATGCGTGTTGCCATGACGGTAGAAGGGCTGGAAAGGTATCCGGTCAATGTACGCTATCCACGAGATGTCCGTGACTCCCTGGAGAAATTACGCAACCTGCCTGTGGTAACCCCGGCAGGCGCACGTATACCGCTGGCAGAAGTGGCAGATATCCGTATCGAAAGTGGTCCCGGGCTGATCAAAACCGAGAATGCCCGCCTCAATGGATGGATCTATATCGATATCGAAGGACGTGATCTCGGGTCCTATGTAGATTCAGCACAGCAGGCCGTTGCTGACCAGGTCAGGCTGCCACCTGGTTACTCGATCTCATGGTCAGGACAGTACGAGTTTATGCTGCGGGCTATCAATCGCCTGGTAACTGTTATACCGGTAACGCTGATAATTATCGTGCTCTTGTTATACCTTAGTTTCAGGCGCTTCAGCGAAGTGGCTATCATCATGGGCACATTGCCTTTGGCCCTGGTCGGTGGATTCTGGCTGCTATATATGCTGGATTACAATATGTCGGTCGCGGTCGGAGTCGGTTTTATTGCACTCTCAGGGGTCTCCGTCGAGATAGGTGTGGTCATGCTGGTCTATCTCAACCAGGCGCTCGAAAAGCACCGTGCCAGTGCTAGAAAATCCGGTAAGGATCTCACGCTTGAAGGAGTACGCTCAGCAGTTATAGATGGCGCTCTGATGAGGGTGCGGCCCATCATGATGACGGTCTCAACGATCATCGCCGGTTTATTGCCTATTATGCTCGGCAGCGGTACTGGCTCTGAAGTAATGCGGCGTATCGCTGCACCCATGGTCGGTGGCATGGTCAGCGCGACATTATTGACACTGGTAGTTATACCGGCAATATTTTTATTGTGGAAGAGTCAAAAATTGAAAAGCGAAGTTGTTTGATCGTCCGTTATCGAACGGCGGGTTCAACCGGTAGGTACAACACAACGATTAAAACTTGCTAAACAGCAGGAGATATACAAAGCAGACATCTAACTCTGATTTCTATTATTTTCGTGAAGAACTGATAGTTGGCAATAATAAGGCTGAAGCCCTCTTATTCTATTTTCGTCCACCCTTAACATTACGTGAATTAATGGTTTCAACCACATCCTTTGCATGTGCTGTAACAGACTTGAGAGAACCAGTTTTTTTACCCTCCATTATTGAATTGGTTAGATTGCCTTTTTGGATAACATAGCGATACCAGTTTTCACCCAACATACCGTCTGGAGCGGTAGTTTTTTCGACCTGTATCACATTGTATTTACTTTTGATGGAATCATTTTGCATTGTTAAATACCTCTTATAAATGCCTGGAAAAAACAGGTGCGAAACTGAAGGAGCTGTTAGAACCATACACCCTAAATTACTCACTGCCTATATTTAAATCGCTGCTGGCACTAATTGAAGGTGTGATTGAGTATCCATACTATATATGAGATCACCCGACGCGGCTCCTTCGGGAGCCGTTTTTGATGCTGACAGTCCGCTTTTTGCTAAAAACATGCATCAACAGGCTTCATTGGTTCTAGCGAATGGTATCTGTCACTAACTCGATAATCTATCAGTGACCACTGCTCAAATGTTACGTCATAATAGACGTTTTGAAAGTCTTTATAAAACCAAGCTAACGTTGATTGATAAATGTTACAATACGCACCTGTTAGACATACCGCAAAAAACGGTATTAGAGTCTGTCTAGTCTGGAATAGAATTAATCTCCAGTCAGGCTGCAGAAATTATATGTAAGTTATTGAATTATATAGGTAAGTGGTGCCGAGAAGAGGACTTGAACCTCCACGAGCCAAAGCTCACTAGCACCTGAAGCTAGCGCGTCTACCAATTCCGCCACCTCGGCATGGTGCTGAAATTTTCAAGCAGCGAACTTTACAAGGCGGACACCCCATTGTCAATTTACATCTGCAAATTAATTTTTGCAGTTTAGCTGGCTATTAAGCCATTATTTATTATGTTGAAGAAAATTAAGAAAAAAATCAAAGATAGCCTAAGTAAGAAAACGAAAAAGAATTCAGATAAAAAACACTCGGATAAAAAACACACATCCAGAAAGCCGTCGAGAAAACGTAAACGCAAGATAAAAGATCCTGAAGCGAAGCTAGAGGCGAAACGTTATCAGAACCCGGTCGCCAGCCGCACGCTCATCCTCAAAACGATTACCGAAGCCGGCATGATGACACAGTCATCCATCTTCGAAACACTGCAGGTGAAGCCAGATCAGGAAGAGGGCGTCAGTCGTCGTCTCTCAGCTATGGTTCGCGACGGTCAGCTTGTACAAAATCGCCGTGGCGGTTATCTACCGGTGGATGAGAAACATCTTATCCGGGGTCGTGTCATCGCACATGCCGATGGTTTCGGTTTCCTGGTGCCAGATGAAGGCGGTGATGACCTGTTCCTCAGTGCCAAGCAGATGCGCGGCGTGCTGCATGGTGACCATGTCGTTGCCACGGTAGCCGGTGTCGACCGCCGTGGTCGCAAGGAAGGCTCTATCGTCTCTGTCGTGGAACGTGGCAACACCACCTTGATTGGGCGCCTGTTCGATGATGAAGGTATCGCCTACGTTGTTCCTGATAACAAGCGTCTTACACAGAATGTCCTGATCCCGGCCAATATGTTCGGCGGTGCGAATCCCGGACAGATAGTAAAAGTTGAGATTACCAAGCAGCCGACCAGTAGAAAACAGATGGTGGGTAAAGTTACCGACGTCATCGGTGACCATATGGCACCGGGTATGGAGATCGAGATCGAGATCCATAACCACGGTATCCCTTATGAATTTCCCGATGCGGTCATGCAACAGGCGGATAAATTTGGCGACAGTGTCAAACAGAAAGACAAGCAGGGACGGCTCGATCTGCGTGATCTGGCCCTGGTCACGATCGATGGCGAAGATGCCAGGGATTTCGATGATGCGGTCTATTGTGAGCCGCGTGACAATGGCTGGAAGCTGTTCGTTGCCATCGCCGATGTCGCACATTATGTTGATATCGGCTCAGCGCTGGATGATGAAGCATATGAGCGTGCAACCTCGGTTTATTTCCCTGGGCGTGTCGTACCCATGTTGCCGGAGGCACTGTCAAATGGATTATGCTCGATCAATCCTGATGTCGACCGACTGTGCATGGTCTGCGAGATGTTCGTAAACAAAAAGGGGGAGATAGAGAGCTATGACTTCAAAGAGGCCGTGATGCGCTCTCATGCGCGTCTCACCTATACCCAGGTAGCTGACGCACTGGCAGATGATGGCACGGGTGTTATACCGGCTGACATCTATCCGCATATCGAAAACCTGAACCGGATGTACCAGGCTCTCGATGGTGCCAGGCGAGGGCGGGGCACGATCGAGTTCGATACCACTGAAACTATCATCAACTTCAATGATGATAAACGCATAGAGAGCATAAGGCCTGCAGTGCGAAACGATGCACACAAGATAATCGAAGAATGCATGATCTCTGCAAACGTCTGTGCAGCAAAATATATCGCGAAAAGTAAATCGCCCTGCCTGTACCGGATACATGAAGATCCGGCGGATGAGAAGATCGAAGACCTGCGCGGCTTCCTTTCTGACCTCGATCTTAAGCTGGGTGATCCATCGGGGAAGATCAGTTCGAGTGATTACGCAGAGCTCAGTGCACAGATCCAGGGCCGTGACGATTACCATATGATCCAGACATTGATGCTGCGTTCGATGAAGCAGGCGATATACACTGCCGAGAATCACGGGCACTTCGGCCTGGCGTTAACGCATTACACCCATTTTACCTCGCCGATCAGACGCTATCCTGACCTGCTGGTTCATCGTGCACTGAAACATATCATCCGTAAACGCAAAAAAGATGATTATATGTATAGCCAGGAACGTATGGTGGTGATGGGTGAGCACTGTTCGAGCAACGAGCGCAGGGCGAACGAAGCAACACGTGATGCTGAGTTTGCACTGAAATGTGAATATATGCTGGACAAGGTCGGTAAGACTTACGATGCACACATATCCGGAGTCGTCGGTTTCGGCTTGTTCGTCGAGCTGGATGAACATTATGTCGAAGGCCTGGTACATATCACCAGTTTGCCTAAAGATTATTATGTCTTCGATCCGAAATCGCATCAGCTCGTCGGTGAGAACCGCGGCTTGCAGTTCGGCCTGAATGACAAGGTATGCATCACTGTCACCCGGGTCGATATGGATGAACGTAAGATTGACTTTGAACTGGTCGCGGATGATTAATTATTTACCTGTCATCATAGTTAAATAATATATGTCTAAAAAATCGCATGAAATAATCTATGGGATCCATGCTGTCGAGGCTGCGTTAAGGAAACAGCCAGAAAACGTATTGCAGGTTTTTGTGCAGCAGGGACGCAATGATAACCGCATAAAGAAAATAATAGATATCGCAAAAAATTCTGGCGTATCACTGCAATCGATCAGTAATGACAAGCTGAAAGAAAAATGTCCAAAAGCAAGACACCAGGGCGTGGTTGCAGAAATACGTTCGGGCAGGGCTGCGACGGTGTCACTCGATGATGTTCTGCAGAAAGAATCGGTGTTATTACTGGTGCTAGACGAAGTACAGGATCCGCATAACATAGGTGCCTGCTTGCGCACAGCCGATGCCATCGGGGTAGATGCTGTCATAGTATCTAAAAATCGCAGCCCGTCATTAACGCCGGTAATTCGTAACGTCGCCAGCGGTGCTGCTGAAACAGTGCCGTATATCATGGTGTCGAACATCGCCCGAGCCCTGGAAAAGATCAAGGATGATAATGTCTGGCTCATCGGCACCAGTAGTGACGCCAGTCATACGATTTATGACTGTGATGTAAATAATCGTCTAGCGCTGGTGATGGGCTCCGAAGGCAAGGGTATGCGGCGCTTGACACGGGAAGCCTGCGACGAACTTGTTTCTATTCCCATGCAGGGCAGTGTCGAAAGCCTGAATATCTCTGTGGCGACGGCTGTCTGCCTGTATGAGATCCGACGCCGGCAAACAGGCAGTTAAACCGGCAGTATGCAGAAACCTTCTGAACTGCACCTTATCGTTCCCGGTATCTGCGGACCGCTTGCAGAGACACAGGCGCCGCATGCTAATCCGGCTGTCAAACGATGGCTGAAAACATTATCAAAGTCCCGCTGTCAGCCATCAGGGGAGGACGAACATGATGTCATCGCCGAGGTGTTAGGCCTGGAGTATAAAGACAGCTTTCCTTCGGCAGCACTTACTCTACTGGCAAACGATCTCTATGATGATGGCATGTTCTGCATGCATGCTGACCCGGTACACCTGCAGGCAGATATGGATCATGCGGTATTGACCTCCAGTGCAGATCTGGACATAGCGGTGCAGGAGTCATCGGCCATCTGTGCTGCTCTCGATCAGCATTTTCACCAGGATGGCCTGACTTTTTTTACTTTGAATAAAGACCAGTGGTTCGTTTCCAGTAAGGAAAAGATCAGGATGGAAACAACGTCACTGGTAGATGCGACGGGAAGGAATGTAAACTTTATCCTGCCCGCCGGTGAAGACTCTCCACGCTGGAGGCAACGGCTGACAGAAGCCCAGATGCTGATGCACTCACACGAACTTAACATGACAAGAGAGCGTGCCGGTCTGCCCAGTATCAACAGCTTGTGGTTTCATGGCCCCGGCGAACTTGAGGTATCTGTTAGTGATCCAGTGGCCTCGATATGCAGCAATGATGACATGTTAAAAGGGCTCGCAAAACATATCCAATGTGATCATATAAAGGTGCCGGAGTCAGTCGCTGCATATGCAGAATATCTATCGTCTGGTGAGCCCGGAAGCAGGCATATTCTACAATTCTCACAGCTCGAACACCTGACGAATTACACCGATGTCAGCCTGTGGATGAATGCGCTTGAGCAATTGTTGCAACAATGGGTTTACCCACTGTTGAAATTGATGAGCAAGAATAATATCACGCTGACTTTGTATCCCTGTAATGGAAAATGTTACCGCTTCTCGAAATATGATGTCCTGTGTTTTTGGCGCCAGGCCGGGCGAAAGGATAAGATAGAAGATTATGTCAGCAGCTACTGATCATTTGCCGGGCAAAAAGATTATGAAGAATGGTGTCACTTCCAGTATCGTTCGCAGAGATGCCGATATAAGTGAAGAACTCGAAGCCAGTGAGCTGCATCCTCTATTGAAGAAGATATATGCCAACAGGGGCGTGACCAGCTTAAAGCAGGTCGACTATAGTCTTAAAGGGCTGCTCGATTTCGCTTTACTGAAAGACATCGATGTCGCCGCCGAACTGGTCTCTGAAGTGATCATCGAAGACAAACGTATCGTGGTGGTCGGTGATTTCGATGCAGATGGCGCTACCTCCTGTGCCGTGATGGTCCGCTCACTGAGGGCTTTCGGTCTCAGTAATGTCGAATACCTGGTACCGAACCGTTTTGATTTTGGTTATGGTTTGAGTCCACAGATCGTCGATGTGGCAGCAGGCTCCGAGCCGGAGCTGATCATCACCGTGGATAATGGTATCTCGAGCATCGATGGGGTACGCCGCGCCGCTGAGCTGGGTATCCAGGTGGTGGTTACCGACCACCACCTGGCGGCAGATGTTCTGCCCGAAGCTGCCGCTATCGTGAATCCTAATCAACCGGGCTGCGAGTTTCCTAGCAAGATGATCGCAGGTGTCGGTGTCGCGTTTTACCTCATGCTTGCTGTCCGCGCGAGGCTGCGGGATAAAGACTGGTTTGCAGATGGTACGGCTCGCGTCGAACCAAAAATGGCAAACTATCTGGACCTGGTTGCCCTTGGTACGGTTGCTGACGTTGTTCCACTGGATGTGAATAATCGTATTCTAGTCGAGTCGGGATTGCAACGCATACGTAGAAACAAGGCGTGCGCGGGCATCAATGCTTTACTGACGATAGCGGGAAAGTCGATAGAAGGCTGCTCCTCGCAAGATTTTGGTTTCATCATCGGTCCGCGTCTCAACGCCGCTGGTCGACTGGATGATATGTCGATCGGTATCGAGTGCCTGCTTTGTGACGACTACGAACAGGCCTTCAAACATGCTTCCACTCTGAACCATATGAATCAGCAGCGGCGCCAGATTGAAGGTGAGATGCTGGACCAGGCCTATGACATATTAAATCATCAGATGTCATTACTCGATGATGAAGAGCAAATACCCGATGCGCTCGCGCTGTATGATGCGCAATGGCATCAGGGTGTGGTCGGGCTGCTGGCCTCCAGGATCAAAGAAAAATATCATCGGCCGGTAATCGCATTCGCAAATGCGGTTGGTGGTGAATTAAAAGGTTCGGGACGTTCGATACCTGGTCTGCACATGCGTGATGTGCTCGATGTGATATCAAAACAGCATGCTGGTCTGATAGAAAAGTTTGGTGGACATGCCATGGCAGCTGGCCTGAGCATCAGACAGGAAAACTTTTCCAGCTTCCGCTCGGCATTTAATGAACATGTGAGTGCTTCGTTACGCCCGCAAGACCTGGATAATATCAACGAAAGTGATGGCCCTGTCGCTGAGAAATTTATGACTATGGAAGCATCAGAGATAATCAAATATGCCAGTCCCTGGGGGCAGTTATTTCCGGAGCCTGTCTTTGATGATGAATTTAAAATATTAAACTGGCGTATCGTCGGTGAAAAACATCTGAAGCTTGAGCTTATGAAGGAGGATTCGGGAGCATGTTACTCGGCAATCGCATTTAATAAAACAGACGATGATCTTCCACTGGGTGATAAAAATATCCACGTCGTCTATCGCCTCGATGTCAATGAATTTCGAGGCAACCGAAGTTTGCAGCTTATAATACAGCATATCGAAGCTGCCTGAATGAGTAGAAATACCATGTATTCATTGATAAAAAGAATCTTGTTTTTTTTTGATGCAGAGAGCATACATAACTTTTCGTTAAAATTTTTGAGTTTTGCAAACAGCACAGGTCTTCTGAAACTGCTGGTAAAGAAACGCATAGAGTCACCCGTGACCGTGATGGGGCTGGAGTTTCCCAATGCTGTCGGTCTCGCTGCCGGTCTCGATAAAAATGCGCAGCATATAGACGCAATGGCTCAATGCGGATTTGGATTCATCGAGGTCGGCACCGTAACGCCATTAGCACAGCCCGGTAATGAAAAACCCAGGCTGTTCCGCCTGGTCGATGATAATGCCATCATCAATCGGATGGGCTTCAATAATGCAGGTGTAAAAGCATTGATCGATAACGTAAAACAGCGTCGCAGTAACTGTGTGCTAGGAATCAATATCGGCAAGAATAAAGATACGCCGTTGCAGGATGCAGTCGATGATTACCTCGCATGTATGCAGCAGGTCTATCGTTATGCAGATTACATCACTATCAACATCTCATCACCTAATACGCCGGGCTTAAGGGAACTGCAGCATGGTGAAGGCCTGACATCACTACTCACACAGTTAAAGGATAAACAGGAGAAAATGAACAGACAGTACCAGCGTTATGTCCCACTGGTCGTCAAGATCGCACCTGATCTTGATGAGCAGGAGATCGAGGATATCGCTGCACGATTATTGTCTGCTGATATCGACGCAGTCATTGCGACCAATACCACTAACAGCCGTCCTGATTCATTATCCTGCAAAGAGCTCGCTGCCGAAGCAGGTGGCTTGAGTGGCGCACCGGTTTTTGAGTTATCGACACATGTCCTGTCAAGCCTTGTGAAAGCACTGCATGGCAAGATACCGGTGATCGCAGCCGGTGGCATCTCATCAGCGGATGATGCAATGAAAAAGATAAAGGCGGGTGCCAGCCTGGTACAGATCTATACCGGTTTTATCTACTCCGGTCCTGGGCTGATCAATGACTGTGCTAAAGCTTTGAAAAATAGCATTAAATAGCTATTATGCAGGCTTTTATACGGCCGAATCTGCTTATTATTCATCATATCTGCTATATAAGAAGTAATCTAATTATCATATAAAAACAGCGCTTATAACATCTATTGCGATCGTGTGATGATGGGACTTGTTCTGGTACTTTGTCGCATTGAATGACTGTACTGTTTACTGAGGTAAGGTTATGAGTGAGCGTGTATTTCTATTTATCGTCGGTGTTTATATATTGATGGCGTTATACCTGGGTATGGACGTCATGATCTACCTGTTGAGCTTGTGGTTATTGTTCGAAGCAGTTACCGATATCCGTCTCACAACTCTAAGCCAGCGTCTCCTGAAAAAATCAGTACCGGCCGGTCTTATCATATTTAATTCCAGGCAGCGTTTTGATTTCGACGCACTGCGTATATGGCGTATCAGTGTTGCTGTGCTCCTTGGCGGTTCCCTCATATTACTAAAAGAACAGAATTTCGAATTCATGTGGTTCTTTCCCTGGTTCATGGGTTTTGCCATTATGGGTGCCGGGGCAAGCAGTGTCTGCCCGGTGCTGCTGTTTATCCGCTGGATAGGCTTCAAGTAATCAGATGCAGACAGAGGGACAAAAATTTGAGGTAAAACTTCCTGCTCGAATTACCGGTCTGGTTTTCTGGGGGCTGGTTTTTATCGGACTGTTCCTGGCGGTTATCGTCCTGCAACAGGCCGAGTCAGACCTCAAAGCAGAAAACCTGGAAGAAACACTGATCATTTCTTATGAGATAGAAGAGATCATCGAACAGTTTTCGCAGCCGCCTGTACTGCAGCGAGCGTCAGGTCGAATAAGGTCAAAGATCAGTGAGCATATGGAAGAGTTTGGCTTTCATGCAATACGTCTCTATGAGGAAGATCAAACACTCTCCATGGGAGAAATCAATGACAGTGATGATCTTTACGAATTTACAATACATTATTACCCTCTGGGCTCAAGTGATCTGCATGCTGTCAGGCTTGAGATCTACTGTACGAACTCGAAAGACGTTATCTCAGATATCCGTAAGAATTTTCTGCTCTCTATCGGCATAGGAGTTTTTGTCTTCGGATTATTTCTGCAGCGCATATTGCAGAAGATGCTGTCTATACCATTCCAGAAGATGGTGATGACAGCCGATCAATTTTCTAAGGGCAATGAAGACGTTCGCTTCGATGAACAGAGAGCTGACGAATTTGGTTATCTGGGTAAGTTCATCAATAACGCGATAGATACAATTCTATCGAATAAGAATGATCTGGTACTTGCACTGCAGCGGGCTTCAACCTCGGAGATAGCTTTAGGCCTGGAAAAAGAGCGTGCCGAAGTAACTCTGCATTCGATTACAGATAGCGTGATTACTGTCGATATCGACGAATGTATCGTATATCTGAACCCTGCAGGTGAAAAGTTGCTGGGTTATACCATCAAAGAAGTATCTGGGGTTAAGTTTAAGGATATATTTAACGTCGTTGAAGAGAGTAGCGGTGAACCGATAGACGACGCTTTGCATGAGTGCTTCGTGAGCGGAAAAACGGTCCACCTGCCAGAGCATTCTTCGTTGATATCCAAGGATGATTCAGTAATATCTATCGAGGCATCAATCGCTCCGATGAAAGTCGAGACAGGCGACCTCATGGGAGCGGTCATCGTGATCCAGGATGTCAGTCATACCCGTCGATTGACTCGGCAGCTGTCCTACCAGGCAAGTCACGATCTGTTGACTGGTTTATATAACCGTCGAAAATTCGAAGAATACCTGGAAGATATCCTGATCAATGTCCGTGAAGAGGACCGGCACCACGCACTGTTCTATCTTGACCTTGATAACTTCAAGATCGTCAATGATACCTGTGGCCATGTCGCTGGTGACGAGTTGCTGAAACAGCTACCAACACTGTTCAACGAGGTTTTCCGTAGCGGTGACATCATCGCCCGTCTGGGTGGTGATGAATTCGGCATCATCCTTGAGAACTGTGGCATACAGAAAGCCGCCAGTATCGCTGACAAGGTGCGCCAGAAGATAAAAGATTACCGCTTTACATGGGATGATAGAACGTTTGAAATCGGTGTCAGTATCGGTGTCATCGGGATCAATGCCGATAATGCCGAGATGTCACAGGTACTCAGTTCGGCGGACGTCGCATGTTATGCAGCAAAAGACTCCGGCCGTAACCGTGTGCATATATATGAGCCATCAGACAAGGTTGTCAGTGAGCGCTATGGACAGATGCACTGGACCGCGAGGATTTCTAAAGCTCTTGAAGATGGGCGATTTACACTCTACCAGCAGCCTATCGTGGGTGTGGCAAACAAAGTAAGAAAACATCTTGAGATATTGTTACGCATGATCGATGAAAGTGGAAAAATCATACCGCCTGGCGCCTTTATGCCGGCGGCTGAGCGTTATGGCTTGATGCCGGATATCGACCGCTGGGTGATCCATGAAGTGTTCAGTTATATCGCTAAATCTGGAACGGCAGATCCTGTAGATGGTGCCGAACGTGTATTTGCGGTTAACCTGTCGGGCGACTCTATCAATGACTCGAGCTTGCTCGAGTATATTCTAGAGCAGAAGAAAAGGCAGAATATCTCATTGAGCAACATCTGTTTTGAGATTACCGAAACCGTGGCCATAAGTAATTTGAGTAAGGCTTCGGCATTCATAAACGAACTGAAAGAACATGGTTGCCAGTTTGCCCTGGATGATTTCGGCAGCGGCCTGAGTTCTTTTGCTTACCTGAAAAACCTACCGGTGAACTACCTGAAGATCGATGGCAGTTTTGTTCGAGATATCAGCCGCGATATGATCGACCGCACCATGGTCGAATCTATCCAGCAGATCGGTAATGTTATGGAGCTGACGACCATTGCCGAACATGTCGAAGATGAACCGACTCTAAATATACTAGAAGAGATCGGTGTTCATTATGCCCAGGGCTTCCACCTTGGTAGGCCGCAAGCGATCGATAAGAGTTGAATGACTGTCTGAACGAGAAAAAGTAGATGAGACGCACTATGCGCCTATCATAGAAGTTCTATATGTACACGCGCCGGGTCTGTATATCCGGTGTGCTATGCTCCCATGCTTCGTTGAAGAAGTCGGTGAGCTTTGCCGCCCGTTGCGGCGACATGAAATTGACGCTGGCTTTGTAGTTTCTGTTCGATGCACTCACCCGATATAATATACCTAACTGATCGACTACTAAGAAGGCACATCTTTCATCTTTCATTGCATTCGAGGGGGTATTGATAAAGACCGAACTTGTCAGGTCCTGCGCCAGTTTGATCAAGCGATGTCCGTTGCTGACAGCTAGCTTTGAATCCTTAGTCAGGATGCGTACCCTGGTGTCAGGATGCTTTTTTGCAAGATTGAAAATTGAGTGCTCGATCTCTTTATTATTATAAAGTTCGGCATCCAGGTCCTGAGTGAAGATATTGATGCTGAAGCGTGCCTGCTGGATCAGTGAGATAGCAGCATTTCTGTTTTCTTCTGCGCTATCGATATGGATCTCTTCCTCTGTTTCGCCAAGTTTGTAAAACATAGGGAGCTCGTTAGTCATCGGCATAGAAGGGTTGGTTAACATTGATTACAGGCATCTATTGCACTTGTCGTATGACTATATCTAGCAGATTTTTTTCAACATTTCACGGTGTGGGATATCTGCTTCATAAAAAATTTCGCCAACTGAAATAAAGCCCTGTTTTTCATAGAATGGGATCGCTGATACCTGTGCGTGAAGGTAGACCTCATTGATATCTTTCTCGGCAGCCGTACGGAGTACAAATCGCAGTAGCTCCTGTCCAATCCCCTGGTTTCGATATCCGGTCAATACTGCCATGCGACCTATCTGGCCATCACTTTTCAACCGTGCACATGCGATCGCCTGGCCAGACAGGGTGACGATGAAATGAGTGGCAGTTTCGTCATATTCATCCCATTCCAGTTCAACCGGAACCTTCTGCTCTTCGACGAAGACCCGGTGACGAATACTTTTCAGCGCGTCTTTATCCTGAATCCAGTCGGCCACGCGGCACTGTATCGGCTGATCGATCATTTCTGTTATTCACTGATCAAAGCGCCAGTATTATATAGCACCAGCAGGGTGATCTTATCGTCGGCTGTGATGATTTCGTTTAACTGCTGCAGATCGATGGCATCGCTCTCACAGATCGATTCTGCAAATACACTGCTGACCTGGTGGCTGCCGCCATTTACAAATAATATTGCACCACGCTCGTTATAGCTAAACAGGAAATTAGAATAGGGCGAGCGTTGTAGAGGATGTCTGCGTGCTATGTCAGTGAGTTCATCATAGCTGACGATATGCTGTTCAACTATCATCTCTTCATAAGTTTTATTATCGCTGCAATACTGTCCCAGCCAGTTTTTTACCTGGTCGTGTTCTATGCTGATCCCCTGTTTAAGGTAGTCGATAAAATGAGCGACCGTCTGATCAGTGATCTCTGCATGATGCTTCGGTTTAACTGCAACAGCATCACGATAGCGGCGCTCGTCATGCACGTTCTCGTTGAGATAATTTATGTAGTCGCTGGTGATGGTCTTTAGAGAAGGTGCGCGGAAACCGACCGATGCTGTCAGGCAGGGTTCGCCATTATCCAGCGCGATACCATGATGCGCGATGTTTGGCGGCAGGTAAAGCATGTCGCCGCTGTTAAGTAACCACTCGTTCTCGGCCTCGAATTTTTCCAGTATACATAGATCGACACCGTCGAGTGTCCTGTCAGGAAACTCCTCAGCGATCTTCCACAGGCGCTGTCCGCTCAGCTGTATCAGGAAGACATCATAAGCATCGGTATGCGCGCCTACTGAACCACCCTGAGGAGCGTAACTGATCATCAGGTCATCGATACGCCAGTCCGGAATAAAGCGAAAAGGCTTCAGCAGGACGGCGGTTTCAGGAACATGTTTTTCGACATCACTGACCAATAATGACCAGTGTGATTCCGGCAGTTGAGAAAAACGTGATTCTTCGAATGGGCCAAACTCAACCTGCCAGGGGTAGTCACCATCTCTCTCCAGGACCAGGCGCCCATTCACATGTTCCTCACAAGACAGCCCGGCGAGTTCTTCAGCGCTTATCGGTGACTCCAGGCCCGGGAATGCATCTCTGATCAGCAGCGGCTTCTTCTGCCAGTAATCAGCCAGGAATTCCTCGATACTGGTCTCGCCCAGGCAGTTATCAGGATCGATCATCTAAAGCAGTTACAGGTTTTTGGTCTGTTCTACGGCGTTGCCGATATAGTTCATCGGTGTCAGTGCCAGTAGTTTTTCGCGGGCTTCTTGTGGTATATCCAGGCTCTGGATAAACTCCTGGAATGCCTGTTGAGTTATCGCTTTGCCACGGGTTAACTCTTTCAGTTTCTCGTATGGATTCTCGATGCCGTAACGGCGCATCACTGTCTGGATCGGCTCGGCCAGAACCTCCCAGCTATTATCAAGGTCTGCCTCTATAGCAGCTGCGTTCACTTCCAGTTTGTTCAAACCTTTCAGAAGTGACTGGTAGGAGATAAGACTGTGGGCAAATCCTACTCCGAGGTTTCGCAGTACCGTGGAATCAGTCAGGTCACGCTGCCAGCGTGAGACAGGCAGCTTGAGACTGAGGTGGCTAAACAGTGCATTGGCAATACCGAGGTTGCCTTCGGCATTCTCGAAATCGATAGGATTTACCTTGTGTGGCATGGTCGAAGAACCGATCTCACCGGCGACAGTTTTCTGCTTGAAATAGGCATTAGATATATATGACCAGATGTCACGGCTCAGATCGATCAATATGGTATTAAAACGGCTGATAGCATCAAACAGCTCGGCCATATAGTCATGTGGCTCTATCTGGATGGTGAACGGGTTCATCTTGAGGCCTATCGATTCGATAAACTGTTGTGAAAAAGCCGGCCAGTCGATCTCCGGGTAAGCACTGATGTGCGCGTTATAATTTCCGACGGCGCCATTTGCCTTGCCGACGATTTCAATGTTCGCTACCTGCTCACGTTGCTTACGCAGGCGATATACAACGTTTGCCAGTTCCTTGCCGACAGTCGTCGGCGATGCTGTCTGACCATGTGTACGACTTAGCATAGGCTGCGAAGCGTATTCCTGTGCCTGTTTGCTCAGTGTATCGATGACCTCATCCATCGCTGGCAGCAGCACCTCATCACGCCCAGCTTTTAGCATCAGGCCATGAGACAGGTTGTTGATGTCTTCCGAGGTGCAGGCGAAATGCAAAAATTCATTACTTGCTTCGAGCATCGCGTTGCCCTGAATCTTTTCTTTCAGAAAGTATTCGACGGCTTTGACGTCATGGTTGGTGGTGCGCTCGATAGTCTTAACGCGCTCGGCATCGCTCAATGAAAAATTTTCGACTATGCCGTTTAGCAGAGCGCTCGCAGCTTCATCCAGATGCGGCACTTCGGAGATGTCAGCACTTGCTGCCAGTGCCTGAAACCAGCGTACCTCGACCAGCACACGGTGCTTGATCAGGCCGTATTCGCTAAATAGATCTCTCAATGCAGCGGTTTTTGAAGCGTAGCGGCCATCGACCGGTGATATTGCAGTAAGCTCGTTTAATTCCATCATATTATTAACTTTTTCATTTTAAATCACTATAAAAGCGGTATTATATCATCCTAAAAACATCAGCAGGGGAGACCGCGGTAGATACAGCCAGGAGCGATACGAAATGAGTGATTATCGAATTGAGAGAGACAGTATGGGAGAGTTGCAGGTGCCTGCAGATGCTGCTTATGGTGCCCAGACACAACGCGCCATAGAGAATTTTCCGATCAGCGGCGTCACCATGCCAGAGTCGTTCATCAAGGCACTGGGCCTGGTAAAGCAGGCATGTGCAAATGCAAATCATCAGCTGGGGACTCTCGATGAGAGCCACCGCCGTGCGATCTCTGCTGTCTGTGACGATATCAAAGATGGCAAGCTGATGTCGCAATTTCCGCTGGATGTGTTCCAGACAGGTTCTGCGACCAGCACCAACATGAACGCCAACGAGGTGATCGCACGACTGGCATCACTGCAAGCCAGGGATGAGATCCATCCCAATGATCACGTCAATATGAGTCAGAGTTCAAATGACGTAATCCCGACCACTATCCATGTCAGTGCGGCGATCGACTGTCAGCAGAACCTCATCCCTGCGATAAATCATCTGATCCTCACTATCGAGGAGAAAGCCGAGACTGTCGCCTCGATAGTGACAACTGGCCGCACGCATCTCATGGACGCCATGCCGGTGAGCCTGGGCCAGGAGTTATCGGGATGGGCGGCGCAGTTGAAATCTGCCCTGTCTCACATCGAGCGCACATTACCGGATGTTCTGCAACTGGCGATAGGTGGTACCGCGGTGGGCACAGGCATCAATGCTGCCCCAGCTTTTGGCGACCTGGTGGCCGAACAGTTAGCCAGCAGCACCGGTCTGCGGTTCAGCGTGGCACACAATCGATTTGCGGCACTGAGCTCACAGGATACCGCTGTCGCTCTCAGCGGTCAGTTAAAAACACTGGCGACAGCATTGATGAAGATATCCAATGATCTGCGCTGGATGAACAGCGGACCGCTGGCCGGTATCGGTGAGATCGCTCTGCCTGCATTACAGCCTGGTAGCAGTATCATGCCCGGCAAGGTCAACCCGGTGATACCTGAGGCAACAGCGATGGTCTGTGCACAGGTGACGGGTAACGATAGTGCTATCACTATCGCAGGGCAGTCTGGTAATTTTCAATTGAATGTCATGCTACCGCTGGTGGCATATAACCTGTTGCAGAGTATCGAGATATTATCGAATGCATCACGCTTGCTCGCTGATAAAGCGATAGCTGGATTTACCGTTAATGAGGATAACATCAATGCAGCACTGGCAAAGAATCCGATCCTGGTGACGGCGTTGAATACCGTCATCGGTTATGAACTGGGAGCAAAGATAGCCAAAACAGCCTATGCTGAAGGCCGTGCTGTTATCGATGTGGCAGATGAGATGTCTGAATTATCGCGTGATGAGCTGGAAAAATTACTCGACCCTGTAAAATTAATCGAAGGTGGGAGCTGATCGCCGCCTGATAACCATAGAGCATGTCAATAGCTAAAAAAGCAGGTGTATGTCAACTGTCGATATGAGTGCGTTGCAGCTTTTGCCAGGTATAAAACATTTGCTTACATAAGGTGGAACAGATGGATCAGGTGCTTTCGAAAATAGTACAGCTAAATGAGATCGGAATCGCGCTGTCTGCTGCGACAGATGTCGATGTGCTGTGTGACAAGATCTTGACAGGTGCTATGGATCTGACCGGCGCTGATGGTGGCAGTCTATACAAGATGTCTGAAGACAAGACATCACTCGAGTTTGTCATCGTCACCACGCATTCCCTCGATATCCACATGGGCGGATGTAGCGGCCACGAGATCAGGTTTCCTGCGATACCGTTGATGGTGAATGGTCAACCGAACAAGAGCAACGTGGTGAGCTCGGCAGTCCATGATGAACATACTATCAATATTACGGATGCCTACCATGCTGAAGGTTTCGACTTCAGCGGCACGCGAAAATTTGACCAGCAGACCGGCTATCGTACACAGTCGATACTGACTATCCCGATGACCAATCACCACAACGAGATCATCGGTGTGCTGCAGTTGATCAACGCCAAGGATGAAGCCAGTGGTGAGACCAGGGATTTCAGTAAAGCAGACCAGCAGTTAGCTGAATCATTAGCCTCACAGGCTGCTGTGGCGATAACTAATAACAAGTTGATCGAGGAGCAGCGGGAACTGTTTGAGGCTTTCATCAAACTGATGGCCAGTGCGATCGACGAAAAATCACCATACACAGGTGGTCATTGCAAACGTGTCCCAGAGCTCACCATGATGATAGCGGATGCCTGTCATAATTCGCAGAGTGAAGCGCTAAAGGATTTCAGGATGACGGGAAAAGATCGCTATGAACTCACCATCGCTGGTTGGCTGCATGATTGCGGCAAAGTGACCACGCCAGAGTATGTCGTTGATAAAGCGACCAAACTTGAGACTATCTATGACCGCATTAACACGGTGGATACACGATTTGAAGTATTGAAGAGGGATGCGACGATAGACTGTATGCAACAGAAGATCGAGCGCTTGAGCAAGGACAGTGCGGCTGACTGTTCTGATATTGACGACCAGCTTCAGCAGACGATCGAACAGCTGAATGATGACCGTAACTTTATACGTAAAAGTAATATTGGCGGCGAGTTTATGGATGCAGAGTTTCAGCAACGGGTGCGCGATATTGGCGAATACCGCTGGACCGATCCTGACGGTGTCAATGCAAAGTTTTTTGATGATGACGAGATAGAGAACCTGACCATCGCCAAGGGCACGCTTACCGCTGAAGAACGCGAAGTTATCAACAATCATATGGCGGTAACGATCAAGATGCTGGCGCAACTGCCTTTTCCTAAACACCTGAAGAATGTACCGGAATATGCCGGTGGTCACCATGAACGTATGGATGGTAAGGGGTATCCTAACGGTCTGACACGAGAACAGATGTCGCTGCAAGCACGGATGATGGGTATCGCAGATATCTTCGAAGCACTATCAGCGAGTGATCGACCCTATAAGACTGGTAAACCATTGACTGAGTGTCTGCGCATCCTGGGATACATGAAGAAAGATAACCATGTCGATCCAGATATCTTCGATGTCTTCGTTCGCGATAAAGTTTATATGCGCTACGCAGAAACGTTCTTGCCGAAGAGCCAGATAGACCAGGTAGATCACTCAAAAATACCGGGCTTTGATGCTTGATCGATCGCTAGATGCCCGCCTGGTCGATGGCGATATTGCTGCCTTCGAGATCTTCGGGCGGAACGTCTTTAATACCGTTGCTGAGTACCGTGGTCTTGAATCCTTTCTCACTCAATATGTATGATGCTGACGAGCTTCGTCGTTCTGTGTCGCAATATAAGATATAGTTTATCATCGGGTCGAGCTCCTTGAGCTTCATGCGCAGGAATATCAGTGGCATATGCGTCGCCGCCTTGATATGTACCGACTCATACTCGCCCGGTAAGCGTACATCCAGCCAGCTGGCCGCACCGCTATTAACTTTTAACTTGGCTGCAGTGTAATCTATCTTCTCGATCAACGGTTCATTGAGCAGGGAAAGAAAGTCCTGCTTAGACAGACGGCTCAATGTGCCTTTCGTTAGCATCACGATTGAAGCATTACGTGTCGCCTCTGAGATCAGTGCTTCCTCGCCAAATGTGTCACCGCTCGACAGGTCGGCAAGTTTGATCTCCTCATCTGATCCGGGGTTCTTTCTTGTCACCATGCAGCGGCCTGATTTGATGATATAGAAGTAGTCTCCAGGTTCGCCCTGGCGAATGATGCTGTCACCGACGTTGACGTTTATATCTTCAAGGCTGGTAAAGATGGCCTGAATATTGGCTGGCGGAATCCGGCGAAATGCTTCTGTCTGCAAGATGTGCGACATCCAGTCATCATCGTCATCGCTGCTGCTGAGCTCTTCAACCTGAAAGCTGCCTGTCTGGTCCCATGCCAGCATCAGGTCCAGCAGATCGGCATCGACTTTGAAGATGATAGCATCTGAGGAGGCAACACATGACAGGTTGCGGGGGATGATATGAGCGACAGCTGTTTTAGCTGCAGCGGTGCCGGCTTCGATGGTCTTCAGTGTTTTTCCTGCTTTTAAGAGGTCGATATTTCCCGTGTAGAGAAATATATGGTCTTCGTCTTTATCACCCTCTTTGAAGACAGCATCGCCTTTCTTTAATTCCAGTACGACCAGTTTCTCTGCGATCTCTTTAAGGTTTTCTGGCGTCAGGGAATCGAGTGGCTGATAGTTGTTGAGATCCAGAAAAGAAATCGTTTTGCTCATTTAGTATGTACCGAAAAATTATTGGTTACATCTGTGTTCTTATGAGCTGTTACCGGAAATTAACCCGGTGTGCCACTCTGTTCAGTAACATCGATATATAGCTTCAATCGCTGTCCGGGCTTGATATATTTTCCCTTGATCGTGTTCCAGCGGTGCAGGTCTTTTACATTGACACGGTACTTGCTGGCGATGGTAGAGAGTGAATCACCACTTCTAACCGTATAGTTAATTGATTTCACCGTGCTGTTAGGATTATGGGTTTTGATGTGGCTGCTTGCGACGCTCGACTTCGAAGACCATACCACCAGTTTTTGCCCTTGTTTTAGCGGGTCTCTGATCGCCATGCCGTTCCATTTGGCCAGTTTATGCATATCAACACCATACTTTCTCGATATGGTCCAGAAACTCTCACCTGACTGAACGCGGTGGTTGATGCGTGATTTATTCTTGCCACGTTTTTTGTTCTGTGTCGCTTTTAGACGCTGGGGTGAGGATAGGGCATAGCTGCTATTATTTTTACTGGAGACAGGTATCATCAGATATTTGCCTGCACGGATATTATTGCCCCGAATATTGTTTACTTTCTTCAGATGCTTCACAGAGGTGTTATATTCCACTGCGATTTCACTCAGGGTTTCACCGGATTTGATCTTGTGACGTGACCAGCGCAGGTGTTTCTCAGCAGGTAATTCTGAATAATTCTTTTCGAAGATCTCGGCCGCTTCGACAGGCAGGATCAGGTTGTGCGGTCCATCAGGATCGGTCGCCCAGCGGTTGAACGCCGGGTTGTAATTATACAGGGTTTCAATATCCAGATCGGCCAGTTCAGCGGCCAGTGCCAGGTCTATCTGCGCATTTGCCTGTACCTGTCTGAAGCCGGGAGCATCCGATATGCAGCGCAGGCTGACGTTGTACTGATCCGGGTCGCTGATGACGGCTTTTAATGCCAGTAGCTTTGGCACATAGGCACGCGTTTCTTTCGGCAGTTTTAAATGCCAGAAATCGGTAGGTTTGTTCTGCTTTTTATTACGCCTGATCGCACGTTGCACGGTACCTGAGCCTGAGTTGTATGCAGCCAGTGCCAGCATCCAGTCCCCCTTGAACTGCTTGTTCAGGCTTTCAAGATAGTTCAGTGCCGCCTGAGTGGAGGCATAGATATCACGTCGTCCATCGTACCACCAGTTTTGTTTCAGACCGTAGTATTTGCCGGTAGAAGGGATGAACTGCCAGATGCCTGCAGCCCGGCCATGTGAATAGGCAAATGGCTGATACGCACTTTCGACGATCGGTAAAAGCACCAGTTCGGTAGGCAGGTCACGTTTTTCAGCTTCTTCCAGGATGTAATAGATAAACGGGTCAGCGCGTCGCATGACACGTTGCATGTATTCTGGATGGCGTGCCAGCCAGTCGATCTCGTCCTGCAGTGATTTGTGCTCTACATCATCAGGCAATTGAAATCCTGCCCTGACACGTGGCCAGATGCTCACTGATGACTCAGTATTCAGATAGAGTTCTTCGAACTGGTCAAATTCAAAATCTTCGAACGATGCAGATACTTCTCTGGTTTCTGCATGGCTGGACTGCTTCTCAGCCACTCCAGTAGTTGGTAAAGGGGCCATATCACTTGCCGGATTATCAAGCTGACTGGATTTGATATCGTTACAGGCAACTAGAAAACTAACACTGGCCACTATAAAGACAGGTTTAAAAACAGAGGTATACGGGACACAAAGAAATAAGTTTTTCAAGGTATTAACACTAGTAATTTAATTATAATGAGTCATGACAGTGGCATCATCAGTTTGCCGTTTCTGGCAACAGTTATAACCACCGAAGTTTCAACTGGTTTTCTGTTAACAGGCACTATAATATCGCCATGCACGATACAACTTGCCATAACTATGTTTGTTATAGTTTAAATTGTACAACATCAATACAGAAATGGGCCGATATGAGCGTAAATATTGTAGAAATATATACTGATGGCGCTTGCCGCGGTAATCCTGGTCCAGGCGGCTGGGGCGCCAGCTTACGTTTTAATGGGAAACAGAAGGACCTGTATGGTTCAGAAGCTAATACCACTAATAACAGGATGGAGCTGATGGCAGTGATCCAGGCGCTGGAAGCATTGACCCGGCCCTGTGCGGTGAAAATATATACCGACTCTAAGTATGTCCTCGAAGGTATGACCAAATGGATGCCCAGCTGGAAAAAACGCGGCTGGAAAACGGCGGCAAAAAAGCCGGTAAAAAACGCTGAACTCTGGCAGCGTCTGGATACCGCTGTACAGGCCAACGATGTCAGCTGGCAGTGGGTAAAAGGCCATTCCGGGCATGATGGCAATGAATACGCCGATATGCTGGCAAATCGCGGTATTGATGAGTTGCTGAGTTAATATAGAAATTGCTGCGCTACACCTCGATACTGGGCCAGCATGGAGATAAAGATGAACGATGAACAAGCAGTGAATAACCGGCAGATCGTACTCGATACGGAGACCACAGGCCTGGAGCCATCTCAGGGGCACAGGATCATCGAGATCGGTTGTGTCGAGATGATCAATCGTCGCCTTACCGGAAATAATTACCACCAGTATCTGCAGCCAGACCGGGAGATCGATGAAGGTGCTCAGGCAGTACATGGTATCAGTAATGAGTTTCTTGCCGATAAACCACGCTTCCCGGACGTAGTGAAAGATTTTATTGAATACCTCGATGGCGCGGAACTAATCATTCATAACGCACCGTTCGATGTCGGTTTCATCGATCATGAGCTGAAACTGGCTGGTGATGAGTTTGGCCAGGTAGAGACCTATTGCATGGTCATCGATACTCTGGTGATGGCGAGAAAGATGCGCCCGGGCAAGAAGAATAACCTCGATGTGCTATGTAGAGAGTACGATGTCAATAATGCGCATCGTGACCTGCACGGCGCTCTGCTGGACTCTGAGTTGCTGGCAGAAGTCTATTTGCGGATGACCGGTGGCCAGAGTGCGTTGTCACTCGAGAGCGAGGATGTCACGACTGCGGCAAATGGTGATGTCGCCATCAAAAAATTAGCAGCCGACAGGAAGCCTATCAGGATAATTCAGGCCAGTGATGAAGAGCTGAGTGCGCACCAGGCGATCCTTGAAAAGATGGGTGATACTTCACTGTGGAAATAGCTCGTGCAGACATCTTCAGCATTCACCGTGCTCGGATCAAATCCAGCTGTTAACGTATTTTTAAAGACCGGGCTTTTTCACGTTGCCAGTCACGTTCCTTGATCGCGGCGCGTTTGTCATGCGCTTTCTTGCCTTTTGCCAGGCCGATCTCGAGTTTTACCAGGCCTTTTTTATTCCAGAATAGTGCCAGCGGTACCAGGGTGTAACCTTTGCGCTCGATCTGCCCGATGAGGCGGTCGATCTCATAACGATGCATCAATATCTTACGCGCACGCGTCGGATTGGCATGGATGTGGGTCGAGGTGCTGATCAGCGGAGTGATAGTGCCGCCGATCCATTCGAGTTCGCCATTTTTTGCAAAGATATAACTCTCATCGATCTGCACTTTCCCGGCACGCAGGCTTTTGACTTCCCAGCCTTCAAGGGCGAGGCCAGCTTCGAAATTACTCTCGATGCTATAGTCAAATCGCGCTTTCCTGTTACGCGCGATGGTGTTGTCATTGGGTTTTTTCTTCGGTTTCTTAGCCATGTCCAGCAGAGGTATGAGCTCGGTAAAATCAGCTTGGCAAGTATAGGGTATGTGGCCACGGCTGTCATTGCTGCTGAGCGTGGTGGGGCTAAATTACTATTATTATTAAAAATAACTTGAGTCGGTGCTCTAAATTGTTAAAAATGAGCCACAAAAATATTTTGACACATCTCTTTTATGGCTGAACAGCGCAAATCAATTCATGGTCAATGGACCAATCGCACCGTATTTATCCTGGCGGCTACCGGTTCTGCCGTCGGTCTGGGTAATATCTGGAAGTTTCCATATATCGCCGGTGAAAATGGTGGTGGCACCTTCGTGCTGGTGTACCTGCTATGTATTGCCCTGATCGGCCTTCCGATCATGATGGCAGAGATCATGCTGGGGCGCCGCGGTAAACAGAGCCCGATAAATACCATGGCGGCACTGGCGAAAGACGAACAGCGCAATCCGGGCTGGGTCTGGCTCGGCTGGATGGGTGTGCTGGCCGGTTTTTTGATCCTGTCTTACTATAGTGTGATCGCAGGCTGGGCCATGTCCTATGTATTTCGCACCGGTGGAGGCTTGTTTCTGGGTGTTACTGCGGATGGTGTAAACAGCATATTCACCGACCTGGTTACCGATCCTGAACGTCTAATGGCCTGGCATACCCTGTTTATGGTGATGACCATGATCGTGGTCGCACGGGGAGTAAAGCATGGTATCGAGAGAGCGGTCACATATCTCATGCCATTACTGTTCGCCCTGTTGATCATCATTGTCATCTACTCCGTGACTACCGGTCACTTTATGGAGGGGGTAAGATTCCTCTTTACTCCCGGTAAGATCGACGGCAAGGCGATACTCATAGCGATGGGACATGCGTTTTTTACGCTTAGCCTGGGCATGGGAGCGATCATGGTCTATGGCTCGTATCTGTCCAATAAGCATTCGATCGCGCAGGCCTCCATCCTTATCGCACTGGCAGATACCGTGGTAGCGTTACTTGCTGGCCTGGCTATCTTTCCGATCGTGTTCGCCAATGGCCTTGAACCCGGTGCCGGCCCGGGGCTGATCTTTCAGACTCTGCCGATTGCCTTCGGCCATATGCAGGGCGGCACACTGGTGGGTGTGGTGTTCTTCACGCTGCTGGTTTTTGCTGCCTGGACTTCAGCTATATCGCTGATCGAGCCGGCAGTTGCATACCTGGTGGAGAATAAAGGAGTTAACCGTATCTATGCGTCTGTCTGGATCGGTTTTCTCACCTGGTTCGTTGGCCTTGGCACCGTGTTCTCCTTCAATATCTGGAAAGAAAAGACCCTGACTATCCCGTTCCTTTTCGAGGATCTAACCTTCTTTGACGTACTAGACTATCTGACGGCAAATATCATGCTACCTTTAGGCGGTCTGTTCATAGCATTGTTTGCTGCCTGGGTGATGAAGGAAAAGTCAACACGTGAGGAGCTGGCAACCTATCCATGGCTGTATAAGATCTGGAATTTTTTAACCAGCTTTGTTACCCCGCTTGCCGTGATCGTGGTATTCCTCAAAGCCATCGGTGTCATCTAAGTTTTCATAGCGAATAATGTCTCATATAAAACGCAGCGCACTGGTGCACTATTCACCCTCAGAAATGTATCAGCTGGTCAACAATGTCGGTGATTATGCGGAATTTTTACCTTGGTGCCGGTCTTCACAAGTGAAGTCAGAATCGAATACCGAGATGATTGCCTCGGTGGAGATCGCAAAGGGAATATTGAATAAAACCTTTACCACTCACAATCAGCTTTCTAAAGACCGGCGTATCGAGTTGCAGCTGGTCGATGGACCGTTCAAAAAACTCAGCGGTTACTGGCAGTTTGACAGTCTCAAGACCGATGAGGCCTGCAAGATAACCCTGGAACTGGACTTCGATTTTGACAGCGCGATGATGTCGATCGCGGCGACGCCGATATTTACCCAGATAGCGAACTCCCTGGTCGATTCTTTCTGTAAACGTGCTGTCCAAGTTTATGGAGAGCGTGGATAAGTTATGGTGATAGACAGCATCAATGTTGAAGTGGCATATGCCTTGCCACAAAAACAGGTCATTCGGTCAGTGAATGTCGATGCCGGTACAACCATCGGTGCGGCAATCGTACAGTCTGGCATCATGATGGATTTTCCTGAATTAGAGGCCGAGCTGGAAGATGCCAAGGTAGGCATTTTCGGAAAAGCAGCGGCGATGACCACAGTACTGTCCGATGGAGACCGTGTCGAGATCTATCGGCCGCTTATCGCTGATCCAAAAGAGGTCAGGCGGCAGCGGGCCGCAGCTGGCAAGAAGATGAAGAAGGGAGGCGGGGACGCCTGATTTCTCCATGAGTGCGATGCCTCACTGTGAAATGTTAAGCAATAAGACTAAGGCTCAACATACTGCGAATCATCGATCTTCACCAGTACATCATCCTCAAAATACAGCGTCAACAATGATTTGCGCTCGAATCCTTTATTGGGGATAAACCGGTAGATATAGTCCCAGCGCTGATTATGGAAAGGGTCTGACAACATCGGCGAGCCCATGATCTTGCGCACTTCGGTTTTTGTCATGCCGATGGAAATCGCTTCCAGCTGTTCGAGTTTGACAGTATTTCCCTGTTGCAGGTCCAGTTTATGGGCTTCTGGCAACCATTCTGCACATGCGTTCAGTACAATTATGCAAAAAAATACCAGCAGTGAGGCCTTGAAATTTTTCAATGTATTCCAGATGAGAGTGGTTCTCAGTATCATAAACGTGTTTAAATACAGTTATTCTTAAAACGGGTCGAAATACTACCGTATATGCCCATGATAATCAGTAGAAATTTATGGAATCAAGCGATTTAAAAAAAGCAGGGCTTAAAGTAACACTGCCACGAATGAAAATTCTGGAGTTTCTTGAGGTTTCAAAAATACGTCATCAGAGTGCTGAAGATATCTATCGCTCATTGCTGGATGATGGTGAAGAAATCGGACTGGCAACCGTGTATCGGGTCCTTACCCAATTCGAGGCTGCAGGGCTGGTGGAACGCCATCATTTTGAGAGTGGCCAGGCCGTTTTCGAGTTGAGTGAAAAAGGCCATCATGACCACATTGTCTGTGTTTCTTGCGGTAAGGTCGAGGAATTTTACGATGAAATGATCGAAAATCGTCAACGTGAAGTTGCATCAGAAAAAGGCTATGAAGTCACCGACCATAGCCTGACCCTCTATGGCAAGTGCCCGGCCTGCCAGAAAAAATAGTTTCGAGTAAATCCTAAACCAGAAAGAACGAGTCGTGAAATCACACGCCCGCTCCCTTGAGCAGCAGGTATATTTATATCATTACTAGACTATGCTGTCGTCATTTGAATTAAAATAGACCTCATCAGGTCGATATTCAAAATGGAACTTTCCAGTTAATGAAAAAAACGCGTGACTTTAATCAGATAACTAAAGACTTCACTCGAGACCAGTTTTTACATCAGCTGGTCGGCTATGATGTGGACGAGGATAGTCTGCTTCGTTATGCCTGTTATATGGTGTGGGAGTTGCCTACCGAAGGTTCAATGCCGAGCAGTCTTGATGTGGCACTGTTGTTAAGCGAGTTAGGCTCTGATGAGACTACGCTTATCGTCGCCATGTTGAGCAGTACACGCCTGATGAAAGAGGCCGATCTCGAGGAGATGGAGCGTATCTTCGGTGCTGAGATCATGCGCCTGGTGGACAGTGTGCTACAACTGCATGAGTTCCGTGGAGAGCGTGACGAGTCGTCGCCTGAGCAGGTCGAACGCCTGCGCCGCATGTTGTTGTCGATGGTCGACGATGTACGTGCAGTCTTGATCAAACTTGCCTTCCGTGTACAGCGACTGAGACAGTTGAAACTGGCACCGCAAAGTGAGCAGCAGGAGATCGCTCAGGAGAGTCTTGATATTTTTGCTCCGATTGCCAATCGCCTCGGTATCGGCCAGTTGAAGTGGGAGCTGGAAGACCTGGCATTCAGATACCTGGAGCCTGATACCTATAAACGCATCGCGAAAAGTCTGGATGGCAAACTCGAGGAGCGTGAACAGTTCATCCATGAAGTCGTCGATAAGATCAAACAGATCACCCGTAAGGAAGATATCGCAGCTGAGATCTACGGCCGGCCAAAACATATCTATAGCATCTGGAAGAAGATGACATCGAAAAGCCGTAATTTCGATGAACTGTTTGACGTACGTGCGGTTCGGGTCGTGGTCGACAGTATCGCCGAGTGTTACGTCGTTTTAGGCATGATACATGCACAGTGGCGCCATATCGATAAAGAGTTTGATGATTACATCGCTAACCCGAAAGATAATGGTTATCAGTCATTGCATACAGCAGTTTACGGGCCTCATGGTAAACCGGTAGAGGTGCAGATAAGAACGAAACAGATGCATGAGTTCGCCGAATTCGGTGTTGCAGCGCACTGGCGTTATAAAGAAGCGAGCGGCGGCAAGAGTAACCTTCAGTCGGGTATCGAGTCACTGCGTAAGTTACTCGATGCTACACAGAGCAATGATGAAGAACTGCTGGAAAGTTTTCGCACGGAGATGTTCAACGATCGTGTCTATGTGCTGACGCCTGAAGGACGGGTTATCGATCTTCCCGAAGGTGGCACACCTCTGGATTTCGCCTATGCAGTGCATACGGAGATAGGACATCGTTGTCGCGGCGCAAAAGTCAATGGACGTATCGTACAGCTGACCTACCAGCTGAAAAACGGTGAGCGTGTAGAGGTGCTGACCGGAAAAGAGGCAGCGCCGAGACGGGACTGGATGATCTCGCACCTGGGGTATATTAAAACCTCAAGGGCCAGAAACCGTATCCGTAGCTGGTTTAGAAAACAGGACAAGGAAAAGAACTATAACGAAGGTAAGGCGCTCTGTGAACGAGAATTCAAGCGACATGGGATAAAACCCGAGCTGTCCAGGATAGTGAAACATTTCAAGCTGGAAAGTGCTGACGATTTCTATATTCATCTCGGACGAGGTGATATAAGTATGGCTCAGATGGCGTCTATCCTGCACGAATTTGATGAGGACCGAGATAAGAAAGGCAGTATCCCGGTTCGGGCGGTCAGACCCCGGCCTACGAAAAAATCCAGTAGTAGCATTAACGTACTCGGTGTAGGCAACCTGTTAACGACTATCGCAAACTGCTGCATGCCGGTACCACATGATGATATCGTTGGTTTTATTACCAAGGATCGAGGTGTCAGTGTACACCGCACAGACTGTAAGAATATCCTCCATCTCAAGGATAGAGACCAGGCACGCCTGGTAGAAGTCGAGTGGGGAGATACTGATGTGCAGAACTATCCGGTCAATATTCTGATCCATGCCAATGATCGGCATGGTCTGTTGAGCGATATCACACGTACCTTGTCTGACGATAAGATCAATGTGGTCGCTGTGAACACGATGTCGAATAAAAAAGACCAGACAGCGCGTCTCGCGGTAACCATCGAAATTCGGGACCTGCAACAGTTAACCAGGATCATGGACAGGATTTCACAGCTGAGGAACGTTATCGAAGTGACGCGAGGCTCCCATGGGGATAGCTCGTCTTAGATAAGTTTACCGATGTTGCTGTAGCCAATAGTAGTGTATTTCAGGAAATCATATGTCAGCAAACGCATCCAGAAAAGTCATCATCGCCGCGTTGATCGGTAATGCCGCGATATCTATCACCAAATTCTTTGCTGCTTTTACCACCGGAAGTTCGGCGATGTTGTCCGAAGGCATCCACTCACTGGTCGATACCGGGAACCAGATATTACTGCTATACGGTATGAAGCAGGCAAAGAGACCCGCTGATGAAGAGTTTCCATTCGGACATGGTAAAGAGATCTATTTCTGGAGTTTCGTCGTAGCCATACTTATCTTTGCTGTCGGTTCAGGTGTATCTATCTATGAAGGTGTGCATCATGTACTGCATCCAGCTGAGATCGAAAACCCGATGGTTAACTATATCGTACTTGGCCTGGCCCTGGTGTTTGAGGGTGTAGCCTGGTTCTTTGCTTTCAAGGAGTTTGGCAAGGTCAAAGGCAAGCGTGGTTATATCGAAGCCGTGCAGCGCGGCAAAGATCCATCCATGTTTGTTGTCCTGTTCGAAGACTCGGCAGCCATGTTGGGCCTGTTGATCGCATTGCTAGGTATCTGGTTGGCCCAGGTAACAGGTATCGCTGTATTTGACGGTATCGCGTCCATCTTGATCGGCTGTATCCTCGGCGGTACGGCTATCTGGCTGGCAGTCGAAACCAAGGGGTTACTGATCGGGGAGGGCGCAAACAAAGAAGTTATTGCAAGTATCCGTCAGCTGACAGAATCCATCGATGAGGTCGAAAAAGTAAATGAGCTGTTAACCATGCACATGGGGCCGGAATTCATCCTGGTCAATATCAGTGTTCGTTTCAAACGAGGACAGTTGGTCCGTGAGATCGAATCTGTTATCGGGGAAATAGATTCGGCAATCAAGGCGGAGCATGAGACAGTAAAACGTATATTTATCGAGGCTGAACCTGCATGAGATTTAGTAGATAAATAGCCTATACTAGAATGCATGATAACTTACGCCAGCTTCGATTATGACTCAGCATCGTGATGCTCTGGAACAACTCAACGACCAGCTCTCTCTGCGTGAGAAACTGGTCGTCGCGCATCGCTCGGTGAGTGATCAATTTCCTTTTATCGCGCGTATTGCTATCGCCATATACGACCCTGAGACAAGCCTGCTAAAAACATATCTGCACAGTAGTGGAGAGGATAATCCACTGGAGAATTACCAGGCACTGCTTGATGATGCACCCTCACTAAAAAAGATCCTCGAAAAGGGCCTGCCTCGAGTAGTCAATAATCTGCTTACTTTTGAAGATAGTAACCATGAACACGCTAAAAGGATAGGGCGCCAGGGGTATGCGGCAAGCTATACCTTGCCTATGTTTAACGAAGGCCAGTTTATCGGTTTCATGTTTTTTAACTCTTATGAAGAAGGTGTGTTCACGGAAAGCGTGTTAAGTCAGATAGACCTTTATGGTCATATCATCTCGCTCATGGTGATCAATGAACTGTCCGCGATCAATACCTTGAAGGCAGCAGTTAAAACAGCCGGCAGCGTCACCCATTACAGGGATCCGGAAACAGGCAGCCACCTTGACCGTATGTCTCGTTACAGTCGTCTGATAGCTAAAGAGCTTGCTGCTAAATATGATCTGGATGATACCTATATCGAACATGTCTTCATGTTTTCGCCACTGCATGACATCGGTAAGATCGGTATCCCGGATAATATATTGTTAAAACCTGACAGTCTCGATAAAGCAGAAAAAAACATCATGAAAACGCATGCCAGGAAGGGACGGATCATGATCGATGAACTGCTGGAGAATTTCGGGCTGGAGAATATCAAGTACGTTGATGTGTTGCGCAACATTGCTGAATTCCATCATGAAGCTGTCAACGGTACAGGTTATCCGACAGGAAAAAAAGGTGAAGATATTCCATTGGAGGCCCGCATCGTTGCTGTGGCTGATGTCTTTGATGCATTGACCAGTGAGCGCTCGTATAAGCATGCCTGGGATAATAAGAAGGCCATAAAGACACTCAGACAACTCTCTGGAGAAATGCTTGATCGGGATTGTGTCGATGCCTTACTCAAAAACATAGAGCAGGTGGAACAGATTCAGCAACAGTTTTCTGAAGATGCGTATGGTTAGACTGATATCGATTAATTCAGCTATAAGACACTATTAACACTATCTGTATTGAATACTAGATTATTACTTTTACCCGATTGATAGATAATGACTTACACATAGAATATTATATAGATAACGAAATTCGGTCGTATCGAAAGCGGTGATCACAAGGTTGATACTGGTAACTTTACAAACAACTTAAATGGCATGAATGATAATAAGGATAAACTTTATATAGTACTGGTGAGCGTTCATGGTCTTATACGCGGTCAGGATCTCGAGTTGGGCAGAGATGCGGATACCGGTGGCCAGACAAAATATGTCGTCGAACTGTTGCGTGAACTAGGAGAACGCCCTGAAGTCGAGCAGGTAGATCTGTTGACCAGGCGTATAATCGATGATGCGGTGAGTGAAGATTACCGCGAAGCGATAGAAATCCTTTCGAACAAAGCACGTATCGTACGCATCGACTGTGGTGAGGAAGGTTATCTGCCGAAAGAGGAACTATGGGATTCTCTCGACAATTTCGCTGATAACATGCTCGAATATATAACAGGCCAGAAACGTGCGCCTGACATAATACACAGTCATTACGCTGATGCCGGATATGTCTGTAATCGAATATCACATCAACTGAACATCCCTCTCATTCATACTGGACACTCCCTCGGTCGAAGTAAACGTAAGCAATTGCTTGCCGGCGGTATGAAACGTGATGATATCGAACAGCGCTATAACATCTCACGGCGTATCGATGCAGAAGAAGAAGTACAGGGCACTGCCGAACTTATAATAACCAGTACTCGTCAGGAGATCATAGAACAGTACGGAATGTATGATTATTACCAGCCTGAGAGGATGAAGGTGATCCCACCAGGTACCGACCTCGAAAAATTTTATCCGCCGCAGGGTGATGAATACGAAAGTCATATCTATCAGGATATATCCCGTTTTCTCCAGCAACCGAATAAGCCGATCATACTGGCGCTGTCGCGTCCCGATCACAGGAAAAACATCAATACCCTGGTCGAAGCTTATGGTGAGTCAGAAGAGCTGAAACAACTGGCAAACCTCGTCATCATTGCCGGTAACCGCGATGAGATACGTGATATGGATAGTGGCGCTCAAGATGTGCTCAATGAAATATTTCTTTCCATAGATTCATATGACCTCTATGGAAAAGTGGCATATCCAAAACATCACCATCCGGATGATGTGCCGGTGATCTACCGACTTAGCGCTACATCCGGCGGTGTATTTATCAACCCGGCACTGACCGAGCCGTTCGGGCTGACACTGATCGAAGCAGCAGCGTCAGGGGTGCCGATCGTAGCGACCGAAGATGGTGGACCAACAGATATCATCGATAACTGCCACAACGGGTACCTGATAGATCCACTGGACAAGCAGTCGATCATTGAAAAACTGTTAAAGGTATTGACAGATAGAGATAACTGGAAACGTCTGGCACATAATGGCATCGAAGGCGTCCGTCAGCACTATTCCTGGCGAGCCCATGTCGATCGCTATCTAAAGCTGATCAAGCCAGTAGCGGACAAGAGTGAATCGATCACCAAGATCGAGCTTAAGCGTCGTCCTATGCTCTACCATGACCGCGCCCTGATCACTGACCTGGACCAGAATCTGCTGGGTAATCCGCAATCACTAAAAGAGTTCGTCACTGTGCTGCAGGAAAACAGAAAGTGTACGACCTTCGGAATCGCAACCGGCCGTCGCCTGGACTCCGCATTGAAGGTGATGAAACAGTATCATATCCCGTTACCGGATTTTCTCATCACCAGTCTGGGTACCGAGATCTATTACAACCCGGGACTGACCCGCGATGTCGCATGGTCAGAACATATCGATCATATGTGGCGACGGCGCGCAGTTTTAAATGTGCTCAAGGATTTGCCTGGTCTCGAACTGCAACCGAAAAGGGAACAGAGCAAGTACAAGGTAAGTTATTATTATGATGCAGCTATCGCGCCTGATGTCAATGAGATCATCCATCTCCTGTATCTGCACGATCAGTCGGTAAATGTCGTTCTGGCCTTCGGCCAGTACCTCGATATCGTACCGGTTCGAGCTTCGAAAGGTTTTGCATTGCGCTGGTTTGCCGAGATGTGGGGCATCCCGCTGGAACATATCCTCGCAGCAGGCGGTTCCGGTGCAGATGAAGATATGATGCGTGGCAATACCCTGTCAGTCGTGGTTGCCAATCGTCATCACGAGGAACTATCCGAACTCGTCGACAGTGAAGATATCTACTTCGCAGACAGGCCGTTTGCCGCTGGCATCCTGCAGGCTGTCGAGCATTATGATTTCTTTCGCGAGTGCAAGGTGAACAGTTGACGACTGCTGCTTGCAGTCAAGCATGCACCTGAGAAGCACTAGTCAGAACAGCTGAAGATGCCATAGTGATAGGCGCCTTCGATAACACCACTGGTGTAATAACCGCTTAGGCCCTTGAAGTCACCTTTCGCAAAATAGACTTTGAGGTCGGGGTTTGCCTCTAATGCCTGCTTCACCTGGGCGACAAGCTGCTCGTCGGCATTTCGTACCAGTACGCCGGAAAAGCCAGCCGTCAGCGGGTAGATATCATTGCCGCTGTCGCCGCAAAAAACGACTTTGCTCTTGTCGGTATCGAGTTCTTCAGCGATGTATTCGAGCGCGGTCTGCTTGGTCGCACTGTCCGGCAGAAAGTCGAGTAGCCCCTTGCCGGTCTGGGAATCAAAGCTGTAGACGATGACCTCATCGTATTTGCCTTTGACCCGTTCATCGACTGCTTTCAATATCACTTCACTCCTTTCGTGGTCGACATAATAGCTCTGTTTGAACTGGCTGCAATGTTCTCGTTCCTGCTCGACCAGGCCATCGATGCCTGCGACGGCGCTGCGGGTCGCTTCGGCGTCCCAGCGCGGACTGGTCTTTTTTACATGGGCATCCCAGCCGGTATCAGGGTGCCAGTCGCCCTGGTCGTATTTTCTGATCGAGGTGCCGACGTCACCGATGAGCACATCGGGGTGACGGATACCAAATTCCTTGATGGCGTTCTCGGCCAGGTTCAGATTTCTTCCGGTGACATAGACCACGTACACGCCCTGCTTTTCTGTTAGTTCATTGAAAAGATCTATCGCACCCGGATCTTCCGGCCAGCTGCCGTTCGGCAGTAGTGTCCTATCCAGATCGGTGGCTAGTATTTTCATCATGCTGCTCCGTGATGGTTACTGAGTATAAATCGCCAGCCAGTTTGCCAGCCGTCATTTATAGTGTAATGATTGCTGCTCTAGGACTCAAATGACATCAACACATCATCGTTCTTGCCATCGCCATGATAGACAGTGAAGCTGTGGTTGCGCAGGTCGGCCTTCAATGTAACTGTGGCTTCCGGGTGCTGCCAGGTGATATGTATGCGCTGCGGATCGGTGTCGCCGATCTTCATCTCGCCCTTGAAAGCTGGTGAGGTATTACGCAGCCGAATCAGTTCGAGCTGGTCCAGAACGACCGGCTTTTTCAGTCCTTCTTTGATATCGCTCAAATTTAAAGTAGTGCGGTTGATCTCTTTATGCCCTGCAGTATGCCCGCTCTGAGCTGCTGCGTAATCGTTTTTGCCGGCGAACAGATCCAGGTACCACACCTGGGGAACACCGGGCATGAACATCTGTATGGCACGCGCCAGGCGTAGCTTCTGTTCGTCTTCACCCAGTGCGCTGAAATAAGTTGCGTTTACCTGGTAGTAGTCGATCTTCTTGCCGTCAGCGGCGTACAGGTTTTTGGTCAGGCCGCCGCGTTCGATGATACGCTCTATGGTCGCTTCGATCTGTTCATCTGGCAGCAGCCCCGGTCTGTAGCTGCCATCTATCCGCTTGCCTTTGAGGTCGAGCACAGGGATACCATCATGGCTGCCGAGCATATTAATGGTCTGCAGCTCTTTGCTCTGGATATCTGCTATCCAGCGTAACAATGCTTCGTTGTTGCCCTGCTCAAGTGCATTTATAACCAGCCCAGGGAAGAAGAAGTCATAGATCGGGTAACCCTGCTGCGATATTTCTTCATGGATGCCGGCACCGTATTCAGCATGGATCTCGGGGAAGATGATAAGTTCGTATTTCTTTGCGATGCCGCGCAGACGCTCCAGGTATTCCCAGGTACCGGGCCGGTTGAAGAAATTCGGCTGCCCCGGCTCTTTGTGCAGGTAAGCGAAAGCATCGAGGCGGATTATTTTTGCACCGTACTGGCTGAGTTTGTGCAGCGTTTCATCGTAGAACTCCCAGACCAGTTCAGAACGGGCATTGAGATCCATCTGTCCCAGGTAATCACGTTTGTGGCAAACGGCAGCAATCAGGTCTTCTTTGCTCAAGCCGGCGCTACACTGAACGATATCCTCCATGTCTGCCGATTCAAGCAAGCCCTTGTTCTGGATGACTACTTTGATGCGTTTAGCGAGATCTGATGCGCCCTGCAGGTCTAAACCCTCGATGTGTGTGAAATCCTGTGCGACAATTTCATCAAATTCAACTTTTTGATAAAAAGTGTTCCAGTAAGATTGCACGCTGCCATCAGGAAAGCGTATTTTCAGGATCGGTAGATCAGGCTTTCGCATGAAAAGCTTTTCCAGGTGTTCTTTGTCAGGTAGCACGTGGTCATTATCTTTAATGCTACCGTGGTCCTTCCAGAATTCATTCCAGTCGATGAAAAAATCCCGATAGGGTGATTCTTTTCCTCTCTGCAGAAGATCGACGAATTGAGGTGAGCGAACCGACAGGTGGTTAAGCACCAGGTCGAGTTTGATATCGATACCTAGCTCGTTTAGGTCATCCAGGTCCTGTGGGCTGATGAGTTCTTCGTTGATATCGTAATCGATGATGGAGAAACCGCGGTCGAGATCACTATGGAAAAAAGTGGGCAGGATGTAGAACAGTGAAAAGGCATCCTTAAGTTCGGGCTTTTTGAGAAAGTCCAGGGTATCGGCCAGTTTTTTACCGATACTGTCAGGGTAGGCGTTGAACATCACACCACCTGGCAGGGTCTGTGTTTTGTTCACTGGCTCTTTATTCATGATATTTCCTGTTAAATTATTATTAGTATTTTATGTTTATCATATTGCCTTTAGCAGCATGCAGCTATCACTCAAGATATTCTAAATGCATAATAATATTAATCTTATTTACACACCGTTTTCTATCTTGTCAACAAATGCATCATGCTCCTGCTGAACAGCCGGTTAATTTAGCTGCTGATTTTGTCATAATCTTGCAAGGCAGCCGCATTTAATATAAAAGTAGAGGGAAAAGAGATATTAACAGGTCTGTATATATCAATGCGGCCTGATACTTCAGTTATGAGTTGATAGATAGTATAGGAGTAATAATTTCACATGTCTCGAGATCGATATGAATAACCAGGCTGTTGCTCTGATATTTGGTGAAGTGCTGTTTGACTGTTTTCCAGATGGTAACACTGTGCTCGGCGGCGCACCGTTCAACGTCGCCTGGCATCTGCAGGCATTTGGTCTGTTGCCGCTGATGATCACAAGGATCGGTGATGATGAACTGGGAGAGCAGGTGCAGTCAGCGATGCGAAACTGGAATATGGATACCGGCGGCGTACAACTGGATACAGAGCACCCGACGGGTAGTGTCGATATCGAGTTCGAGAATGGTGAGCCGCGATATACTATCTTGGAACACCGTGCTTACGATTTCATCGATGCCTCCTCGTTGCCATCTTCGTCAGAAAGCAGTCTGCTATACCATGGCTCGCTGGCACTGAGGAACCAGGAGTCGCGTGAAGCGCTGGCAAAACTTAAACAGTATCATACCGGCAGTATATTCATGGACGTCAACCTGCGTGATCCATGGTGGCAGAGAGGGTCTGTACTGGCGTTGGCAGATGATGCTGACTGGGTAAAACTTAATGAAGATGAGCTGGCGCAGTTGGGGAGCCGTGCTGGTGACATCAGGTCGCAGGCAGGTGAATTCATCGAGGCGCATGCACTGAAGGGTCTGGTCGTTACGCTGGGAGCGAGTGGGGCTATCGCATTGACCTGTGACGGTGACATTTCTGAAGTGAAACCATCGCAGACGATGCAGGTGGTGGATACGGTCGGCGCTGGTGATGCGTTTACATCCGTATTGATACTCGGTCTGACAAAAGCATGGCCGTTGGATCAGACCATGCAGCGTGCACAGGAGTTTGCCTCGTTGATGGTAGGGCAGCAGGGTGCTACCGTGCATGATCAGGACTTTTACCGGGCAAAGATCACAGACTGGAATCTTTGATGCTGCGTACAAACCTTTACCGTTGAGGCAAAGAGCTTAACTCTGTTTACTGCTTCGCAGGTGAAGTAAATAATAAATATATTTACTCAGTGTTTCCTGTGCCTATGTGGTAAATTGCTTTTGATATTATTAGTTTGCTGGTGAATACCTGATGGTGGTTAATACACGTGTCAGGTTGAAATGATATACACACAACGATTGAGACTAGATTAGATGTACGAACAGGTATCGCATTCATTACTGAATGAAATTCTGCAAAAACTGAATCCTGATATCAAGAGTGAGAATATTCGTCACTTCTATACTCGGCTGGGTGCAAACTTTTATTCCATATATTCTCTGTTTCATCTGCTCTATGGTGAGCGTGACGATTTCAAGGAGCAGGCGCAGCAACTGGTCGAAACTATGGCTCGCCAGTATATCCTGCGTTCTGATGAGCTAAAGAAAATTGATATCGAAAGAGAGAACGACCATAACTGGTTCCTCAGCCAGAAATGGACAGGTATGGCTTTATATGCTGACGGTTTCGCTGGCGACCTGAAAAACCTGGTGTCAAAAACATCGTACTTTCAGAACCTCGGTGTCAACATGGTCCATGTGATGCCTATCATGGAATGCCCCAATGGCCACAGTGATGGTGGATATGCGGTGAGCGACTTCCGCAAGATCGATACCCGAAGAGGTACCATGGAAGATCTCGACAATCTTTCCAGAGAATTCAAAAAACGTGACATCTTACTGACGCTTGACGTCGTGCTCAATCACACCTCTAATGAACATGAATGGGCGCAGAAAGCCGCGCAGGGCGATGAGAAATACCAGGACTATTATTACGTTTTTCCTAACCGTGAAATACCGGATATGTTCGAGGAGACAATGCCTGAAACTTTTCCGGATACCGCGCCTGGAAATTTCACCTGGATCGAGGGTATGGACAAATGGGTGATGACCGTATTTAAAGAATTTCAGTGGGACCTCAACTACAGTAACCCTGCTGTATTTATCGAGATGATGGATGTAATCCTGTTCTGGGCAAATCATGGTGCAGATATCGTTCGTCTCGACGCGGTTGCATTCCTCTGGAAAAAGATCGGCAGCACCTGTCAGAATGAACATGAGGCGCACCTGATACTGCAACTGATGAAGGACTGCTGCCAGGTGACTGCACCCGGTGTGCTGTTCATCGCGGAAGCTATCGTGGCACCGGTGGAGGTGGCGAAGTACTTTGGTGAAGATGCGATCAATGCCAAGGAATGTGAGATCGCCTATAACGCTACCTTCATGTCACTGCTTTGGGACGCAGTGGCGACGAAGAGTACAAAACTGCTGCAGCAGGGCATCAAGAGTTTGCCAGCAAAACTCGAGCGTGCCACCTGGCTAAACTATATTCGCTGTCATGATGATATCGGTCTTGGCTTTGATGATTTGGATATCCGTCTCGCCGGTTACGATCCAGTCGCTCACAGGCGTTTTTTGATCGATTACTACACCGGTGAGTTTAAAGAGACAGCTGCCAGAGGCAAGCCCTTCGGCCATAATGCCAAAACCGGCGATGCAAGGATATCCGGTTCCCTGGCATCGCTGGTCGGACTTGAAACCGCCATCGAAAGCGGTGATCCGAAAGCGATAGATGATGCGATCAAGATAATCATCATGTTACATGGCATGATAATGTCTTTCGGTGGTATACCATTGCTGTATTATGGTGATGAGATCGGTACTACCAATGATTACCGTTATATCGAAGATGAGCGCAAGTCAGGCGATACACGCTGGATGCATCGTCCGACATTCGATTGGGAAAAAGCCGAGTTGCGCAATAAACCAAACACCGTCGAAGGCCGTATATTTAATGCCTTGAAGAAGATGATATCGGTGCGCAAAGAAATCCCCGCCTTTGCTGATTTCAATAACCGTGAACTACGTGATAGCGGTAACCCGCACCTGTTCGCTTTCTGCCGTGTTAATCCCCAGAACTTTTCAGACAGGGTGCTCGTGGTAGGCAATTTCGACGCGCATCCGCAGCATATGGAGTTCAGTGACATGAAGGATATCGGTTTCATGCAGCATCAGCAGTTATATGATTTATACAGCGGTGAAAAACCGGCGATGTTCAAGAATGCACTGGTGGTGCCGCCATATCACTTCTACTGGATTCGGGCGGTTTGAGTTTGTCGATATTTCAGCTATTGACGATGGTGCCTAATTACAAGCTTCATATAAGACAGTGTCGCCAGTAAAAAAATCAATATTAGCCATAGAGACCCGGATCGGGCTAAACAGGGATATAGATGAATCTCAGCTTTAACCTTGAAGATGCCAGCCAGGTCGCTATTGGCGCTTTTGCCCTGGCAGTACCGGTTTCATTTTCGGAGGAAGCATGGAAGTTAGGTGAGTCCTTACCCTTGATTAACCTGTTGCTGGTTTTTATTTTATCTGTCGTGTTTCTAGGATTATTCGCATACCAGAGTGTATTTCAGTCAAACATAAAATACAGGATCTCTGTATTCCTGCTGCGGATAGTTATCGCATACCTGATCGCCGCTGTTGTCGTTTCGCTGGTTTTGATTGCCCTGGACAAATTTCCTTTATTTTCAGAGCCGATGGTGGCGTTGAAACGACTGATCATCATTGCTATGCCGGCGTCGATGGGCGCTATCATCGTCGATAGTTTCGATAAGGAATAACGCCTCAAACGAACGCAGAGACTATTCTTTATACTTCCTGAAAATACCCGATTCTTCCGTTACGACATTCAAGCAGGATGTTTTTACTGTTGCTTATGACGGTTCTCAATTCATTCAATGAATGGATATGCTGATCATTTGCTTTGACGATCAGTTCGCCCACGGGCCATTCCATGTCGTCAGCCTGCGTTCCCTGGTGGACATGTGTGACTGCAAGTGCGGGCTCGTCCTGGTCGATGATCTGCAGCATATCTATCCTGGCGTTGGCATCGACTTCATGCATGGCCTCGATGATCTCGAAACTGAGCTGCTGGATGATCATGCCGAACACTTCGAGATATTCTCTCTCGTTAACGATCGGGTATGAGACGATACCTTTCTCTGGATTGCGCATGGCATTGGCAGTCGTAGTGCTGATCTCACCATCTCTGAGATATTTCAGCTCGACCTGCTTGCCGATCGGGATCAGTTTTATCACATCAAAAATATTTTTATGCCTGAAACGTCCTTCTTCACCGATGACGATGCCGTGACGATCGAACTCGATATCATTGACCGAGATGATCACATCACGTGCTCGAATGCCGGCCGCTTCGAGAAAACCCTTTGCCTCGACCTTGGCAACGATGACACCTTTAGGTGTTGACTGTTTTAAAAGTGTATTGAAGTTGCTGGCATTTTTTTGAAGCTTGCCGCCGAGGCCGGCGAACAGCGGCTCATTATGCTGCAACAGGTTATCGATGATGATCTTTACAAATCCGGCAGGAGTGATAAAACCGATATTTTCAGCGCCGATCATCACGGCTGTATTCAATCCGACTACCTTGCCATCACTGGAGATACTCGGCCCGCCGGAGTTTCCCGGGTTGATGGCCGCGTCTGTGACGAATCGTTCTGTCGTATACTCGGAACCAGAAACGAAGTTCGTTATCTCGCCACCGGAAACATTCGGTTCGACCATCCCCATCGGGTAGCCGATAGCTTTTATCTCTTCACCCCTGGACAGGGTGGAGCCCTCCTTCAATTCCAGGTACTCGATATCACTGAAGGCGAGGGTCTTGAATCGTTCAAGCTCACCGTCTGAAAGTTTGATCAGGGCAACATCTGGTTCCAGTTGTTTTACCAGACCGACAACATCAGCTTCGAACCTTTCTTCACTGGTCAGCATCGAGCTGACTTTAATCTTGACCGCATTCCTGGCGACATGTGCATTGGTTACGATATGTCCTTCGAGATTCTTGTATTTAATAAAAAAACCGGAACCAGCCCAGCTTGCGGGAATCTTGATCGCCGGATTCATCACCGACCGAATATCTTCGTCAAGGTTTCCTTCGATATGGATCTGAACCACGCCAGCCATCATCTGTTTCGCGATATGTGTGAAGCTACTGTTTTTCTTTGTCATCACTTCCTCTTATCGTCAACCAGTGCTCATGATCAGTTGTTAGCAATTGCTTGATGAATTTATATCCCCGCTGCAGGTTCAGCCTGGCCTGTTGTGACAGTTCCTGGCCTAGCCCGAAATTATAACCACGAATCGATAGCATATATGATGGCGGTGGTATGCGCTGGTTTATCTGCTGGTATACATCCAGTACCGAAGCTGGACTCATGGCATGTGTGGTATAACTATTATCACGATCGGGATGCAGTTGGTAAAATTCATAAGGTGCTTCAGCAGATACGCTGGCATCGATAAACAGTACACGATCTCGATGCTCGATATCGACCGAGTGTTCTATCTGTAACTGGTAATCGGTCAACAGCTCGACATCATCGAGGTAACGTTCGGAGGGTTTGTCTATTTCGAGCAGCTCAAACATCGCTGGACCAAGGCCATCGTCACCGCGTGACGGATTACCATAGGTAAAGATCAGTGTCGGTGCTATATCGTTATACGGTTCTGCTGATTTCACCCGTTACTCTTTTTTCAAGACGATCTATCAACTCATCATTCGCATTGATCAGGTTGATCTGTAGAGGCATCTTACCGATAGCGTGGGTGGCACATGACAGGCATGGGTCATAGGCGCGCACCGCTACCTCGACCTGGTTGAGCAGCGCTTCGCTTAGTTTGTTGCCATCGAGATACTGGCTGGCGACCTTGCGTATCGATTCATTCATCGCCTGGTTGTTATTGGTGGTCGATACGATCAGGTTGGCTTTTTCCACGATGCCATCATCGTTGATCTCATAATGGTGGAACAGGGTGCCGCGCGGTGCTTCGATTACACCGATACCGGTACTCTGAAGTTCGCCCCTGTTGAGCAGCTCCGTTCCCGAGATATCGCTGTCGTTCAAAAGCTCTTTGATGGCTTCGGCGCAATGCAATACTTCGATCAGACGTGCCCAGTGAAAAGCCAGAGTCGACTGTATGGGCAGGCCTTTTCCTGTAGCGATAAATTCCTGGCGCTCTTTCTCTGCCATCGGCGTGGTGAAGAAATCACAGTTATTGACCCTGGCCAATGGTCCAACACGATACCAGCCATCATCCTGCCCGAGAGAAGTGATGAACGGAAACTTCATATAACTCCAGTTCTTCACACCTTCTTTTATGTAGTCACCATAGCGGGTGTAATCGACGTGGTCAAAGATGACATTGCCTTTATCATCTTTCGCACGCAGGCCGCCATGGTAGATGTCAAAGGCACCGTCCTCAGCGATCAGGCTGAGCATGTTGCTGTCTATGGTGCCAAACGACATATGGTAATCATAGTGCTCGAAGAAGATACGTTTGATCAGGTCGACCGCATCCTGTGACCAACTGATCATCTGTTCGATATCTTGTTTCAGGTAATCGATCTCTTTTTTACTCACGTTCTTGTTGACGCCACCGGGGATCGCACCGGTACCATGAATCCGTTTGCCGGAGGTGATGCGTATCACTTCCTGGCCATATTTTCGAAGCAGCACGCCCTGTTTAGCGATCTCCGGGCTGTCTTCGATAACCCCGATGATATTGCGATGACGGACATCGTCATCGAAGCCGAACAGCAGGTCAGGCGAACACAGGTGAAAGAAATGCAGGGCATGTGATTGCAGTGTCTGGCCAAAATGCATCAGCCGTCTGATCTTTTCTGCGGTGGCTGTGAGTTCGGTGGCACCGACGATCATGTCGGTTGCTTTGGCAGCAGCGAGGTGATGGCTTACCGGGCAGATGCCGCACAGGCGCTGAACCAGTACCGGCAATTCCCAGTAGGGCCTGCCCTGGATAAATTTTTCGAAACCACGAAATTCGGAGATGTGAAGCCGAGCCTGTTTGATGTTCAGGTTCTCATCCTGCAGTAAGGTTACCTTGCCATGACCTTCTACACGGGTCAGTGGATTGATGACAATACGTTCCAGGTCTTTCGGGTTGTCTGCAGTTTCCAGCTGTGATGTTATTGTCTCTGATGACATTTTGATCTCTCTTTTTCGCTGTTAGTGCTAATTGGTTTATCTGGCTTAGTCATAGTGGATCAATGAATACGGAAAAGTTATCTCTTCTCCGGCCAGGATTTCATTCAGGAATGTCCATAACGTATCTGCCGATGGTGGGCAGCCGGGCAGGAAATAATCGATCTTGACCACTTCATGAACCGGGTGAACCTTGTCCAGCAGCAGCGGGATTTCAGGGTCATCCGGTATCTGAGGGTTTTCCACACCGATGCCATTGATATAGGCTTCTACAAGGCATTCCTTGAGCTCGAACTGGTTGCGCATGGCGGGTACGCCGCCATTCACCGCACAGGCGCCGACAGCGACCAGTATCTTGCAATGCCGGCGAAAGTCTCTTAATACTTCGACATTTTCCGCGTTGGCGACGCCGCCCTCGATCAGGCCGATGTCACAGGGGCCGACCTCCTTTATATCCGTTATCGGTGATCGGTCAAACTCCACCAGTTCGACCAGCTGCAGTATGCGTTCGTCGATATCCAGAAATGACATGTGGCAGCCAAAGCAGCCGCATAGTGCGGCGGTGGCGATACGTGGTTTCTGCTTCTCTCCGCTTTCGTTGACGGTGTTATCTGTCATCTCAGTCATTAGCGTTTTCCTGCTGATTGTTGGCACTGGCTACATCACCGACCACACTGATCGGTTTGTTATCATAGAGGCGATCACCGATGGGCTGGTCGTAGCCGACATGTTTTGGCAATATGGCACCCACAGGGCAGACAGAAACGGCTTTGTCACTGGCAGACAGCGCGCTATTACCGAGTTTCCCGCTGGCTGAATTGATCACCAGGCGGCTCTCCAGTCCACGACCGGTGATCGAGAAAACATTCTTTTTATCGACATCACGACTGGCCCTGACACAGAGCTCACATAATATGCAGCGATTAAAATCGATCGCGATATCCGGATGTGAGGCGTCGACGCTGCGCTTGGGAAAAAAGTGGGTGTAGTGCGGGCTTAACATGCGTGTGTAATAAGCCACGGCCTGAAGCTGGCAGGCGCCACTTTTTTCACAGCCAGGGCAGACATGGTTGCCTTCGACGAATAACATCTGCAGGATATTTCGCCGCTGTTCCATTATGCGTTCTGAACTGTTATCGACCTCCAGGCCTTCTGCAGCGGGTAGGGTACAGGCACTCATATGACGGCCATTGACGTCGACAATGCACACCCTGCAGCTGCCATGTGGTGCGAACTCCGGGTTGTGGCACAGGTGGGGTATATACTCGCCGGCCCTGAGGGCGGCATCCATGATGGTATCGCCATCCTGAAATGGTATGCTTTTTCCATCCAGTTTGAACGTTTTTTCAGTGCTCATGATTCATCCTGTCCGGCTGTATTTAATAATGGTTCGTACTCGATATGGGCTTCAGCATCGTCACGTCCGGTGATCTGTCTGGATTCTTCCAGTGCGGCATCGAGGTCAAAAGCGGGTTCGAAGCCCCTGTTAGCCAGTCTCTGCATATAGATCTGTGGAAATTTTTCCAGGGTATCGAGCACCGGTTTAGGTGCGGTAACGCCAAGCCCGCAATGGCTGTTCTGCTGCATAATCTGCCCGATGTTCTCCATCTCTTTGAGATCGTTGTGAGTGGCGTGACCAACCATGACTTTATCGACCAGGTCTTTCATCAGTGCCCCGCCGACCCGGCAAGGGGTACAGAATCCACAGCTCTCATGGCAGAAGAAGTGGCAGAAGTTCTGAACCATTTCCAGCATATCACGCTGCTGGTTGAATATCATGAATGAGCCGCCTGTAGAAAGGTCTTCAAAAGCGATGCTGCGATGAAACTCCTGTGCGGGGACGGTCGAGCCCGCAGCGCCTGCGACCTGAACGGCCTGCGTGTCGTGAGCGCCGCAGTCTTCGAGTACCTGTTCTATGGAGACGCCAAATGGGTATTCATATATGCCGGGACGTGCACAGTCACCACTGATACTGAGCAGCTTGGTGCCAGTTGATTCACTGCTACCGACGGAGCCATACCAGTCGGCACCGAATACCGCAATCTTGGCTGCAGCGACGAAAGTCTCGACGTTATTGACCACAGTCGGCTGGTTACAAAAACCATTTGTTACAGGAAAAGGGGGCCGTTTGCGTGGGATACCGCGTTTGCCTTCCAGCGATTCGATGAGCGAAGATTCTTCACCACATATGTAGGCACCGGCACCCAGGTGAATGTCTATGTCAAAATCAAAGCCCTCATGGCCACAGATATTTTTACCGAGCAGGTTTGCATCACGTCTTTTCTGTAGTGTCTGCTCCAGGTCATCAAGCAAATAACGGTATTCGCCACGAAGGTAGATATAACCTTTTTTAGCACCGATGATGCCGGCACAGAGCGTCATACCTTCGCAGACATTATCTGCATAACTATTCAATAGTATGCGATCTTTGAATGTGCCAGGTTCACCTTCATCGGCATTACATACCACGTAATGTTGATCGGAATCTGTATCACGGCAAAAACGCCATTTCAGCGCTGTCTTGAAACCGGCACCGCCACGGCCACGCAGACCGGACTGTTCTAAAATCTCGAGCAGAGCATCGCTGCCATTTTTTTGCAACGACTCGATGGCGCTGCCATTGATGATCTTGTCATCGAGCAGGATGTCGCTGCGCTGGATATTGTCTTCCACAACGAAGAACGATGCTGGCCAGTCGCTCAGCGGAGTATCCTCTTCGATCAGTTCCGCGATCTTACTGATGCGCTCTTCATTTAAACCGGAAACAGTCATGCCATTGACCAGTAGAGCGGGTCCCTGGTCACAGATACCGGTGCACGAAGTCACGCTGACTGTCACCCTGCCGTCTATCCTGGGAGTACCGGGTTCGATATCGAGCTTTTCACAGAGGCTATCGATCAGGGACTGGTTACCGAGCATGCGGTCAGTGATGTTGTCACTGAAAAGTATGTCAAAAGTGCCGCGGGCTTTACGGTGCAGGAAGCTATAGAAATCGATAACGCCATAGATCTGAACAGCTGGCAGATTCAGTTTGCTTGCCAGTATCTCGACAGCATTCTCAGGGATATAAGAATAACGCTGCTGGATCGCGCACAGATCCTGCAGCAGGAGTTCAGGTGCATTTTCAGTAGCGGATAGAAGCTCGCTTACGAAGTTTTCGATGTTCTTCATGCGTTAAATCTGCCTCAGGTTAATCTGTTTCATTGTTAACGAGAATCCTACATCCATTATGGGTCAAATAGCTGGATTCAACAAATAATTTTTTGCTGCAGATAGAGATATCACTCTCGTTTTGCTAGCATGGAATATAACAACAGCTTAATAGTATCACTTGAATTTATAAAGAAGATGATCGGGGTCAAAAGAATTCACGGCTATTTTTTTGTTTTATACCTTCTGCTGGCACTGCCACTGTCATCTGTATCGGCCTCTGACAGTATTAAAGCTCAGCAGGATCCGGATGGCGTCGTCTGGTATGAAAAAGGTGCCGATGGCGAGCCGTTGATTCACCTGTATTTTTTCTGGTCGGAAAAGTGCCCACACTGCCTGCAAGCCCTACCAGATGTGCTGGCTATCGATGAGGAATATGACTGGCTGAAATTACACTCGCTGCAATTACTTGATAATCCAGAAAATGTTCAGAAATATATCAACATGGCCGCGATGTTTGGTAATGACGCCCGCAGTGTGCCGACGTTTATGTTCTGTGGCAACCTGCTCAGTGGCTATGATCGTATGGAAACCACTGGCCAGCAACTGGAATCGTTCCTGCAGGCATGTCATCGCTTCGTCGAGCAGGAAAACCCGGATAACTCGACCAGGTTTACTACAGAGCAAAATGGTTCGACATCGTTAGAACTCCCGTTTTTAGGGAGTGTGTCCTCAGATCAATATTCTTTACCCATACTGACAATCTTTATCGCAGGCATGGATGCTTTCAACCCCTGTGCCTTTTTTGTATTACTGTTCCTGCTGAGTATGATGGTTCATACTCGAAGTCGTCGCAGGATGGCACTGATCGGTGGTATTTTCGTTTTCTTTTCAGGCGCCATCTATTTCATGTTTATGGCAGCCTGGTTAAACTTGTTTATCTACCTGGGCGAGCTGCGCCTGATCACGTTGATCGCGGGCGCCATCGCGGTCTTAATCGCAATGGTGAATATCAAAGACTATTTCTGGTTCAGGCAAGGTTTTTCACTGAGCATCTCTGAGGATGAAAAACCCAGGCTGATCGATCGCATACGTCAGCTGCTGCGACTGGAATCGACAGCCACGGTGATAGCTGCGACAGTCATACTCGCAGTCGTTGCGAACAGTTATGAACTGTTATGTACCGCAGGATTCCCCATGGTATATACCCGAATACTGACCCTGAGATCACTGCCGATAGAAAATTATTACCTGTATCTGCTGTTTTATAACCTGATCTATATATTGCCTCTGCTAACGATCGTTGTTATTTTCACGATAAAACTTGGCTCGCGGAAACTCTCGCAACGAGAGGGTATGATCTTGAAATTATTATCCGGCGTGATGATGCTGATGCTGGGCGCACTGCTGATCGTTTCTCCCGAATCATTGAATAATATTGTGGCTGCAGCTCTGATAATAGTGGCCTCGATAGGTATTACCTGGTTGACTGTTAAGCTGACGAAGGAGAAGCCATCGACATGATCGAGATAGTGAAAACTGATATCACCACACTGGATGTCGATGCCATCGTCAATGCAGCGAATAATTCATTGCTGGGTGGTGGTGGCGTAGATGGCGCGATACATCAGGCAGCCGGACCTGGGCTACTGGAAGCCTGTTTGCTGCTCGGTGGCTGTGACACGGGTGACGCAAAGATCACTCCGGGGTTTAATCTACCGTCACGTCATGTTATACATACTGTCGGGCCGATCTGGCAGGGTGGTCAGCATGATGAACCAGCATTACTGGAAAGTGCCTACCTGCGTTCATTTGAAGTGGCACTGGAAAACGGTATCGATAGTATCGCGTTTCCTGCGATTAGTACCGGCGTTTACGGGTATCCAAAAAGGCAAGCAGCCGAGATAGCGTTAACAGTGATGCAGGAATTCGAAAATGATTTTAAGCGGATCGTTGTTGCCTGCTTTAGCCAGAGTGATGCAGAGCTATATAAAGCGATAGCCGATAAAAGAGCATCTAACTAACAGGAGATCTACTGGCCAGCAGCCGGATCTGTAGCAGGTGTGGTTTCAGGATCCATTGTCTCCATCTGGCTTTTCATGTCTCCTTCCTGCAGCAGTTCGTCATCCGTTAGCTCGTCATTCAATAGCTCTTCGTCTTTGAAGAGGTCCTCGTCGTCGAACAGTTCATCTTCAGAAAACTCTTCCGGCGGCTGACCATCGTAGATTAAGAATTCACGCCTCAGCTGGTATGCATCACGGACGAAGGCGTACTTATCAGGCACGGTCTCGTCGAGGATATTAGAGGCTTTTAATAAGCCGGCGCGTATATCGATATACTTGATGGTCAGCGTTGCAAGGCTGGCGCGTAATGTCTGGCGGTTGAAGATAGGATCGAAGTAGGTCCAGTCGACAGCGAGACCGGCAGTGTCGCGAATAGTCATCGGGCCGATGACAGGCAGCACCAGGTATGGACCGCTGGGAACGCCCCATACAGCAAGTGTCTGGCCAAAGTCTTCATTGTGTTTATAAAGATCCATCTCTGATGCCACATCGATAAGACCCAGTAGACCGAAGGTGGTGTTGAAAACGATCCGCGCCGAGGTCGCTAATGCCGCAGCGATCTTGAACTGCAGGATCTGGTTAGCGAAAACCACGATGTCGTCGACGTTGCTGAAGAAGTTGCTGACAGCTTTACTGGCGATATCCGGCATGATGAAGTTGTAACCCTTGGCAGCTGGCTTGAAGGCATACTTATCGACACCTTCATTGAAAGCAAACATGCTGCGGTTAAAACTTTCAAAAGGGTCATCCGGATTGGCTGGTCCCTCGATAGTTGCACAACCACTAGCAAATAGAAGAGTAATAGTTATAAAGCTATACTGTAAAATTTTTTTTATATTATTTTTCACAAGATGTTGCGTCTTTATAATTCATTGTTCAACATCTTCAAGGCGAGCTCTGCCACATTTTTCGAACCACTACCACCCCCGAGTTGCTGACGTATTAAGGATAGTTCATGTTGCATGGAATCGTGGTATTCCGGGTCATTCAGCAGATGCAAGGCTTCTTCTGCAATCAGCGGCGGTCTGGCATCGTTCTGCAGGAATTCCCTGACGATCTCTTTTCCAGGGATGATGTTGACCAGTCCGATATGGTTCAGGCTGACAAGTTTCTTGCCGATGAAGAAGGTGATGGCGGACGTTTTATATACGATCACCATGGGTATTTCCAGTAAACCGATTTCCAGCGTAGCGGTGCCGGATGCCGTGAGGATGACGTCACAGGATTGCGCCACGTCATAAAACCGGTCTTTGAGGGTGATGACGGAAAGTTTTTCCAGTTCCGAACTAAACGGCGCCAGGTCATCTGCCTTGATGGTGTTCGCCACCGGCAGTATAAACTGGACTTTTTTCTTATTGAGACGCAACTGCTGCTCTCTGATCAAACTTGCAGATTCGAGTAATATCGGCAGGATATGCGCAATCTCACCGCCGCGGCTTCCGGGGAACAGGCCGACCGTTGTGATGTCTTCTATCTGCAGCAGTTCTCTGGCCTGCTGTCTGCTCTTGTCTCTGACTACTTCGTCGGTCAGCGGATGGCCGGTGAAGGTGACGGGCACGTTGGCACCATCATAGAGCTCTTTTTCAAACGGCATGATGACAGCCATATGATCGACAATCCTGCCCATCTTGTAGACGCGTTTCGGGCGCCATGCCCACACCTGCGGGCCGATGTAAAACAACACTTTGATGCCGATACTTTTTGCATAAGCTGCAAGGCGCTGGTTGAACTCCTGGAAGTCGACCAGTATAAGCAGGTCAGGTGGTTGTTCCGTGATATTCTGCTTCAACTTGTTGAGTTCGGCCTTTATCAGGCTGTATTTTTTTACTACTTCGACAAAGCCAACCACTGAAATCTTTGCCATGTCTATAAAGACATCGACACCAGCAGCGCGCAGACCGTCACCGCCCATGCCGCGAAAACTGATCGAATCATCCAGTTTTTTCAGCTCACTAACCAGGCGGGCCGCATGCGCATCGCCAGAGGCTTCGCCGGCAACGATGACAACATCTTTGGGTTTTTGCTGTGTGTTCTGAGGTGACATTACGCTAATATGCCGACTACTTTTTGTTATTATTGAGACCATGAGGTGCTGGCCTTACCGGTACTGGCCTTTAAGTGCTAAATCAGGCAAGAAGAATAATACAGTAATGAAAATAACATTGCAGGATGATTTACCCATAATCAGCGGTTTGCTGGCTGGTACAGATGAAGCAGGGCGCGGGCCCCTGGCTGGCAACGTGGTTGCCGCTGCGGTGATACTTAATCCTGCACTGGTTATCGATGGCCTCGATGATTCTAAAAAACTGACTGAAAGAAAGCGGCAGCTGCTCGCTGAAGAGATAAAGCAGAAAGCACTGACCTGGTCTGTGGTGAGTATCTCGCCGCAGCAGATCGATGAGATGAATATCCTACAGGCATCACTATTTGCCATGAAGTCGGCTGTAGACAAGTTGGTGACGAGACCGGATCACGTGTTCGTCGATGGTAATAAAACACTGGTTGACTGCTGCTGTGATAATACAGCGGTTATCAAAGGTGATTCTCGCGTGGCTGAGATCAGTGCTGCATCTATCCTGGCGAAGGTCGAACGGGATGCGCAGATGGTCGTACTTCATGACCAGTACCCTCAATATGGCTTCGACAAACATAAAGGCTATCCGACTAAAACGCACCGTGAAATCCTCGATCAGATCGGACCGTGTCCTGAGCATCGTCGTAGTTATGCACCTGTGCGAGAGGCGCTGCTCAATCGTCGTATTGAAGTGTCAGGATGAATGAGCAGTCTATGAAAGCTGTGGATAAGAGCAACGCCAGGTTGATAGCCTCTTATTTACTGCCTCTGTCATTGTTTGCGCTGGCGGGTTCTATCGTCTACTTCACCTATCAGGTATCGATGGTCAGTAAGCAGATTCCGCATATCCTGCAGAGAATCGATACAACCAGTGAAAAGGTTGAACCGATCATCGGTGATGTGGGTGAGATAATTGACCTGGTTCCGCCTATCCTGAAAGAGATCGAAGAGATTCGTAAACTGGTGCCACCTATCCTGAGTGAAGTAGAGCAGACCCGCAATATGATACCGCCGATTCTTGCAGAGGTAGAGCAGACACGCTTACAGATACCGACAGTACTCGACGAATCTGAAGCGATACGTGGTGAATTACCGGCACTACTCGCCAGCGCCGACAGGGCATCAGCCGCTGTAGACGGTGTTTCAAAACAGGTCGAAGCAACACGTCCGCTGATACCGGAAGTATTGAAAGAAGTCGAAACGACCCGTGAATCGATTCCGCCGATGATGGATAGGGCCGATCAGCTTATCGAAAAAGCCCGTGTTGCAGGAAAAGAGGCCAGCGAAGGGGCGGTCACCGGTGTTTTCTCAGGCATTATCATGGCTCCCTTTGCACTTGTGTCTGATGCAGGAAAAGGTATTTCTGGTCTGTCGGATGAAGAGGCAAAAAATTATACCGATAAAGATTTTGAACTGAACCAGGAGGCTTTATTAAAGCTGTTGAATACTGCTTCAAAAGGCGATGAGCAAAAGTGGAACAACCCTGAGTCCGGCAATTATGGGTTTTTAAAATTGTCTGATATCTATTCTGAGGGTGAATATTTCGAGATAGAATGCCGAACTATCAATATCAGATTCTATAAGGAAGAAAAATTATTCAAGCAAGGGGATCGTTCATTCTGCAAGAACGAAGATGGAAAGTGGCAATTGAGCGAGTAGCGGATCGACAGGCTGATGCATAGCGATTCAAAGTCGATCTATAGTAAGAGTAAACGAAATTTGTACAAAATATTTTACTCTGATGCTTCTAATTTGCTGTTTCCACAGAACTGATTTGGTACACTAATGCCTCATCAAATCCGAGGTAAATCAGTGACAGCCCAGCCAAGTTTTATTCACCTGAGAGTACATACAGAATACTCCCTGGTAGATGGCCTGGTACGTGTCAAACCACTGATGACTGCGCTTGCCGAGGATGCTATGCCGGCGGTCGCCCTGACAGACCAGAGCAACCTGTTCGCCATGGTGAAGTTTATCCGTGCGGCCTCAGGCGCCGGCATCAAGCCCCTCATCGGCGTCGATGCACTGGTGCGTCATGGTGATGACCAGGAAGCGCCTTACCAGATGGTATTGCTTGCGCAGAACAAGACCGGCTACCTCAATATCTCCGAGCTCATTTCGAAAAGTTATCTGCAAGGTCAGCACCGTGGCGTACCGATCATTCAGGCCGAGTGGATAGAGCAACATGCTGAAGGGATCATCGCCTTATCCGGCGGTAGAAGGGGTGATATAGGCAGAGCTTTACTCGCGGGCCAGGGTGACCTGGCTAAAAGGCGCCTGTTGCACTGGCTCAGTTATTTCAAAGACCGTTTCTATATCGAACTGCAGCGTACCGGCCGTGATAATGAAGAGGCATACATCGCCGAGGCGGTGGAGCTGGCCATCGAGCATGGTGTACCGGTAGTGGCGACCAATGATGTGCGCTTTCTGAAAGCAGATGAATTCGAGGCCCACGAAGCCCGTGTCTGTATTCACGATGGCCGTACGCTGGACGATCCCCGTCGCTCGAAGAACTATTCTTCGCAGCAGTATCTTCGCAGCAGTGAAGAGATGCAGCAGCTGTTTGAAGATATTCCAGAAGCACTTGCCAATACGGTAGAGATCGCAAAACGCTGTAACCTCGAGATCGAGCTGGGTAAAAGCTATCTGCCACAATTTCCCATCCCTGAAGGCGAAACCGAAGAGAGCTACTTTTGCCGTGTATCACGAGAGGGACTGGAAGAGCGTCTGAAGATACTGCTCGATGAAAACGCTGAGGATTATGCGGCTAAACGTAAAGAATACGAAGACCGCCTGCAGGTCGAACTGGACGTCATCAACAACATGGGTTTCCCCGGTTATTTTCTGATCGTGGCCGACTTCATCCAGTGGTCAAAAGATAACGGTATCCCGGTAGGACCTGGTCGTGGCTCGGGTGCAGGTTCGTTGGTGGCTTATGCGCTGAAGATCACCGACCTGGATCCACTGGAGTTTGACCTGCTTTTCGAACGGTTCCTCAATCCTGAACGTGTCTCGCTGCCGGACTTCGATGTTGACTTCTGCATGGAAGGCCGTGACCGGGTGATCGATTACGTAGCGCAGAAATATGGACGTGACAGTGTCTCACAGATTATCACTTATGGCACCATGGCGGCGAAAGCGGTGGTACGCGATGTCGGCCGCGTCATGGGTCAGCCTTATGGTTTTGTCGACCGCATCGCCAAGCAGATTCCATTTGAGATCGGCATGACGCTGACCAAGGCACTGGAAGAGTCTGAAGAACTCAAAGCATCCTATGACAATGAAGAAGAGGTTACTGCGATCCTGGACATGGCGCTAACACTGGAAGGGGTGGCCAGGAACGCCGGTAAGCATGCCGGCGGCGTGGTTATCTCTCCGACAGTGCTCACCGACTTCAGTCCACTCTACTGTGAAGAAGGCGGTGCCGGTGTGGTCACCCAGTTCGATAAGGATGATGTCGAAGCCGTCGGCCTGGTGAAGTTCGACTTCCTCGGACTGCGTACGCTTACCATCATCGACTGGGCAGTAAAGCATGTTAACCGCCGTCTCGAGATAGAGGGCAAGCCGTTACTAGAGATCGAACATCTGCCGCTGGATGACAAAGCGGCTTTTGACCTGCTGCAGGCCGCGAATACTACTGCCGTATTCCAGCTCGAATCACGCGGCATGAAAGACCTGATCACTCGCCTGCAGCCTGACAGTTTCGAGGATATAGTGGCGCTGGTGGCGCTGTTCCGTCCGGGGCCTCTGCAGTCTGGCATGGTCGATGATTTCATCAACCGTAAACATGGCCGCGCCGAGGTCGATTATTTTCACCCCGATCTTGAACAGGTATTGACGCCGACCTATGGTGTCATCCTGTACCAGGAACAGGTGATGCAGATTGCGCAGGTACTGGCAAATTACACGCTGGGTGGCGCTGATATGCTGCGCCGCGCCATGGGTAAGAAAAAACCCGAAGTCATGGCCGAGCAGCGTGAGCTGTTCATGAAAGGTGCCGTCGCCCGTGATGTCGATGCTGATCTTGCGACGCACATCTTTGACCTGATGGAAAAATTTGCCGGTTATGGATTTAACAAATCCCACTCTGCCGCCTATGCCTTATTGTCCTACCAGACTGCCTGGCTAAAAGCGCATTACCCGGCCGAGTTTATGGCAGCAGTGCTGTCCGCTGACATGGATAACACCGACAAGGTCGTTGGCCTCATCGAGGACTGCAACCAGCAGGGCGTCAAGGTATTGCCACCGGATATCAATCACTCCATCTACCAGTTCAGTGTGCCTGATGAGAAATCTGTACTCTACGGCCTGGGTGCTTTAAAAGGCGTCGGAGAAGGAGCACTGGAGGGCATTATCGCTGAACGCGATGCCAATGGTGAGTTCGTCGATCTCTATGATTTCTGTCGGCGCAGTGATACCCGAAAGGTAAACCGCAGGGTGATGGAGGCGCTGATCAAAGCCGGTGCCATGGATTCCCTGGGACCTAACCGTGCCAGCCTGATCGCCAGCTTGAGTAATGCCGTACAACTGGCAGAACAGAACCAGAAAAATGAGAGTATCGGCCAGGATGATATGTTCGGTTCGTCCGATGAGCCTGACACCCACGCCAATGTACATGTTATAGAAGTCGAAGACTGGGATGATGAAACCCGGCTTTCAAATGAGAAGGAAACACTCGGGCTGTATCTCACCGGACATCCTATCTCGCGTTATGAAGATGAATTACGGCGTTTTACCGAGTGCCGTTTTTCTAAAGTGCCAGACCTGGTGCCTGAGAGTGAGAAGGGTGGTGGTTATGGTGGTTACAGGAAAAAAGACAAAAAGCAGTATTGCCTGGCCGGTCTGCTCATCGGTATGCGCGTGCGCAAGACCAAGACCGGCAGCAAGATCGTGACCGGTGTGCTCGATGACAGGACGGCACGTGTCGAAGTGGTCCTTTATGAGGATGTCTATGAACAGTACAGCAATGCCCTGGTAAAAGACAAGGTATGCGTCGTCATCGGCAGTGTGAGCTATGACGATTTTAATGCGGCTTATTCTGTCAATGCCAGCGCGATATACACGATGACACAGGCGAGAGAAAAATTCGCTCGTGGCCTGCAGATAAAGTTTGACCGGAGCAAGGCCAACGGCAGCTGGTCTGACCATGACATTGCGCAGCAGTTGGGCGATGTGCTACAGACATACCGTGAGGGAAATTGTCCGGTGAATATCAGCTACAACAGCGGCTCTGAACTCTCGCAATATGTACTGGGTGAAGAATGGAACGTGGTGCCGTCAGATGACCTGCTCAACCGCCTGGATAAAGTTTTCGGGCAGGAACAGATAGAGATAATGTACTAGATAGCAGTGAATAACTAACAATTAATAGTGAATAGTTAAAAACACATGCTTTGAAATAACCTGGATGCTTTAATTAATTGTCAGGTTAAAATTCACTATTCACTATTCACTATTCACTATTCACTATTCACTATTCACTGTTCACTATTCACTATTCATTTGTAATACTTGGCATGATCGGTTACTTCACCGGTGTCGTACAAACACCGATAACCGCCTTTGTCATCGTCATGGAGATGACCGACAATCAGGAACTGGTGCTTGCGATGATGGCCACAGCTTTGATCGCATCGGCGACATCCAGGCTAATCTGCAAGAAGCCGATTTACGAAGCACTGGCGGAAAATCTGCTGGCTATGATGTCAGACAAACAAAGCCGAGAAGCGAAAGGTACTCACCAGTAAAAGAAATCATTTTGACGGACAGCATTCGTCATACCGGGTGATGCCGTCACGCTTCTCATACCAGTCTACGGTTGAATTGACAACACGAACGGCTAACAGCATGACCGGCACTTCGATCAGGACGCCGACGACAGTCGCCAGTGCAGCGCCTGACTCAAAACCAAATAGAGCGATTGCAGTAGCAACGGCAAGTTCGAAAAAATTACTGGCACCGATCAATGCGGAAGGTCCAGCGACACAGTGCGGTGACTTTACGGCACGGTTGAGCAGGTAGGCTAGTCCTGAATTGAACAATACCTGTATCAGGATAGGTACAGCCAGCAATAAGATAATCAAAGGCTGCTTTAAAATCTGCTCACCCTGAAAGCCGAACAGTAAAACCAGTGTCGTAAGTAATGCGCCCAGAGACCAGGGGTGAAGTGTCCTGAGTGCACTGTCCAGCCGCTTTGGTCCAGCGTCGCCAGCAAGGAATAGTCTGCGCAATATATTGGCGATTATCAGTGGCACAACGATGTATAGCAACACGGATAGAAACAGTGTGTCCCAGGGAACCGAGATGGACGACAAGCCAAGCAACAGGGCAACGATCGGCGCAAATGCAAACACCATGATGACATCGTTTAATGCGACCTGTGTCAGCGTGAAATGGGGTTCACCGCGTGACAGGTTGCTCCAGACAAACACCATCGCAGTACAGGGCGCAGCTGCTAACAGGATGAGCCCGGCAATATAGCTGTCGATCTGGTCTTCCGGTAACCAGCCTCGAAACAGGTAGCCAATAAACAGCCAGCCCAGTAATGCCATCGAAAACGGTTTTACTCCCCAGTTAACAAACAGGGTGACACCAATACCACGCCAGTGTACACCGACATCTTTCAATGCTCCCAGATCGATCTTGAGTAACATCGGAATGATCATCAACCAGATCAGGAATGCAACGGGCATGTTTATCTGCGCGATTTCTAGTTGGCCGATGCTCTGAAAAAACTGTGGTGCCAGATGACCGAGTCCGATTCCGGCAATGATGCAAAGTGCCACCCACAGGGTAAGGTAACGTTCGAAAATACCCATATCAGCATTCGCTGATCGTTTTACAGTGGCCTCACATTGCAATGACATAATGCCTACCTACTCATATCTTGACGAAGTTGCTGCAACAGGTCGTTAACACGTTGCCTGATATCATCACGACTGGCACGAAAGACATCCATGATCTCTTCTTCAGAACCTTCCGCTTTCGCGGGATCATCCAGCGGCCAGTGGATTTTGTCAGTACCAGCTGGTAATACAGGGCAATGCTCATCGGCATGGCCGCAGACTGTGACTACCAGGTCTGCCTGTTCGAGCATCTCATCGCTTACTTTAGTCGATTCCTGTTCGGAGATATCGGCACCTGCCTGCTTCATTACTTCGATAGCACGCGGATTTTTTCCATGTGTCTCGATGCCGGCAGACTGAACTTCAAATAATGCACGGCCATATAATTTGGCCCAGCCTTCAGCCATCTGTGATCGGCAGGAGTTACCTGTACATAAAAATAAAATGTTGTATTTTTCTTTCACGATAATTCCACATGCTGCAGGCCTAGGCGCAGCAGGCTTTTCCTGGTCTGTCGACCATATTGTCGAGTATCTTTCTGTCTGAGATAAACGGTTCAGTTTCACGAACACCGTCAAGGGTCGTCTGCAGGATCTTTAGTGCCCAACCCTGCAGATCAGGATTGATGCGGTAGTTCATCCAGGTGCCATCGCGGCGGGCGATGAGCACGCCGGCTTCGCGCAGGTGTGCCAGGTGACGCGATATTTTGGGTTGCGACAGGTTAAGTGCATGTGTCAGCTCACAGACGCATAATTCACCTTCCGTCTGCATCAAAAGCAGGCAGCGTAACCGGGTACTGTCGGCCAGCATCTTAAAAAAAGTATCGGTTTCATTTAGCATCGGTACAATATACGTATAAACATATATATGGTCAAGCGTATATAACAGTTTTTCAGAAACATTTATCTAGTGTCTATCAATTACATCTAACGTCCGCTATTGGCTGATAGCAGGGCAGATCTGATTCAAGCTCGAGTCCCATCGGCTTAGGCTTTTCGTTTTTCGCCTTCGACTTCTAACTGGAGTAAACACATATGAAGGTTCCATGAGTTAGCCTAATGATAACTGAGTGAGGCTTTCATTATTATTCAGTTTAACCGTGTCTGGTCTGGACATGAGTTTCATGTAAGAATATATCTTCTTTGTTTGATCGCTCAGGAAATCTCTTCATGAACTTAATACATCGTACTCTGCTACTAGTTTTATCGTTTACCTTGGTTTTGCTACCCGTGGCTAATGCTCAGGCTGCTCTGGTTGCAAATGGTCAACTCATTCAACAGTTTCAGCAGGTCAGTGATAAAGATGCTTTGCTGCAGACCATTAATCGCTCAGACGTTCAGGAACAGCTGTCAGATATGGGTGTGAGTACTGCTGATATCGAGAATCGCATTAACCAGATGACCGGTGAAGAGATCGCTCAACTGAATCAGCAGATAAATGAACTGCCGGCTGGCGGTGATATTGTTGGCATCATAGTCCTTTTATTCATAGTCTTTGTAATAACGGATGTGATAGGTGCAACGGATATCTTCCCATTCATTCATCCCGTTAAGTAACTTATAATGAATGAAAATTCTAAGCCTGGTTTTAAGCCTGCTGATGCTGTGCAGTTGCGCTTCAACACCACAGAGCAGGGAGATACATAATAACGGGCCAGGTTCGTTGCCGACTGCAGTCGAACTGTCAGATACACCGTTCTTTCCGCAGACAGACTACCAATGCGGACCTGCTGCACTGGCGACAGTGTTGCAAACCCATGGTATCGAAGCTTCACCTGAAAAGTTATCCAGTCAGGTTTATATTCCCGGGCGTAAAGGTAGCCTGCAGATTGAGATGACTGCGGCGACCCGACGCTATGGAATGCTTCCTTATAAATTAGAACCAAGCTTGCTTGACCTGTTCGCTGAAATACATGCTGGTAATCCGGTACTGGTACTGCAGAATCTTGGATTTGAATGGTATCCCAATTGGCATTATGCGGTTGTTGTTGGCTATGATACTGATAATAATGAGATCATTCTACGTTCCGGTACGACAAGACGTTGGGTTGCACCTCTCGAAGTATTTGAGCGCACATGGCAGCGCGCTGATTTCTGGGCGCTGGTCATCGTACCAGTCGGCCAGGTACCAGACACTGCCAGGCCCCTGTCTTTTCTAAAAACAGTTTATGCCTTCGAAGAAACAGGTAAGCCGAAACTGGCATTTAAGTCTTATCGATCTGCCAGCGAGCGATGGCCTGAAATTAGTCTCACCTGGATGGCACTTGGTAATATAGCCCTGGTTAACCAGGATCTGCCAGAAGCAATCCGCGCATTTAATATTGCGATAAGTCTTGAACCTGATTTAAGTTCGGGCTGGAATAACCTGGCTTATGCATTACGTGCCTATGGTTGTGCAGGACAGGCTCAGGCGGCGCTTTCCTGCGGGTTGAGTATCACCCCCGATGACAGCAACCTGCAGGATTCAAAGCGAGACCTTTTCGATGGGTCTATAGATAGTAGTAATGTCGAGTGTCCAATCATTCAGTGTGATTGAATGTGCAGCTAGCATTATAAATGGTGCATGGTTGGGCGCTAATATCAGACTGATGTTTGCTGCGGTGCCAGCACTAAAAATCATTGATCGATCGAAAGCGTTCCTTTAAGCAAAGCTGATAACTGATAGCAGGACTAAGTGGTGAAGGACTGACTGGCTTTTGGCTTCTTCAGCAAAACATAAACCGCACCGTTGCCGCCATCTTTAGGCTGCGCCGAATGAAATGCCAGCACATTATCAACGGCTCTAAGCCAGCGGTTAAGCATTGGTTTGATGACTGGTTTGTCCTTGGAACGAAAACCTTTGCCATGCACGATGATAACATGGCGCAGGCCGGCGGCCTCACAATCGCCGAGAAATACCTGCAGCTCTTTTCTAGCCTCTGCCACGGTTAGTCCATGCAGGTCGAGTAAGTGCTCGACGGGCTGCTTTCCCTGGCGCAGTTTTTTCAGCACGCTGTGTTGCAACCCGCTGCGGGAAAAACTGAGGATGTCGGGGCACTCTTCGATAATTTCCGCATCGGAGAACGCATCGTCGATAGTAAAGCTGTCTATATTCGCGATGGCCTGCTTAAGCGGTTTTTTAGGTGGTTTCTTAATCTTTACCTTATTATCAGATTTTAACGGCGTAACATCACGCATTTCCGCGAGAAATAGCGATTCTTCTTCATTTTTTGTTGAATCATCACTCATCAGGACTCGCTCAATAAGGTATAGTTACGGCTTATTTTATCGTTAATTATTGATCTTGTAACGCGTGTGAATATTTTAGTTTCCAATGATGATGGTTACCGGGCACCGGGCATTGCGGTGCTCGCCGAGGCGCTTTCGCTTGAGCATGAGGTATCGGTGGTAGCACCTGAGCGTAACTGTAGCGGAGCGAGCAATTCGCTGACCCTGGAACGCGGTCTGCGTGCCAGCAAGGTTGCCGAGAATTCTTATTTTGTCGATGGTACCCCGACCGATACGGTGCACCTGGCCGTGACCGGCCTGCTGGATAAAACACCTGATATGGTCGTATCCGGTATCAATGCCGGCGCCAATATGGGTGATGATGTTTTATATTCGGGCACCGTTGCCGCAGCAATGGAGGGCAGGCATCTCGGCTTGCCGGCGATCGCGGTGTCGATGGATTCTTTTACCCCGGAGCATTATGAAACAGCTGCCAAAGCAGTAGTAAAACTGCTTGCTGATCTGAAACAGGCGTCCTTTGCTGCTAATACGATTCTGAACATAAATGTGCCTGATATACCCTGGACTGAGATCAAAGGATTTAAGGCGACCCGCCTGGGTAACCGGCATAAGTCCGAAGGGATGATAATCCAGAAAGATCCCCGCGGTGATCCGATGTACTGGGTCGGCCCGCCAGGCGAAGCGCAGGATGCTGGTGAGGGCACTGATTTTCATGCCGTCAGCCAGCATTATGTGTCCATTACACCACTACAGATCGACTTAACCCGATATAATACCCTGAACGAGCTGGAAGACTGGCTGAAGATACATATATAGATAAAGCACGACTAGATGATTAGTAACGACATTCAGGGTATAGGTATGACCTCGCAGAGAACAAGGGATCGCCTTGTTGACCGCCTGCGTGATAAAGGTATAAAGAACGAAAGCGTGCTCGAAGTGATACGGACCACACCGCGGCATATCTTCGTCGATGAAGCGATGGCACATCGTGCTTATGAGGATACTGCATTGCCGATCGGCCATGGCCAGACAATCTCTCAGCCATATATCGTTGCCAGGATGTCGGAGATTTTACTCGAAGGCGGTACGCCTGACGTGGTCCTCGAGGTCGGAACGGGCTCTGGTTATCAGTCGGCGATCCTGTCACGCCTGGTGCCTAAGGTTTATACGGTGGAGCGGATCAGCGCGCTTTTGCAAAAGGCACGAGATGCGCACAGGAAGATGGGATTGATGAATGTTTTCTCCAAGCATAGTGATGGCTCATGGGGCTGGGAGCCAAATGCACCCTATGCTGCAATCATGGTGACAGCAGCACCAAAGACCGTGCCGCCAAGTCTGCTGCAACAACTTGCTGTCGGTGGTCGCATGGTAATTCCTGTTGGCTCTAGTGGTGGTGTTCAGGAACTGAAACTTTATCTGCGAACGGCAGATGGTATAGAGGAGTCTACCTTGGAAATAGTGAACTTTGTTCCTCTTCTTGACGGAGCTGTACGATAATGATTTTTGCTGGTTTATATAATCGGGTGATGCGCTGGGCCGCACATCCGCATGCCGAGAGATACCTCGTTGGTGTCAGTATATTCGAATCGATCTTTTTTCCAATACCAACTGCATTGATGGTCGCACCGATGGCGGTGGCTAAACCTGATAAGGCTGTTCGGATAGCATTGATCGCCACCTCGATGTCGGTTCTTGGGGGTGTTTTTGGATATTACCTGGGCTATTTCGCAATCAGTGCAATAGAACCTGTGCTGCATGATGTCGGTTACTGGGATAAGTATATGACCGCACATCGCTGGTTTGAGGAGTGGGGCTTCTGGGCAGTGGTGGTAGCAGGATTTTCACCTATACCGTTTAAACTGTTCACCATATCTGCCGGTGCATTATCCATGGCACTGTTGCCTTTTGTGCTTGCGGCTATCGTCGGGCGGTCAGCGCACTTCTTCCTTGTTTCTTTGCTGATGGCGTGGGCAGGACCCAAAATGGAACCAGTCGTTAAAAAGTATATCGAATGGTTAGGCTGGGCCACTGTTGTATTGATCGGTGTTTTTATCTATTTCCACTAATTTTAGGATTCTGTTTCGACAAGGTTGTTTTTTACTGGCAACGTTGGCGCTTTTTGTCTCACTTCAGTCCTGTTCGAGCAGTGGTAAAAAGTGGAATCCTGATGACTATACCGTCAAGTCGGGCGATACTGTTCATTCCATTGCCTGGCGATACGAGCTTGATGCTGATGATTTTGCTGCCTGGAATGGCATTTCAACATCTAAATCTATAAAGCCGGGACAGCGTTTACACACTCGCAAACCGGCTAATTTCGATTCTGAGAGGCGTAAACAGGTCGACAGATCGGTGGCTTACGCACCGAAGCCTGCAGCAGAACCGGTCAAAACAGAGCGCAACCAGGTTTATAAAAAGTGGGTGAAAGCTGAAAAAGGCGACACGCTGTATGGTATATCAAAACAATATGGTGTCAGTGTTGAACGGCTAGCGCAGCTCAACCAGTTGAAAAAGCCTTATCTCATCAAACCCGGGCAGACCATCTTTCTAAAACCACTGAAAGCACAAAGCCGTACCCCAGTCAGCGTACCCGGTAAATCTACGGTGAAAACAGACAAGAAATCACAGAGCGTCTCATCATACACACAATCGCAATCAGTCAGCTGGCCAAAGACCTTTCGCTGGCAGCGTCCTGCAAATGGAAAGATAGTAAAAAAATTCAGTCGCTGGCGTAATGATTCGAAGGGTATCGATATCGAGGGCAAACTGGGCAATGCTATTGTAGCATCCGCAGATGGCAAAGTTGTATATAGCGGCAATGGCCTGATAAGTTATGGCAACCTGATCATCATCAAACACAATAAATCATTCTTGAGTGCATATGCATATAACCGTAAATTACTGGTGCAGGAAGGGGATATGGTAAAAGCCGGGCAGAAGATTGCAGAGATGGGACGAAAAGATAAACTCAGCCCACGCCTGCATTTCGAGATTCGAAAAAATGGTAAACCGGTTGATCCTTTAAAATATCTTCCGTGGTAATTTTCAGGTTTATTCAAGCAATGTTGATCATTGACTTAAATGCTTCGTTTTATGTAATTTCTTAAAAAGCTATTAAAAAAGCGACATTTCATATCTACCCTCACTACCCAAAGTGAATATTAGCTCTTGTGGTGTAAATTTGTAAAACCACAATATCATGTGGTTTAGCGAATAAACATAAATTAAATTCTAGTTTTTTTTAATAAATACTTGCTAATTAATTAGTTTTGATGATATAAGTTTTTCTAACGTAAGGGCTAACGTTAGAAGAACCTTGTAAGTCTATGGAATTAAAGGGAGTAGTGATTTCTCCAGCTTGCAAACTAAATGCGTAAAAAAAATAACTATAAAACACATTTTGGGGTGGGGTAAAATCATGATAGAAGCGATCGCTGATATTAAAGAGGAACTGGAGACGGGTGTCTTAATGATACAGGATGGGGATGACGTTGAAAGTGATGGTGTCGAACTAGACGACGAGGACCATGGATCTAGCAAAGAAACGAAGAAGAAATCAGTCAGTGCCAAGAAGACTGATGTGGATCCTGATGCAAAAGTTAACCGAAAAGAACTCGATGCAACACGTCTATACTTACGTGAGATAGAAGGATCACCACTGCTTACAGCAGAGGAAGAGGTTTTCTATTCCCGTAAAGCGCTAAAGGGCGATATGGATGCTCGTAAGAAAATGATCGAATGCAACCTTCGTCTGGTAGTGAAGATTGCTCGACGTTATATGAATCGCGGTCTGGCTCTACTTGATCTCATCGAAGAAGGTAACCTTGGTCTGATTCGAGCGGTCGAAAAATTTGATCCGGAAAAAGGATTCCGTTTCTCTACCTATGCTACCTGGTGGATACGTCAAACCATCGAGCGTGCACTGATGAATCAGACCCGCACTATCCGTTTACCTATCCATGTAATCAAAGAATTAAATGTATACCTGCGTGCTGCTCGAGAACTTGAGCAGACTATGGATACAGAACCTACCGCAGAAGATATCGCGAAAATGTTGAACAAACCGGTTGCAGGCGTTGAAAAGATGCTGGGCTTACGTGACCGGGTAACCTCTGTCGATGTGCCCGTAGGTAAAGAGAATGATCGTCCTTTACTGGAAATCGTTGCTGATGAGCGTGTTCCTGCACCACCTGAGATGTTGCAGAATGACGATGTCATGGCAAACCTGAGCGTATGGCTCGACCAGCTGGATACCAAGCAGCGTGAAGTGCTTGTGCGTCGTTTTGGTTTAAATAATCACGAGCGTACTACGCTTGAAGATGTCGGTAAAGAGCTGGGTGTTACACGTGAACGTGTACGTCAGATCCAGATGGATGCACTAAAGCAATTACGTAAGATTCTGGAAAACCAGGGGTTTACCGAAGAGTTATTGTTCCAGGATTAATATTTCATTCTCCTGTGCAGGGCTGATTTGATGACAGCCTGCATATGGTATTATTAAGCAGATACTGTGTATCTGCTTTTTTTTGCCTACATGGATGTAGGTAAGGGGCGTGAGCAGGATGCGGAAGCTTTGCCTACATGGAAGGCAAAAATTGTTCCAGACAATTTATTTGCATTTTCGCCATCCCTGGCGGTCATAGTAAGGGGTGTGAGCATTAGGGCAGGACGCCCGTAAGTAGAATAACGCAGGAGCAGTTATCGAGGATGCGGAAGCTTTGCCTGCATGATTAGTGTAGAGGCATCATCATAATATCAGCCCGGCGACCACATCACGCCCCTCACTCATGAGAATGTTATATGTCCTGCATGCTGCACCGGTATCCATAAAGTCAACGCCGATACCGTGCTTGATGATAGAGGAATAGACCTCGATCTCAGGAAAAACAAGTCTGTTACCGGTGCCTATGATCACCAGTTCGGGCTGAAAGCATAAAATCTCTTCGATGTGACTTGAGGAGAGCCGTTTGATATCAGCAATATTCCAGTTTTCATTAAGCCTGGTAGTGGTGACAACAAGGCTTTGAGTGAAAGATTTACCGTTAATCGAGACACTGTTTTCGTCATATGCAGTGATCACATAGCCATCTTCCTGGCTGTCTTGAGCAAACTTCATTTCATAGTATTCGTAGTATCAGGAATGACATATGTTACACGTTATATGGTGAATGCAGTAGAATATGCGGCTTTAGAATAAGTGTTGCCCTAGGGTATTGAGGAGGCAGTTTTGAGCGCAGTTAAAGTTGGTCTATTGGGGCTGGGAACAGTCGGTGGCGGTACGGCCACAGTTTTGATAAGAAATGCCGAAGAGATTCAGGCACGATTGGGTCGTACTATCGAGATATCTCATGTTGCCGGATTACACATTGCGTCACAGACCATCGTCGATCCGGCAAAAACAAAACTGACAGAAGATGCTTTTGAGGTAGTCAATGACCCGGATGTGCAAATCGTAGTAGAGCTCATCGGTGGTTATACCCTGGCAAAAGACCTGGTATTAAAAGCTATAGAAAACGGCAAACATGTTGTTACGGCAAACAAAGCATTGATCGCGACGCATGGCCCTGAGATCATGCGGGCTGCAGCGGCGCAGGGGGTCAGTGTCAGCTATGAAGCAGCCGTTGCTGGTGGTATACCTATCATCAAGGCGATGCGTGAAGGCCTTGCTGCGAACAAGATTCAATGGATTGCAGGTATCATCAATGGAACTGGTAATTTTATTTTGACAGAGATGCGCGACAAGGGGCGTGATTTTGCTGATGTACTCAAAGAGGCGCAGCAGCTGGGTTATGCCGAAGCTGATCCTACCTTCGACGTAGAAGGTATCGATGCGGCGCATAAGTTAACAATACTTGCTTCGCTGGCGTTTGGCATCGAGCTCCAGTTTGATAAGACATATACAGAAGGCATCAGCAAGATTACGACGGAAGATGTCAACTACGCTGAAGAGTTGGGTTATCGTATAAAACATCTGGGTATTACCCGTAAAACTGATAAAGGTATAGAGCTACGTGTGCATCCGACTCTGATACCTGAGAAACGACTGATAGCAAATGTTGACGGTGTAATGAACGCAGTGCTGGTGCAGGGTGATGCTGTTGGCCCGACCCTGTATTATGGTGCAGGTGCCGGTGCTGAACCGACCGCATCTGCAGTCGTTGCAGATATTATAGATACGGTGAGAACTATCGATGCACCTCTACATCACAAGGTTCCGCTACTGGGTTTTCAAGATGATGCGATCAGAGATACCCCGGTACTCGCTATTGATGATGTCGAGTCAGCATATTACCTGAGGATGCTTGCCGAAGATCATCCGGGTGTTTTAGCTGAAGTGTCAGATACTTTCGCCAAGAACAGTATCAGTATCGAAGCCGTTATACAAAAGGAGCCTGCAACTGGAGAGAACACGGTGCACTTGGTGATGCTGACGCAAAAATGTGTTGAGTCGACTGTCAATCAGGCGATAAAAGCTGTTGAGAGCCTGGGTTCAGTGCAGGGTGCTGTCGTGCGTATTCGGATGGAGCACCTGGATTGATTTTTGCTTTTTGAACGATGCATTTTTCTTGCACTTCTAACATCATTTCTCTTTCTCTGTAGGAGCGGAACCTTGTTCCGCGATCTCCCTTAGACGCTGCCCAGGTACGTGAATTGTTACCGTGAGTTTCGCCTTTTACGGCGAGTCACTTTTTTTCAGTAGCAAAAGAAAAGTAACCAAAAGAATGCCATCCCACCTTGTTTGCCCCGAGAAAAGGACTCGGGGTGCCTGAATTCATCACTGTTATCAACGAGCCCGCTCTGATGCGCCGTCCGGGCGCACAGAGCTAAATTCGCCTTCCCTGGCGAATTTACTCTACCAATAGTGATGAATTCAGCAAACAAAAAGGGAGCAAAAAACCTAAAAGCAAAACGGGCGCTTATTAAAGGGTCTGGCAATACTCAGCAACACCTGTTTTTTCTGTTGATTTTTATCCACCTCCACAAGCCACCGAGACAGTGCAGTGATCATGGGCTTTCTGTGAAAACTGTCTGAGCGCTTTCTGCGAGTTTTTTCACAACATGATCACTGCACTGTCTCGGTGGCTACCCCTGTGTTTTCTACAGGGGCGTAGTGGTAGTGGCGGCTTTTTTTGGTTACTTTTTTTAGCTGCTGAAAAAAAGTGACTCGCCGTAAAAGGCGAAACTCACGGTAACAATCCACGTACCTAAGTGGCATCTAAAAGAGAATTCGCGGAACAAGACTATTCAGTATATCCCTATGCTTCACCCTTATCGGGGCTTACTTGAAAAACTGTTCCAGACTGTTTTTTCTGCTCCTACAGAGTGCATCATCTGCACAGTGAGAACCGCAGAAACAAAAAAGCCTCGTGAAAACGAGGCTTTTTTAAATTGAAATCAGCGGAGCTTAATCATTACCAGAGAATGCACCCAAAATATGCAGCAAACTCAGGAACAGGTTGTAGATGCTGATATACAGTGAAACTGTCGCCATGATGTAATTAGTCTCGCCACCATGGATGATTTCACTGGTCTGGTACAGGATCATACCTGACATCAATAATACGAACATACCCGATACTGCAAGAGATAGTACAGGCATACTGAATATGAATGCACCCAGTCCGGCAAGGAAAGCAACCATGATGCCGACCATCAGGAAACCACCCATGAAGCTGAAATCCTTACGGCTGGTCAATACATAGCCTGAGAGAGCCAGGAATATTGCACCAGTACCACCTAATGCTGTCATTACGAGCTGTGCGCCATTAGTGGTAGCGAGGTATGCATTAAGAATTGGACCCAGGGTTAAACCCATGAAACCTGTCAGCATAAATACGAAGAATATGCCCAATCCGCTGTCTCGGAACTTGGCAGTCAAGAACAAAAGTGCTATGTAACCTACCAGTGTCATCAGTCCGAAGTGGGGCAGGTTTAATGTCATGGAGATACCAGCCGTAGCCGCACTGAACAATAATGTGAGTGCTAGCAAGGCATAGGTATTCTTTAAAACCTTGTTGGTCGCAAGTATCTGTGATTCTGAACGAGCGGTTGATATAGATTGCATAGTTTTACCTTTAAAAATTTAACTAGTTTTGGTTGCTGATAAGCTTAGCATTGTTTACAGCTAAACTGTTATTTATGTTACCTGTTCTGATGATCATATTTTGACCATTTCAGTCAGAAATGAGACTCGAAATATAGCATAAAGTTTCAGATTATTACCGCCATTTCCGCTGTTACAGGACAATATGGGGATAATATTTAGAAATTCAAACGTGACATAATGGCATCTAAAAACCTGACAATTATCAATAAGGGGTCATGACACCGTCACTATAATCTATCAGTATCGAAGTCAAAAAGAGCAGCGCTCCTGGTACGTTGCAGCTGCACACTGAACAATAAAATCGATTTTATCAGCTCTTGGGAGGGTTTGTTATGGCGCACATCGTTGTTTTGGGTGCAGGGACTGGGGGTATGCCAGCGGCTTACGAAATGAAAGCTGCAGTAGGCACCAAGCATGAAGTCACAGTTATCAACGAGAAGGAAGATTTTCAATTTGTACCGTCTAATCCATGGGTTGCTGTGGGCTGGCGTGAGCGTAAGGACATCAGTATTCCTTTAGAAAAATATCTGAAAAAAAAGAACATTAACTTTATCGCTCAGCGCGTCGATAAGATCGATGCATCTGCAAGTAAGCTTGAGCTGGCTAATGGCGATTCTGTTGACTATGACTATCTGATCATAGCAACCGGTCCACGTCTCGCATTTGAAGAAGTGGAGGGGGCTGGTCCGGATGGATACACTGAATCTGTCTGTGTTACCGATCATGCCGAAAATGCGTGGCAAAAATACCAGGAAATTCTCAAGAATCCCGGGCCGATTGTTATCGGTGCTATGCCATTTGCCAGCTGTTTCGGGCCTGCTTATGAGTTTGCCTTCATCGTTGATGCGGATCTACGTAAACGGAAGATTCGTAACAAGTTCCCAATGACGTATGTGACTTCGGAGCCTTATATCGGTCACCTCGGTCTGGGTGGTGTTGGGGACTCGAAATCAATGCTGGAAAGTGAGTTGCGCAATCACCATATCAAATGGATAACTAATGCGAAAACGACGAAAGTCGAAGAAGGCAAGCTGTACACCGATGAGCTCAATGAGGCAGGTGAGACCGTCAAGCAGCATGAGATAGATTTCAGCTTCGCTATGATGCTGCCGGCATTCAAAGGTGTTGATGCGGTGGCGGCAGTGCCAGAATTATGTAACCCGCGTGGCTTTGTCATCGTCGATGAGCTGCATCGTAACCCGACTTATAAAAACATATTTTCTGCCGGCGTCTGTATAGCAATACCACCAGTAGAGCCAACACCTGTACCTACCGGCACGCCGAAGACAGGTTATATGATCGAATCGATGGTGACATCGATAGTGCATAATATCAGGGATGAGTTAAAAGGTGCTACACCGAATACTACCGCGACATGGAACGCAATCTGTCTTGCGGATATGGGTGATACCGGTGCAGCATTTGTTGCAATACCGCAGATTCCACCGCGCAACGTCGCATGGTTCAAGAAGGGCAAATGGGTGCATCTAGCTAAAATTGCATTTGAGAAATACTTTATCAGGAAGATGAAAAAAGGTACCTCGGAGCCGCTTTATGAAAAATATATCCTCAAGCTCCTGGGTATCGAAAAGCTCGAATAAATATACTTTCATAATAAAAAGCCCGGTATACCCGGGCCTTATTACAACTAAAAGAAACCTTGATAACTAGGATTGAATCCTGTTTTTGCCTACATCCTGAAGGTTGTACTGTTTTAACTTGCGATATAGAGTGCGTTCGCTGATACATAGTTCTTCGGCGACCTTTGCACGATGCCCGCCATGTTGATGCAGCAGTGACTCTATGTGAGTGGCTTCTACATCGGTCAAGGAACGATTGGTGCTCGGTGTGTTGGTTTTTATGTCACGAGTTTGTTTGCGACGGTCAGCCAGTGGATTGATGTATACGTTTGTAAAATTATTTAGTTGTAATTGTTCGCTGCTTATCAACCCGCTGGTCGCAATAGCGGCAGCTTTCTGTAATATGTTGTAGAGCTCTCTGATGTTTCCGGGGTAATCATAATTTTGCAGTACCTCAAGAGCTTCTTCTGATATACGGTTAACGGAACCATTATGTGACCTGGTCTTTTCCAGCATGGCTTTGACCAGTGGAGCGATATCTGTCCGACGTTCGCGTAGAGGTGGGATGGTGATCGATATACCCGCAATACGATAATATAAATCTGCCCTAAAAGTTCCGTTCTCCACCATCTTGCGAAGATTGTTATGTGTAGCGCAGACGACGCGGACATCAACATGAAGGTCTTCACGACCACCTAAGCGTCTGTAATAGCCAGTCTCCAGTGCCCGTAATAAGCGCCCCTGTAAGGGCAGTGGCACTTCACCGATCTCGTCGAGGAAAAGCGTGCCATGCTCGGCTGACTCTATCAGTCCATGTCTGCGACCAACACAGCCAGTGAAGGCGCCGCGTTCATGACCGAACAGCTCACTTTCAAAGATTCCTTCAGAAATCGAGGTGCAATCAATCGAAATAAAAGGGTGTGCTTTACGGTGTGATTTATTATGAATAAACTTCGCTGCCAGCTCTTTGCCGACGCCGCTTTCACCATTAAGCAATATCGGTACATCTGATGCTGCAGCACCTGACATCTCTTCAATACAGGCAAGAAAGGCGGGAGAGGTGCCGAGCATGCGCTGTTGATCACAGCCTAATTCGTCTGTTTTTGCGATAGGAAATACTGCTTCACCAAGAAACAGTTCACCATCGGTGCCAAAAATCGGTGAGCCCTTGATCCGTACATGCTCTTCTTCATTGTTATGATCGTAATGGATATGTAAAACCTGGTGAGGCGCTTTTGTTTCAAATACTTTTTTGTGGGGGCAGTCTTCACCATTTAAATGGCAGGGAACGTCCGAGTGGTGTGATACCTGGTGGCATTTTTGACCAACAATTTTTTTACGGTCAGTAGCGTAAGCGCTGCAGTAGGCCTCGTTAGCGGCGATGATGTTGTAATCTTTATCTATGACAACAAAACCATTATCTGACGCATCGATAATACTCTGTAAGCTAATCGGGAACCGGTTTGAGAATGTCATATTGCCTCACTGTGCTGTCATAATGACATGAGATTTCCGAAGTATAATTTAATTATATTAACAAATCAATATGTTATAACAATGTCGCGCTAAAGTGAGATATGACATCGAAGAAAAACATGTCATGAATAATCAATGAAGTGTAAAGATTTGCTGACGATTACCCGTGTAATTATTTTTACAAAACTATTCAAAGGTCTATTGAATACTTGATGAAATCACGTAATATACGCGCTTTCTCGGATTACGAGATCTAGGAAGGGTGGCTGAGCGGTTGAAAGCACCAGTCTTGAAAACTGGCAAGGGTTTATAGCCCTTCGTGGGTTCAAATCCCACCTCTTCCGCCATACATAAAAAAAGGCCCTCTACGCGGGGCCTTTTTTTATTTTGTAAATTCCCGGTTTTAGTGACGAGCTCTTGGTAATTGTGAGTGAACCGCCGGTTCACCGGATGGTTGTGGATGACGTCTGTATTTGTTTAGTCTGACTAATTTGCAGCCATCATCAGTTAAATCATCATATCTAAAAAATCCAGATCGATATGCTTCGACTACGAGCTCTCTAGCAACAGAATCGGTCGGATCGCTTTTCTGGTATGGTAATTTTTTTAATTTTTCGACAGCGTCCTGCAGCAGGATTTCATTGATTATTATCGGGTCTTTAACGTAGCTTCGTAAATGTGCCTTAATCCTGAACTCTTCTAAAACGTCATTTTGCTTCTTGTTTGAATTAAACATAGATTTCTCCGGCTTGTTGTATGACTTAATGGTAGCCAGCTAGCCTTGGTGATAATTGACTAAATACGCCAATGGTTTGACGAGTATTTGAACGTAGGACAGAATATGTCAGTGGCATGATTAGATAGACGCAAGACAACTTGAATCTGATAAAAATACCCATATTAAATGTCTAATCAACTGATTTAAAAGAGATAAATATGAGTGATCTAATACATGTTGTGTGTCCTTCATGTGATGCAGTAAACCGAATTCCGGCAGCTAAGCTGACTGCAGCCCCTTCTTGTGGTAATTGTCGAAAAAGTCTGTTTAGTCAACACCCTGTGAACCTTCATTCAGGTAACTTTCAGAAACACATAAGTCGCAGCGATATCCCTGTTGTTGTTGATTTCTGGGCACCCTGGTGTGGTCCCTGCAAGATGATGGCGCCTGCCTTTGAACAAGCCACGGCGGCACTGGAACCGAGAGTTCGCTTCGCCAAATTGAATACCGAAGATGAGCAGGTAATAGGATCTAATTTAAACATCAGGAGCATACCAACCATGGTAGTGTTCAAGAATGGCAGAGAGGTGGCCAGGCAGTCTGGTGCAATGAGTGCGTCAGATATACAAACCTGGGTAAGAAATCTCGTCTGAGATATTATGATTTTATTAGTTTGGTGAATTCTTACTCATTTTTTTTAAATTTCAGGCAAGTATTCCGAATAATCGCGATTAGAATGTGTATATAAGGAGAAATGGAAGTTACTGAATTTTTTGACAAAAACTAATTTTTCATAGAAACTCCTACAACCTAATATAAATTTACAAAAATAACAGGATTTACTTGATGGCAGATTTATTCTCAGATGAATGGGCGCAAGCCTATAAGGACGCATGGAACTCAGATGATGAAATAACTGGCTCATTGGCGCGTGCAGGCTTTAATTCGGTCGTGGCTTTTGGCTTACAGGGTGATAGCGATCCGGCATTTGTCATGTCTATTCAAAACGGCATGATTTCGGCAGTAAATAACTCATCAATAGATGACGTTAAATGGGATATCCGGGCAAACAAAGATGACTGGATGTCGCTCATCGTTAAACCGCCAGGTTTGATGAAGCTGGGGATTGCTTATACTTCACGAAAACTCCGCTTTATTAAAGGTGACTACGCGACGATGATAAAAGACCCTAGTCTGGCGGGAGCTTTTGTTAAATCATTCGCTCTTATGGGGAAAGTACTTTAGTCGGTCTGTTTTAAATTTTTTGCATGAACTTTTGAGTAGCAGTAGTTTCTGCAAAAAAGGCTGGTATATACCAGCCTTTTTTATTTTCACCTGTGTTTGACTCTCATTCATTGATGATGACAAGTCATATAACATGCTGAACAATGCTTAAGGTTTGGTGTCGGTATACTATCAGTAGATTTTTTCTTAATAGATTATTTTTATGTTTGAGTTCAATTGATGACAGAGTTACGTGATCTGGTAGTAATCGGTGGTGGCGCTGGCGGCCTGGTCGTCGCCAGTGTTGCAGCACAGTTAGGGCTCGATGTTGTCCTGATCAACAAAGAAGAAGCCATGGGAGGTGATTGCCTGCATTATGGCTGTGTGCCGAGTAAGGCATTACTCAAGAGTGCATCAGTTGCTCATACTGTGCGACATGCTGGCCGCTGGGGTATTGGTTCCGGAGCGCCACAGGTAGATATGCAGGCCGTCAACCAGGTCATTAAAAATGCCATCGATACGATACAGGTCCATGATAGCCGTGAACGCTTTGAAGCACTGGGTTGTGAAGTGCTCACCGGTGAAGCGCGCTTTAGCGGTCACTCCCTTGTCGAAGTCGGTGACACTAAATTATCTGCAAAACATTTCGTCATCGCTACGGGCTCTTCAGCATGGCTGCCACCAATCAAGGGGCTGCGAGGTGTTCAGTTTCTCACCAATGAGGATATGTTTAGTCTACCGACCCTGCCCAAAAGCATGATAGTGCTTGGTGGCGGGCCCGTGGGAGTAGAAATGGCGCAAGCTTATTCTCGATTGGGTACAGACGTTACCATTATCGAGTTGGCGCCCCGTCTGTTGCCTCGGATGGATCAGGCGCTGTCCGAAATACTGGCCGATGTACTGCTGTCAGAGGGTGTCGTTCTCGAATTTAACCAGGAGGTTGTCGAGGTTTCTGAAGGTGCTGGCGCAGATGGTAGAACTGAAAAGCAGGTTACTCTAATAGACGGTACATCACACCGTGCCGAGGCACTGCTCGTTGCCATCGGTCGTCGACCTGTTGTTGATTCATTGAACCTTGATCAGGCTGGTATCGATTTCACTGCTCAGGGAATTACAGTAAACAGAAAGATGCAGACCAGCAACAGAAAAGTTTTTGCCTGTGGTGATGTCACCGGTGAAATGCCGTTGACGCATGTGGCTGAACTTCAGGCCGGCATCGTCATAGCCAACTTGATTTTCAAGTTTCCGAAAAAAATAAATTATGATGTCGTACCTGCCGTGGTATACAGTGAACCGGAAGTTGCACAGGTGGGTATAAGTGTCGAACAATGTAATGCTCTGGCAAAGGGAGAGGTTTATCAGTTTGAAGTTGAGCAGCTGGACCGAGCGGTGACTGATAATAAAAAAGCTGGGATCGCAAAAATCCTGACAGATAACGGACGTATCGTCGGTGCACATATCATAGCGCCACATGCTGGGGAGCTTATCCATGAGCTGGCACTTGCTGTGCAGAACCGAATGAAGGTTTCAAAATTAACAGCGCTGGTCCACGCATATCCAAGTTATTCTCAGCTTAACAAACGTCTGGCAGGGCAGTATTATAAGGACAGGCTGTTCAGTCCATTTACAAAAAAGATGGTCGCCATTTTAAACCGAATATTTTAAACCAATCGCAACTCACAGCAGTTCGTGCCGACTGATGAAAAACTATGAAAGATACATTTGATCTATTAACAGATACCGATTTCCCACGTATAAAGCGTAATCACCTGGAAACGCTACAGGTTAACCTGGGATACCTGTGTAACCAACAATGCCTGCATTGTCACGTCGATGCAAGTCCTCGACGTAAAGAGATCATGACGGCAGAGACGGTTTCGGATGTGCTTAATTTTATAGAGCACAAAAATATCAAGACACTGGACCTGACCGGTGGAGCTCCGGAAATGAATCCTGAATTCTTTTCGCTGGTCAGGCAGGCGCGAGATATCGGTGTACATGTTATCGATCGCTGTAACCTGACAGTGTTGCTGGAACCGGGATATGAGGATACGGCTTCTTTTCTTGCTGAGCATAGGGTAGAAATAGTGGCGTCGATGCCTTGTTATCTGGAAGAGAATGTCGATGCTCAACGCGGTAAGGGCGTATTCGAACAGAGTATTGAAGGATTGAGATTATTGAACAGTCATGGCTATGGTATCGACGAGCATCTATCGTTGAACCTGGTCTATAATCCGCAGGGCATCAACCTGCCACCATCACAACATGAGCTCGAGCGTGATTACAAAAAAGAATTGAAACAGCGGTTCGATATCTCGTTCAATAATTTATTCACCATTACCAATATGCCGATCAAACGCTTTGGCAGTACGCTAATTTCAAAGGGGTTATTTGATGAGTATATGCAGCTGTTAAAATCATCTTATAGCAAAGACAATCTCTCCGGAGTGATGTGTCGTACAACCTTGAGTGTTGACTGGCAAGGAAATGTCTATGACTGTGATTTCAACCAGATGCTGGGTTTGCCTGCCGGTCTCTCGATCGGTCATGATGTTGAATCGTCTTCTAATAAACATATCAATGAGCTTTTAGATAGTGATCTGAGGGGTGGTGATATCGCGATTATGGATCATTGTTACGGCTGCACTGCCGGTAATGGCAGTAGCTGCGGTGGTGCTCTGATATAGCGCGCCGGCTGACTGCAGTGAAAATATCGGTTGTTGTTCCAGTACTAAACGAAGAGATGAACCTGTCTCGTCTTGCTAATTGCTTACGAGCGATTATAGAGCAGGGGCATGAGGTCATAATCGTCGACGGGGGAAGTACTGATAACACGCTAGCCATGGCTTATGAAATCAGTAAAAAGGTGGTCATCTCGAAAAAAGGTCGTGCTATTCAGATGAACAGCGGCGCTTCGATGGCTTCGGGTGACGTAGTACTTTTCTTGCATGCTGATACCTGTCTGCCTGAAGGCGTGCCCCAGGTTTTTTCGGATATGTCTATAGCTGAGCATTTCTGGGGCTGTTTCGATGTTCGCCTGTCAAATAAAAGCTATGTGTACCGCTTGATCGAATTCATGATGAATTTACGTTCCAGGCTTACTTCTATCATAACCGGTGATCAGGTAATTTTTGTCAAAAAAGAACTGTTCGAAGAGATTGGCGGTTTTCCTGAGATCGCCTTGATGGAAGATATCGAGATCAGTCGTCGTCTGAAGAAAATATCTAAACCTGTTCGCTTGAAACACAATGTGGTTACATCAAGCCGCCGTTGGGAAACCAACGGGGTTGTTTCGACTATCCTGTTGATGTGGAAACTGAGACTATATTACTTCTTCGGTGTCTCACCCGAAAAACTGAGTCAGATGTATTGAAATGTTATACCAGGATGCGGTCGTGCTCTTATTTGCAAAAGCGCCGGTCGAAGGCAAAGTTAACACCCGCTTGATCCCGGATATCGGTGTAAAGGCTGCGACAAAATTACAGCATGATCTGATACATGATCGCCTGACCATGCTAACTTCTGCAAGTTTGTGTGAAGTGCATCTCATGTGTGCGCCAGATCAGCACAGTGAGTATTTTTTACAATGCGGTCAAAAATACCCGGTTGCCCTTTATGACCAGACAGGTGCTGACCTTGGTGAGCGTATCTATGATGGTATCAGGCGTGCGCTGTGTGATTATAAATACTGTGTCGTCATCGGCACTGATGCGCCATCACTGGAAATTGATGTCATCACGCAGGTGCTGGATAGATTACATGAAGGCGCCGAGGTTGTAGTGGTGCCGGCTGAAGATGGTGGCTATGTTTGTATCGCAATGCGAAATGCATATGACTTCCTTTTTCAGGGTATCAGCTGGGGTAGTGCTGAGGTAATGCAGCAGACTAGAGATAAACTCAATGATGCGAGAATTTCGTTTGTAGAGCTTCCTGCATGCTGGGACGTAGACCGGCTTGAGGATTATCGACGATACCTTGAACTCTACAGCAAGAATTGATTGTCACTGTGATGGGCGAGTATTGAGCAGCACTTAGGCAGCTTGTCAGGATATCAGTGAAAATATCTGGGAAGGGCTCTGGATACTATAATCGGCATGCCAGTCTTCAGTGTTCTCTGAGTCTTCGATATAACCATATTCGGCAATAATGGTTGTCATGCCGGCATTATGTCCGGCCTCTATATCACGTCGCGCGTCACCGATGTAGACGCATTCTTCTGGTTGTGCCTTGGTCAGCTTGCAAGCATAGAACATGGGCTCTGGATGGGGCTTACGATTATTTGTTGAATCAGAACTGACGATGCATGCAGCACGCTCGTGCAGGCCGAGGGACTGCATAAGTGGTTCAGTTAACCACCCCGGTTTATTGGTGACGACCCCCCACTTTATGCCATTTTTTTCGAGCCGCTGCAACAGGCTGTCCATCTCTTCAAATAACCGTGAATGAACAGCGAGATGCTCGAGGTAGATTTCCAGGTAACGCTTCTTTAAGCGTTCGAAGGATTGTGTATTCATGTCGTCGCCAAAAGCGAGTTTAAGCAGTGCTACACTGCCATTTGAAACGATCGGCCGGACGTCAGAGTAGGCGCAGCGCGCGTGTTGTTTTTCATCGCACAGGATATCTAGTGCAGCTGCCATATCTGGTGCGGTATCGATCAATGTGCCGTCGAGATCGAATAACACGGTGTTGATCCTGGTGTTTGCTTTATCTCTCACTACAGCTGTATCTTCAGAGTCATTCTGGGCGTGTATATCGAACCATGTAGTTGACATCGATGTCACCCGACTGGCTGAACAGCCCGGTGAATAGATTATAGCTAACACCTTTCAGATCTTGAAGTGTAAGTCCTGCCGCCCTGGCCCATTCGTCAAGCTCGGAGGGTTTTATGAAGCGTGCATAATCATGTGTGCCACGAGGCAGCATTTTCATCATGTATTCTGCTCCGACGATGGCGAACAGGTATGATTTTGGATTTCTGTTGATGGTCGAAAGATAAACAGAACCGCCAGGTTTGACCAGTTGGTAACAGGCATTGATGACAGATGCAGGGTCAGGCACATGCTCCAGCATCTCCATACAGGTGACTATGTCGTAGCTCGCCGGATTGTGCCTGGCAAATTCTTCAGCAGTGATCTGCTGGTAATCGATTTCGAGCTCGCTCTCCATGGCGTGTAAACGCGCGACTGATAGAGGGGCTTTACCCATATCGAGACCGGTGGTTATGGCGCCACACCTGGCCATACTCTCGCTCAAAATGCCGCCGCCGCAGCCGATATCACAGGCAGTTTTACCTTCGAGAGGAGAGCCGCTATTGATGAAGTTCAGGCGTAACGGGTTCATTTCATGCAGCGGTTTAAACTCGCCATGTTCATCCCACCAGCGTGAAGCCAGGTCTTCAAATTTTTTTATTTCTGAGGGGTCGATATTTGCACTTTGGCTCATAACACGGTTACTTCAGCGGTTGTATAGTAAATTACGTTTTAAATTTTGATTAACTGATTGAACATCAATTAGTTTTCTCTAATATTTTCACTTATTCTAATACAGTCTGCTTTTAAGCGGGACTCATCGATGGTATTGAGTACTCTGTCTGTTAAACGTTGTCTGCCTGCTATCCAGACATCGCTGACATGTTCTCTGGAACTGCAATACACCAGGTGAGAGACAGGATCATATACTGGAACAGTCTCTATTGTATCGAAATTTACTGCAACGATATCAGCAAATTTACCAGGTTCTAATGAACCGGTGATATCATCGATGCCAAGGGCCCGGGCGCCATTGATGGTAGCCATCTGCAGGGCCTGCTCGGCTGGTACAGCGGTCGCGTCCATGGTGCTGATTTTTGCCAGCATGGCAGCGCTTCGCATCTCTCCGAACATATCCAGATCATTGTTGCTAGAACTGCTGTCGGTGCCCAATGCTACATTGACGCCAGCATCGTGTAGTGCTTTTACCGGGCAGGTGCCACTGGCCAGTTTCATATTCGATTCCGGGCAATGTATGACATGGCTACCGCTAGAAGCAAGCAGAGGAATCTCATCATCATGCAGCTGGGTCATGTGTACAGCCTGTAAAGCGGGTGTCAACAGGCCAAGTTCATACAGCCGAGTCAACGGACGTACTCCGGTGTTCTTTCTCGCTTCACTGACTTCGTGTGCAGTCTCATGGATATGCATATGGATGCTTAATTCCAGCTCGTCAGATAGTGTCCGAATTCGCTTCAATGGCTGATCAGAGACAGTATATGGCGCATGTGGCGCAAAGGCTGTTTTGATCAGTTCATGACCTTTATAGTGGTCAAAAACGGCAAGTCCCTTGTCGATGTATTCTTCGCTGTTGTTAGCCCACACCGTGGGAAAATCGATGAGTATAAGGCCTACACTGGCACGCATGCCGATGTCGGCAGCGACTCGAGCTGTTATATCCGGAAAGAAATACATGTCATTGAAACAGGTGGTACCGCCACGGATCATCTCTGCGATCGCCAGCTCGGTACCGGTGTGCACAAAAGCTTCATTGACATGCAGGGATTCTGCCGGCCAGATATGGTTCTCTAGCCAGTCCATCAGTCCCAGGTCGTCGGCCAGTCCGCGAAACAGGTTCATCGCTGCATGGGTATGGCTGTTGATCAAGCCTGGAATCAGAGCATGTTGGTCATAGTTTCTGCTCACTGAAGCGCTGTATTTTTCTCTGGCATCATCGCACGGCAGGATTTCGAGGATCCTGTCATCATGAATTGCGATGCAATGGTGTTCCAGAAAACGGTTCTTGCCATCGACAGGGATGACCCATCGTGCATGTAAGAGTGTATCGATATTTTTCATCTCGCGACAATACCTGTTGCACAGCATGAGTGCAACTTCTTGCATAATCTCCAATAGAAAACGGATCTTTATACTGTGTTAGGACAGCATTAATGTGAAATATGTCATTATTTTTTAATAAATATTCTGGATAAGCTAGTCACTTTGGAAACTTAGTGTTATAAATTCTATCATTAACAACTTAAATTAATTTTAATTACACATAATATAAGTTCAGGCCTGGGCTTAAAAGGAGCAAAAAATGAATCTTTGTATGTCTTCAAGAAACCTGTTAATTCCACTTCTCGCTCTGTTGTTTTTATCAGCGGGATGTAATCCGACCGTCAGTCGTGTGGAATCAGATACTGTTACAGATTTGAGCGGAAACTGGAATGATACAGACTCACGCCTGGTAGCACAGGAGATGATCCAGGATGTGCTCTCTCGCAACTGGCTCAATAAATTTAATCGTAATAAGGGGAAAGCACCTACGGTCATCGTCGGCACTGTTCGCAACCTGAGTCATGAACACATCAATACGCGTACTTTCATCGCAGACATGGAACGTGAACTGATCAATTCTGGTGAGGTCGAGTTTGTCGCATCTGCAGAAGCCCGTGAGGAAGTCCGCAGTGAAGTAAAAGATCAGGATCTGAATGCAACAGAAGAAACACGCAAAGCGATGGGTAATGAGGTCGGCGCCGATTTCATGCTGCAGGGCTCGATCAACAGTATCGTTGATGCAGTCAGTGGTGAGCAGGCGCGTTTCTACCAGATAGACCTCACTCTGATCGAGCTGGGTACCAACCGTAAGGTATGGGTAGGCCAGAAGAAGATTAAGAAAACGGTAGAGAAGGGTGGCTTCCGTCTATAAGATAATCCATAAGAACACGGAAGTTAAATTCTATGTCTGCTATTCGTGACGCATATCAATTGCTGACTAATCAGCCATCGTTCTCCTGCAAGCTGATGCATCACTCATCGTTGTCCTTGTTTCTAAAGCTTTCTTTAGTACTTGTCCTCGGTGTATCCATACAGTCATGTGCCAGTTACGGTAGTCATGCAACTACTATGCGTGACGGCCTTTTGACCGGGCGCCCCGAGCTCTCACTTGCTATCGCAGAAGAGAAGGACAAGGATATGGATGATGTTGTCTCTTCCTTAGATAAAGGCATGCTGCGTCGCATAAATAAAGATTTTACAGGTAGCAATGAGATCTTTGAAGTCGCAAAACAGGAGATCGAGAAACTGTATGGTATCAGTCTCACTGAAAATCTTGCCGCGGTCTCTATCAATGAGACCTTACGAGGTTATGAGGGGGATCGTTACGAGCAGCTTTTGTTACATGCCTACATGGCGATGAATTATATTCAGCTAGGCCAGCTAGATAGTGCTCGTGTCGAGATGTTGCAGGCTAATGTCAAAATGATGGAGTGGGGCGACGAGCCTGACGAAGATGCATTCCTGCGTTATCTTGAGGGCATCATATACGAAAACCTTGGAGAAGATGACTCAGCACTAATTTCTTATCGAAAAGCATATACTGTTTACAAAGATAAAGCTGGTGAGCAATATCCTGTAATGCCTGAGCGTATCAAGAAAGACCTGTTGCGTATGCTGGCATGGCAGGGGTTATGGGACGAGTATAAAACGTATAAAAAAGAAATGAATATGCCGGATTTCAAGCCGGTTCAAGACAGTAATAAGTATGGTGAACTGGTTGTTATTCTGAACAATGGATTGGCGCCGATAAGGAATGAAAAGGCGCTGTATATATTCTCTCAGGAAGTCCAGCAGAACCTGCGTGTCGCATTTCCCGCATACGATCAACCAAAACAGAAGCTGTATCTCGCACAGGTAAATATAGACGGTAAACAGTTTCCCTTAGAGACGGTGGAAGACATTGACAAGCTTGCCCGTTACTCTCTCGAGCAGGAGATGCCTGGTATTATGGCGAGAGCGACAGCCCGTGCTGTGGTTAAGTACAATAGTCAAAAAACGGCTTCAGATAAAAGCTCGATCGCCGGCTTGTTGATGACGGTGACCAACCTGGCGACAGAGCGTGCAGATACACGGAGCTGGACAACACTGCCGCTGGAGATCCAGTTGCAGAGAGTGCTTTTACCGGTTGGTGAGCATACAATACAGATTCAGTTTTTGAATGCTGCGGGTATGGTCGTCGATGTTATCGAGGAAGCAGTTTCCATAAAACCCAAGCGCCAGAGCTTTGTTATCAAGCATTGGAATACTCCTGTACCTAAGATTAAGTCCGGGAAAAAAATGAGCGCGGAAATGCCGGGTGCGCAGGACCATGCTAGAGAGACCGATGTTGCTACATCGGCAAAATAATTTTATAGCCACATTTCATGGTTTAGTCTAGAAGGTGATTTTAAGATGAAATCAATATTCAGATTCAAGATATTAATGAGTGTGTTAATGGTGACTGCCTGTATGCAGTCAACAACAGTGATGAGTACTGCAGATGCACCGGAATGGGTGCGTAGCGAACCGGATATGTACCCTAATTTCAAATACATGTCTGCCACTGGTTCGGCATCTAAAGCAGAACAGGCAAAAGCCAGGGCCTTATCTAACCTGGCAAAGATATTTGAAGTACAGATACGAGAAGTGTCTACTACTTCGCAGGATACACAGACCAGTAAAAAAGATGGTATCGAAACGGTTGCGTCAAGTGCGAGGATCGCCAGCACCGTCAATCTAAAAACAGATAAGATGGTTCAAGGTGCGCGCATAGCAGAGCAATGGCAGAGCAGTACTGATCTGACTTATCATGCACTGGCTGTGCTGGACCGTGCCCAGGCAGGGAATAATATTCGAGGTGAGATGAGAGATCTGGATGATCAGACAGAGCATGCACTGGACCAACATGGGCGAAGAGAAGATGTGCTCCTAAAAATAGCAGATTTGCATAAAGCGAATGAGTTGCAACAGGACAGGGAGACGCTGCAGAGGACATTGAAAATAATAGACGTAAAAGGAAAGGGATCACCAGCGAGATGGCAATTGGCAGAGTTAAACGAGCAGTTGGGCCGTGAGTTGCGAGACTTACCTGTTCAAACAGCCATTCGAGTCGATGATATCGGTGGCCTGAGTAACATCTTGCAGGGGGCTGCGGCAAATGCGGGGTTTAATGTTGGAGGCTCAGGTTACCAGTTAGCAGCTAGCCTTGAAAAACAACAGCCGATCGATCAGGGAGACTGGCACTGGTTGCGAGCGACATTAAAGATCGAACTCATCGCACAGGATGGTGTTACCGTTATCGGTTATCAGTCATGGCCGCTAAAAGTTTCAGCCAGCAATCCATCACAACTTGATGCGCGCATGTTGAAAGAAGTTGACAAGAAGCTTAAGAATGAGCTGTTAAATAGCGTTCTCCAATTTGCAACATAGTATCAAATCATTATTATCTGAAAGAGCGCCGATTAATATATTAAGCGATTATCTGGAAATGATTGCTGTATCTGCCTCGTTTTCCGTGCTAGAAAAGGTTTGGTGACCGTCTTCTCTGGACTTAGAGAATCGGGTTTTTCTAGGAGATATGTCAAAAGATCTATAATTACATGGATTAGTTCTACGTATTGATGTAGGTAAACTATGTGTGATCATTCAAGCATTTTTCCCATGTGCCAAAAAGCGTACAGCACGCCATACTCTTGTAAGCTTACTTCCGTTTTTTTTAGACTGCTTTTGGATTATGAGGCCGGTCATGTCTATAGATCGAAACATGATCTATCGAATAACGCTACCTGCAATTGCTGTTAACAGTCGCTCCAATGAATGCAAAGAAAAGCTTATATTGGCACTTTTTGAGCATTATCATACCTCTTATCGTATTCGTATTTATCGTATTGATCGGTGTTTATGAGTGGTTGAATTACAATAACGATAAAGCAGCACTGGTCAATAAGCTAGAGAGTCTGACTTCAGCATATTCGTTACTACTGGCCGAACCTGTTGCCAATGGTAATGTTAAGTATATTAAGCTTTATAACACTTCTTTGATCGCAGACTCTGATGTTGCATTTGTCGTTATCAAGAATCAAGAGGGCGTAGTACTGGAACAGTATGGTGAAATCAAGGGTGATCCTTCACTGCAACGTTCGGTAGCAATTAACTATTCTCCCGATGCCAGTATAAGTAAAGTCGGAGAGTTCGTTATTGGACTTTCGACAAAAAATGTTGTCAGCCAGCTTTTTGATCGGGTCAAGTATGAATTTATCTTGCTGGTTTCACTGGTTGCGATAGTGCTGTTCGCTGTAAGACGTGCTTATATCGAAACTATAGGTAATCCACTTGATGCATTGATGTCGTCGATAGAGTACTTTAAAAGTCACCGTGTGCACCATGATGTTGAATATCAACAGGATGACGATCTGGGCGCTGTTATAAGGCGCTTCAACGAGATGCAGGTGCATCAGCTCGCAATCCAGCAAGAGTTGAAGAAACAGTACTTTTCCCTTGAAAATATAATCGAAGAGCGTACTCAGGAGCTGCAGGATGAGTTAGATAAACATGCCGAGACCTCGTCGATGTTGTATAACGAAAAACAGCGTGCGCAGATCACAATCAATTCTATTTCCGATTCTGTTATTACCACGGATGAGAATGGCTTGATCGAATTCATGAATCCTGCCGCATACAAGCTGCTTGATTATAAGAAAGGTTTTGTTGACGAGCGATATTTCTCAGAAATCTTCAAGCTGCTCAGCATAGATTCAAGAGAGCCTGTCAAGGATCTGGTGGCATGGTGTCTCGAATCTGAAAATAAAAGTTGTCCGCCCATCGAATTCTATTTGAAGGTTGATTCCGGCAAGGAGTATATCGTAGAAGCGATATTATCAGGCCTGTTTGATAATAAAGGCAGGTCGACTGGTGTGGTCGTATTGATACGTGATATTACAGCATCGAAAAAACGCAGCAATGAGCTCTCCTATCTCGCGCATCATGATATGTTGACTGGGCTCGTTAATCGTCGAGAGTTCGAGTCGCAAATGGAGGGATTGCTGGAAGATTCTCGCTTAAACGTATGCCAGCATGTTATGTTTTATCTTGATCTTGATCACTTTAAAACCATCAATGATGAATGCGGGCATGCGGCGGGCGATAAGGTATTAAAGCTGCTCGCCGAGGAATTTAAGAATCATCTGCGAAAAGACGATTGTGTTGGTCGCCTCGGTGGCGATGAGTTTGGCGTTTTACTGGTTCACTGTAATGTGAAAAGTGCAAAGATCGTAGCTGAGAAAATGCGCCAGGATATCGATGATTTTGAGTTTGAATGGGAGGGTAAGCATTTCAAGCTTGGTCTGAGTATTGGTGTTGTAGCCATAACGAAGCATGCCGATTCTATAGAGAGCCTCATGGAACAGGCTGATACCAGCTGTTATATAGCCAAGCAAAAAGGGCGAAACCAGATACACTTGCACAGTTGACTGCCATTGGCGTATAAAATAAGTGGTTATTTGTAGCTTGATTCAGGGGCAGGTGGAACCTGTTCAGGGCTGTTGTATCAGGTTCTTGTATTGTAAGATTATACCCATATGTTCTAGTAGTGTTTGAAGCTATATTTTAAATATATTTAACTGTAGCCAGGGAACAGCACTGTCGATTTCGGGTCGAAGTGGTCCTGCTAGAAGATTTTTCGAATTTGTAAATAAACCAAGCTGAAATTTATTATTGATAAAAATGATTCCTGATTTAGAAAAATTATTAAGTTTGTCCTACACTGAAGGTGAGGCATGAGTGTTTACCAGAGCCATGATTTTACCGATAGATGTATCATTGCTAGCAATGCTGGTGATGATGACTGGGAACATGACTATGATGGCGGGCTTGCTGTTGAAGAAGATAAACCGAAGTTACAGCCGCCAAAACAATACAAAGTCATCGTAAATAATGATGACTACACGCCGATGGAATTTGTTGTACAGGTGTTGATGATGTTCTTTGCTATGGATAATGCAAAAGCGACACGTGTGATGATGTCAGTCCACACAAAGGGTAGAGGTGTTTGCGGTACGTTTAGTCATGAGATCGCCGAGACCAAGGTTGATCAGGTAAATGAGTATTCACGAATTAACCAGCACCCTTTGATGTGCACCATGGAAGAGGCCTGACTATTGCAATTTATATTAGGTAAACTTTTTTAATGGTAACGTGTAAGGTAACGCCATGTTGAGTAAAGAACTTGAAGCATCGTTAAATAATGCATTTAATGAGGCAAGAGAAAAAAGGCATGAATATATAACAGTAGAGCATCTGCTGCTTTCTCTGTTAGATAATAATAGTGCCAGTGTCGTATTACAGGCCTGTGGCACTGACCTTAATCTACTCAGTGTCGAACTCAAAGAATATCTGGACAACAACACGCCTGTATTTGGTGATGTTGTCGGTGGCGAAGTACAACCTACTCTAGGCTTTCAACGTGTGCTGCAGCGTGCTGTATTCCATGTTCAGTCCTCCGGCAAAAAAGAAGTGGTCGGCGCGAATGTGCTTGTTGCTATGTTTGGTGAGCAGGAGTCACAGGCTGTTTATCTATTGAATCAACAAAATGTTAACCGTCTGGATGTGGTGAACTATATCTCTCATGGCATCACAAAAGTGCCAAATGATACTGAGAAACTCGAAGATCATTCTGATCAGAGTGCTGGGCAGGATGCTGAAGCCCAACCACTGGAAAATTTCACTACCAATTTAAATCAGCGTGCCATGCAAGGCCTGATCGATCCATTGATCGGCCGTGAGCACGAAGTTGAGAGGACGGTACAGATTTTATGTCGTCGTCGAAAGAATAACCCCTTGCTTGTCGGTGAAGCTGGTGTCGGTAAAACGGCTTTGGCTGAAGGCCTTGCTAAACGCATCGTTGACAAAGAAGTACCGGATGTATTGCTAGATAGCACTATCTTCTCACTTGATCTGGGCTCTCTGGTCGCAGGTACCAAGTACCGTGGTGATTTTGAGAAACGTCTAAAAGGCGTGCTAAAGCAGTTAAAGCAGCGCCCAGGAGCCGTTCTCTTTATCGACGAGATCCATACCATAATCGGGGCGGGTTCTGCCTCTGGCGGCGTCATGGATGCCTCTAACCTGATCAAACCGATGCTGGCGAATGGGGAGCTCAAATGTATCGGCTCAACCACCTATGCAGAGTTTAGAAGCGTGTTTGAAAAAGACCATGCACTCGCTCGTCGCTTTCAGAAAATAGACATCGAAGAGCCTAATGTAGATGAAGCAGTGGAGATATTAAAAGGTCTGAAAACACGTTTTGAAGAACATCATGATGTCAAATATAGCAATAACGCCTTGCGTGCTGCGGTGGAGCTTTCTCAGCGTTATATCATGGACCGCTTTCTTCCAGACAAGGCCATAGACGTCATCGACGAGGCCGGTGCACAGAGGCAGTTACAGGCAAGCGCTGGCAAATCCAATAAAAATTCGATCAACGTGCATGATATAGAGAATATTATTGCCAAGATCGCGCGTATCCCTGCGAAGACAGTTTCTACGTCGGATACTGACGCATTGAAGAACCTCGAACGTGATCTAAAGCTTGTGGTATTTGGACAGGATGATGCCATCGATACACTGACCACTGCGATTCGCATGTCAAGGTCTGGCCTGGGTGAACCGGAAAAACCGATAGGATCTTTCCTCTTTGCCGGTCCTACCGGTGTCGGTAAGACCGAAGTCAGCAAACAGCTTGCCAGTATCATGGGAGTTGAGCTGTTACGCTTTGATATGTCGGAATATATGGAGCGTCATACCGTGTCGCGTCTCATCGGTGCGCCGCCAGGCTATGTCGGTTTTGATGATGGGGGTCTGTTGACAGAGGCCGTCAATAAACATCCGCACTGTGTCTTGCTGCTTGATGAGATCGAAAAAGCGCATCCGGAAGTATTTAATATCCTGTTGCAGATAATGGATCACGGTACATTGACAGACAGTAATGGACGCAAGACTGATTTCCGTAATGTCATCCTGGTCATGACCAGTAATGCCGGTGCACAGTTGATGTCTCGCCGATCAATGGGATTCACCGAGCAGCAGAACGAACTCGATGGTATGGAAGAAATCAAGAAGATGTTTACGCCAGAGTTCAGAAATCGTCTGGATTCGATCGTCAACTTTGGACCCTTGGACGCACACACTCTGTCTAATGTGGTTGACAAGTTCCTGGTCGCCCTTGAGCTGCAACTCAATGAGAAAAAGGTTACTATCAATGTCGATAAAGCGGCTCGTGAGTTGCTGGCTGTAAGAGGTTATGATCCCAAGATGGGGGCAAGGCCGATGGCTCGCATCATACAGGAACTGCTGAAGAAGCCACTGGCGAACGATCTCCTGTTCGGAGATTTAAGTAAAGGCGGCCATGTAGATGTAACGGTGTCTGATGACAATGAACTGGCTATAAATATTGCAGCGGAGACAGTAAAAGCCTGATTTGAAACGCTGTTTGCTATACAGACAGCCAAAAACATAGAAGCTATAAACTAGAAAGGCCGCTGATAAAAATTCAGCGGCCTTTTTTATTGAAATTTATTTGGCGCGGTAAACGATACGGCCTTTTTCAAGATCGTATGGGGTGAGTTCAACAGTTACTGCATCGCCAGTCATGATACGTATGTAATGCTTACGCATTTTTCCAGAGATGTGAGCTATTACTGTGTGTCCGTTTTCCAGTTCTACTCGGAACATGGTGTTAGGCAGGGTTTCTGTTACCGTGCCTTCCATCTGTATTGCTTCTTCTTTAGCCATATAAAATTTTCTTGTTAAGTAAAAATAAAGTAAGCAGAATGATTCTAGAAAAAATTAAACAGGGTGAACATCTGGCTGACTTTTAATAATGTTGCGCAATTATCGTTATTTCTAGCACAATCGCAAGCTATTTATCGATTTTCTGCTGATTATTGTTGTGAAGGCGCTGTTTTTTCAGGTGAACTGGCCATCGCCGGGTTGCCATTCTTTGGCAGCATGAAAATCGGGTCTATAAGTGCCTGGTTGGCGTACACCGCAAAATGCAGATGTGGCCCGGTAACACGACCGGTCTGACCGACATTGCCGATGATATCTCCCTGCTTCACGGTATCACCGGGTTTTACTGATATCTTGCTCAAATGTGCATATAAAGTAATTATGCCCTGGCCATGATCAAGATAGACCATATTACCGCTGAAAAAGAAATCACCAGTATCTACCACCGTGGCATCGGCTACCGCCATGACAGGCGTGCCCTCATCGGCAGCTATATCAAGCCCGCTATGCGGGCGTCTTTCCTGTTCATTGAAAAAACGTCTTAGCCCGAAGATACTGCTTATCCGACCAGTAACCGGCCAGATAAAATCTACCTTTGGATCGGTTTCACTATAAAGTTTTCTCGCCTTTTTTTTACGCAGACTCTCGGCAGCGATACGCTCACTGTCCTGTTTGTTCGGGTTCACCTTGCGTTTGTTTTTGATAGTCAGGTGCTGCTCATCATATTTTTTATACTCGACAGTAACGCTGGTATTAAGGCTAAGTCCATCGGCTCGGCGAATTGAAAACTCATAATTGCCGGGCTTTTTGGATAGCCCGATTCCTGCCATCGCCACCCAGCTGTCCTTATAGGGAAATACGGCGATACGTTTATTGTCAAAATAAACCTTGGTTCCATGTTTGTAGTCGGGCAGTTGTAGCAATGCTATGCCGCCGGGTACCAGCGCCTGTTCTGGTAGGGCATGTAGGTAACTGCCGTAAAAAAAGATCACTGCGCTAAACAATATGCGTCTGAGAGAATGTAGGTACTTGATCATCTGGGTATATCACCAAAAAAATAAAAACGTATTAGCAGGTTCTCAGTGTAAAATGCGCGCAGATGGAAATCAATGCTCATAAACCGTTAGCTGCTACAAAATGACCAGGCCAAAACTATCCCGGCGTGCTGAACAGCTCAATCCATTTCATGTGATGGATATCCTTGCACAGGCAAAAGCATTGAGCAGGCAGGGCAGAACTATATTTCATATGGAAGTAGGTGAACCTGATTTTGCCACGGCTGAGCCTATCATAAGCGCAGGTATTGAAGCGCTACAACAGTACAGCACTCACTACACTCCAGCACTTGGTTTGCCAGAACTGCGTGAGGAGATCTCAGGGTATTATGAGAGGAAGTTTTCTCTGCAGCTTGATCCGCGGCGGGTAATAATAACGCCGGGTGCTTCAGGTGCATTGCAGCTGGCAATGTTATGCCTGCTGGATGCCGGTGAAAATGTGCTGCTGGCTGACCCAGGTTACCCCTGTAACCGGAATATCGCGCGAGTACTGGCTGCTGATGCGATCTCAGTACCGGTGAGTGCGGAAAACTACTATCAACTGGATGCCAGTTCAGCAGCACAGCACTGGAATGAGCTGACACGTGCCGCCATGGTAGCGTCACCGTCTAATCCGACCGGCACCATACTACCGAGAGAGCAACTGGAGTCCTTGTGCCAGCTTGTCGAGAAGAAACAGGGCAGGGTCATCGTCGATGAGATATATCAGGGGCTGGTTTATGAGCAAGAGGAATACACGGCACTGCAAGTGTCTAACGAATGTTTTGTCATAAACAGTTTTTCCAAGTATTTCGGCATGACTGGCTGGCGACTTGGCTGGATGGTGGTGCCTGATTATTATGTGGATGCGATCGACCGAATCGCGCAGAATATCTTCCTGGCGCCGCCTACTGTTTCACAGGTTGCAGCACTGACCGCTCTACAGACTGAGACCCAGGTTATACTCGATGCCCGCAGGGATGAGTTCAGACAGCGCCGGGATTTCCTATTGCCGGCATTAGAGCAGATGGGCTTCGAAGTAGCAGTCAAACCACAGGGGGCATTTTATATCTATGCTAATTGTCATCGCTTTACCGATGATAGTTTTAGCTGGGTGAAGAGGTTACTTATCGAGCAGGGAGTGGCGGTAACACCGGGTATAGATTTTGGCAGTCATCTAGCGAATATACATTGTCGGTTTGCTTATACACAATCCCTTGAGATATTACAGCTCGCAGTTGATAAGATTGATGCTTTTGTACGTACCTGATGGTAAAGCTTAGATGACAATGACTGGAAATATATTAAAGATGCAAAGCTCACTGGGTGGCGAGGATCAAGCGGTTCAGTATCAGCTGCCTATCGGCGACAACCTGCTGCCGATGAATGAGAATATCGGCAGGACGATAAGGCTGAAATACCAGGACGAGATTAATTGCATCGCCTGTGGTCGAAAAACCAGCAAGAGTTTTGGCCAGGGACATTGTTTTCCCTGTTTTCGTAGCCTTGCTTCCTGCGATATGTGCATTATGAAACCGGAGACCTGCCATTATGCAGAGGGTACATGCAGGCAGCCAGAGTGGGGTGATGAAAACTGTTTCATACCGCATTATGTCTACCTGGCAAATTCTTCGGGCATCAAGGTTGGAATCACCCGCGGTACGCAGGTGCCCACTCGCTGGATAGATCAGGGGGCGGCCCAGGCTTTGCCAGTATTTAAAGTGGCTAATCGACGGCAGTCAGGCCTGCTGGAAGTGGTCTTAAAGCAGCATGTTTCAGATCGAACTGACTGGCGTAAGATGCTAAAAGCTGATGCCGAGCCGATGGATCTGAGATCGATCCGTGACAGATTGCTGGATGATTGTACGCTGCAGATTGCTGAGATAAAGAATGAACATGGCGAGGGTGACATAGAAGCTGTCGATGAGGCTGTCGTTGAGATAAAATTTCCGGTGTCCGAGTATCCGAAAAAGATAAAGTCATTGAACCTGGATAAACAGCCAGAGATCGACGGCCAATTGATGGGTATAAAAGGCCAGTACCTGATATTAGATACCGGGGTATTGAATATCCGTAAATTCTCAGGGTATAACATTCAAGTCGATTTCATATAACATAGCAACAGTGAACCAAAAGATCAGAGGGTAGTTTCATCAGTATTCGTGAAGACATAAAGTGCGTATTTGAACGTGATCCGGCAGCGAGGAATGCATGGGAGGTCCTGACCTGCTATCCAGGGCTGCATGCGGTGGTCTTGCATCGCTTTAATCACCTGTTATGGAATGCCGGTCTTAAATGGCTGGCACGCTGGTTTTCACACTTTTCACGCTGGTTGACCGGTATCGAGATACACCCGGGTGCAACTATCGGCCATCGTTTTTTTATCGACCATGGCATGGGAGTGGTCATCGGTGAAACAGCCGAGATCGGTGATGATTGCACTCTGTATCATGGCGTGACACTTGGTGGAACCAGCTGGAAAGCCGGTAAGCGGCATCCCACGCTTAGAAATAATGTGGTCGTTGGTGCTGGAGCTAAAGTACTGGGGCCTATCACTCTGTCAGAGGGCGTTCGTATAGGTTCTAATGCAGTGGTTACCAAAGATGTAGAACAGGATTCGACCGTGGTCGGTGTCCCGGGCAGGGTGATCCATCACCATGATGATGTACAGAAAAAACGTAATGAAATCGCTCAGAAACTCGGTTTCGACGCTTATGGTGCCACCAGTGATGCACCTGACCCGGTCGCTACAGCGATTAACAAGATGCTCGATCATATCCATGCGATGGACGAAAAAATGGAAACGATGTGCGCTGCACTCAAGCAGTTTGGCGCCGAGATAGACGTGACAAATTTACCTGACCTGGGATCCTGCAGTATCTCAACCGCTAGTCAAAGCGACAGTGATGAACCTGAAAAAATAGAAACAAACTAGTCGTAACTTGCTGATATATATTTTTATTTCAATAAATATCAATCACTTAAGCCCTCCCGTATTACTTAAGTAATACCTGACTAAATTACTTGGTTTAATACTTGACTAATTTAGTAGGAATTAAGTAAAATTAACGCTCAACTTAATATTGTTTTCCCTGTATTGCAGGGAGGTGTTTGATATGCGTTTAACCACAAAAGGGCGTTATGCAGTAACAGCAGTTCTCGATCTGGCATTACATCAGGACGAAGGTCCGGTATCACTTGCTGCCATTTCAGAACGTCAGGATATTTCTTTGTCATATCTGGAGCAGCTTTTTGCCAAGCTACGTCGCAATAGTATCGTAAGCAGCACGCGTGGCCCAGGCGGTGGTTATAAGCTGACAAATAATGTCGATGAAGTCAGTGTATCTGACATCATATTAGCTGTTGATGAAAGCTGTAAAGTCGTCGATTGCGGTGACAGTGATGGTTGCAATCATAGTGACTACCATTGTCTGACTCATGACCTGTGGCAGGAACTGAGTCATGAAATTCGTACTTTTCTAGATGGCATCACATTATCAGAGATCATGACTCAGGAAGCTGTGCATGATGTGAAAGTACGTCAGGACGAGGTTGTCGGTATTTAGCCTTTGCAGGTTTGAAATACTCGCAGTGTAAAGATGGCGGTATATCTCGACAATAACGCAACCACTGCTCTAGACGAGAGAGTGTTGCAAGCCATGTTGCCATATATGGGGCAGGTAACTGGTAACCCTTCAAGCGTACATCGTTTTGGACGCTTGCAAAAAGACGCTATCGAGCAGGCACGCGAATCTGTTGCTCGGCTCGTCGGTGCCAGGGCCGAGCAGGTGGTTTTTACCAGCGGAGGCACAGAATCGAATAACTTACTGATAAACGGATTTTATCAGCACAACAGAGGCAGCCGTATAGCGGTCAGTGCAATTGAGCATATGTCTTTGTTAGAACCAGCGCAGAATCTTGGCGATATGGTCGATATCATTGAAGCAGATGAAAATGGCCATATAAATAATTCTGCACTTGAACAGGCTGTGGATGAGCGCACATCACTGGTATCTGTGATGACAGCGAACAATGAAACGGGTGTGATCCAGGACCTGTCACTACTTATTGATTTCGCTGCTGAAAATAATTGCTTCTTCCACACAGATGCAACTCAGGCGGCAGGCAAGATTGCGCTTGATTTTGCAGGAAGCGGCATCCATGCGATGACTGTTTCTGCGCACAAATTATATGGGCCTGTCGGTGTCGGCGCCTTGATCATCGATAAACGGCTGCCGATTAAGAAACTGCAGTTCGGTGGTTCACAGGAGAAGAACCTGCGAGCAGGAACAGAGAACGTACCGGCGATAGTGGGTTTTGGAAAAGCTGCTGAGTTAGCGATGGCCGAGATGCAGATGAATGCCAGGAAAATGTATCAACTACGAGATGCATTGGAAAAAGGCTTAAAAGAATTGAACGAGGTCAGTGTATTTGCTGATCGGGCAGAACGTCTGCCGAATACGCTACAGTTTGGTGTCAATGGCTTCGATGGTGAGACCTTGCTGATGCAGCTCGACAGAAAAGCGATCGCAGTTTCCAGCGGATCTGCTTGCACTAGTGGAAAAACAGAGCCCAGCCATGTGTTGAAAGCGATGAAAGTGCCGGATGCACTGGCAAACTCGGCGATCAGAGTGAGTTTTGGGAAACACAATACGATGTCAGATGTCGAGGCGCTGTTAGCCGCGTTGCATGACATCATAGAAATCAATCAACAATCAGCAGTGATGATGGCTGCGACTGTATAAATAACATGTAAGGTGATTAGAGTGACTGAACAAACAATTAAACCAATCTATTTGGACTATTCTTCGACCAATCCGATTGATGAGCGTGTTGTTTCCGAGATGCTCAAGTACATGGGGCCTGATAGCAGTTTTGGTAACCCTGCATCGCGCAGCCATAGTTATGGCTGGACAGCTGAGGCTGCGGTAGAGACTGCACGTAAACATGTTGCAGACCTGGTCGGTGCCAACCCGAAAGAGATCATCTTTACTTCCGGTGCAACCGAGTCTGACAACCTTGCGATCAAAGGTGTTGCTCACTTTAACAAGAAGCGCGGCAAGCATATCGTAACCTGCAAGACCGAGCATAAAGCAGTGCTTGATAGCTGTCGACAGCTAGAGCGTGAAGGTTATGAGGTTACTTATCTCGATCCTATGGAAAACGGTCTGCTCGATCTCAAGGTTTTCGAAGATGCTCTGCGAGATGACACTATCCTTGCCTCCATCATGCATGTAAATAACGAGATTGGTGTGATCCAGGATATCGAGGCAATCGGCAAGATCTGTCGTGAGAGAAAGATTATTTTCCATGTCGATGCAGCGCAAAGCCCGGGCAAGGTTGAAATAAACCTCGAAGAACTGCCGGTTGACCTGATGAGCTTCTCGGCTCACAAGATTTATGGGCCCAAAGGTATCGGTGCCTTGTATGTGCAGAGAAAGCCGCGAGTACGCCTGGAGGCACAGATGCATGGCGGCGGCCATGAGCGCGGCATGCGCTCAGGAACACTGGCGACACATCAGATCGTGGGTATGGGAGAAGCATTCCGTATCGCGAAGCAAGAGATGGCTTCTGAGAACGAACGCCTGTTAAAACTGAGGAACAAGTTATATGACGGTGTCAAGGACATGGAAGAGGTATATATCAATGGCGATATCGACCAACGTATCGCAGGCAATATCAATATCAGTTTCAACTATGTCGAGGGTGAGAGTCTGCTTATGGCATTGAATGACCTGGCGATATCCAGTGGTAGCGCCTGTACATCTGCCAGCCTGGAACCAAGTTATGTATTACGTGCACTCGGTCGCAATGATGAGCTGGCACACAGTTCTATACGTTTTACCATGGGACGGTATACCACCGAGGAAGAGATCGACAGGACAATCGAACATGTCCGTAAAGCAGTTGAAAAATTACGTGAACTGTCTCCGCTGTGGGATATGTACAAAGATGGTATTGATCTCGACAGTATCGAATGGGCTGCACATTGATAAAAGTTTTGTCGAACGATATTTTAGTTTATACATCTAAGTCTTAACGGCTTGATTAAAAGGTAAAGGTGATAAAATGGCATACGGTGAAAAAGTTTTAGATCATTATGAAAATCCTCGCAATGTCGGCAGTTTTGATAATGCGGAAAATATCGGTACAGGTATGGTGGGTGCGCCTGCGTGTGGCGATGTGATGAAATTGCAGATCAAGGTAGGTGATGATGGTGTAATCGAAGACGCGGTTTTCAAAACTTATGGATGTGGAAGCGCTATCGCTTCAAGTTCATTGTTAACCGAATGGGTTAAAGGTAAAACACTCGAAGAAGCGCAGGCGATCAAGAATACCGAGATCGCTGAAGAACTGGCGCTGCCACCGGTCAAGATACATTGTTCAGTGCTGGCTGAAGATGCGATCAATGCGGCCGTAACTGATTATAGAAATAAAAATAATTAATCGATAATACTAAACAAGTAGAGATACCGAGATGGCTATAACATTAACAGAACCTGCTGCTGACCGTGTCAAAGCATTCCTGGATAATCGTGGTAAGGGTGTGGGTCTTCGTCTGGGTGTGAAAACCATGGGCTGTTCTGGTATGGCATATGTGCTCGAGTTCGTCGATGAAATTAACCCTGAAGACGAGGTCTTCGAAGACGCCGGTGTAAAGGTGATCGTCGACAAAAAAAGTCTCGTATATCTGGATGGCACTGAACTGGATTATACAAAAGAAGGTTTGAATGAAGGCTTCAAGTTTAACAACCCGAAAGAAAAAGCAGCTTGTGGATGCGGCGAGAGTTTTACCGTCTAGTTCCCCCGTTGTTTAAAACAGTTTAATTATTACTAGTTAGTATCGCCGTGCCAAAGGATATCCTGAGCAGCAACTTTTTCGAGTTGTTCGAACTCCCTGTTTCATATGATGTGGATCTAAACAAAGTCCAGCAGCATTATATGGCTCTGCAAAAAGAGGTGCATCCTGATAAATATACTGGTGCTACTGATCAGGAAAAACGTCTATCGATGCAGCAGACTTCATGGATTAATGAAGCACAGGCGACTCTAAAAGACCCTGTAGCAAGAGCGACATACCTGTTGAAATTGAAAGGAGTCGATATCAATCTCGAAAATGAGACTACCATGGATGCGGGCTTTTTGATGCAGCAGCTAGAGGTGCGAGAACGATTAGAAAACATAAAGCAGGAAAATGACCCGCTGGATTCACTCGAGCAGATGTCAAAAGAGTTGAAGTCTGCATCTGATGATATGATGAAAAGTTTCGCACAGGCATATGAAGCGGGAGAGATCGATGAATCGCGTGAGTGGATACGTAAATTACAATTCATGCATAAAGCGATAAAACAGATAAATACTTTATCAGCCGACCTCGAAGACGAATTGATGGGATAGCTGCCTGAGCAGGCACTTTAGATAAATAAAGATTATGGCACTTATTCAAATAGCAGAACCCGGGCAATCAACAACCGCGCATCAGCATAGGCTTGCTGTCGGTATTGATCTGGGTACCACCAACTCTCTGGTCGCTACCGTGCGTAGTGGAGAGGTTGATACATTGCCTGATGTGGATGGTAGCCACCTGTTACCTTCAGTCGTACATTATGGGAAAGATGAAGTGCATGTCGGTTTAACAGCGCAGCAGTACAGTGTCTCTGATCCCTGGAATACCATCGTATCGGTGAAACGATTTATGGGGCGCGGTGCTGATGATATATCCGCCAAAGATGAACATTATTCGTATAGTTTTGCTGAAACCGATAGCTCTGTACCGAGGATAAAAACTCGCAGTGGTGATGTCAGTGCAGTCGAGGTATCTGCAGAGATTCTAAAAAATCTGAAGCAACGTGCAGTCAAAACACTGGGCGACGATTTATCCGGTGCGGTAATCACCGTGCCTGCCTACTTCGATGATGCCCAGCGTCAGGCGACTAAAGATGCCGCCAGGCTCGCAGAGATCAATGTTCTCCGCCTGTTAAATGAGCCCACGGCGGCAGCTGTGGCATATGGTCTCGATACCGGTAACGAGGGTGTCATAGCGGTCTATGATCTTGGTGGAGGCACCTTCGATATTTCGATATTACGCCTCAATAAGGGTGTCTTCGAGGTGCTGGCAACCGGTGGCAACAGTTCCTTAGGTGGTGATGATTTTGATTTCGTCATCACGCAATGGATAATCGAGCAGGCTGGCTTTTCGAATATAGATGATCCAGCTTTCAGTCGTCTGATCATGCAACATGCGCGCTCGGCGAAAGAAGCCCTGGCCGAACATGACGCTGTCTCGATCAATATAGATGCAGAGAATGGCTCATGGCAGGGTAGCCTCGATCGAGACAAACTAAATGAGTTGTTAACGCCGCTGGTAAAGAAAACACTGATGTCATGTCGTCGTGCGCTGCGTGATGCCGATATTGATATCGAAGAGATACGCGAAGTCGTAATGGTGGGCGGTTCGACACGTACCCTGATAGTGCGAGAGATGGTCGCTGAGTTTTTTCAATGCGAGCCCCTGACCAGCATCGATCCAGATAAGGTGGTTGCCACCGGTGCAGCGCTGCAGGCTGACGTACTCGCTGGTAATAAGCCCGATGATGAGATGCTGCTGCTCGACGTCATACCTTTGTCTTTGGGTATCGAAACCATGGGCGGCCTGGTTGAGAAGATAATCCATCGTAATACTGCTATCCCTGTCGCCAAGGCGCAGGAATTTACTACCTATAAAGATGGGCAGACCGCCATGGCTGTTCATGTGCTACAGGGAGAACGCGAACTGGTCAGTGATTGTCGTTCGCTGGCGCGTTTCGAACTGCGCGGCTTTCCACCCCAGGTCGCCGGTGCAGCACGTATCCGTGTAACGTTTCAGGTCGATGCTGATGGTCTGTTGATCGTCAGTGCACAAGAAGAAAACAGTGGTATCGAGGCCAGTGTCGATGTGAAACCATCTTATGGTCTGAGTGATAACGAGATCGAAACTATGCTGCGTGATTCAATCGAGCATGCCGAGGATGACATGCATACGCGCACACTGCGTGAGCAGCAGGTTGAGGCGGACCGTGTCATCGAAGCGCTGGATTCTGCCATCGCCAGCGACGGTGACCAGTTGTTGTCCGAGGATGAGACAGAGCAGATCAATAAAGCCCGGCAGGTTTTAGTCGAGACGAAATCCGGGTCAGACGTAGATGCTATCGAACAGGCGATCAAACAGCTTGAGGTGGCGTGTGAGGCTTATGTCGCCCGCCGGATGAACACGAATATCAAAACTGCGATGCAGGGGCATTCGATAGAAGAATATGCGCCCGAGCAGAGTTTAGATGCAAAAGCAGCAGAAGCGAAAGTAGAGGAGTAGTTAACGTGCCACAAATTATTTTCTTACCGCATGAAGAGTTGTGTCCTGATGGCATGGTAATCGATGCAGAGTCAGGTACCACGATCTGTGACGCAGCGTTGCAGAATCATATCGAGATCGAACATGCTTGTGAAAAATCATGTGCATGCACTACCTGTCATGTATATATCCGTGAAGGAATGGATTCTCTAAATGAGAATACTGAAGATGAAGATGACATGCTGGATAAAGCCTGGGGGTTAGATCCTGATTCACGTTTGAGCTGTCAGACCGTGGTCGGTGACGAGGATCTGGTAGTAGAGATTCCAAAATATACCATCAACATGGTTTCTGAAAATCACTAGCAGAGAGGAAGTATATGATACTTAAGTGGGTAGATAGCCTTGAGATTGCCATTGCACTGGATGAGGAACACCCTGATGTCGATCCGAGATATGTGAATTTTGTCGATCTGCGTCAGTGGGTGCTGGATCTTGAAGATTTTGATGATGCCGCTGATCACAGCGGTGAGCGTATCCTGGAAGCTATCCAATTAGCCTGGATCGAAGAAAAAGAAGATTAGAAACTTTTTCAGCATCTCGCAGTTAATTACTATCTGCGCGTTGATTTGCGGCCTAATAATAGGTTCTGCAGCCATAATCATGTAATATTTCCCTGATGAGCGTAATTCAGCAAACAATCGAGTCAAATCCTGTGCAACAGGTGGTTTTTGATAATAAGACCACTAACCTGTTGGGGCTTGACCGTGCCGCTCTGGAAGCGTTTTTTGAGAGTATCGGTGAGAAAAAATTCCGCGCAACTCAGGTGATGAAGTGGATCCACCAGATGGGGGTCACTGATTTTCAGCAGATGAATAATCTGTCGAAGGATCTGCGTAGACAACTTTCAGAGACCAGTTGCATACAAAATCTGCATGTTGCAAAAGACCTCATTTCAAAAGATGGTACCCGTAAATGGCTGTTGCAGTTGCACGACGGCAATAATATCGAGACTGTCTTTATTCCTGAAGACGACCGCGGCACCTTATGTGTGTCATCCCAGGTAGGGTGCGCACTTGACTGTAGCTTCTGTTCCACCGGGCGTCAGGGATTCAATCGCAACCTGACTGCAGCCGAGATCATCTCCCAGGTCTGGCTCGCATCGCAATTACTGGAAGAAGAAAAGAAACCAGGCAGAAAGATTACCAACGTGGTGATGATGGGTATGGGGGAGCCGTTATTGAACTTTGATAACACTATCACTGCGGTACGCATAATGATGGATGATTTTGCCTATGGCTTAAGCAAGCGACGTGTCACCGTCAGTACAGCAGGCGTTGTGCCCGCTATGGAGCGTTTAGGTGATACACTCGATATGAGGCTGGCCGTATCGCTGCATGCCACGAATGACGAGTTGCGTAATGAGCTGGTGCCGGTCAATAAGAAATATCCATTGAAAGAATTAATGGCTGCTTGCCGCCGATTTATTGATAAACAGAATACACGTTCTAGAATAACCTTTGAGTATGTGATGTTAGATGGTATCAATGATAAGCCTGAACATGCCCGCGAGCTGATCAGGTTATTAAAAGGCATTCCAACCTTGATGAATCTGATACCATTTAATCCGTTTGAAGGCTCGGGCTATAGTACTTCATCAAAGAAAGCTGTAACCCGATTTCGAGAGATCCTGCATGCATCAGGAATGACCACAGTGGTGCGTAAAACACGCGGTGATGATATCGATGCCGCCTGCGGCCAGCTCGCAGGCAAGATTGAAGATAAAAGCCGTCGACACCGACGTTTTGAAGAGCCCAGGTTTGGGATGGAAAAATAAATGCCTAAAGAAAGCAATACAATAACAATTATAAATAATGCCTTCATAGCCTTACTGTTAGTGACATCATTGGCTGCTTGTACAACGACAGATGACAAGGCAGTAATAAAGACGATCAAGACCCAGAAGTCGACCGAACCAAACCTGAAAGAAGCTGCCGAGTTAAATACCCAGTTAGCTATCGGCTATATTCAGCGTCAGCAGTACAAACCTGCCAAGGATAAGCTGGAAAAGTCAATCGATCAAAATCCAGATTATCTGCCTGCATACAAGACTCTGGCTTACCTGTATGCACTGCTGGGCCAGTCAGAAAAAGCTGAAGAGAAATACGAGGAAGCGCTGGATCTGAAACCTGATGATCCCGACCTGTCAAATAGTTATGGTGCTTTTCTTTGTTCTTTAGGTCGCTATGACGAGGCTCAGGAACGGTTGAGAGTCGCGTATACTGACCCGTTCTATGAAACACTTTATCTGGCGGAGAGTAATGCCGGCAGTTGCTTTGTCAAACAGGGTGAATATAAACAGGCCGAAGCTTTGTTAAGAAGATCACTTCGCAAAGAACCCAAGTTGCCAGGTTCTCTGATATCGATGGCCGATGTAGGGATCAAAACAGAGCGATATCTCATGGCACGCGCCTATATCCAGCGATACCATGCCATAAAGGCGCCAAGCGCAGAAAGTCTATGGATCCAGATTCAGGCTGAAAAATACCTGGGTGCTAAAGATCACTATATTAAATATGCGCGCAAGTTGATACAGGATTTTCCTGATTCAGATCAAGCTGGCTGGGTCGAAGCTGAGGCTCGCAGCGAACAACTTAGATGATGAGCCAATCAGTGAATAAAAGCGACGTCGAAACAACAGAAAAAGATACCGATTTTGGCAGACAGCTAGCGCAAGCTCGAAAAGCGCAAAATTATACTGTCGAAGAGATAAGCGAGCATATAAAAATACCTGTCCACACGATATCAGTACTGGAATCCAGTGACCTGGAAAAGCTGCCGGCGCCAACATTTGCCAAGGGTTATATACGAGCCTATGCTAAATTCCTTGAGATATCCGAAGATGAGGTACTGGAAAAATACAGCCTCGCTGTGCCCCGGGACGAGGAGAGTTCATTAAGGCCTCGTTCAAACCTGCCAGGTGAAGCAAGTAGTCAATCACCGCTAGTAAAGAGCATCACCATGCTTTTGATAATCGCTGGAATTGCGGCGGTGATCTTTGGTAGTTTCAAATATTACCAGGAGAAGGCCGGTGCTATGGAGGGGGAACTCGATAACAGGGCCCAGAGCTATACCGGGAGCTCTCTGGATTCCCCCGCCATTAATCCTTCGGAAACTGAGCAGAATCCAGGTTTGAGTGGTGATGATAAATTACTCGTCGGGCAATTAGATTCATCTGAAGATATGTCTGCCGCTACGGACGAACAGGATGTAGCTGCTGTAGCTGGTGATACTGACAATGAAGAGAGGCCTGCTCTGGAGAGTGAGGTAGAAACAGTCACCGAGGAAGAAATTGTAGCTGAACAGGCAGCGGAGAATGATATCATCGAGTTTTTTGCTGAAAATGGCTCGTGGATGGAAGTTCGTGATGCCAATAACGCGCGTCTGTTTTATAATATGGTGCCAGTAGGCAGCACTAAGGTAATTGTTGGAAAAGCTCCTTTTAGCGTGACCATGGGTAATGCGAAAACGACCCGGGTCGTAATAAATGACCTTGAGGTCGATATGACTGGATATATCCGGCCTAATAATACAGCAATTTTCAGAGTTTCAACGGATGGGCAGGATATCATTATCCAGTAACTATCTTAAGCGATAGCTTCGTGCTTCTCACCGCTGCATACAATCTTAATCAAGTAATCAGATCACAAGTTTTTTAAATGGCTAAATCAATCCAATCCATTCGTGGTATGCATGACGTATTGCCAGATGACAGCTATCGCTGGCAGTCATTTGAAACGGTTATCCGTCAGCTGATGGCAGCATATGGATACCGTGAGATACGTATGCCCCTGGTGGAATCTACTGATCTGTTCTGCCGCTCAATCGGCGAAGTTACCGATATCGTTGAGAAAGAGATGTATACCTTCGAGGACCGTAACGGTGACAAGCTCACCTTACGCCCTGAAGGGACTGCAAGTTGTGTGCGTGCCGGAATACAGCATGGTCTTTTGCATAACCAGGTGCAGCGCTTATGGTACAGTGGTCCGATGTTTCGCCATGAACGCCCGCAAAAGGGGCGTTATCGTCAGTTCCACCAGTTCGGTACTGAAGTTTATGGTATCGATACGCCCGATATCGATGCAGAGCTGATATTGATCAGTGCGCGATTATGGCAGCAACTCGGGCTGAAAGGTGTGCGCCTGGAACTCAATACATTAGGTTCCAACGAAGCCAGAGCGGAGTACAAGCAGGTACTGGTCAATTACTTGAATGACCATAGAGAACAGCTAGATGAGGACAGCTTGCGTCGACTGGAGACAAACCCGCTGCGTGTCCTGGACAGTAAAAATCCTGCGATGAAAGAGATGCTGGATAAGGCGCCTGCCCTGGTTGACCACCTCGATGATGAATCGAAGCAGCAGTTTGATAAACTGAAGGCCAGTCTGGATGCGGTTGGCATATCATATATCATTAATCCGCGCCTGGTTCGTGGCCTGGATTATTATTGTAAAACGGTATTCGAGTGGGTTACCGATGATCTGGGTGCACAGGGTACAATATGTGCTGGTGGACGTTATGATGGCCTCGTCGAACAACTGGGTGGCAAAGCGACTCCAGCCGTCGGTTTTGCCCTGGGCATGGAGCGAATCCTGGCGCTGCTGGAGTCACAGCAGCAACAGCCAGCACAGACAGTCGATATATATATGGTCTTGATCGGCGCTGAAACTGAAGTCAAGGGTTTACAGATTGCGGAGAATATCAGGAATGCAGTACCTGGTGTTAAAATGATCACGCACTGCGGTGGTGGCTCAGTCAAGAGTCAGATGAAAAAAGCAGATAAGAGTGGCGCAGGTATCGCCTTGATCATCGCTGAAGATGAGCTTGAGAATGAACAGGTCACAGTAAAATACCTGCGTCAGAATAAAGAACAGGTAACGGTCAGCGCTGATGAGCTGGACGCATTTATTAGAAATTTTGTAAAGGGTTGATATCAACGATGAATGAGTACGAAACAGAAGAGCAGCAAATCGAAGCCTTGAAGAAATGGTGGAAGGAAAACGGGACCTCCCTGATCGTTGGCTTGTTTGTCGGTGTGTCTGCTCTATTTGGCTGGCGTTATTACGTCGAGCAGAACAACGTCCATTATGTGCTCGCCAGTGATCTCTATATGCAGGTGCTACAGGGTGCTAACAGTGGAACCATCGATGAGAAAACAGTCGATATCCACAACCAGCTGGTGAATGCGTATTCTGATACACCATATGCATCTCTGGCATCACTGGCACTTGCTAAGACTGAATATGAAAAAGATAATACGGACGGTTCAGTCGCGCAGCTCGAACTTGCGGTCAAGCATGCGAATGACGAAGTTATCAAGCAGGTGGCTCATTTGCGTCTTGTTCGTGTCTACATTGAGCAGAAGAAATATGATGCAGCGATGGCGATATTAGATATGAAACATGCTGCTGCATATGATGCCCAGTATGAAGAGCTGAAGGGCGATGTATACAAGGCTCAGGGTGATATCGCTCAAGCTAGACTGGCTTATGATAAGGCTATAGAGCTGCAAGGTATAACGGCCAGTAAATGGTTAAGATTAAAACGACAGAATCTCGGACAGGGTTCGGCTGCTGAAGATCTCAGTGCCAGAAGTGTCTCTGAAGAAAGTTTAAACTCATAGATCCGCTAGCGGTTCAGATTGCCGCCAGAAAGCTTCCGTAAAACTGAAGAATACGCCACCCCGTGAATAAATACGCCTACTGTTCATATCGCCTCCTGGTACTGCTGTTCGCTGCACTTTTCGTCAGTGCATGTGCAGATGATGACAACCTTGATCAGCCTGAAGAACTGGTACCATTCTATTCAGATTATTACCTGGATGTCAGCTGGCATAAATCTTCAGGTGCTGGTGCTGAAGAACAGTATGTCTTTTTACACCCGCTGATATTAAGCGAAGTCGCAGTGACAAGCAGCCGTGATGGTGTAATCAATATCATCAGCCTGCAAACGGGTGAATATGATGAAGAAATCGAACTGGACTCGGTCATCAGTGCCGGCGTCGGTGGCGATGAGAATGTCTGGTTACTGGCAACCCGTGATGCACATGTTATCGCAGTCGATGCAAAAAGCCGCAGAGAACGCTGGCGTACACGCGTACCAAGCGAAGTGCTGGCAAGGCCGGCACTGTATGATGATAGTGTCATCGTCAGGTCAATCGATGGCAAGATCCTCAGCCTGGATGTCAACAGTGGCAAGATCCGTTGGCAATACCAGCGAGCGATTCCAGACCTGACCCTGCGTGGTACCAGTGAACCAGTCATCGCACGTGGAAAGATATTTGTCGGCCTCGAGGATGGACGGCTCATCGCGATTTCACCTGACAATGGTGAAGTGATATGGGATGTGGCTTTATCTTTACCATCAGGACGCTCAGAGATTCAGCGACTGGTTGATATCGATGGTGATGCAGAGCTGTATGGCAGAGTTTTGTATGCCGCCAGTTTTCAGGGAAGGGTGGCTGCGATAGATGTCGATCGCGGACAGTTCTTGTGGGCACGAGATTTCTCGACACATACCGGTGTCATACTCGATGATAAAGTTTTGTACAGCAGTGATGACCAGGGACATATCTGGGCACTGGATAGATTGAACGGTGCAACGATCTGGAAACAGGAAAAGCTGGCACACAGGAAATTAACCCGTCCCACCATCATCGGTGATTATCTTGCAGTCGGTGACTTCGAGGGTTATGTTCACTTGATGTCTCGCTATGATGGCCATTTTGTTGCTCGATTTCAGCTGGGACAGTTCGATGACCTGGGCTGGGACCTCGGCACTGGTATCATCGTACCGCCAATAGTGTTCAGAGGTGACAGACTGGTCGTCGTCACCCGTGGCGGCATCGTCTATGTCCTTAGATTATTGAAGCGTGACGACGAGTTCGACGAGTTTAATTAATCCCTTTCCATGTCGTCGCAGAATATTACAGAACTGGTTGTCTCGTTAGTTGGTCGTCCTAACGTTGGCAAGTCGACGTTGTTCAATGTCCTTACCAGGTCGCGTGATGCATTGGTGGCTGACTATCCAGGCCTGACACGTGACCGTCAGTATGGCCGATTTAAATTTAAATCATCAGATATCATCATCATCGATACCGGTGGCTTGAGTGGCGAGAGCGAGGAGCTCGACAGCCATATGGAAAAACAGACGCGTCTCGCCGTCGATGAGAGTGATATCATCCTCTTTATGGTCGATGCCCGCGATGGTCTGACACCTGCGGACGAGGTTATCGCAGATTCACTGAGACGTACCGGTAAAGAGGTAAAGCTGATAGTCAATAAAACTGATGGCCTTGATGTCCGTACTGTTGCAAGCGAGTTTTTCTCCCTGGGACTCGGTACACCGGTCCCAATCGCGGCATCACAGAACCGGGGTATCCAGGCGATGCTCTCTGACGTGCTGCAATCTTATGACCTGAGAGAAGACTCTGCCAGAGAAGATGAGATAGCTGAAGAACTGGATGACGATGAGGAGCAAGATAAAAGTATCAAGGTCGCTATCATCGGTCGCCCGAATGTTGGTAAATCAACACTGGTTAACCGTTTTCTTGGTGAGGAACGAGTCGTCGTTTTCGACATGCCGGGAACGACCCGTGACAGTGTATCCATCCCGTTCGAGCGGGATGGTAAGAAGTATACATTTATCGATACTGCCGGTATTCGACGCAAACGTTCGGTGCATGAAGCGATCGAAAAATTCAGTATCATCAAGTCTATGCAGGCAATCGAACGGGCCAATGTCGTCATCATGATGATCGATGCCAGAACAGAAATCGCTGATCAGGATCTTCATCTCATCGGCTATGTACTGGAAGCCGGCCGAGCGCTGATTTTGACTATCAATAAATGGGACGGCATGGATGATTATCAGAAAGAGCTGATACATAAAGGTATCGACAAACAGTTGCCCTTCGTTCGTTTTGCAGAGACCTTCTTTATCTCTGCTTTACACGGTTCGGGTGTTGGTAAACTCTATGAAGCCATCGATCGTGCATATGCTTCTGCGACGAAAAAATATTCGACCTCTGACCTTACTCGCCTGTTAGAGAAAGCAGTGCAGTCTCATCAGCCACCTCTGGTAAATGGCCGCAGGATAAAATTACGATATGCACATCAGGGCGGTATGAATCCACCCCGCATCATCATCCATGGCAACCAGGTAAGTAAGGTGCCTTCCGTGTACAAACGATATCTTACAAACTTTTTCAGGAAAGAACTCAGCTCGGTTGGAACACCTATCATGATAGAGTTCAAGGGTAGTAACAGCAATCCTTACAAAGATAGTTCAAGGAAAAAATCTGCCTATAAGCGCAAGTAATAGTGATTCGAAAAGATATATCGCTAAATCATTTATACACCCGCATATTAAAAAACCAAGCTCTCCTCCTTCAAAAATTTCATTTATTGTCTATATTAATCCGTAAGAAGATGGTTAACATTTGAAATTGCGGGTTTGTTTCTATCTGTATTTCAAGCTACTAGCACTGCTATTAATAAATTACGACAATTTGGCAGCTTTGCTTGCCAAGCAGCATATTTCAACTATCTTCAGATTATTACAACAAGAATAGGGGAGTCCCTGAAGATGAAAAAACAGTTTAACTTACTTAGTGCTGCTATCGTGGCAGTACTTGCCAGCACACCAGCACAAGCGATTCAGTTTGACGGTTTTATGACTGCAGGTGCTTCAAAGATTGTTACTATCGAAGATGCTGACAAAGGCAATATCTATATCGGTGGTTTGGGTGATCGTGGTATTACTGAAGACCTTACCTTCGAAAAAGATACCCGTTTCGGCCTGCAGATCAGCTCTGACGTTTCCGATAATATGTCTGTAGTAGCGCAGTTACTCGGTCGTGGTGATAAGGGAAATTTCAACGCTATCGTCGAGTGGGCATATATCGATTATGAATTCCATGAGACTACCAGTTTACATGTTGGTAAGATCAAACAGCCGGTTTACCTGGTCAACGATTACGTGGAAGTAGGTTATGCTTATCCATGGATTCGTCCGCCACAGGAAGTCTACCTGCTGAATAATCCGTTGAATACGGTAAATGGTATCGAGCTGTTGCTACAGTTCTCAGTCGGTCCGGGTACTTTATCGTTCCAGCCTTACCTGGGTTCTAACCGTGATGATATTCCCAATGGTGGTGGCGCTTACTTCGAGGCTGAGAATATCTATGGTATCGATATCAAATACTCAGGCCGTGGCTACTCGGTGCATGCCAGTAATTTCCAGTGTGATGTGACGGTAAGTGGTAATTCCTTTACACAGTCAGCAGCTTTACTTGATGGTCTTTTCGGACAGGCTGATAGCCAGGTGCAGGTTAACCTGGGTGGCAGTGAAGGTAAATGTAATGTAACTGCAGCTGGTTTCAATCTTGACCTGGCAAATGTGGTGGCTTATGCCGAATGGACCCAACGGACAACTGATCAAACATTATCGCAGGCATTTGGTGATACCGAAGCGTATTACGCGACGATCGGTTATCGTATCGGTAAATGGTTGCCACATATCACCTTTGCGTCAATTGACGGTGAGGCATCGACCGTAGGCTTAGCTACAGGACAGGGTGCAGCAGTACCTCTTGATTCTTCTACTGGACAGCCATTCGCTGCACCGGATCCAAGAGCAGGTATTACAATAAACTTCCCTGTGCCTCAGCAAACTTCGATAACTGCCGGTCTTCGTTATGAAGTCAATGACAGTGCTGCATTGAAGTTCGAGTACCAGGTTGTTGATGTGGAGACTGATCCTGCAACCTTAGCAGAAGCTAATCAACAATTTAACTATGGTCTGTTTAACACGAATTTCGATCAGCTTGGTCCACAGGATAATGTGGGTATCATGAGTGTTGCTCTGGATGTGATTTTCTAGGTAAAGACTCGCGAAGAGTTTAAGCCAGATAATGTGAAACCAATATATTAGTTAATTGTCAAAAATCGCATCATAATTTAACTGGTTTAGTTTTTATGAACATGAACAGCTACAATACAACGACTGCATATCAATCTAGCATTGCCGGCATTGCCTGCAATGCCAGGTTCATTGTGTTAATGCTATTAACATTGCTCCTGAGCATGCCGACGCTTTTGCATGCAGACGGCTTATTTGATTTTCAGATGAAACTCGCGCAAAAAGGAAACGCAGAAGCCCAGTTTAAAGTGGGTGAGATGTATGAGACCGGCTTCGGTGTAAAAGAGGACAGGGCAGAAGCAGAGAGCTGGATAACAAAGGCTGCTGGACAGGGGCATGAGACGGCCGGATTTAAACTTCTGTTCTGGGATATAGAAAAAAATGGTGTCACCGACGCAAATAAAGGAGAGTTAGATGAATTGCGTGCAAAAGCAAAAGGTGGAAATGCACAGGCGCAGTACTACGTGGGTAAGATGTATTCACGTGGTGTCGGTGAAAAAAGGAATTCAGCAAAGGCTTTAGAATGGTTGAACAAAGCAGCTTTGGTCGGTGTCCTCGAAGCGGAACGTGAAAGCACGATGGTTAGAGAGAATCAGCAGCGCTGGGCTATGGAAAAAAAGCGTCAGGAAGAAAAGAAGCGTGCTGAGATGAGGGCTAAAAAAGAGAAAGAGCGGTTAGCAAAGCAGGAACAGCAACGAAAACTGCAGGCACAGAAAGAAGCTGAAGCAAAAGCGCGTGCTGATGAGATGGCAAAGCAGAACAAGGCCGCCACTGCGGCACGAGAGAAAGCAAATAAGCAGGCGGCTGAGAAGGCCAGGAAAGAGCAGTTGTTAGCTCAGCAACAGGCGGAAGCAAAGCGCAGAGAGGCAGAGAAACAGGCGCTGATCAAGAAGCGCGAGACTGAACAGAAGAAGCGTAAGGCACAGTTCGAGTCGGATCCCTGCAGTGGCAAATCAGCAAGGTTCCTGTCAACCTGTAAGTAGACTCTACCAACGACTAATATAAAAAAGCAGGATGAGAAATTATCCTGCTTTTTTTATGCGCGTTATATTTGTCGTAGAATTTATCAACTATCGCTGAGATAGTTGTCAGAAAAGAGGTATAATTTCTGCATTATTAATCGTTGTGTTACTCATTTAGATGTCCTCTGACAAATCAAGTCCCCGCTCACAAAAAAAACGTAAGACTAAGGTTTCAACCAAAGCAAAAGCGAGAAAACGTCCTGCAAAGAAGCAACTGAGGAAAACAAAGGCACGTTTTCTAAAGCGCACCACGGTCATCCCTCTACTACTGATTTCCCTGGTTCTTTTTCTTGGCTACCTGTTTTATCTTGATCAACGTATCACTGAGCGATTCGAAGGCAGGATATGGCAGTTGCCCGCACATGTCTATGCACGGCCGCTGGAACTTTACGTTGGCAAGTACATTTCAAAAGAACAGATAATGTTCGAGCTTGATTACCTCAATTATCAGAAAGTTGAAGACTTGCCGCAGCGCCCTGCACAATATCGTAACTGGAAGGATGTCTTTGAGATTAAAACACGCGATTTTATTTTCTGGGATGGTGAAGAGGATAGCCATACCATCAGGGTAACGATAAAAGATAATAAGGTCACCGAACTAATTAATCTATACACGACACAAGGTGTTGACCTGGTGCGTTTTGATGCGGGATACCTGACAGGGATATTCCCATCACATTCACAGGACAGGGTTTTACTTAAACTTGATGATGTGCCTGATATATTTATCAAGATGCTGTTATTGATCGAGGACAGGCGTTTCTTCACACACTGGGGTGTTGATCCGCTATCCATCGGTCGTGCACTGTTGGTCAATATCACCTCCGGCAGAACGGTACAGGGTGGCAGTACCCTGACTCAGCAGCTGGTGAAAAACCTGTTTCTTACCCAGGACAAGACCATCGTCAGAAAGATCAATGAAGCTTTCATGTCTTTATTGCTGGAGTTGCATTATGACAAGATGCTTATTCTGGAGACTTACATCAACGAGATATACCTCGGCCAGGACGGTCGTCGTGCTATCCATGGTTTTGGTCTTGCCAGTGAGTTTTATTTTGGCAAAGCGCTGAAACAGTTGTCTATCGACGAGATGGCGGTACTGGTCGGTATCGTCAAAGGCGCCTCATATTATAATCCCAAGAGGAACCCGGACCATGCGCGAGAAAGACGCGATATCGTATTAACCACGATGCAGCAGGTCGAACTGATAACGCAGCGCCAGAAAGAGAAGTTATCAAGTAAAGCGGTAATGACGGTAAAACATGCCAGCTCTGGCCTGTATCCGGCATTCATCGATATGGTGAAATTGCAGCTGCAACAGGATTACCAGGCTGATGATCTGCAATCGGAAGGCCTGCGTGTATTCACTACCCTGGATCCTTATATTCAGTTCAATACCGAACAGGCTATCGTCAATACCCTGCCATGGCTGTCTAAAAATGAAGAGCTGCAGGCGGCTGCGGTTGTGGTCTCACCATCTAACGGTGATGTACTGGCCGTAGTGGGTGGGCGTAAACCATCTTACAAAGGCTTTAACCGTGCCTTGAACGCGGAACGCCAGATCGGCTCGCTGATAAAACCTGTTATCTACCTGGCAGCATTACAGGACCCATCAAGGTATACACTATCGAGTATTCTTGATGATTCTGAGTTTTCCTATCAGGCACCTGGTCAGCCTGACTGGCAGCCGCAGAACTATGATAAAGAATATCATGGCGAGGTGACACTATATGAGGCGCTGCTCAAATCTCATAATATACCAGCCGTGCGTACGGGTATAGACATAGGTCTTGATAATGTCATCGATACGCTTGCTGCCCTGGGTAGTAAGAAGTCAGTTTCAGCGCTGCCATCGATCACGCTCGGTGCCATCGATATGTCCCCGGTGGAAGTAGCTACTGTCTATCAAAGTTTTTCAGCCAATGGTTTTCACAGCCCTCTACGAAGCGTGCATGCGGTTCTTGATAAAGACAGGCAACCACTGGAGAGATACTCTCTGGAGGTCGATAACAAGGTGAAGCCCGAAGCGATCGCACTGGTGAATTCGGCCATGATCGATGTCACAAAATATGGTACGGCTAAACGTTTATCTGACAGCCTGAGTATTCAGGTCGCGGGTAAGACGGGTACCTCGGATGATCTTAGAGACAGCTGGTTTGCCGGTTTTTCCGGAGACGTTATGGCCGTGGTCTGGACCGGCTATGATGATAACCGTCCGACTACACTGACCGGTTCCAGCGGTGCCATGAAGATATGGAAAAACCTGTTCAAAGAGGTTGCTTATAAATCCTATCGTGTACCTGAGGCTCCAGGCCTGGTTCGTAGCTGGGTCAGCGCCAAAGATGGCCTGTTGACCGGGAAAGATTGTGAAAATGCTGTAGAATTGCTCTTTATCGAGGGTTCTCAGCCGCAGCAGAAGGGTGATTGTGCAGCTGGCTCCAGTGGAAACTGGTTTTTGGATCTGTTTAACTGATATCAGGCGAGTGCAATAATCCATGTCCCATCTTTTTCGACTTTTCAGCAGTATATTTTTACTCTTATTACTGGTCTCCTGTGCGTCGACTGAAAAACATTCTATAACTGAAGATGCTGCTGTGGCTACCGGTAACTATCGATATCAGGCCTGGCGACTGGATAACTCAGGTCAGTTCGAAGCAATCAATGTCCTGCTTGATGAAGCGGATCTGTTGATCGAAAACCAGTCTTATGACGCAGCGGTTGATAAGATCGAGCGTGCGCTGCGAATAAAACCTGAATATGCGCCTGCCTGGAGCAGGTTGTCATGGCTGGCATTACAGACGGACTCACCAAAACGATCAGTGCAGATGGCCAAGCGCAGTAACAGTCTTGCATTCTCAGACCCTGAATTACAGTCTCTGAACTGGTCATTTATCCGTGAAGCGAGCGAGATGCTGAACGACGTGGAAGCGTACCAGCGTGCTAATCAGAAAATCGAATCTTTAAATGCGTTTTAGTCCCAGTCAATAAATTATGCAGCGTGCATCAGAATACCTGGGCCAGGACGGCCCTTTTTGTGAACAGATACCCGGCTACCAGGTTAGGCAGAACCAGCTGGTGTTATGTGACGCCATCGAAGATGCTCTGCAGAGCGGTCAGGTGCTGGCGGCGGAAGCCGGTACTGGCATCGGTAAAACATTTGCTTACCTCGTGCCTTCATTGCTTGCCGGCAAAAAAGTGATCATCTCCACCGGTACGCGACATCTGCAGGACCAGTTGTTCCATACTGATTTACCGCGAGTCATCAAAGCACTATCTATACAGTCAACACCTGCACTGCTGAAGGGCCGCAGCAATTATCTCTGTCTTCACCGCCTGACCATGGCGCCACACCTGGGTTTTATCAACCGTGAATCACGCGCCAGCCTCGCCGAAGTTGAAGAGTGGTCGAAACTTACACAGTCAGGTGATATTTCAGAACTGAAAACGGTAGCGGAAGACTCTTATATCTGGCCGATGGTAACATCGACCGCTGATAACTGCCTGGGCAGCGAGTGTGACAAGTGGGACAGCTGCTTTATCGTCAATGCCAGGAAGAATGCCCAGGCAGCCGATGTCGTGGTCATCAATCACCACCTGTTGCTGGCAGATATGACCTTGAAGAACGAGGGTTTCGCCGAACTGTTACCCGAGGCAGACGCTTTCATCATCGATGAAGCACACCAGCTATATGATGTTGCTGCACGCTTCTTCGGTAATGTTGTCAGCAGCCGTCAACTGATCTCGTTAGCGCGTGACAGCATAGCAGAGCAGGTTAACGAGGCTTCTGATATGGCAGAGTTGCGTGACTATGCTGAAGAGCTCGAAAGATCAGCACGTGACTTCAGGATAACGCTAGGAGACAGTGGTCTGCGCGAGACCTGGTTGAAGGTACAGAATAAACCATCAGTAAAACAGTCGTTAGATAATCTCGAAAACACTTTAAAAGACCTGCTAGCCGTGCTCGAACTTGCCGCTGAACGCAGCAGGGGGCTGGAACAATGTTACGAACGTGCTCAGGGTCTGATGGCCCGTCTGAAAGTGTTTCGTGCCAATACGAATGATCCCGAGACGGGTTATGATGAAGCGGATGAGGATCGTTCGGTGTTGTGGTATGAGACCTATACTAAAAGTTTTATGCTGCATGCGACGCCGATCGATGTTGCTTTAATTTTTCGTAAGCATACCGATAACTTTTCAAAGACATGGCTGTTTACTTCTGCGACCCTGCAGGTCAATAAGAAGTTTGATCATTTCGCACATAACATCGGGCTGGAAAAATACAGCAGCGGGGTCTGGGACAGTCCGTTCGACTATCAACAACAGAGCCTGTTATATCTGCCTGAAGGCTTGCCGCAACCCTCAGAACCGTCATATACCACGGCATTGATGGAGGCTGCAATACCGGTCCTCAATGCCAGCCGGGGCAGGGCATTTTTATTGTTCACCAGTTATTATGCCATGCATAAAGCCTACGACTATCTGAAACAGAGGCTGCCTTTCGAGCTGCTGATGCAGGGTGATCTGCCAAAGCATCAGCTTCTGGAAAAATTTCGTGAGACCGACAATGCTATCTTGCTCGGTACCTCGAGCTTCTGGGAAGGTGTCGACGTACGTGGTGAGAGTCTGAGCTGTGTCATCATCGACAAGCTGCCTTTTGCCTCACCGGGTGATCCCGTGATGCAGGCCCGTATCGATGCGATCAAGCGAAGCGGCGGTCAGCCATTTATGGAGTTCCAGGTGCCGCAGGCAGTGATCGCGCTGAAGCAGGGCGTCGGCCGACTGATCCGCGATGTCAATGATTCGGGTGTAGTGATGATCGGCGACCCGCGACTCAAACAGAAAACCTATGGCAGGATATTCCTGAATAGTTTACCGTCGATGCCGCAGACATCAGACATAAAAGACATCGAAACTTTTTTCAGTGCGCGTGTAACGCCCGGGATACCGGAGGCGGTATGAAGATCCTTGCCATCGATACAGCGACAGAAGCCTGTTCCGCCGCATTGTATATAGAAGGTGCGCCTGATGAAGGCATCACCTCAGAATATCAGCTGGCTCCACGCGAGCATAGCCGGCTTATTCTAAAGATGATCGATCGATTATTATCGCAGGCTGAGATGACGGTAAACGAGCTCGACGCGATCGCTTTTGGTCGTGGTCCGGGTTCATTCATGGGGCTGAGGATAGCTGCCGGCGTAGTGCAGGGGATCGCTTTTGCGCATGATATTCCAGTCATACCGGTATCGACCCTGAAAGCGATAGCGCAACGCGCTCATGAGCTGACAGGAAAAGAGCATGTACTGGCCGCGATCGATGCCCGTATGGACGAGGTTTACTGGGCCAGCTATTCATTGACAGCCAAGCAATGGTCGCTGAACGGGGAGGAGCGGGTTGTCTCACCGGATAAACTGCACCTGGCCGAGATATTATCCGGTCAGGAAAAAAACTGGGTAGCTGCCGGCACGGGCTGGGCCAGCTACGCTGACAGGCTGTTGCGGGATGCCGACCTGGAGCTGTTGACCAGGCTGGATGACTGTTTCCCCAGTGCCGAAGTCATCGCCTGGCTGGCTATCGAGGAGCTGAAAGCCGGTAATACCGTGCCGGCAGCTGAAGCCATACCGGTATATCTGCGAAATGATGTCGCTAAAAAGCCAAAACCATTCGTGTTCTAGAATATCTAATTAAATCAACACAACAGATGAATCCGGAGGCATAGTCAGGTATCATGCCTGCTCGCCATAATCAGCTTTAAAAGTATAGTTTTCGATGATAGAGATTAACCCGATAACCAATCAGATCAATGACCTGCGAGAGCGTACCGATTCGCTTAGGGGGTATCTTTGACTTCGATCGCCGAAAAGAAGAGCTAGAAGAAGTCAATCGCGAGCTTGAACAACCCGGTATCTGGGATGATCCTGAGAATGCACAGAAACTCGGGCAGGAACGATCCCGGCTTGAGAAGATCGTTGTTACCATCGAGGAACTGGATAACGGTCTAAACGATGCCGAAGAATTGCTGGAGATGTCTGTCGAAGAAGGCGATGAGGACAGCATCAACAGCATCATCGATGATCTGAAGCTGCTCGAGAGCAATGTCGTCGACCTGGAGTTTCGCCGGATGTTTTCTGGTGAGATGGACGATTGCAATGCGTTCGTTGATATCCAGTCGGGTTCTGGCGGTACCGAGGCACAGGACTGGGCAGAGATGCTGCTGCGTATGTATCTGCGCTGGGGTGAAGCCCACGGTTTTAAAACCGAACTGATGGAAGTGTCTCCGGGCGATGTTGCCGGTATCAAGAGTGCCACTATCAACATCTCTGGCGACTATGTATTTGGCCGCTTGCGTACAGAGACGGGTGTTCATCGCCTGGTGCGAAAATCACCGTTCGATTCGGGTAACCGCAGGCATACCTCTTTTGCTGCAGTATTCGTTTCACCGGAGATCGATGATGATATCGAGATAGATATCAATCCTGCTGATCTGCGTATCGACGTGTACCGTGCCAGCGGCGCGGGTGGCCAGCATGTGAACAAGACAGAGTCAGCAGTGCGTATCACTCATCTACCGACGAACGTGGTGGTACAGTGTCAGAGTGGCCGTTCGCAGCACAAGAATAAAGAAGCGGCCATGAAGCAGCTGAAAGCGAGGCTGTACGAACGTGAGGTGCAGTTACGCAACGCCGATCAGCAGGCACTGGAAGAGACAAAGTCGGATATCGGCTGGGGCAGCCAGATACGTTCATATGTATTAGACCAGTCGCGTATCAAGGATCTGCGAACCAATGTCGAAACCGGCAATACCCAGGCAGTACTGGATGGTGATCTCGATCAGTTTATCGAAGCTAGCCTGAAGAGCGGGCTTTAAAGCAGTTAATAGTTAATAACGAATAGTGAATAGTTAAAGACAGCTACTAATACATTGTCATCTTGAGCGTTAGTGAAAGATCTTAGCTACTGAACAGATAAGATTTCTCCCGCTGGTCGAGATGACAGCACATATTAAATACTAAATATATAGAAACATCATGAGCACAGACAAGCAGAAAGAAGAGACACCGATCTCGGCAGAAGACGAGAACAAACTGATCGCGCAGCGCCGTGAAAAACTGGCTGCGCTGCGTACCGCTGCCAGTGAAAATGGCGGAACGGCGTTTCCAAATACCTTCAGGCGTGACGCGCTTGCCGGTGAGCTGCTCGAGCATTACCAGGATAAGACAAAAGAAGAACTGGAAGAATTAAACTTTCGGGTAGCCGTCGGTGGCCGTATGATGGCGAAGCGCATCATGGGTAAAGCCAGTTTCTCCCAGCTGCAGGACATGTCTGGACGTATACAGCTGTTCGTTCAACGCGACAGCCTGCCGGAAGGCGTGTACAACGAAGGCTTTAAAAAATGGGATATCGGCGACATCATCGGCGCCAGTGGTGTGCTGTTCAAAACGAAAACAGACGAACTGTCGATCAAGGTCGATGATATCCAGCTGCTGACAAAATCCCTGCGCCCGTTACCGGACAAGTTTCACGGTCTCTCGGATACCGAGATCCGCTACCGCCAGCGTTACGTCGATCTGATCATGAACCAGGAAGTAAAGCAGAACTTTTACCTGCGTTCTCAGATCATCAAATTCATCCGCGATTATTTTGATACCCGCGGCTATGTCGAAGTCGAAACACCGATGATGCAGGTGATACCGGGCGGTGCTACTGCGCGCCCATTCGAAACTTTCCATAATGCGCTCAGCCTGCCAATGTTCCTGCGTATCGCGCCGGAGTTATACCTGAAGCGTCTCGTCGTCGGTGGTGTCGAGCGTGTCTACGAGATCAACCGCAACTTCAGAAACGAAGGTGTATCGACCAGGCATAATCCTGAGTTCACCATGCTGGAGTTTTACCAGGCGTATGCTGATTACAACGACCTGATGGATATCACCGAAGACCTGCTAAGACAGATCGCGACAAACCTGCTGGGCACTACCGATGTGACCAGTGAAGGTAATACTTATGATTTCGGCAGCCCGTTTGCCCGGCTCTCTGTATTCGATTCGATACTGCAGTTTAATCCAGAGATCTCGGCAGAACAGCTATTAGATCTGGACGACGCCCGAGAACTCGCTAAAGGTCTCGGTGTTACATTAAAAGACAGCTATGGCCTCGGTAAAGTGCAGATCGAGATATTTGAAAAGACCGTTGAGCACCGCCTGATGGATCCAACATTCATCACCGAATATCCGACCGAAGTCTCACCGCTGGCACGACGCAACGATGACAATCCGTTCGTCACCGACCGTTTCGAGTTCTTCGTCGGCGGCCGCGAGATCGCCAATGGCTTCTCCGAGTTAAACGATGCCGAAGACCAGGCAGAACGTTTCAAACAGCAGGTCGCAGAAAAAGATGCCGGTGATCATGAGGCCATGCACTTCGATGCTGATTACGTGCGTGCACTCGAGTTCGGCTTACCGCCGACGGCAGGTGAGGGCATCGGTATTGATCGACTGGTGATGCTGCTGACTGACTCGCCATCGATCCGTGATGTTATCCTGTTCCCGCACATGCGAGTAGAAGCTGACCAGACGGAATAAGGCATTGCCTTAATATTTCAGGCATCAGATTAAATATAAGTGGATTATGGATTTCATCGCGAAGCCGAATATGCCCAGGCTCAGAGCAAAAAATATCACAAACATGCCATATTTGCCGGCATTTGAGTCTTTGCTGAGTCTGTACAGAACGAATAACATGAAAAGCATCAGAAAAGAACAGCACACGATTAGTGAGACTTGTTCAAACTGCTGAATCGTAATGGTCGGCATGTTGTACCCGTGCTTGTGATGTTTGTTCGCGTAATGATGCGTTAAAACTCTGAAAAAATATATTCGGAATAATGCCTGCAATAGTTCGTTTTTTTCGAGGAAAGCGACGCAGGGTAAATGACGGTTAATCCTGAAGACGCCATTTGAAGCTTTGCTATTAGTCGATATTCAACGTCCAGAGAAAATCACTGGTCTTGACTGACGGTCTCTTAACGACCCAAAGCGGACGTTAATAAACCTTAATCTTTTTTTACAGTCAACTTTCAATGAGATCTGTCACTATTTTTTACAGTTATGCAATAGGATAAAAAGGAGAATATTGAAAAATCAATTAGATAGCTCTGTGGCCTGTATATTGCATAGT
>JABDRN010000040.1 GCA_013041745.1 Gammaproteobacteria bacterium
GCATCAGGATCTCGTATGCGTCTGCAACTTCTTCCGCATCATCGGCATAAGGGGCACGCATGATCATCTCTTCGTTGTCAGTGGTAAGACCGGGTTTCTTGGCGTTTAAACGCAGCACGACTCCGCCTTCCGGTTGCAGACGAAAAACCAGGGCATTGGCAGCCGGAACTGAAGCATGGCTATCGAAAAGGTTGAACGGCGGTTTGCGGAAACGGATCATTACCTCCGCCGCTTTTGTCTTCAGGCGTTTGCCTGACCAGAGGATGAACGGCACACCCTGCCAGCGCCAGTTATCGATATAGAAACGAACCGCTGCGAATGTTTCTGTAGTCGAGTCCGGCGATACATTTTCTTCTGTGACGTAAGCATTTACATCTTCTCCATCGATGTTACCTGAAGCGTATTGTGCGGAGACCGTCTGCAGCTTGATCTGCTCCGGTGCGATGCTGCGGATGGCATGCAGCACTTTGATCTTTTCTTCGCGCACAGCATCTGCGGTATATTCGACCGGCGGTTCCATGGCGACTAAAGTCATCATCTGCATCAGGTGGCTCTGGATCATGTCACGCAGCGCACCGGATTTATCATAATAATTCGCACGGTACTCGATACCGAGTGTTTCCGATGTGGATATCTGGATATGGTCGATATAGTTGCGGTTCCATAACGGTTCCATGATGCTGTTGGCGAAACGATAGACCAGCAGGTTCTGCACACTTTCTTTACCGAGGTAATGATCGATACGGTAGATCTGCTTCTCATCAAATACCGATTGCAGTTCCTTGTTCAGCGCCGAAGCTGACTGGAGATCTTTACCGAAAGGTTTCTCGATCACCAGGCGGCGGTAACCCTGCTCTTCATCTGCCAGTCCGACTTTGTGCAGACCCTGTGCGACCCTGCCATACCAGTCAGGTGGTATCGCGCAATAGAACATCGCATTTTTTTCGCCGCCTAGCATCTGCAGTGCTTCATCCAGACGCTGATAGGTAGCATCATCATCGAGGGTGCCTTCGACAATATCGAGATGTGATGCAAAATGCTGCCACTTTTCCTCATTGATATCGATATCAGGAGAGTATTGTTCAAAACCATCTCGCAGCTGCGCCACCCACTCTTCTTTACTGCGATTTCTCAATACACCAAGTATGCGGCTGTCATCATGGATAAGTCCGCAGCAAAGCATACGCATCAGTGCTGGCATGAGCTTGCGTTTAGATAGATCACCGGCAGCGCCGAAGATAACGATATTAGTGGGATCAGCTGTATCGATCTCCTGGTCAGCGGTTAACATTGCCTGCCTCCATTTTTCTCGATGCCTGATATTACATATTTCATTTTAGTTTCCCTGATGGTTTTTCGGCTGTGACTTTATTAACACATTGATGCCGCTAGCCGTCGTCATATGCTCAAATCCCGAATCACCTATCTGTCCGTCTGGCAGAACCGGTCGGCACGGAGCCAGCTTTGAATCTGGATCAGAGTAACTCATCTAGTCTGTCTATATGGAGACTAAAGCTTCCAGATATCATCGTTATATTCCTGCATGGTACGGTCCGTGGAGAAGTAACCGCTGCAAGCAGTGTTCAGTATGCTCTTGCTTATCCATGCTTCCCGATCTCGATAAAGCGCAGCTGCCTGTTTCTGAGCATCGACAAAACTGCGGAAATCAGCAAGCGTCAGCCAGTGGTCATGCGGGCTGCGGATGGAAGCGATGATGTCGTGGAATATATCAGGTTCGAAAAGGTTGAAATGGCCACTTTCCAGCAGTGACATCACCGCCTGCAGATCAGGGTCATTATCGATATAACTCTGCGGGTTATAGTGTTGCTGGATCTCGGCGACTTCTTCGGCTTTGAGACCGAACAGGAAGAAGTTATCTTCACCGACATGTTCCAGGATCTCGATATTGGCACCGTCATAGGTACCGATGGTCAGCGCACCGTTCATCATGAACTTCATGTTACCGGTACCCGATGCTTCTTTACCTGCAGTCGATATCTGCTCAGAAAGATCTGTGCCAGGTGCGATGACTTCCATCGCTGAGACATTGTAGTTCGGCAGGAACGCGAGTTTAAGTTTCGAGTTGACATCAGGATCACTATTGATGATATCAGCCACGTTATTCACCAGTTTTATCAACAGCTTGGCCATATGATATCCCGGTGCAGCCTTTCCGCCGATGAGCACGTTGCGCGGTGTCCAGTCTTTGGTGTCCCCGTTCTTTATCCGGATATAGAGATGGATCACGTGTAACACGTTGAGCAACTGGCGTTTGTATTCGTGGATACGCTTCACCTGAACATCGAACATCGCCTCTGGATCAAACTCGACACCGGTGGCATCCAGCACCATATCAGCAAGCCGCTTCTTATTTTCCTGTTTAATAGCGAACCATTTCTTATGAAACTGAGGATTATCAGGGTGTGCACAATCTTTCAGGTAATGGATGTGGCTGAGATCAGATACCCATTCATAACCGATCTGTTCGGTTATCAGCTGCGTCATCTTCGGGTTCGCACGTGCTATCCAGCGCCGTGGTGTAACGCCGTTGGTCTTGTTGTTAAATTTCTCCGGCCATAACTCATAGAAATCCTTGAACAGGCCTTCGCAGAGAAGTTCGGAATGCAGCTTGGCAACGCCGTTGACAGAGAAACTGCCGACGATGGCGAGGTATGCCATACGCACCTGCTTGTGTTCACTCTCTTCGATGATCGACATCCTGGCCTGGCGATGGCTGTCTCCCGGCCACTTGAGTGCAACATCGTGCAGGAACAGTTTATTGATATGGTAGATGATCTCCATCAGCCGTGGCAACAGCCGCTCCATGAGAGAAACTGACCAGCGCTCGAGTGCTTCCGGCAACAGGGTATGGTTGGTGTATGCCATGGTCTTCGTGGTGATAGTCCAGGCCTCGTCCCACTCCAGGTGTTTTTCATCCAGCAGTATTCGCATCAACTCTGCTACGGCGATGGTCGGATGTGTATCATTCATCTGGAACACGTTAAATTCTGCAAAACGTGAGTAATCAGTACTATCATTCTCTTCCCATAACCTGATCACATCCTGGATGCTGGCGGAAGCGAGAAAGTATTGCTGACGTAGTCGCAGTTCCTTACCGTTCTCACTGGCATCGTTCGGGTACAACACCATGGAGATATGTTCTGCATCATTCTTTGCTTCGACCGCGTCCGAGTAACTTCCCGCATTAAACTCATCGAGATTAAAAACATTTGTCGACGTCGCTTTCCACAGACGAAGTGTATTGATGGTCTCGTTGCAGTAGCCTGAAATAGGCATGTCGTACGGAATGGCGATGACGTCATTGGTATCGACCCAGCGTACCCGGTGGATGCCATTCGGATCTGTGAAATGCTCGGTACGACCACCGAATTGTATGGTCTGCTCATATTCAGGACGAGACACTTCCCAGGGATTGCCGTCACGTAACCAGTGATCAGGTTCTTCCACCTGGTAACCTTCGTGAATATTCTGGCGGAACATTCCGTATTCATAGCGTATACCGTAACCGATCACCGGCAGTTCCAATGTAGCGCAGCTATCCATGAAACAGGCAGCCAGCCTGCCCAGGCCACCATTACCCAGACCGGCATCGGGCTCCTCTTGCAAAAGATCTTCGAGGTCGACCGAAAAATCACATAACGCTTCACGTGTTTCTTTCTCGATATCCAGGTTCAACAGGTGGTTACCCAGCGCCCGGCCGATGAGGAATTCCAGCGACATGTAATACGCTTTGCGCACACCTGGCTGTTTATGACGCTGCCAGGTGCTGCTCCAACGTGCCATGATACGATCACGGATAGTCAATGACATGGCCTCGTAGATATAGAACGGCACGCAGCTTAAAAAATGACCGAGGTGGTTTCTCAGGTAACGATGGAAGCCCTCTGACAACGATCGACTGTCAGCCTGGAGCGGTTCCATCTCAGGAATTTTACTTGTATCTACCCAGTTCTTCTTTGTCATTGTTATTCTCTTTACGTAATATATCCGAGTGCGACAGGATCACACGATTGATTGCAGGTTAAGTTTATCGAGGCCATCATTGGCGTGTGTATTTACAGCTACGTGACTGCAATGCGAAATTGTATCAGTACCCGGTGCTCGCATGAAGATTCATGACCAGTCAACGGCATGCGGTAAGACTACTTATTGTATAATTCCTGATATTTTTTAGCACTCAACTCCCATCCCAGATCTTGCTGCATGGCAGTCTCGCAGAGCTGTTTCCATCGCTCAGGTTGTCTATATATCTCCAGCCCACGCATGACAGCTGATAACAGGGCATCAGCATTGACGTCATGAAACACGAAGCCACTTGCTGTTTTTTCCTGTAATGCCATGTCACTGGCATCGGTCACCGTATCAGCCAGCCCACCGGTGAAATTTACCACAGGTGGCGTGCCATATCTCAGGCTATACATCTGGTTAAGTCCGCATGGCTCGAATCGTGATGGCATCAGGAAAAGATCGCAGCCCGCTTCGATCTGGTGAGCGAGATCTTCCGAGTATCCAATGTGCACATGCAGCCTGGACGGATATTGTGCCGCCAATGATAGTAATTCTGCCTCATAGGACATATGACCAGAACCCAGAATCACCACCATCGCATCCGTGGTACTGAATAATTCAGGCAGCATCGAGGTGACCAGGTCGACGCCCTTCTGCTCTACCAGCCTGCCGATAAAACCGAGTAATGGCGCCTTACCCTCTGCCAGGCCTTCATATGGTAAAGCGACATCTTTCAACAACGCCTGCTTATTAGCCAGCTTGCCTGCGGCCCATTGCTTTTTCTTTTTCGCATCGCTGATACCATAGTTCTGCACCAGGTGGCTGTCTGTCTCCGGGTTCCATGTCTCAAGATCAATACCATTGAGAATTCCACTGAGTTTATCACCAAGACTCTGTAACACACCTTCAAAGCGGTAACCATATTCGGGCGTACAAATCTCCCTTGCATAGGTCGGGCTTACGGTCGTGACCTGATCGGAAAAAACCATGCCTGCCTTCAGCATCGAAAAGCCGCCATAGAATTCGACATGATCGGAAGACCACCATTCAGGCGGAAGTCCCAGTGAAGTAAAGTCGGCGTATGAAAAATGCCCGTCATACGCCATGTTGTGTATAGTAAAGACCGTCTTTGGCCGCGGATAAGACATACTGATAAAAGCAGAGACCAGGCCGGTCTGCCAGTCATGACTATGCACCACATCAGGCACCCAGTCCGTTCCGGGTATACCTTTAGACAGCTGTGCCACCGCTCTGCTGAAAACGGTAAATCTTTCAGCATTATCCGGCCAGTTAAATCCACCTGAATGCACGTAGGGGTTGCCTGGTCTGTCGAACAGCGATGGTACGTCGATGAGATACAGGAAGTCACCGAGCTCATCCTGATGCGCCTGCAATACACGTACACGATGAGTTACGCCGATACCGGGCAGGTCCCAGAAGCCAAGCTCTTTCAATGAATCTACAGAAGCAAGCACATCACGATAGGCCGGCAGTACCAGACGTACATCCTCCCCCAGCTCATTCAGTGCAATCGGCAGGCTATGTGCTACATCACCCAGGCCACCAGTTTTTATAAAAGGAAAGGCTTCACTCGCGGCAAACAGAATATTCACACTTTCTCCTTCTGTATAAACACGCCCGCTAATGGTGGAATAGTAATCGTCAGGGCATGATCAAAGCCATGTTCTTTCTGCTCGATGCTGTCCATCTTGCCGCTGTTACTGACATCGGAACCGCCATACCAGGCGGTATCTGAGTTAAATATTTCTTTATAGGTACCAGCCTCCGGCACGCCGATGGTGTAATCCTGCAAAGTATTCGGCGTAAAATTAAACACGCAGACAACGGCTTCATAATCCGAGCGGCGGATGAAGGCCAGCACGGAATTATTGACATCGTCACAGCTCACCCACTGGAAACCCTGAGCATCAAAATCGTAGGTATGCAGAGCGGGATTATCACGATAATGCGCGTTGAGATCACATAGCATGTTGTACATACCGGCATGTTTGTCCATGCCTGATATCTCCCAGTCCAGCTGCCGGCCTTCACTCCATTCTTCCCATTGACCAAATTCGCCGCCCATGAACAGCAGTTTCTTGCCCGGATGTGCATAATGATAGGCATACAGCACACGCAGGTTGGCAAATTTCTGCCAGACATCACCCGGCATCTTGTCCAGCATGCTGCGTTTCATATGCACCACCTCATCGTGCGACAAAGGCAGCACGAAGTTCTCGCTATAGGCATAGAGCTGGCTAAATGTCAGCTGGTTCTGGTGGAATCGACGATACAGCGGATCGGTCTGGGCATAGTTCAGGGTATCGTGCATCCAGCCCATATTCCACTTCATGGAGAAACCGAGGCCGCCACCATCGGTCGGACGTGAAACCATCGGCCAGTCGGTACTCTCTTCTGCCAGCGTTACTACGCCGGGAAACTCAGCATGTACCACATTGTTCAGGTTTCTCAGGAAATCGATGGCTTCGAGATGCTCACGACCGCCATAAGCGTTCGGTGACCACTGACCATGTTCACGTGAATAGTCGAGGTACAGCATAGAGGCAACAGCATCGACACGCAGGCCATCGATATGAAATTCCTCTATCCAGAACACGGCATTGGCGACCAGGAAATTACGTACTTCGTTACGGCTGTAATTAAAAATCAGGGTTCCCCAGTCGAGGTGTTCCCCTTTGTTAGGGTCACCGTACTCGTAGCAGGCTTCACCGGTAAATCTTGCCAGGGCAAATTCATCACGCGGAAAGTGTGCCGGTACCCAGTCGAGGATGATACCGATACCGTTCTGATGAGCGGTATCGATCAGGCTACGCAACTCGTCCGCACTGCCATGTCTCGATGTCGGTGAGTAATAGCCGCTGACCTGGTACCCCCAGGACTCATCCAGCGGATGCTCGGTAAACGGCAGAAACTCGATATGGGTATAACCCAGCTTTTTGACATAGGGTATGAGCTGATCGGCGAGTTCTGTGTAACTCAGGAATGAACCATCTTCATGGCGCCGCCAGGAACCGGAATGCACCTCATAGATAGACATCGGTTCATTGAGCCACTTCCACTGTCGGCGTCTATTAAGCCAGTCACCGTCATTCCATTGGTAATTATCACTACTGGCGATCTTGCTGATAGTGTCAGGACGCAGCCCCATCGAACGAGCATATGGATCTGTCTTTTGCAGGATCTCATCGCTTTGGGTACGTAACTCAAACTTATAGTTATCCGATGCCTGCAGCCCTGGAATAAACAGCTCCCATACGCCGGATCCGCCACGGTTACGCATCGGGTGACGCAGACCATGCCAGCCATTGAAATCACCAACCACGCTGACACGTTTTACATTTGGCGCCCAGACAGCAAACAGGCAGCCCTCTATACCATCGATAATCCTGAGGCGAGCACCGAGGAAACGATAGACATGCAGGTGGGTGCCTGCTGAGAACAAGCCAAGGTCAAAATCACTTAGTATCGGCTGAAAGCTGTATGGTGAGACCACCGTACATGCTTCATTACTTCCTTTTTCGATCCAGTTCAGGCGGTAATGATGTGGCAGGTTTTCCTTCTGCGCTTTACTAATGTTTATCTCGAATGTATCCGTACCCTCATAGCGGGACATCGGCCCGACACCATCGAGTTCGACGCTCTCAGCTGAAGGCATGAAAGCTCGCACCTTGTAACCGGGACGCCCGGGGTGTACACCCAGCCATTCGAACGGATCATGATGCCAGCCATGTTGTATTCTTGTTAATGCTTCTACCATCTCTTTATTTATATCTGATTATTGCAGCAGCAAAGTACTTGCTGCTGCAGCTATTTAACTGACTGGCTCGATGAACCTCTGTGTATGCTCATTTCGCAGTCGCATCTTTTTCATCCGTGCACTATCGTGAGCAAGCTCGATCTGTGACCATTGAAACTGCCAACGCCAGTTGCCATCTATGGTTCCCGGCATATTCATCCTCGCTTCCGAACCAAGGTGCAGGCAATCCTGTAACGGTATCATGCAGATTATCGCATGCGAGTGCATGGCGTTATCGATCATGCGTTCGACCACGACATCGGCGATATCGATATTGTCATACCAGCAACTGGCCTTGTCTATGTCATTATGACCTTCAACCGGCTCACCTGTATTAAGATGCTCAGCCTCAAATTCATCAGCCAGTGGCAGGTTGAGTGTGCGCAAGACGTGATTTTTCATGTCTTCTTCGAGGCTGTTGAACCAGCCTTTCGTAGTATCGTTATCATGCGTACCTGTGTATACGACCGTATCTTCAGTTATATTATGCGGTTTATGCGGATTATCTTCAAAGGCATCAAATCCAAACTGCAGTATCGACATGCCCGGCAGATGATATTTCTTGCGCAACTCGGTAACTTCGGGCGTGATGATGCCAAGGTCTTCAGCAACGAATGGCAGCTGGCCGCCACACTCTTCTATGCTCTCGTGAAAAAGTGTCAGCAACTCATCACCGGGCGTATACTGCCAGTGACCATCGATCGCTGTTTCGCACGCCGCATCGATCACCCACGCTGATACCATGCCCCTGAAATGGTCGATGCGAACCAGATCAAACAGTTCGAGGTGGTGAATGATCCTTGATCTCCACCACGAGAAGCCATCCTCACGCATGTTGTCCCAGTCATAATGAGGATTGCCCCAGCGTTGCCCCGTTTCTGAAAAATAATCAGGTGGAACCCCGGTCACAACCGTCATTCGGCCGCCTTCATCCAGCACGAACCATTCCGGATGCGCCCAGACATCAGCACTGTCATATGCGATAAAAATAGGCATATCACCGAACAGCAAAATATCCATGCCGGCCGCTTTGTCTCTGATCTCATGCCAGCGATTATGTAGCTGGTACTGCTGCCATTTTAAAGCCGTTATTTCATCTGCATGTTCTTCACATGATTTCTGTAGTGTATTGCCATCTCGTTTTCTCCAGAGTTCAGGCCAATCGACCCAGGATTTATCTTCAAACTTCTGTTTTAGCACTTTGAACAAGGCGTAGTCATCCAGCCAGTATTGTTGCTTCTCACAGAAGTCATGGTAGCCTTTTTCACTCTCTTCAATGGCTCGAATGTCAGACAACAATAATGGGTTGAATGCAAAGGCAGAGGTGCACTGATAAGGTGATAAGCCGTCATGCGGCTCGCCCAGGGGCAATACCTGCCAGACGCTGAAGCCGGTATCTGCCATCATCTGCAGCCAGCGATCGACGTCACCGTCCAGTTCACCCGAGGGCAATGATGTCGGATGCAGCAAGACCCCTGCACGTCTTTTCTGAAGATCTGGTGAAGCCATTAATTATCCGATGTTTCTTACCATGGTGCCGGCATTTTCAGCATTGCCACCACCCAAGGAGAGCGCTTCCTCCAGGTTAGCAGGTGCATCGAGTTTGAGCAGTTTATAGAGGTTTTTCAGTTGCGCGCGAAAAAGCTGATCAAAGTCATTCACACTTTCCGATGAATTCTTTTCACCGAACCACCAGAACCAGTCGGAGCCCTCACACACGGCCAGCTGACGCGTTGCAATCTCGACTTCTGCATCATCCAGCACGCCGGCCGCCATGGTGTCATCGTATGCCATCTTTGCTTCAACCAGCCGGTCCCATGCACGGTTTTTATCGACCTCACCTATCCAGGTAGAAAATGAACCATATACCCAACTGCCGGCACAAAGCTTTTCTAACTGATGCGTTTTGACCTTCTTATTCAGTTTTGAAAAAGTAGTAGCCTTCACCAGTTTGTGACCAGATAAACGCTGATAGAGATGGTTTAAGAAATAATAGCCATTGTGCGGATAATATTCCCAGGCATTTTCACCATCGAGGATGACTGGTACCACGTGCCGGCCTGCACTGTTACCGAGGAAATCTGCGATGTTTTCCAGGTTATGCACCAGGTCATTGGCGGCATCTACTGAATTCATCTTACTGTACTCGAAACCGACCATGTCTGACAGGCCATCATCACGAAAGTACAGTTTCGCTTCATGCTCGTTCAATACATAGGGGTGGAACAACGCCCGCTTGCTATGCACTTTTTCCAGGTCATGTGTAGCAAGGTTCATACTATTACGCCATACGCCTTCACCGGAAGCAGTCCATTTAAAATCGAACTCTTCGATCATTGATATAGCATCTTCCGAGATCGCGCCTTCAGACAGCCAGATACCTTTTGGCCGCATACCAAAATAATGTTGAAAACAGTCTATGCCACGCTGGATATGCCAGCGCGAACGCTCTTCACCACCAGGATAAGCATCATATGAAGGTGCCGGGTCATCTGGCTGCGCACAACGCATGTTCTCCATATCGTTTAACAGCGGTATGATAGGATGCCCGTAAGGTGTCATGGATATCTCTATCTGACCGTCTTCAGCCAGTTTGCGGTAACGGGGAATGAGACCGGAGATACAGTCATACATTAGTTCCAGCAGTGCCCGGCGATCCTCTTTATCGAAAAGCTGAGCCTTCTTGATCAGCATCTGCGAAGTTTCGGTCTGCTTCAGGGCATGACCGAGCCAGGCGATGTGATACCACACCAGTACATCGATGAAATACTGTGAATTCAGGTACTGCATGCAAACGGTATCCTGAATACCACATTCACCATCAGGAAACATGAACTTGAATGGCTTCAGCAGATTTTTGAAAGCCGGGTAAGGGTCGATCATCTTCTCTGCGTTCGCTCGCTGGCAGTCACATAAAAGCTGGTAGCGTTCATCTGGCGCTTTAGGAACAGCGGTAGCACCTGATAACAGGTTGAGCATGGGGTCTTTCATGACCTTGCCATCATCCAGCCAGCCTTTCAGCTGCTGCGCATAGTCATCGAGCTGCTCTAGCAGAACCGGGGCAAAATTCACTACGACATGCATCTTCGGATGTGCTTCGAGATGCATCACCATGTCTTCGTAATCTTTTATCGCATGCAGGTAAACCCATGGCAATCTGTAATCACCATCGATCCCCTCCTGGTACCAGGGCTGGTGCATGTGCCAGCACAATACAAAATTTAGAGCCTTACTCATCTTAAGATCCGTATTCGGTTACATTTGAAAAACATCTAGGCAGATTCTTTCAACATCTCTTTATCGACGACATAGAGGTGCTGATCGAGCATCTCGGGCGTGACCAGGACGATACCGCTCTCGGTCACATGAAAACGCTTCCTGTCTTCTTCGATATCTTCGCCGATTATCGTACCATCTTCTATTCTGCATGCCTTGTCTATTATCGCACGGTTTATACGGCAGTTTTTACCGATAGATACTTTTGGCAGAATAACACTATCCTTGATGGCAGTGCCGCGCTCGATCTCTGTGGCGAAGAAGATGACAGAACGTTTGACCCTGGCACCGGACAGGATACAACCGCCTGAGACCAGTGAATCGATAGCCTGGCCACGCACATTCTCATCATCGAAGATGAATTTTGCTGGTGGATGCTGTGTCTGGTATGTCCAGATTGGCCAGTCACGGGAATACAGGTTGAGCTCCGGTTCTACATCACACAGCTCTATGTTGGCCTTCCAGTATGAATCGATGGTACCCACATCGCGCCAGTAGGCAGCATTTCCATCAGCATCCTCGAACGGATAGGCATGGGCCGTACAGGTCGAGATACTCTTGGGCACAATGTCTTTACCGAAATCGTGAGCGGACTCTTTATCTTCCGCATCGGCGATCAGGCTGGCATAAAGATAGGCCGTGGAAAATATATAGATACCCATCGATGCCAGTGACTTGTCCGCTTTACCAGGGATCGTGTCCGGATCAGCCGGCTTCTCTGTAAACTTGGTAATCCGGTAATCAGTATCGATCGACATGACGCCAAATTCAGTGGCTTCTTCTCGTGGTACTTCGATGCAGCCGACAGTAAGATCAGAGCCTGTGCTCACATGCTGATACAGCATCTTCGAATAGTCCATGGTATAGATGTGGTCACCGCCCAGCACGATGACATTTTCAGGTTCGTGACGTCGGATGATATCGATATTCTGATACAGGGCATCGGCGGTACCGCGATACCACTCACTATCGACTCGTTGCTGTGCCGGGATAACCTCGACGAACTCACCAATCTCGGCACGCATAAATCCCCAGGCACGTTGCAGGTGCCTGATCAGGGAATGCGACTTGTACTGTGTCAGCACACCGATACGGCGCAGTCCTGAATTTACGCAATTCGATAATGCAAAATCGATGATGCGGTACTTACCGCCAAATGGCACGGCAGGCTTGGCACGCCATTTGGTCAGCCCCTTGAGCCTCGACCCCGAACCGCCGGCCAGCACCAGGACCAAGGTTTTACGAGTCAGTTCGCTGCCGGTGTTCGCATCGGTGTAATAACGATAGTTTTTTGATTGTGTTTTCGTGGTATTGCTCATCTCTTTACCCGTTGTGTTTTAACTGCTTCTGACATAGCGCCGAGCACCCCTATTCGTTCATCGGTGACCAGATAAACTGTTACCTGCTCGACCAGGTTACGCATCCTTCCCTTGTTAAGGTAAGCATGAATAAATTCTTCAGACTGCATCCGCTGCACCATCTTGGCAGCTATACCGCCGGTGATATAGATGCCAGCAGATGGTTTAAATAACATCGCGATGTTGCCGATAAAAGATCCGTAGATCTGTACGAACAGGTTCATCGCCTCGTCCGCTGCCGCATTATCCAGCGACTGTTCATTTACCCAGCTGGCAGTGATCTCGTCACGCTGCAATTCATCGCCCCGCTCACCGGCACAAAACTCATAGAGTGAAACCAGGCCGCCGCCGGACAGGATCCTTTCATAAGAAACGTGGCCATGGCGCTCTCGTAAAAACTGCAACAGCCTGATCTGGGTATCGTCCACCGGGGCAAAATCGACATGACCACCCTCGGTATCATAAGCACGCACTTCACCGGCATCATCCTGCGCCCATGCGACACCGAGCCCGGTTCCGGCACCTACTGCCACTCGAGTAGCATTATCGTTCAAATCAGCGGCATTTGAAATGCCTGCGTTCAAAACAATCTGATCTTTTTGCTGCAACTGACCAGTGCCAAGAGCAGAAGCCTGGAAATCATTCATAAATGACACACTTTTGAAACCGAAAGTGTCTTTCAATGCCTGTTTTTCGATGACCCAGGGTAAGTTGGTCAATCGTGCAGAACTCTCGCTGACCAGCCCCGGTAGAGCAAGGACTAGTGACTCCGCCTGGCCGTTGGTCAAGCCACTGTCATCGATGAACGCTTTCAGTAATGCTTCAAAACTATCAAACTCACCACTGACGTAGCGTGACTCATACAATACCCTGCCCTGATCACCGACATCGGCATAGATCAACCGCGTTTTTGTACCACCGACGTCTGCCGCAATGAAACTCATTGCATCCACCCGTCTTTATTGCATGATATAAATGAATTCAATCCTTTTCGCATAAACCTGGATCTGTTTTGATACTTTATTTTCCAGCCTTCGGCTTGCTTCGATATTGCTAAGCATTCTGGCTACGAATATAAAATCTGTGTACTAACAAGGCAAGACATGAAGACGCTGTTCTTGACCTATGTCTTGAAAAAATCGGACGCGATATTGAACGATCCCGTTGTTACACCATCTTCGAGTTTTCATCGTGACACCTGGGTTCCCGCTATCTCCAGCAGACAGTCAAAGTCATAGATCTGGATCTTACGCCGAGTGACTACCAGCATGCCGCTGTCCTGAAACCGCCTTAATGTCCGACTCACTGTTTCTATGGCGAGGCCCAGGTAGTTCGCAATATCCTGGCGCGTCATAGTAAGCTCAAATACATCGGCAGACTGGCCAAGCTTTTTGAAGTGCTTTGAGATATTAACCAGGAAACTGGCCATACGGCCGTCAGCATCTTTTCTCGCTAGCATCAGCATGAGGTTATGGTCACGTATCAGGCGGTCTGAGACCAGGTGAAGAAACCCTCTGCCAAGGCCTGCTTCCGGCAGGTTGCTAAGCGGCAACTTGCAGATCGTGCTCGTCTCCAGCGAAATGGCCGATGATATATAGGAATCTGCACCCATACCATCCAGACCAACAACATCACCAGTGTGGTAAAAGTTCAATACCTGCTCCTCACCATCCTCCATGATGACATAAGATTTTACCGAGCCGCTGCTGACGACGTACAACGCATCAGCTTCATCCTCCGCACGGTACATATGTTCACCACGAAGATAGACTTTCCTGTTTTTCATCAGCTGGTATGAGTGGCCATTGCGTATGGTCATCTGTTCGACGAGACAGTTACCACTGGCATTACAGCTCTTGCAGGATAAAACTTCGAGTGAGGGTTGGGCATACCCCACACCCTCGGTATCAGCCGTACCGTTTGCTGCGGGGTTAACTGCTTCACTAGACACTGTTTTCTGTAACCGCATTACATTTTCCTCTCATTTCAGCCTGGCGATGACATTCGCCGTTAGCATGGCCTGTAAATTGCAGGTAGACTATCGGGGATTACCTGATACCCGCATAAGGCGTTCATCGAATAACATTGCGACTATATCACCAGATTGTTAACAAAACGTGAAAACGACATACACATTCATACTGCTCGCTACGATTACATTCACTGCAACAACGCTCGTTTTCGGCATTTCGATGTTTTCCTTACATTTCGGGCTCATAGAAACAGCCAGTGTCGAGTCATCGGGAACCTTTGACCTGAAGCAGCTGGATAATCAGATCATGCGTTCGTCCGCTATTGCATTGACGCTGGCTCTGATCATAACCATACTGGCGAGCGCCATCTACTTTCGCATCACGCGACCGTTGCTACGCAAGGTAGAACAGCAGGCTGAAACATTTCATACGCTGGCAAAAACTGCACATGAAGCGATATTCCTTATCGATATAAACGGCATCATCCAGTTCATGAACCCTGCTGCTGAAGCACTTTTCGGATACACCTCGAAAGAACTGCTGGGACATAATATAAATCAACTGATGCCTTCACCGCACCGTGAAAAGCACGACAGTTATATCACCAAATACCTGAACACCGGTATCAAAAACATCATCGGTACCGGTCGGCAACTGATAGGTCAGCGAAAAGATGGCAGCCAGTTCCCGATGTACCTGTCTTTAGGAGAGATATCCCTGGCGCACACCCACCTCTTTGCCGGCCTGATCATGGATCTCAGCACCCAGCAGAAACTGCAGCGCGAAGTGCTCGCCATACCGGCACGAGAACAGCAACGTATCGGAGAAGAGCTGCATGACGGTCTCGGTCAGCAACTCACAGGACTTAGCATGCTCGCACAGAGCCTGCTGAACAAGGCAACCAAACCGGAACATGAACTGGCCAGCCAGCTGGCAAACGGGCTGAATGAAGCCATGACCCAGGTTCGAGCATTGTCTCGTGGCATGATGCCGATTCAGATCTATGCGGATGGTTTCATGATATCACTCCAGGAGATAACAGAAACCATACAGCAGCAGAGCCAGATACCGATAAAACTGCAGATCGATGATGTCGTACTTTTATTCGACGATGCTACCGCCACCCATCTCTACCGTATCGTACAGGAGTCACTGAACAATGCCGTCAAACATGCTGATGCCAGCCAGATTAATGTTTCACTGCGGGTAGAAGACGATCATGGCTTGCTGGAGATAATCGATAACGGCATCGGTATACCAGCTGATATCGCCGGTGCGGCGGGCCTCGGATTAAATATCATGAAGCACCGCTGTGGCCTGTTCGACGGAGAGATAGCCATCAACCCGGCCGGTGAACGCGGCACAAAAGTCAGCTGCCGGTTCCCTCTCAGCCAGCCGGAGGTGGTCGACTGATGGCACATATAATGATCGTCGACGACCACCCGCTGGTAAGAGCCGGTTTCGCACAGCTGATCGCAGACACACCCGACCTTAAAGTCTGCGGTGAAGCATCCGACATGGCAACAGCACTCAAACTGATCGAGTCTATCTCGCCAGACCTGGCTATTATCGATCTGTCACTTGCATCAGGCAGCGGTCTCGACCTGATTGAACATATCAAAGCCAGGGACAGCGACATGCTGATGCTGGTGGCCTCGATGCACGAAGAGTCACTTTATGCAGAGCGTGTACTGACTGCCGGTGCCAGGGGCTATATCAACAAGCAGGAGGCACAGGACAAGATAATTCAGGCCATTCGACAGGTACTCAGTGGAAAAGTCTACCTGAGTGAGCATATGACCGAACGCATATTGAACAACATGGTAAGCAGCAGTGAAGACAAGCGAGATATAGAGGCCTTATCCAACCGTGAGCTGCAGGTATTCGAGATGATCGGCCAGGGATTTGCCACCAGTAAAATGGCGGAACAGCTGAACTTGAGTATCAAGACGATTGAGACCCATCAGGCCCATATCAAGAAGAAACTTAACCTGTCCTCAGCTCACGAGCTGACACACCGCGCTATCCGCTGGATACTTGAACAGGGCTAGGGTTAAGGGTAAAGACAGGCTAAAGTCGCCATGGAAGAAGAGTATTAACCATCGATTGCGACATCAGCGCTGCTCATTATCCAGTGCCTCATCGCAGATATCTTTATATAAATGCGACATCGATAGACAGAAGTCCTGTAATTCAGGATAGTTGACTATCAGGTGCATGGCGAGACCTGCATCCTTAAGCTCCTTACATAGATATTCAAAATCAACGTCATTGATAGGTTCCCCCCTATCAAGTTTGTCTTTGATCCTGAACAACCTTGGCAGACGATGCTGCTCGAACTCCTGCACCAGTGTCTGAATGATGCCTATATGTTGTTCATGTAAATCGATAGCTACTGGTTTTCTCACTAATCGCTCCTGCTTCCCACTGTTCTGATGCGCGCATCAATGCAGATCAAGAAAGCAGGCTGAAGCTTCAACCTGCTTGTCTATGATCTCAACGATGTTTATCGAGCTGCAGGTGCGGCCGGCGCAGCTGGTGGCGGCGCATAATATCCAGGGCCAGGACCATAGTAGGGACGGTTATAATAACCATTATTATTATAATAACTACTATTGTTATCCCAACGATTGTCCCAGTTGTTATAACCGTTACCGTAATGCTGATTACGAGCATCACCACGACCGCTGCCGCGTGCATTACCACTCATATTAAAGTTGAAGCTGCCATCGACATCGCCATCCACATCACCAGAACCATCACCGTAACCTGAGCCATAGCCATCATTATTCCAGCGGTTGTTGTTGTTCCAGTTGTTGTTGCTACTACTATTATTGTCATTCCACCAGGCACTTGCCGATGTAGAAGCAAGCAAAATCGCTGCGGCTGCCGCAGTCAGTAATATTTTCATTTGTTATCCTCCACGGAACGTTAATTGAAAAACATCACAGAATCATCAATGTTCCTGTGAATAACTGGATAAAAACCAGTTTTCTAAACCGGATAGTACCTGAGTTATAAGGCTTATTAATGATGCATGTCAACCATTTCCTGTCATAACAGCTCTATTTTTTAATTATTTCTTAGCCTATCTTCGCCATGAAGTATTTTAAAACTTAGAATTTTTATCATTTATCACGAAACTATAAAACAATGATACAAAAAAACAATATATTAATTCTGCTTAGCTATGATTGCGATGTATGCTGTACATTTAGGGTTTGTCTCTTAACTGAGACAATCGCTTGATGACAATGATTTGAAGCTACTGAAAATGAGGCTTACAGCCACTCTTTTCGAATACGCTCACGGTTTAGCCTGAACCACTGCATGGCGATGATGGGCATGGCCGAGTCGATCCGTCCGCTATCCAGCCAGTCAAAAGCCTGCTGGCTGGGAACGACATGAACCCTGATGTCTTCGCCTTCTTCATCCAGGCCATGAATACCACCGACATCTGAACTATCGGTACGGGCAAAAAATAAAGACACCTGTTCGTTTGATCCGCCCGGGCTGGAATAACATTTGTGCATCAGCTCGACATCACTCAATATACAGCCCGCTTCTTCTAATGCTTCACGGTGCACGACGTCTTCTGCCGATTCGCCGGGCTCCTGGTAACCGGCGATAACTTCGATGAGCCACGGGCCTGCGCTATCTTCACCGGCACCTATCCTGAACTGCTCTATCAGTACCACCTCATCTCGAACCGGGTCATAAGGCAACACTGCAACAGCATGCCCTCTGTCTATTATCTCCCTGACGAGAACGGGACTTTGACCACCGGCGAACAGGTCATGCTGCAACTCGACTTCAGTCAGTTTGAAGAAACCTCTATAGCGTAACTTTTTCTTGATGATCGACCATTTCATATTGGCAGGCATCTTGCACAATATTTACAGGATAAACAAACGATTACTCATAAACACCTGGAGAGTAGCTGCGTGATTTTCGATAATCTCACATTAATATCAATAATTACAATAATTTGCTTGATACTTCTAATTTTAGTTCTAGCTGATTGCTGCCGTATAAGAAAAGGCATATACAAACTATTCACCGGCAACTGATTGCCGAAAAAGTGCAATAGGCGTCCTGTATGCATCGTTGCGGTGCGGGCCTTGAGAACACACGACAGACTAAAATAAGAGCTGAACTAACTATGCCGTTTCTTTCACTGCCGGCTCACCATAATAGATTGCAGTTGAAACCTCCCTGCCTTCAAAATATGATGACGTCAGTTCCGCATTGATATCGATAAATGCGAGCTGCAGCTGATTGATATAATCATTAAGGCTGTCATTGACTATTTTTTCTACCCTGGCGTTTCTCACCATACGTTGCGCCTTAACCAGTGCATACTGCGGTGCTTCATTCAATGGCAAGTTACGCAGGCATAGCTCCACCTGGTTGAGGCAATGATTGATAGCACGGGGAAAGTACTTATCCTGTAACAGGTAACGTAGCACTTCGACACCACGAACACGCACATGTACATAACGCCTGTACATCTGATAACCAGCCAGAGAGTCGAGCACACTCTTCCACTGTATGTCATCGAACGGTTTTAGCTCCTCATCATTCTTTGGCAACAGATTTTCTGCACGCACATCGATGACACGGCTGGTCATATCTGCACGTTCGATATTTCGACCCATGCGAACAAACTCGTATATCTGGTCGTGACTCATGGAGGCGGACAATGTACCTGAAATCAGGTGACATGAATCGATCACGTGACGTAAGAAATCATAACGGCTGCGCCTGGTCAGAACAGCTGACTTGTTCTCCCTGGCATAGTTATACAGATCATTCAGCGTCTCCCAGACCGCACGTGGAAAGATCGCTCTCGAAGTACGCAGATTCTCTCGCGCATGGGTGATAGAGCTGAGCATGCAGCTCGGATTTTTTGCATCCATGATGATGAAGCTCATCACATTGCGCTCGGTCGCTTCTTTATGGTTTTCGAAGAATTTATCCGGTATCCCGGTGATAGAGATGATCGGCTCCCAGCCAAGGGTCGAGTTACGCGGCATATCCAGCAGCAGGTTGTTGTTCACCAGCAGGATCCGTGCCGTGTTCTCCACACGCTCGACATAACGAGCAAACCAGTATACACGTTCAGCAACGCTTGATAACAGCATGATCACTTACCTCCGCTTTCTACGATCCAGGTATCCTTACTGCCGCCACCCTGGGAAGAGTTAACGACCAGGGAACCTTTCTTCAATGCCACCCGGGTCAGGCCACCGCGCGTCACATGCTGACCCTCTCCGGAAAGTATGAATGGTCTCAGATCGACGTGCCGGGGTTCGACATTACCGTCACAAAAAGTGGGAACAGTAGAAAGGGACAATGTCGGTTGCGCGATATAGTTACGCGGATCTTTCTTGATAAGCCCGACAAACTCTTTATGTGTTTTCTTAGTGGCCGCAGGGCCAACCATCATGCCATAACCACCAGATTCATTTGCCGGCTTCACCACCATATTCTCTATATTAGAAATGACATACTCACGTTGTTTGTCGTCCATACAGAGATATGTTGGGACATTAGGAAGTATCGGATCCTGATCAAGGTAGTAACGGATCATCTCCGGCACATAGGCATACACGACCTTGTCATCGGCAACGCCGGCACCTGGTGCATTGGCGATCGCGACATTTCCCTTGCTCCAGGCGCGCATGATACCTGGCACGCCCAGTTTCGAGTCAGGATTAAAGACTTCTGGGTCCATAAACAGGTCATCGACACGACGGTAGATTACGTCGACCCGCTCTCGACCATTGATGGTACGCATATAGACACAGTCATCTTCACCGACGAACAGATCGCTGCCGCTGACAAGTTCTACACCCATCTGTTGTGCGAGGTAGGAGTGTTCGAAATACGCCGAGTTATATATTCCCGGGGTGAGCACGACGATGGTAGGAAAATCAGCCGGTCGCGGTGATAAGGAGGCAAGCATATCGAATAGCCGGGTGGAATATCCATCGATCGGCAGGATACTGCAGTCTTCGAACAACTCCGGGAAAACACGTTTCATCACCAGGCGGTTCTCCAGCATGTATGATACGCCGGATGGCACCCTGAGATTATCTTCCAGTACATACATCGTGCCCTTATCATCGCGCACCAGGTCACTACCACAGATATGCGCCCATACGCCGTGTATCGGCTTGATTCCCATGCACTGCTCGCGGAAGTTAACCGATTGCGCCAGCACTTCTTTCGGGAAGATGCCGTCTTTTATGATCTGCTGTTTACCGTATAGATCACCGATAAACATATTGAGCGCCTGTACGCGTTGTTTCAAACCTGCATCTGTCTGGCTCCATTCGCGTGCCGGTATGATACGAGGAATGATATCGAATGGCCAGACACGGTCGATACCACCCTCGCCTTCTTCGTTATATACGGTGAATGTGATACCCATGACGCGCATAGCCAGTTCTGCAGCATCGCGACGTTCACGCAGGTCTTCATCACTCAAGCGCCGCATGTATTGCACGATTTTTCCGGAACCTGGTCTGGCTCTGCCGCCAGGTGTAATCAGTTCATCAAAACTGTCCGTGCTTGAATAGTTTTCCCAGCTGATGGTCATATCTTTAAGACGCCATTGTCGTATTTCAGGCTGTCGAAATAGCCTTAGTAAAGTCGATTATTGTTATCAATAAATTTATAAAAGCAAGGTACGTGCCAAGATAGTGTATCTCTCAAAAGCCCTCTACATGCGTGTCATCAGCATTCCAGAAGTAACAGTAAATTAGAGCTGCACCAATATAGACACTTCTTCAGTAGCGACTGATAGATAATGGTGCAAATTCAAAATTTGACAGTTGATATACCTCGCTGAGAATTTTTCATAAGTCCTGTTAGATTAAGGCTTTATTATGATTTGATAGAAAAGCATAAATCTGGCGTGGTAATTGCTTCAACATATCAAAGACAATTATTTATCGACCGAGAAATAAAACTAAAAAATGACCAACTCTTTATCTTTCGCCCGCCAGGGAGACAAAACAAATTCGAACTTTTTTGAAGAGTACCTGGTACGACTACTCGAAGAACGCGATACCAGCGGGCTAACCGATATGGTACACGAGATTGATGCCATCATGATCACCGTCGATCCCGGACACTCGATACGCTACATCGGTGAACTTGCACTGATGACGCCATATCACTACCTGGTAACCCTGGAGAGCGAAGACCACTGGACACATATTCTGCGTGTCGATATGAATTCACCGGATATCCTGTTGCGCGAGGTCAAGGATCCCACCATCAAGGGGATCTTCCGCAGCCTCAATGAAGTCTACCCGATCGGCATGCGTAAACCGAACAGCCGTTACATGGGTGAAGTTCTTCGCGTGACCAACCTGCATGATGTCGTTGAATGCCAGAAAGCCCGTGAGTTTCGTTTCTTCTCCCAGGATCAGATTCGCAAACTGCAATTACCGGGCAATATCGCTGTCAGCAAACCTTCTCCTTACACACACAACATCGTGGCATATATGGAACGGCCGGTAGACCAGATCCGCACCTATGCTCTGGGAGTTAGCGCTATTCGCAATGATGTTCAGGATGTATACCTGTCGGCGAAAGCCAAACAGGAAGAGCTGGAGATCAATGACCTGATCATGCCGATCGACCACCTGGCTACGCGTGTCTACAGCCAGAACCGAGAAGTCGCCCTGCTCGAGTGGCTGTCACTATCCAGTTACTACTACTGGGGTTCTTACGACATCCAGAACCAGAACTCTTCGACAAACGTAACCAAGAGTACACACTACTCTAGCGAGATGTTCAGTCCGGCGAAAGTTTTCACCGCCAACAATACACCCTACTTTGTCAACCACCTGGAGAAACTGCCATCACCGACAGAGACCTTTGTGCGTAACTATGGCCCTCGATTGCATCACATCGCTCTTGCAGTATGTGATGGTGACCGTCATGGAATGGAAAATATCGACTTCGTCGTCAAACAGATCGCTTCCCAGGGCCGTGATTTTCTGCTCGATGTCATCGGCTCTAAAGATGACGGCCTGAAACAGATATTCTCCAGTGCTTCAGAACACTCATCGCTGATCGTCGAATACGTGCAACGCTTCGGTGATTTCAATGGTTTCTTCACCAAACATAACGTAGCAGAACTGACTCGTGCAGCGGGTGTAGAAGAAGAGCTGCTAGAGATGCAGGCCGAATCACAGGTGACAGAGAACACACCGGCATAACTGATAAAACTGAAACTTTACATTAACAAACTGCAGAAAAACCAGAGAAGATAAAAACCATGTAAATGCAAACTAAGTAGACGTCATCAAAAACCAGGGGAAGTCATTATGAAACCAACGATCATATTACTAACACTTTCATTGTATAGCACAGCCTTACTTGCGGAACAGGCAGACAATAAAAATTTAAATACTGAAGCCAGGTACGGCTACCTGAATCATGTTTCAAGCATGATGCATCAGTCGACACAGGCTTTCAAAAAAGGACCTCACTTTCGAAAGCTTATACAACCGGTTGAAAAAGAGACAGATGTAAAATTGATCAAAGCTGAGTTGCAAACACGGCGATATTTGAAAAGGATGGCCTAGCAGCAGGTTCTGAAACGATAGTGAAAAAAAGAGGCATAACTCGGTGAGTTATGCCTCATACCATGTAGTCTCAGCACGATTTAGCACATGAATATTCCTGATGAGGGTTCATTCGTGCTGTGATCACATTGTTCATTACAAACCGGGTATTTACTGAAGGATCGAGAACGTCTGTTCTTTACCAGGGAAATGGTGATCAGTCATGAGCTACAGAATTACACTTCTGATCCACCGGTTGATTCGGAAATGAAGCCAGCATAATTACGACAAATGATAATGCAACTACGACTGTCATTATTGAGTATGTCATCATATCTAATATCATCAGAATACTCCTGAATATTCGTTTAAGAAAAATTTTTACCGCATGAACATACTATAAATTCAGAACATAAATGACTATGATAATTATCAGATTTTTCAATTATTTCGATGATATTGTTAAATATTTTCTGAACGGCATAGCCAGCAATTGATAGTTATCAATAAAAGTGCTGAGCGATGAAAATAATTTGAGAAATATCATGCCTGCTGCATGCGGCATTGCACTCTTGCCGCCTTTAGTTTTTTCTCATCGACAATATCAGGATACAGGTGCCAGTGATGCTCAATCGAAACAGCCTGTACATTGAGATTGCTTTCCAGGCGTTGCCGTTGTGCTGCCGCAAGGTTTTGTAGCGATAATAGCGATGGCGCTATCCAGGCTATGTAATCATTCACCAGGGAAAGCGATTCATCATCTGGCCAGCTTTCGCTGAGCAGAAAACCGGGCAAGTCATTTTCCGACACAATCTCTCCACTGTGTTCCAGGGTACCGCTGCCATCAGCTTCACGGCTTATCCAGTATTTCGTGATGTTGGTACTGGCCTTGCGTTCTACCAGGTTTTCCAGCTGTGTAGCTCGCGGGTAACGGTACTGGCTGGCGACACCGTTAGCACCCAGGCATGATTTCCAGTACTTCGGTTCCGGCGACAACGCTTTATCGCCATGCTTTTGCGAGGCCAATAGTGCAAGCGGTTGATGCTTATCTTTATCAAAAAGCCATAACTCACGATTATCGATCAGTTTGAAAGGTATGTGTTGCAGACGCTCTTCTATACACTTTATCAGGATGTCGCACTGGGCGATCAATGGATCCCTGTCCAGATGCGGTGCCAACGGCCGATTGACCAGGCCCTCGTTCGCTGACCAGAGACCAAAACGATAATACACCGCCTCCTTGATATGCTGATTGAGACTACCCCACATACCAGATCGTTCGGTACGGAGCTCAATCTCCCATACCACGCCATTACTGCTCACCGCTCTTCCGCCTTGCGTTTCTATCACCTGCAAAACACCCAGGAACGGATTGACTCGGCGTATCGCATACGCCTTGACTTCCCCTGTCTCCAGATACAGATTATCAGGCATCACTATTATGCAGCATCGGCCAGTTTTTTACGCAACAGGCTGATCAGTTTCTCAGCATTGTCCTGCATCTCGGGCGGGATCACCTCGAACAGATACTCCAGCTCATCGAGAACTGTCTCTATCTCGTCCCTCGACGTGATCTCATCCATTTTGATCGCGACCTGCTGCATATACGCATATGGATCAATTCCGTTCATTATGTACCTCGTACTCTAGTGTATTGCCTGATTGTTAACTGGTTGCATTAGCCGATGAGATGAGCAGATCCATCATCAGGTCTGATGCGCCAAGATGTTTCGCCACCTTGATCTCGATACCTGGATAATGCGGCCGGGTCTGTTCCACGATGCTTGGAATATCATTTACTACATGAGTTCCCGAGTTAAGAAAATAGGGCAACACGATGATCTCGGTTGCACCATCATCGACGCATTGCTTGATGCCGTCAGGAATCAGGGTATCAGCCAGCTCGAGAAATCCTGCATGGACGATACCGTACTGCTCTGAGCAGTTCTGCTTGAGCCTGTCCGCAAGTAACATGACCTCTTCATTAGACTGTTGTCGTCTACTGCCATGTGCGATAAGTAAAAGTGCTTTCATAGTTTTTCTCCTAAGAACTTATATTCTGTTTGTATCTATCTAATGCCTGATCACGACTACTGGCCAGGTCGATCATCGGTTGCGGGTAATCCAGCTCGTTATGTTCAGGCAGCCAGGTATTGATATATATGAAGTTGCTATCAAAACGTTTAGTCTGTGTATTTGGATTAAACACTCGATAATATGGTGCGGCATCGACGCCACATCCCGCCACCCATTGCCAGCCCAGGCTATTGTTTGCCAAATCTGCATCGACCAGCGTATCCCAGAACCAGTTGGCGCCCTGTAACCAGTTGAGGCCAAGATTTTTCGTCAGGAATGAACTCACGATCATGCGTACACGATTATGCATCCAGCCTGTCTCCCAGAGCTGCTTCATACCGGCATCGATAATAGGTATGCCGGTCTCGCCTTTGGTCCAGGCATGATAGTCTCTTTTACTGCTCCGCCAGAATGATTTTTTATAGCGTTTATCCATCGGCTCAGTAGCCGTTTCAGGAAAATGCCATAACACGTTATGGGCAAATTCTCGCCACACCAGCTGTTTCAGGAAGACTTCGGCGGACTGTGCTGTTTTTGAATCTCGCTGCCCTTCCAGCAATGGCCAGATACTGTGACAGATCTGTTGTGCCGTGATCTCACCGAAATGCAGATAAGGTGATAACCGCGATGTGGCTTCGATGGAAGGAATGTCACGTTCTACATCATAATGCGAGATCGCATCATCGATGAAAGCATCGAGTAACTCAAAAGCATGGTCTTCACCCGGACGCCAGTGTGAATGTAATTTCTCATGCCAGTTAGGCTCATCGAGCAGATTCAGTGAGATGAGAGATTGCGCTGAACTCACTGCTACATCCTTCAGTGATTTTAACCCTGAAGCAAGCGATGCAGAATCATGCTCGACGTGACCCGGTGTCAGTAATGGCCGGATCTTTTTGTAGAACGGTGTAAAAACCCGGTAAGGCAACTGTTGATTGTTCAGTATCGAACCCGGTGCAAAAAACAGGCTGTTTTCAAAAGGCAGCACTTCAATTATTTTCTGCAGTTTTTTCTCGATGCTGAGATCACGCTTATGCAGATGTGGCTCGTATAGACGGTTATAAACAAGGCTGCTGGCATTGGTCTCTTCGATGATCTTTGAGATCACCGTCTCACTTTCACCGCAGAAATATTTTAGCCTCAAGCCATGATCTGCAAGTTTCTTTTCCAGGGCTAACAGGCTGTTATGCAACCACCAGCGAGATGCCGCACCCGGCTGCCAGGGCTTCTCTTCTTGCAGCGAATGGATATAGATCGGAATAACCTGAGTACTGTTGTCACACACCCACTGAAGAGCCGCATTGTCATGTATACGCAGGTCACGCCTGAACCATAATATTGAGACTGTCATGGCAGTGACTACTTCCTGGAGAACGCGGGTATGATCGATTCCATGTTCTCGATCGCCTTGACGTGATCAGAACCCAGAACATAAGCGCCCAGTGATTCGAGTTTCTCTCTATGCGCTTCTGACAACTCGCCTCCAAACATGAACGGGATTTTCATCGACTTGATGTTCTTCTTCAGTTCTACCTCGACATCTTCCTGCCATAATTCGGTTTTGGTGCCTGATAGTAAAACCGCGGAGACATCGGTTCGCTCTACCACTTTCGACAGCTGCGAAGGCGGCAGGTTAGTTCCCAGGTAGAGGATCTGGTAACCATGTCCGATAGCTGCAATACAGAACAGCAGGATTCCTAATTCATGGAATTCTCCAGGCAGGCATGAAACCAGTATCTTGTTGCCGCGGCTGCGATGTGATTCATGGTGCAGACGTGCACCGAGCTTATTTCTCAGGAAAGCAGAGAAGAAGTGCTCTTCTGCGATACCGGCCTCCCTGTCTTGCCAGCGCTCTCCGAGCTGGTGTAAAACCGGAATAATGACCTCCTGGGTAACCATGTCGACAGGATATATGGATAATGCTTCGTTATACGTGCTGTCCAGGTTTTGTTCATTGAAGCTCTCGATCGATTTCAGCATGCGTTGCTGGTAGACAGCCCAGTGGCCCTCGACTTCAGAGCTCGCTATGGCGCTCAACTCCGGATTTTTTATAATCCTGATGGCTTCGCTGATAGTATGATTCGACTTAAGAAGTTTTACTATTTCTTTAATCAAATCAATATCTTCGCCACTATATAGACGATGACCCTTGGCCGTACGACTGGGTTTTAACAGGCCGTAGCGGCGTTCCCAGGCACGTAATGTGGTGGTCGGCACACCAGTTAATTCAGATATTGCTCTAATCGGATAATGGTTCATATTTAGTGTCATTCCTAAATTGTTATACACATTGTACAACAATTTACTTGTACATTACAGGATTTTTTGTATAATTGATGTACAACTTTTCAATCAGGGTACAAAACGATGACAGATTTAACGAATATGATGAAGGACAAACCACAGATAGGCGTTAGCGCATGCCTGGCCAAACAACCCGTTCGTTTCGATGGCTGCTTTATCGCCAATCCTTTTGTTAATAATGAATGCTCGGAGTTTTTCGATCTGCACACTATCTGCCCCGAGGTCGAGATGGGTCTTGGCATACCGCGACCTGTTATACAGCTTCGTGATTTTGATGGCGAGGTAAGACTGGTGTTCTCAAAAAATCCAGAAAAAGACATCACCAATGAAATGCGTGAGTACTCAGAACGCAAACTCGATGCCCTGCCGCCGCTGGATGGCTATATCTTCAAAAAAGACTCCCCCAGCTGCGGTGTGTTTAACGTTGCGGTGAAGAATGATAAGACAGGCATGAGAAAACGCAACGGTATCGGTATATTTGCCCAGGCATTCAAAGACAGGTTCCCCGAGGTACCAACCGAAGATGAAGGCCGTCTCAATGACAAGGGTATACGCGAGAACTTTCTCGAACGCGTATATGCACATTATCGCTGGCGCCAGATCGATAGCGCAGTGAACCCGCTGCAGGCATTCAGAGACTTCCATAAAAATTATAAGCTGATACTGATGGCTAAAGATAACACTGCCTACCGTCAGCTGGGCCGCATCGCAGCCAGCGTAAACAAGAATAATTTCATGCAAGTAAGACAGGAATATTTTCAGCTATTCATGCAGGCGATGTCAAAGATCCCTTCTCAGGGTCACCATGTCAATGTGATGATGCATATACTGGGTTATCTGAAAGACCACCTCAATAAAAAAGACAAGATCGAGCTGCTGGAATGGTTCGAAACTTATAGAGAAAACCGGGTAACACGAATCACGCCTCTTAGCTTGCTACAACATCATTTCAACCGCCATGAAAATGAATATATCACTGAGCAGTATTACTTCTCGCCTTTCCCCGGCAAGTTAATGCTACCCCAATAGCATCAACAGGCTGATGGATGAGGATTACTGATCAGATGACATCATCAACTGACGACAAACATAATGATGGCTTCTATTACCGCTTGTCTGTTAACTATGAGAGTGATTACGGAAACCATATAGACTACCTCTACTTACAGGAAGAGAACCTGGCAGCAGTCATAGATGGACTGCCTGCTGTGATAGGGCATGATTTAAAAAGCTATTATCATGAAATAAACAAAGCCGGTAGCGGCACTGAAGCCAGAACCTTTGATTACATCAAGGGTAAGTTATTTAATGACGACGAGAAGGTGCAGACTATATCGGTCGCGATGGAGGACTTCATCAGGCACCCCGGTCATAATATAGATATCGAGCCACGCATCGGTCGCTTCTACCCGGCGACCCTGTTCAACTCGGACAGGTTAAGAACAAACAATGCGATGATACCGATTCGTATAGTCGGACTCATGTACGAAGAAATACTGGTAAATACCAGCCATGCATTATGCAACTACAATACCAGCGTGACCCTGGAAAGGCTCTATTTACCTTTGGCAGGCTTACCCCTGGAAGCACGGACTCTACCAGCAAGACAAATTCCTGATTTCATGACCGGTCCAGGAATGCAACTACGCTATGAAGACAGGGCGACTGATTTTTTCAGTGATGACCCGTTTTCGCGTGCCGATAACACTATCGACAGTGAGTTCTATTCCCGGCCTCGCCACATCAATCACCTGGATACAGCTGCCCAGGCGCAACTCAAATCTGTATATAGAGAGCTCATCCCTGAGGGTGATGAGGTGCTGGACCTGATGTCGAGCATCAACTCTCATATTGATGAAAGCCTCGATATAAAAAAACTGACAGGACTGGGATTAAATAAAGCAGAACTCGAAGCCAACCCTGTACTTGACGAGATCGTCATCCATGACATCAACCAGGATCAACGCTTGCCTTTCGATGATGCCAGCTTTGACACTGTGATATGCAGCCTCTCTATCGAATACATCACACAGCCATCGATATTATTCGATGAAGCCGCCCGAATCTTGAGGCCCAGCGGTCGCTTTATAATCAGCTTCTCTAACCGCTGGTTCCCAACCAAAGCGGTACAGGTATGGAACAACCTGCATGATTTTGAACGCATTGGACTGATCATGGAATACTTTATAGAGTCCGCTCATTTCGGCGATATAGACACCTGTACATATCGTGGTTTACCAAGACCTGTCGATGACAAACACAACATACCGCTTTCAGACCCGATATACGTGGTCTGGGCTAACAGAGTTTAATAATGAATATACTACTCACCGGCTCAACCGGTTTAATAGGTACTGCCCTGAGCAAAAACCTCAAAGCACAGGGGCATACTTTATACCCTCTACGCAGAAACACGACTGCGGGTAAGCATTTCTGGGAGCCAGATGAAGGTCACATTCATCTCGATGAAGAGACAAAGATCGACGCTGTAATCCACCTGGCGGGTGAAAATATAGCCGATACACGCTGGACCCAGAAAAAGAAAGAGCGTATCTTGAACAGCAGGGTGCATGGTACACGCCTGCTGGCAGAAACCCTCTCGCAGCTTAAGCATAAACCTGAAGTCCTCATATCTGGGTCGGCGATCGGTTACTACGGTGACACCGGTAATAATATCGTTGACGAAGACTCGCCCAGGGGCGAAGGTTTTCTCAGTGATATAGCAACACAGTGGGAAGCCGCGACACAGGCGGCTGAAGATGCCGGTATAAGGACCATACACATTCGCACGGGTATCGTTTTAAGCCCTGATGGCGGTGTATTACAAAAGATGCTATTTCCTTTTACTATGGGTCTGGGTGGCGTCGTTGGTAACGGACAGCAGTATATGAGCTGGATCAGTATCGACGATGTCGTCGCGATTATTGAAACCATGCTGCTGAACAAGGAAATGTACGGACCTTACAACCTGGTAGCACCTAATCCGGTAACGAACTACACATTCACCAAGAGCCTTGGCAAGGTCCTGCGCCGTCCGACAGTATCGCCTTTGCCAGCGTTCATGGCACGTATAATGTTTGGCGAAATGGCGGATGCACTGTTATTATCCAGCAGCCGTGTAGCCGCAACGAGATTGAATAAAACAGGATATAAATTCGCAGATACAGATCTGACAGATGCACTTACACGGCTACTGAAGAAGAATAACTAAACGCACGGATATATTCGATAATGATCAATGTGAAGATGATTAATTCAAAAGCAGTTCTACTGTTTTCCTCACTGTTTATCCTGGCTGCATGCACCGGAAAACCCGATGGTGTCGTCGCAGTAGAAGATTTCGAACTCGATAGATACCTGGGCAAATGGTACGAGATCGCCCGCCTCGATCATTCTTTCGAGCGCGGCCTGAGCAATATCACCGCCGAGTATTCACTACGCGATGATGGCGGGGTTAAAGTCATCAACAGCGGCTTCTCGATAGAGGACAATGAATGGCAGCAAGCTGAAGGCAAGGCTTATTTTGTCAACCAGACTGACAGTGGCCATCTAAAAGTATCTTTCTTCGGTCCTTTTTATGGATCCTACATCGTATTTGAACTCGACAAGGAAGATTACCAGTATGCTTTTATTTCAGGTCCAGACACCTCTTACCTATGGCTTTTGGCAAGACAATCTCAGCTAGACAAGAAAGTTATAGAGCGGTTTGTAAAGCGCTCACAAGAACTCGGTTTCAATACCAGCGAATTAATATATGTTCAACACGACAGGACTGGCGAGTCACGCTGAAGTAATATGACGACTGCATGGTGCACAACCGCGACAATACACCTGCGTCTCATGGCCTAGCCCAGAACCACTATAGCTTCAAGTAAACTTTAAAACACGTAGTTAACAGCAGCAAAACCTTTGATAACATAATCTTCGCTCACTATCGGGCTTGCAGTCACTTCACTGCTTAGTGATTCAGCAGCAAGGTTCATTATGATCAACCAGTCACTGGTTATCTCGATAAAGACACCCATACCTGCTTCGACACTAGTTACATCACCCAGAGAATATGCAGGTCTGTCAGCGGTCGCCTGGTTATCAGACACACCGAAATCATGATTGCTCAACTCTGAGCTGGTCCAGTTAAAAGCAATAGCCGGTGAAAACCTGAATACACCCGCCTGCAGTGATTTACTGAATTGTAGACGCGCTTCGCCGCCGCCAATCCGATCCAGCACATCATACTCATAACTTGCTGACAGATCTATACCACCGGGCAACTCTCCCTGTATTGCCAGTCCTGCCATAAAAGTGTCTTCGCGATCGCCCATCCCTTGAAGAAAGTCACTATCATCCTCGTTGTAAACGCCGATACGATAACTACCGGTTCCAGCCAGTCTCAGCTTGCCACTGCCAGCAAGCCCGAGCACCACCTTTGGCCCAAAGATCTGCAGACGATCACCGTTATAAGTAATCGCCGGAATGACCTGGGAGACAGTACCGTTGTAGTCACGATAAGGACTGCTTCTGAAGATGACACCGGCACCTACACCGATGCGGCCAAATTTACCCAGCGGCCGATAGAGTTCTACATCAAAAGAGCGCGACTCGCCCTCTGCCATGGTAAAGGCAGCACGCTTGTATGCTGGCGGCCCCTTGGGACGGTAACGGTTAGAAAAGCCGAGAGGCTCTTTTGGAATGCCGATAAAGTTCTTATCGATACGCTTATTTCCATTCTCATCGAAGTAAACCATCAAGGCATATTCGCCAGCTCCAACATTCTCGATGAGGTATTCTTCACGACCATCGAGCTCGTGTATGACAACCTGAAAAGGGTCTCGCAGATCACCGAAAGTATTGGCTGAATCAAATAATACCAGGGCAACCGAACCTGACTGCGGCGGATTATCGATGCGTACTATTATGTCTGCAGCAAAGATGTAGCAGCTGTTGAAAAACAATAGTCCGCTGAAAAATACTGTTCTTAGGATTTTCAATTTTAATCTTGCCTGAGTCGCAACGCGCTTGAAGCAAGTAGATTGTCGCTATATAGCAAAGTTCATTTTACAGCTGCGCTTAACATAGTCCGCCATGGTCTACCATCACATCGATCATAGTTCCTGCATGAGCGGGTACATCCTCTACAGGGCAACCTTTCGCCTTTGACTTTAGTTCGTTTATCTATATCCGGGTTATTCTTACTCATCACTGACCTCATTAGACTTTCATCAATTCAAGATGTGCTGGATTGATACAAAGTCGATTGCCACACTGTTGTTTCACCAGGCTCCCATCAGGAATCGCACCAATAAAGGCGCGGTAACTTGCTGACTGGGCACTGACCATCTGCACGGTTTTATCCTCCTGCATCTGCTTCAGACGGCCATAACCGCTGTTAGACACCTGCCCCTGCCATATCCAGCAAGCGCTATCGTCAAGCACAATGACAGAGTCATACAACTGTTTCTGTTGTGCTGTCATCTCCTGTTTCATCAATCACCTCCGAGCTTTCGAGCCTTGTTGTTAATCTTCACAAAAATTTCACTGCTATTTGACATCCATTTCACACCAGCATGTCCATAATTAGTCTTGTACAAGTATATGTACAACTAGATTGACTGTATAAAGATCGCTTGTTATCTTATTATTATTGCTTAACTTGCTGATATATATAAGGTTTATAAACGTCAATCAGGTGTTACATAAATACTCTATTGACTTGGTCAAAAAGAATTGTAGAATTATTGTACACCTTTTGTATAATTAATGTATAATTATTTTCACAACATAGAAATCGAGGTAATAATGCCAATAACAGCACAAACAGCACTGCAATGGAGCGAACAGGGTTATGTACCGGACAGGGTCATACGTCTCGGTATACACCGCCTGCTTGCAGAACGTCTCATAGAGATTCAGCACAATGACTGCGAAGCCATGGCCGAGACTGAACATTCCTTTGTAAAGAGCATGAAGGAATCCCCGATCGCACTGCTACCAGAAAAAGCTAATGACCAGCATTATGAAGTGCCTGCCGAATTTTTCGACCTGGTATTGGGTAAATACAGAAAGTACAGCTGTTGCTACTGGACGAAAGAAACCACTTCACTCGATGATGCAGAAAAAAATGCATTAAACGAGACGTGCAAACATGCAAAGATTGAAAATGGCCAGGACATACTGGAATTGGGCTGCGGCTGGGGATCTCTAAGTCTGTGGATGGCTGAAAACTTTCCTGAGAGCAATATCACTGCTGTCTCCAATTCAAATTCACAACGACAGCATATAGAAGCGACTGCTGCTGAACGTAATATCAAAAACCTTGAGATCATCACCTGTGATATGAATGATTTCGACACCGATGCTAAATATGATCGCGTTGTTTCTGTCGAGATGTTTGAACATATGCGTAACTGGCAAACCCTCTATCAGAAGATAAATCGCTGGCTGAAAGACGATGGCCTGTTCTTCAAGCATATATTCGTCAATCGTGCTGTGCCTTACCTGTTCCTGGAAGTTGATGACAGTGACTGGATGAGCCGCCACTTTTTTAGTGGTGGCATGATGCCGAGCGACGACCTTGCGCTGCACTTTCAACAGGAACTGACACTGCAAAGACAATGGCGTTGGCAGGGTCAGCATTATGAGAAAACGTCAAATGCGTGGCTCGCTAATATGGATAAGAACAAGGAGAAAGTCTGGCCGATATTAGAAAAAACCTACGGCGCAGATCAGGCGCAGAAATGGTGGATGAGATGGCGCATGTTCTTTATGGCATGTGCTGAACTTTTCGCTTATAACAACGGGCAGGAATGGTACGTTTCACATTACCTGTTCTCCAGCAAATAGATCAGGACTTTGAAGTGAACAAATCGATCATTACCAACTTTCTACTGTTCCAGCTCGGCTGGTTTGCCTGCGTGCTTGGCGGTGCCTATGGTTATCCCCTGCTCGGCAGCCTGGTAGCCCTTGTCATCATTACTTACCACTGCTACCGAGCTCCTGATATAGTTCAGGAAAGCCGTCTGCTATTGCTGGCGCTCATAGTCGGACTGATCTTTGAATCGATTATCACATCACAGGGCCTTGCCAGATACAGCAATGGCCAGGTACTCGACTTCATCGCACCGCTATGGATGATCTTGATGTGGCCGCTATTTGCAACCACCCTGAACCTGTCGATGCGCTGGATGAAGGGACTCGCTCCCATATTTGTAGCTATTGCCGGTGCTGTATTTGCCCCGCTTGCCTATTATGCCGGCAGCCAGCTCGGTGCAGTAAGCTACGACGATCAAATAGTTTCACTTTCGGTGATTGCGATTGCATGGGCATTACTGCTTCCATCGCTGGTGATCATGTCGATGAAACTTGATGGCTATAACACATCACCAGTTAAATCAGCAGTAAAGGAGTACCCGCAACATGTTTAATATGGAGATATTTTTCTACACCCTGGGCGTGATGTTCATATTCGCCGTGGCGTTATGGGTAGTCAGCCGGATCAAACACGACGTTGGCATAGTAGATAGTTTCTGGTCACTGCTGATACTTGCCGCTGGCTTATGCTTCCTGTTTTTTACGGATAATGTAATAACAGAAAAACATATCATCATCACCCTGCTGCTTGCAGCCTGGGCGATACGCTTGTCAGCACACATCACATGGCGGAACTGGGGACAGGAAGAAGACAGCCGTTACCAGGAGATAAGAAAGAACAACGAACCCAACTTCGAGTTTAAAAGTCTCTATATCGTATTCCTGTTACAGGCTTTCCTGGCCCTGATCGTAGCATTGCCACTGATGAGCATCTATTCAAGTGACTCTGCCATATCAACTCTGGATTATATTGCATTGACACTCTGGCTATTCGGTATGTTCTTTGAGGCAGTCAGCGACATGCAGCTGGCACGTTTCAAAGCGTCAAACAGTAACCGGGGCAAAGTACTGAACACCGGGCTCTGGCGATACAGCCGTCACCCTAACTACTTCGGTGAATTCTGTATCTGGTGGGCGTTCTTCCTGTTTGCCTTAGCTTCTGGTCATTGGTGGAGTATCGTATCACCGCTGTTAGTGTCGGTACTATTATTGAAAGTATCCGGTGTAAGCCTGCTCGAGAGCACCATCTCTGAGCGACGTCCTAAGTATGCCGAGTATCGCAAAACGACAAACGCGTTTTTTCCCTGGTTTCCAAAAAAATTTCTTGAACTATGAGTCTGAACAATGAGCATGGGTTAAATCTTATGAAGAATATATTTCAACAGTTCATTACGGGCTGCAACGGACTAAAACATAGCATATATAGAGTTGCCCTGGTGGTATCAGTGGGCATTTTTAACTCTGCACAGGCCAGTAACAGCGTAGACAAGAGCTGGGATTTCAAAGTTTACCTGGATGGCGATGAGATAGGTTTTCATAACTTCTCGGTGGTGCACAAAGAAACTCATCAGGAGATCTACAGCAGCGCTCGTTTTGATGTCAAATTTCTGTTTTTTAATGCATATAGCTATGAACACGACAACGTCGAGCACTGGCGAGGCCAGTGTCTGAAAAGCATCAATGCTGTAACCAATGATAATGGTGATAGATACAACGTTTCAGGACAAGTCGATAATGACGGATTTATCGTTGAGACACTAGACAACAAAAGCAGCTATCAGCCGTGCATCAAGACCTTTGCTTACTGGGACCCCGATTTTCTCAAGGAGAGCAGATTACTCAACTCACAGACGGGAGAAATGGTCAAAGTGAAAAGCCAGTTCATCGGCAATGAAACCATGACACACATGGGCAAAGAGACCGAAGCCAGACGTTACCGTCTGACCGGAGAAAATTTACAGATCGACCTGTGGTACTCAGATGACGACCAATGGCTGGCACTGGAATCACTAACCGAAGGCGGCCGTGTGGTCCGATACGAAATACCATAACATGGATTATATAACTATGAAAAACATTATATTGCTATCACTGACGATGTTTCTAAGCGCATGCGGGAGTCAGAATGTGAAACCGATAAACACTGTAGATTATGTCGACCTTGATAAATTCATGGGGGACTGGTATGTCATCGCAAACATACCAACGTTTATCGAAACCGATGCCTATAACGCTATAGAGACGTATGCGATGAATGATGATGGCACTATCGCAACAACGTTCACCTTCCATGACAGCTCACCTGATGGTGAGCTAAAAAAATATGAACCAACGGGTTTCATCGTCGATGAGCAATCGAATGCCCTGTGGGATATGCAGTTCATCTGGCCTTTCAAAGCTGAGTATCGTGTCATATACCTTGATGACGATTATGAGACCACCATCATCGGACGCACAAAGCGTGACTATGTCTGGCTGATGTCACGGCAATCAAGCATCGACGAAGACAGTTACGCATCGCTGCTCGCATATATCGAATCCCAGGGTTACGACATAAGCAAAGTACAGAAAGTACCACAGGTATGGAAAGAAGAAACAACAGGCATCGATAACAAGCAGGAGAACATGCAATGAAGATCGCCATCATCGGCAGTGGCATCGCGGGGAATGTTGCCGCCTATCATCTGAACAAAGAACACGATATCACATTATTCGAACAGAATAGCCATATCGGTGGCCATACGCATACCCACTCTATCGAAGATGCAGCGGGAGATCTGAACATAGACACTGGTTTTATCGTGTTGAACGACAGGACCTATCCTAACTTCATCAAATTACTGGAAGACCTCGAGGTCGATATCCAGGAGACCGAGATGAGTTTCAGCGTCAAATGCGAAAATACCGGACTCGAATATAATGGTAATAACCTGAATACACTGTTCGCCCAACGCAGCAACCTGTTCAGACCCGTGTTCTACAGGATGATCTCTGATATCTTGCGTTTCAACCGCGAAGCGACTGAAGCCATCAACAGCACAAGCGTGGATCAGAGCCTGGGTGAATTCCTTGATAACGGAAATTACAGTGAAATCTTCATCAACAAATACATCGTTCCTATGGGTGCAGCTATCTGGTCGAGCAAGCCAGAAGACATGTTCGCTTTCCCTGCGAGATTTTTCTTCAGGTTTTTCCTCAACCATGGTCTGCTCAGTGTCAATAACAGGCCACAGTGGTATGTCATCAAGGGCGGTTCAAATAGCTATGTAAAAAAACTCATCGCGGATTTCGAGGACAAGATACGGACCAATTGCCCGGTTGAAAACATCGTTCGCTATGATGACCATGTTGAAGTACATAGCCGCAGCCATGGTATCGAAAGATTTGATTATGTCTTTATCGCCTCGCACAGCGACCAGGCATTAAATATGCTGCAGCATCCTTCTGCTCAGGAACACGAAACATTGTCGGCTATCGAGTATCAAAAAAATGAAGCAGTTCTACATACTGACAGTTCACTATTACCGGTCAGGAATAAAGCCTGGGCTTCCTGGAATTACCATATTCCTGAAGATGCCAGATCAAATGTCGCGTTAACCTACAATATGAACATCCTGCAGGGTTTAAAAACGGATAACACCTATTGTGTAACACTTAACTATACTGACCAGATCGATGCGGCTAAGATATTAAAGACAATAGAATACCATCATCCGATCTTCACACCGAAGAGTATCGTTGCGCAGGAAAACCACCGCCTTGTCAATGGCACCAGCAGAACCTACTATTGTGGTGCTTACTGGCGAAACGGGTTCCATGAAGACGGAGTGGTCAGCGCACTGAATGCTTTATCACATTTCACACAGGACATTAGCAATGAAAAAGAGCTGCCTTTACGTCGGGCAAGTTAGGCATCGCCGCTTTACCCCAAAGTCACATCAGTTCAGTTACAAACTGTTCCTGATGTACCTGGACCTGTCAGAGCTGCCATCTGTTTTCGATCGCTTCTGGCTATGGTCTATCGAAAAAGCGAATATCGCTACGTTTCGCCGTAAGGATCATCTGGGTGATAAAGATATTCCCCTCGATACCTGTGTGCGAAATCATATCGAGGATGAGACCGGCCGTCGACCAACAGGGCCGATTCGTCTGTTGACACATCTTAGCTACTATGGCTTCAGGTTTAATCCTGTAAGCTTCTATTACTGTTACGATGAAGAAGATGAAAATCTGGATTTCATTGTAGCCGAAGTCAATAACACGCCATGGGGTGAACAGTACTGCTATGTACTTGACTCCAATGACAACCAGTCTGTGGACAAACTAACTGGCAACAAAACAAAACTACATCGTTATTTTGAAAATAAACGTTTCCATGTATCGCCATTCATGCCCATGGATATGCAATATGACTGGCGCTTCTCAACACCAGCAGAAGCATTGTCGGTACATATGGAAAACTATCAGCATGATAAAAAAGTTTTTGATGCAACATTAAAGCTCAAGCAACGCCAGATCAGCGGGAAAAATCTAGCCATGGCTTTATTACAGTTCCCGTTCATAACCATGAAAATAGTGGCAGCGATCTATTACCAGGCACTATTGATATGGCTAAAAAGAATACCCTTTGTTAACCACCCAAAAGTCGAGGCACCAGAGTCGGTGAAATCAGCATGAAGTCGAATACTATCGCACTTACCAGTCCACAAGATTCAACATCAACATATCGCTGGATCGATCAGTTTGCAAAAAAGATATTCCTGGCAAAGTTCAGTGAAATAAAACATGGCACTATCACGCTGAAAGAAGGACATCACGAATATGTATTCGGGGAACACGATTGTGACTTCAATGCACATGCAACCGTCATCGTACATGAAGCAAGCTTCTACAGTGATATCATTTTCGGTGGTACAGTGGGTTCAGGTGAAGCCTATATGGCACGGAGCTGGGATTGTCATGAACTAACCGATCTGGTAAGAATCATCCTGCGAAATGAACACGTATTAAACTCTATCGATGGTGGCTTCGGCAAACTGATGCTGCCATTACATAAAGCATTTCACTTGCTGCATCGCAATTCCCTGTCAGGCAGCAGAAAGAACATCGAAGCTCACTACGACCTCGGAAACGATATGTTCGAACAGTTCCTGGATCCGACCATGATGTACTCAAGCGGTATATTTGAACATCAGGATATGAACATGCAGCAGGCCAGCATAGCCAAGCTGGACAGGATCTGTCAGAAATTGCAGCTGGATGAAAACGATCATCTTCTGGAGATCGGCAGCGGCTGGGGCGGATTCGCAATATATGCAGCCAAGAACTATGGTTGCGAGGTGACAACGACAACTATCTCACGTCAACAGTTTGAGTATGCCGAACAGAGGATAAAGGATGAAGGCCTCGCTGACAGGATAACACTACTCTGTGAAGACTACCGGAACCTCACTGGCCAGTATGACAAACTCGTCTCTATCGAGATGATCGAGGCCGTCGGTCATGCCTACTACAAAAACTATTTCCAGCACTGCAGTAAGCTGCTTAAACCTGAAGGTATGATGTTACTTCAGTCTATCACCATCGCAGATCAACGTTATGACGCGGCCAGCAAAGAAGTTGATTTCATACAACGTTATATATTCCCTGGTGGCTCGCTACCTTCGGTGAATGCGATCGCTAAGAATGTTGCCGAATATACCGATATGCGTTTCTACCAGCTGGAAGACATCGGTGCGCATTATGCCACTACCCTGGCCAAATGGCGCGAACGTTTCTTCAATAATATCGAAAACATACAGAGGCTGGGTTACTCGGAGACATTCACTCGTATGTGGGATTTCTATCTTTGCTACTGCGAAGGCGGCTTCAGAGAAAATTCGATCGGTACTATACAGTTGTTATTAACAAAACCTCTTTGTCGACGTGAGCCTGCATTAAATTTTAAAAATAGTATGTAAATTCACATAATTTTCACATCTGATTGACGCTGCCTTCACATCGGCATGGATAAACTGTTAGCATAAATTATCCACTCCTGATCTTTTAGGGAGGATGCAAGAATGAAATTAAACAGAAGCAAACTAATCGCTAGTAGCGTCATTATGTTCGCAACACTGATGACAGGTTGCAGCGGTTATGACACCGGCACAGATACAAACTTCTCATTAGACTTCAAGGGTCAGAGCGACGCCGCTGCGTTAACTGCTGATGAATACCAGATAATTGTGGTCGCTGGTGACGGCACTGCAAATTCAGCCTATGATTCCGCTACAGCTGATATGATTGGCTTTACCGGACAAAAACTGCCGTTACTCGCTGTCAATACCGTCAATTCGACAACACAGGACGCTTCGCCAGAAAAGTTAGCAGCCTACACCGATACAACCCAGGTGGACCAATATAGCTCGGGTGGAGTTGATCAATACCAGGACGACAGCTGGCGCCAGGGTCGTCCATTTATCACCCGATGCCGGAGCAGTAGAAGTGTTTGCTTCTAGTGATGCTTTGGCATCAGGTGTTGAGATAATCGATTCTTTTAGCTGTATAGAGACTGATGCGACAGACAGCATCAGTTATTCAGATGTCCCAGCAGATGATTATACTCTTGATCTTGCTGCCGCTTATACCAGTATCGGAAGAAGCAGCTTACCGATAGCGATATCCAGTGTGCAATTGAATATAGCTTCTGGTTACACTTTAGTTGCTGCAGGTTATTTTTCTACAGGATATCCCGTATTCGACCTGCTGGCTACTGCAGACAGTAACCGCTCAATCGTAACCCAGGCAAGCGTCAAGCTTGTCCATGGTGCACCACTGGCCGCTACTGTTGGTGTCTTTGTTACACCAGCGGATGATTTCAGCAAAAACGAAGTAGAGAGCGCTGCCACCGGCGCACCATTACTGGATGTTTTCACTCTTGCTGCAATGACCGATTATGTGCCTTTTCCACCAGGAGATTATGAGATCGGCGATGCAACGAAATACGATACAGGAATAGCTGCAATCAATATTGCAGGTTTCAACCTGGCAGCACAGGTTCAGTAGCAACAGTGATCGCAAATGAGCCGGTTAGCGGCGGTGACCAAGCTGATTTCGATCTATTTATATTAGTCAACCAGTAATTGAGAGACAGTGTAATATTAACAACTTGAAACAGATGACCGGCTAGGCCTGAGACCCACAGGTCATTATTATTTTACTAAACAACCATATTATAACGGTATGCGATGAATCCAGGCGAAGCAAAGAGTGTATTACTGATCGAAGACCATGCAGATATTGCAGAGATGGTTGGCGCTTACCTGGAAAACAGGGATTACATCGTCGACTACGCTGCTGATGGCATCACTGGTTTACACCTTGCAGTCAGTAACGAGTATGACGCTATTATCCTCGACCTGATGCTTCCGGGTATGGACGGTCTCGAGGTATGCCAGAAGATTCGAGATGATGCAAAAAGTGATGTGCCGATCATCATGCTAACCGCAAGAGACACATTGGACGACAAGATTTCTGGTCTCGATAAAGGTGCGGACGATTACCTGATCAAACCATTTGCCATACAGGAACTGGAAGCACGTGTGCGGTCACTTATCAGACGATATTCCGGCGACATCAAAAAAGAGATAATCACTGTAGGTGATTTATCCATAGACACTTCGACACTCAAAGTTCAGCGCGGAGACAAAGATCTGGCGATTACACCCATAGGCCTGAAGATACTGTCGGTGCTGATGCGCGCATCTCCGGCTGTGGTCAGCCGCAGAGAACTGGAACGTCAGGTATGGGGAGATATCCTGCCCGATAGCGACACGCTGCGCAGCCATCTATACAACCTGCGAAAGATCGTCGACAAACCGTTCGAGAAGAAAATCCTGGTGACCGTGCAAGGCAATGGTTTCAAGATCATCGATTCCAATGAATCCGCATAGAGGTCTGATCCATAGGATAAATCGAGCCTTTATCGTACAGGCGTTGTTTATCAGCATCGCAGCATTACTCAGTGTATTCTTCGCTAAAGTGGTCCTCGAAGAAACACTTATCAAGGAAGCCATCAAGCAGGAGGCTGAATATTTCTGGCAGCGATATCAATCTGATGAAAGTTTTCCGCTTCCTGATACGCAGAACCTGACCGGTTATTTTGATATCGAAAAATTACCCGATGATATAAGAACAGGATTACCACTGAGCGATGGATTCCACGAGAGCATCGAGCAACATATCGTGGTATACAAATCCAGGCAAGGTGACAATAACCTCTATCTGCTGTTTTACCGTGACCAGGTGGATTCCCTGGCGATGTATTACGGCCTGTTCCCGTTAACCCTGATACTGATATTCCTCTACACGACGTTATGGTTTTCCTATCGCTTCAGCCGTCGCATGGTATCGCCCGTCAGCTGGCTGGCAAGCCAGGTCAACAACATCGACTTCAAATCGAACGAGATATCCCCGATAAAGCTCAATGAGATCCCATTTGAGACTGATACCGAGATTCAGCTGCTCGCTAACTCCATCGTACACCTCGGTGAAAGGGTGGATAAATTTATCGAGCGAGAAAGAAACTTTACCCGTGATGCCAGCCATGAGTTAAGAAGTCCGCTAACCGTCATCCGTATCGCAACCGATATGTTACAGAGTGAACAGTCTTTGTCTGCACTCGCGACAAGCAGCCTGCAGAAGATAAGACGCGCTGCTGATGACATGGCAGATCTTACCGAAGCGTTCCTGCTGCTGGCGAGAGAGTCAGATGATGCCCTGACCATTGACTCGGTAAATGTAAACGATATCGTACATGAAGAAGTCGACAGGGCCGAGCTGTTTAACCGGGTGAAGAAACTGCCCATTTCTGTTAACGAACAGAGCCAGCTAGAGATACATGCTTCTGATAAAGTATTGTCGGTGTTACTCGGCAACCTGATCAGAAACGCTATCCTGTATACAGAAACAGGCACGATACAGGTTACCGTAACAGCAATAAGCGTCATCATCGAAGATAGCGGTGTCGGCATGAGCAAGGAAGAGGTCGACAATATTTTCATGCCATATTACCGCGCGAAAAACGGTAACAATGTCGGTCATGGCGTCGGGCTGACAATAGTGAAACGCCTGTCAGAACGATTTAACTGGCCACTCAGAGTAAAAAGCTTTCCCGGTGAAGGCACGCGTATCGAAGTCATCTTCAACAACGCTGAGTTATAAAAATCATTCGAAGAGATATTTTTAGCACTGGAAATTTTTTGACTATGCTGAACAAGATAAATCTACTATATCAAGCCATTATACTCTTCATCTCGTGCTGAGAAAAAACCTTAGCCACCTGTTACTGAAATCCGCAAGCTGTCGTCTTTATCATCATGGTGACAGCTGTCTATCCTAAGTTCTTTTACCGTATTTCTGTTACCACCCCTGATTTTGCGCTCGACATCGCAGTCATATACACTTTCTTAGCACACATAAAAAGCCCCTCCTTAACAGGAGGGGCTTCTCATGTTGGCGAATAACTATCTTCAGATATCGAAGCGGTCGTTGTTCATAACCTTGGTCCAGGCCTTGACGAAGTCATCGATGAACTTCTTCTCACCATCCTGCGAAGCATAAACTTCCGAGACAGCCCTGAGCTCCGAGTTCGAACCGAACACCAGGTCAACAGCTGTCGCCGTATACTTCAGCTTGCCGCTATTGCGGTCACGGCCTTCATAGATACCCTCAGTTTTCGCCGGAGACCACTTGGTGGATATATCGAGCAGATTGACGAAGAAGTCGTTGCTCAGATGCCCGGGCTTATCGGTGAACACACCATGCTTCGAGCCACCAGCATTTGCAGCCAATGCACGCATACCACCAAGCAGAGCAGTCATCTCAGGTACAGTCAGAGTCAACAGGTCAGATTTCTCTACCAGCATATCAGTCGGAGAGCCGTAGGCACCTTCGTTGTAGTAGTTACGGAAGGCGTCTGCCCTCGGCTCCAGTACGGCAAATGATTCTGCATCGGTCATCTTGGCTGTCGCATCACCACGGCCGGATCTAAACGGAACCTTAACTTCATGGCCGGCATCTTTTGCTGCTTTCTCGATCGCGGCGGCACCGCCGAGCACGATCAGGTCAGCCATGGAGACCTTGCTACCTGAGTCTTTCTTGATGCTCTCAAGCTTCTTGAGCACCTTGGCCAGCTCTTCCGGGTCGTTGGCTTGCCAGTCTTTCTGCGGAGCAAGTCTGATTCGAGAACCGTTGGCACCACCGCGCATATCGGAGCCCCGATAGGTAGATGCAGATGCCCATGCTGCCCTGATCAGTTCTGAAACGCTGAGACCGGAGTCCATGATCTGCGCTTTCAGCTTGTCTGCTTCGCCGTCACTGATGGCCTCGCCCGCAGGAACCGGATCCTGCCAGATGAAGACTTCATCTGGAATTTCACTACCCACGTAACGTTCACGTGGACCTAAATCACGATGCGTCAGTTTGAACCAGGCTTTAGCAAAGGCCATGTCGAACTCTTTCGGATTCTTCCAGAAACGTTCAGCTATCTTGCGAAACGCCGGATCTTCCTTCAGTGACAGGTCCGTGGTCAGCATGATCGGCGGATTACGTTTACCTTCCACATGTGCGTCCGGTACCGCGGTATGCATCGACTCATCGGTAGGCACCCAGACTGTGCCGCCACCAGCCGACTTCTGTTTTTTCCAGTCGAAACGGAACAGGTTATCAAGGTACAGTATTGACCATGCGGTCGGCGTCTGGGTCCAGGCACCTTCCAGACCCGAGGTCATGGTGTCTTCAGAGTGTCCCTTGCCGCACTTGTTCTTCCAGCCAAGCCCCTGTTGTTCGGTAGGTGCAGCAGCCGGTTCCGGGCCTATACAGTCAGCCTTACGTGCACCATGGACCTTGCCCAGGGTGTGGCCACCTGCAATCAGTGCAACGATCTCTTCATCGTTCATCGCCATACGGCCGAACGACAGGCGGATGTCATTAGCGGCAGAGACAGGATCGTGATTACCACCTGGGCCTTCTGGATTCACATAGATCAGCCCCATCTGCACTGCAGCCAGCGGTTTCTCCAGACTGCCTTCTTTCTTGTAGCGTTTGTCATTGCCGAGCCACTTCGTTTCAGGTCCCCAGTAGACCAGGTCAGATTCGAAGTCGTCTGTACGTCCGCCGGCGAAGCCCAGGGTTTCAAAACCCATTGACTCGAGTGAGACATTACCGGCAAGGATCATCAGGTCGGCCCATGATACATTACGACCATATTTCTGCTTGACCGGCCACAATAGTCTTTTTGCCTTATCGAGGTTGGCATTATCAGGCCAGCTATTCAGCGGCTCCAGGCGATGCTGACCACCGTCGGCACC
>JABDRN010000071.1 GCA_013041745.1 Gammaproteobacteria bacterium
GAGCGATCTCGATGATATTTCTCTCGATGCATTTTGCAACTTTCTGCTGGCCCATCATCTCGAACAGTGCGTCATACATCGGCCGCAGGTAAGGATCAATCTTTTGCGCGAGGTCACCCGGCAGGAAACCCAGGCGCTCACCCGCTTCGACTGCAGGACGGACCAGGATAAGCCGGTCGACCAGGTCGTTTTCCAGTGCCTCGACCGCGCTGGCAACCGCGAGGTAGGTCTTACCGGTACCCGCCGGACCGACGCCGATAGTCAGGTCATTGCTACTGATCTGCCCGAGATACTGCTGCTGGCTCTTGCCGCGACCGCTGATGGTGCGACGGTGCTTCCTGTTTCGAGAAAAAGGTTCAGCATCATCCTCATCACTGACCACCCTGACCTTTACCGGATCATCGATATTGTCATTCAGATACAGCTGCACCGTGGCAGGTGACAGTTCTTCATGGCCGGCAACATTATATAAAGTCATGATGGCGTTTTTCACCGCCTTCAAAATGCGGCCATCGCCTGTAATCTCAAACTGATTACTGCGGCAGTTGATATTGACATCATAAAAAGCTTCTAGCTGATGCAGGTGCTTGTTCACCGGGCCGCAGAGATTGGCAAGGCGATGATTATCAGTAGGCGTCAGTTCGAATTGGATCGTTGAGATAGCAGGAACTTGTCCGGGTGAAACTTGATTTTCAGGATCGCGCATGTATGTTTATGGCTCCAGGAGATTAAGCAAGTTTACGTTCTTCATTATTCTGTCCCTCTATTGCAGACAACCCGACAAACTCACCCAGTAATGAATTGCTGCGCGCCTCGGTGATCCTGACATCGACGAACTTGCCGATCAGGTCTTTATCGCCGCTAAAGTTTACTGCCCGGTTGTTCTCGGTACGTCCCGAGACCTGAGCATCGCTCTTTCTCGAAACACTGTCGACCAGCACTGGCTGTATGGTTCCGACCATCTGCTGGTTTACCGCAGCCGCATTGGATGCAATGGCGCTCTGCAGGATAGCCAGGCGGTGTTTTTTTATCAGCTCGGTGGTATTGTCAGATAGCGCTGCTGCCGGTGTCCCGGGACGGGCACTATAGATAAAGCTGAACGAGTGATCGAAACCGACCTCTTCGATCAATTTCATGGTATCGGCAAAATCTTCATCGCTCTCATCAGGAAAACCGACGATAAAGTCAGACGAGATCGAGATATCCGGACGCGCAATCTTCAGTCGCCGAATGATGTCTTTATAGGTCTCGGCGGTATGGCCGCGCTTCATCGCAGCGAGCACCTTGTCGGAGCCGCTCTGTACCGGCAGGTGCAGGAAGCTGACCAGTTCCGGAACCTGGGCATAGACTTCGACCAGGTCATCGTTGAACTCCATCGGATGTGATGTGGTGAAACGAACGCGGTCGATGCCGTCGATGGCAGCAACATAATGGATCAGCAGTGCCAGGTCAGCGAATGTCTCTTCGCCATCACTGTCGACCATGGCACCGCGATAGGCATTGACGTTTTGCCCGAGCAGGTTGACCTCGCGTACGCCCTGCTCGGCAAGGCCGGCGACCTCGGCGAGCACATCGTCAAACGGACGGCTCACCTCTTCGCCGCGGGTATACGGCACCACGCAGAAACTGCAATATTTGCTGCAGCCTTCCATGATCGAGACAAACGCTGTCGGCCCATCGGCTTTCGGCTCCGGCATGCAGTCGAATTTCTCTATCTCGGGAAAACTGATATCGACGACTTTTTTATGTGTCGCACTGACGCCGCTCAGCATCTCAGGCAGACGATGGATGGTCTGCGGGCCGAATACCACGTCGACATATGGCGCACGCTTCTGTATCTCTGCGCCTTCCTGGCTGGCGACACAGCCGCCGACACCGATCACCAGGTCAGGTTTGTCGTTCTTCCAGTTTTTCCAGCGGCCGAGCTGGGAGAACACCTTCTCCTGTGCTTTTTCCCGGATCGAACAGGTATTGAGAAGCAGCACATCGGCTTCTTCTGCATTATCGGTGAGTTCCAGGTGGTGGGAGTCGGCGAGTACATCGGATATGCGAGATGAATCATATTCGTTCATCTGGCATCCATATGTTTTAATAAATAACTTACGCGCCGTGCTCGACGGGGGCTTGCTTGACATTCGTACCTGGTTAATTAGTCATTCTCAGGACTGATTATACCTTGTCAGCAGCAGTAATATCTATCTCAAAATACAGCCCGTATAAAGCACATCAGGCCAGCTGTACTGCGGTGTTTACACCGATCAGGCAGCTACCGGCGAGATGATAATCTTTTAATCACTATCGCTCTCAGGAAAAACATAAATGCCTTCAGCTGGCTCTATTTAGGAAACAGGAACTGGAAAGTAAAAGCTCATGTCCAGTCAGGCGCCGAATCCGGCTTCTCTACGTTGTAGTAAAACTCGACCCGGTTATTGACCGCCTGGTTACCGATCTTGTAGACCCGTCCTATGCCACCACCGAGCGGTACCGTCCATGTCTGACTGGAAGAGGCTTCCCAGTTCGCAGTGATGATGACATCGGTAATCAGGAACCAGCCTTTATCCAGGTTGTAATTGGCAAACGGTTCGATCAGCGACTGATTCACATCAGCGCGGTCATCATCACCGGCGAACGACCACAACTGCCTGCCGAGGATACCCATGGTCCCCCAGCCAGGCTGTGTCAACGCAACACCGGTAATGCCCGCACTCCACTTACCACTGCCCAACTGGTCTTCAGACGCGGTCGGTAACATAAATGATGGACCCACACCCTAGATGACATCGCCATAGTCAACCGGCGACAGGTAGAGCGAGTAATTGGTATCACCAAGTCCTGAAGCACTGTCGAGCCCACTCGGATTAGGGTTTTCAGGTGTCGAGATGGCGCCATCGACACTGGCGACAGGAAGGATCAAACGGCTGACATAGTTCCATTTGCCCTTGGTGACGGGATATACCGGCTGAATATTCAGTATGGTGCCGTCACCATTTTCTGCGCCATAGTCAAAGTTGAATTTAAACGGCAGGCTGACCAGGGAGCTGATCGGGTTTTGCACTGCAGCGCGCAGGTCACCCCCACCCTTGGCTTCATCTGCCGAAACATTGAAAGTTAAAACGGCAAGGAATGGTGCTGCCATTCGAAGCAGCCACATGCCTGTAATACTGTGAAGTTCTTTCCTTCATAATACTCACTGATTGTTATGCGCCTGTCTCAACCGACAGGCACGTTTCTTTGCGCTATAACTAAATTAATCATTCTTTAAACACAGTCTGTGCCTTTAACTTCCATAAGATCGTTTAATACTTACACCACATTCTACGGAGATTTGCTCAAGTCCAATACCCTGCGACTCGCTCGATGGTCCACATCGCCGCCAGGCCACCGATGACATAACTGGCCACGAACTGACCCTGGCGAAGTGGCATGGAGCCAATACTCCGCAGTAACTGTCCCAGCAGCAGCACGGCAGCGACGAAGACCAGCTGGCCTAGTTCGACACCAACGTTAAAGAACAGCAGTGCCAGCGGGATTGCCTGCTGCGGCAGCCCGACTTCCGCAAGTGCCCCGGCGAAACCAAAGCCATGCAGCAGGCCGAAAACGAATGCCACGATCCAGGGTTGTCTCGCGGTCAGCGCCGGCCGGCCCCGCAAGCCATGCACGATCTCCGTCGCAAGAAAAAGGATGCTCAGCGCGATGACGGCTTCAACCGGTTGCTGTGGAACCTGCACCCAGCCCAGCGTCGCTGAGACCAGGGTAATACTGTGGGCCACGGTGAAAGCGGTGATGGTCGCCACCAGCCGCCGCCAGCCGGCGACGATCAATAGCAGGGCAAACACGAACAGCAGGTGGTCGATGCCGAGAAGTATATGTTCGACACCGAGGATAAGATAGGTGATGGCGACCTCGGACATCGCCTGTTCACCCTGCACTTCATAACTGGCCTGTGTCGGGGTCAGGCGTACCGTTTCAGACGAGCCGCCTGCGTGCTGTAAACGTAACAACACATCGGTGATGGTGTTCTGTAAGCCATCGATGCTTACGATACCGCCAGCGATGTCGCCGTCGCATGAGACCTGCCAGCGTTCAATCCTGGCAGCATCGATGACCTGGCTGGAGACAGGAGCGCGCGCCTTGCAATCTTCGGGCAGCATCACCGATAGTACGAGTTTTACCGGGCCTTTGACCGGCACCTTCCACAGCACATCATATATAACCGGGGAAGAATCTCCGTTGCTGCCTGCCGACTTGATCTCCAGGTAGCCGGGCCGCACTTCGTGTGCCGAAGCGTTGCTGCACAACAGTAATAGTAAAAGAGCCAGTAACCGCCGCATGAACTAGCCTTGACCCGCGACACTGATCGCCGTCTTGCCCAACTGCTGAGCTGGATAAGGTTCGATGACGACCTCGTAATGCGAACGCAGCTGCTCATAGAACGCTTCGTTGAAGCGCTTGCGTTCATCGGCAGACCATTCCTGGCGCACCCTGTCACGAACAGAGTCGAGT
>JABDRN010000045.1 GCA_013041745.1 Gammaproteobacteria bacterium
TGATCAACCAGCTTGGTTTTATGGTCTGCGGCATCGGGGTTGGAACGGCACTCGCACTCAATGGCACAGTGGCACACGCTTTCAGCCATGTGATCTATAAAGCGCTGTTATTCATGAGCATGGGAGCAGTGCTGTATCGCGCCGGCAATATTTACGCCTCCGATCTGGGCGGCATGTACAAGTCGATGCCGAAGACAGCCCTGTTCTGTATTATCGGCGCCATGTCTATTTCTGCCTTCCCGCTATTCAGCGGCTTTATCAGTAAATCCATGGTGCTGGCCGCGATGATCGAGGAAGGTTACGACACTATCTGGCTGCTGTTATTATTCGCTTCTGCCGGCGTCTTGCATCATGCCGGAATCAAAATTCCGTATCACGCGTTCTTTGCCAAAGATGCTGGAATCCGCACCGAGGAAGCGCCGCTGAACATGCTCATCGCCATGGGTATCGCGGCAGCACTATGCGTCTTTATCGGTACAATGCCATCCTACCTGTATGCGATACTGCCCTGGGAAGTCGAGTTCTGGCCCTATGATACGACGCATGTATTAACCCAGTTGCAGTTATTGCTTTTCGCAGTACTGGCATTTGTCTGGATGGAGAAGACAGGACTGCATCCCCACGAGATACATGGCGTTAATCTTGATATCGAATGGCTGTACCGTAAGCTTCTGCCGGCGACAGCCCGCGGCACATTTGGCGCATCGAAACTGATCAGACGCAACGTTAAACGTTCTACGAAGGCTTCAATAAAAGGTGCAGCAAAATCTATGCGCAGTACACGCATTGCTCAATTTCATCTGGCAACGAGCTGGCCGACAGGAAGCATGGTGTTCTGGATCGCGGTCATCCTGGGATTTTTTCTTCTCGCTGATGTCATCCACTGAACAACTTATATTTATCTAAATTGTGATAGTTCAGACACCGCCTGTCAGTCTACGAGGACACTCCTCCTTGATAGAACAACTGATCAATAAGTGCTTGACAGACATATTCGGGCAAGCTGTTCGCTGCTGTACCTCGCCAGTAGAAGATGCAACCTGGTCCCGGCTTACCTACACCGTTTAAGGCAGTCTTTAAACAGTGGCGGAGCCAGCAGTGTTGTCACCACCACCATCAATACGACAGCCGAAAAAAGTGCATCATCTAGTACACCGAGACTTTTTCCAATGGCGGCAAAGATCAGTCCGACCTCGCCGCGCGGCATCATGCCGATGCCGATAGCCATATGATTTTTTACACCAAAGGCACCAAAGCCGGAGAGTACCTTGCCCAGGATCGCTGCGACCAGCAGCCCGGCCGCCAGTATCACCACTTCCTGTTGCAGGAAGGTTTCGAGTTTTACCTGCAGCCCCATCAGCACGAAGAAGATAGGCACCAGTATTACTTCCAGCGGCATGATCAGATCTTTGATCGTCACCGGACATTTTCTGTCATCATCCCAACTCTCAAAGTAGGCATCCTGCAATATCAATCCAGCGGCAAATGCGCCAATGATCGTTGCCAGTCCAGCCAGGTTAGCCATCCATGCCATCACCATAACGAAAAGGTATGAGACAAACATCTTGGCCTCGATGATATCGAGGCGGCAGAATAACCTGACCAGCAGCCGGATGAAATAGCCCGATATATATCGTCGCCGCCAGGAATAATGTGGCGATGATGACAGTGATCGATATATGGATCAGATCGATGCTGCCGGTAATGACGATGCCACTGATGATCGCCAGCATCAACAGTCCCAGGATATCATCGATGACCGCGGCGCCGAGAATGGTATGCGCTATCTCGGTCTTCTCCATCTTCATCTCCTGCAACACCATCGCCGTGATGCCGACACTGGTAGCTGCAAGCGTTGCACCGAGGAACATGCTGGTGTGGAGTTCCGCATCCTCGAGCAATAGCGTAGACGCAATCATGCCAAGCCCAAAAGGCAGCAGTACACCGATGATGGCGACACGGCTGGAGTCAGGCCCCACCTTACGCATCTCGTCGACACTGGTTTCGATACCGACCAGGAACAGCAGGAAGATGATACCGTATCGTGAGAATACATCGACGGTATGCGCGACCTGTAATATCTCGTTCCCATGCGGGCCGCGCAAGATATCCAGGATGTGCCAGGTACCTTCTGGACCTATAGCATTGAGGCATGCAAGCTCGAGCTCTTCACCCTTGAGCAGGTTTTCCACGGTTTCAAAGATTGCCGGGCCTTCACGCAATACTGTTATCAGGTCGACCTGGTAGTAGAAAGCAAGATTACCGACCAGGATGCCCATCAACAGTTCACCGATGACCGAAGGGAAGCCGAGTTTACGGGCAGAGAACCGACCGATAAGTGCGATGAAGAGGATACCGGTCACACCCAGTATGACTGGTGCCACCGGGTCATTGTGTGAGACATGAAATTCTATCGCCGCTGCATTAGTCGAATACAGCAGCAGGCAGAGCAAAACAGACAGTTTGTGATAGTTCTGCATCATTTTTTAACTACAACATTATAACTTCAATTTTTCAACGACTATCTTTACCTTCCAGCTTTTCTTCGATGCGCCGCAGTGTTTTCTCCATCATATCGATACGATCTTCTATTTTCTTGAGCTCGCTCATTTCCTCCAGCTCTTCCTCTACGATCTCCTCTTCGATCTCTACCTCACCGCGGGAAACGAAATACGCCGAAAAACTCGCGGTCAGCAGTGAGAAAAAGCCAACACCAAACAGGATCACCAGGGAACCAAATACTCTGCCGGCAGTACTCTCCGGCACGATGTCACCATAACCGACGGTAGCAACAGTGACCCATGCCCACCAGAGACCCTGCCAGACATCTTCGATGGCCGGGTCGATACCGGCCATGATCAATCCTGAGATCAAGGTAAATGCCAGTGCTATCAGTAGCACATGACCGAGATAGTTTCTCGCCAGTACTTTTCGTACGGTTGACGAAACATTTAGTAACATGGGAAAGATAAGCAGTACCCTGAGTGTTCGCAAGATAGCGATATAGTTACTACCGAACCAGAATAGAGGGAAAGCCACCATGATGATGAACAGGTTCATCCAGTTACTCCGCAGGTAACGGAGTTTATTGTCCACCTGGCTGCTGATCACTACCGTCTCGATGAAAAAGAACAGCCAGATAAGCCAGTCGGTAACTCGAGCAAAGACTGGTGTATATATTTCTTTTCCTCGAAGATACCATTCGATCAGCATCCATATCGCCAGTAAGATCATCGGCAATTCGAAGCGGCGGGCCCAGCGCCTGGCCGTTATATTCTCCTCCGCTGCGACACCGGACAGGCCTGTCAGTATGTTAAGAACTTGATTTAATTTCAGATTCATTTTTAATTCCGACTAGCTGATCAGATCACCCTGAATACCTGCTGCTCAGCATATACGTGGCAGAGGATCATCTTCAAGTTCTTCGAGTATACGTTCACCACCGATATCGGTCGTCATGAGTACATGTGCGATATCAGAATCGATGTTACCGATGATCGCGGCACCCGCGCCCTCTTCCAGGCCTTGCCATGTCTGCAGCAGTGCCTGTGCCTGTGCAGCATCGACGACAGCCACCACCCGGCCTTCACAGGCGAGATACATCGGGTCGTATCCCAGCATATCGCAGACTGATTGTACCGGGTCGCGCACCGGCAGATCGGCCTGCTGCAGACGAACACCCATACCCGTCGCACGTTGCAGCTCTGAGCATACCGTGGCGATGCCACCGCGTGTCGGATCTCGCATGAAGCGCAGTCCATCGTATTTCATCGCGGCAGTGGTCAGGTTTAAAACGCTGGCCGCATCAGACTGGATATCGCCACGCAGGCCGAACTCCTCGCGCGCCAGCATCACCGCGATGCCGTGGTCGCCGACCGGCCCGCTGACGATGAGCACATCACCATGCCTGATATTCTTCATCGACATCACGTTACCATTACGGACTCCGACGCCGGTGGTGGCGAGATACAAACCACCACCTTCTCCACGCCTTAGCACCTTGGTATCACCGGCGACGACTTTTACACCGATCTCGGCAGCGGTCACCGCCAGTGTCTCGATGATACGTTCCAGGGTAGCGATCTCCATACCTTCTTCGATGAAAGCATTCAGGCTAAGATACTTTGGAATAGCACCAGCGACAGCGAGGTCATTGGTTGTACCATGTACTGCCAGTGATCCGATATTTCCACCGGGAAACTCCAGTGGCTGCACAGTAAAACCATCAGTGGTGAACAGCACTTCTCCATCCTCAAGCGTGATCGGTACTGCGTCTGCATGTACATCGAGGTCAGGATTGGCGAGGTGGCGTGCGAAGATCTCTTCGATGAGTTCTCGCATATAACGACCGCCATTGCCATGCGCTAGAGAGATGTGTGTGTCCTGCATAATTTACCTGCCTAAACTTTTTAAAGATTTAACCACAGAGACACAAAGAGCACAGAGATTTTTCAGCTTACCGCTATTGCGAGCGGAGCATGGCAATCTCCATTAAAGGCTGAGTCGTCTGCCAGAGATTGCCACGCTCTGCTCGCAATGACAGAATAAAAATTATTTTCTCTGCGTCTCAGCGCCTCTGTAGTTCAACTCTTTCAATTCTTATTTATCTGCTTTATATTTAAAACCATATTCCATAACTTGCCCGAAACTGATACCGGCATCATTGACCGGAATCAACTCAGGCAGACAAACTTCAAAGCCTTCATCAACCAGCAGTGCGATTACCTTTTCAGTTAACACCCGGTTCTGAAACACGCCGCCAGAAAAACCAACCATGCTCACGCCATATCTATCACGAAAAACATTTGCCTGCCGCAGGATATTGTGTGCCAACGAATGATGAAACAGCAAGGCACGGTCAGCGACACTTAAAGCAGAATCTAACATAGCAGGAATCAATGACTTCCAGTCTGATATCAACAACTTATCATCATATACTAAATCAAGTTCTACATAATCACTCGACAGCACTCCGTCTGAGTCAGACAGCGCTTCGAACTGCATTGGTCCCTGCCCTTCATAACTGGCGGTTTTACAGACACCGCTAAGCGCTGCCGCTGCATCGAAGAGTCGGCCGACAGCGGTCGTTGCCAATGTATTGATTTCTCTATGCCAGGCCTGCTTCAATATTGAATACTGTATCGAGTCTGTCTCTGCTATATTTTCGTAATCAAGGCCCAGTTCCCAGCATAATGCCACCGCACTTCGCCACGGTTGACGTCCTGCCTTGTCACCGCCGGGCAACTTGAATGGCCGCATACTGGCAACACGCTGCCAGTTACCGGGTTTACCGAGAAAGGTTTCTCCCCCCCATAGCATGCCGCCTTCGCCATAGCCAACACCGTCCCAGGTAAAGACCAATACTGGCTTTTCAGACGAGTCAGAACCGGTGCATTCATAGTACGCCGCTGAGGCATGCGCATGGTGATGCAGCACGCTGTGAACGGGACATGGTCGCTTCTTCGCCCAGCGAGTTGTGGTATATCCAGGATGTGCGTCACAGATGATCTGCTCTGCTTTGACATCATAGAGTTTTTGTAGATCTTCGATGGTATCTTCAAAAACAGCAAGACTGCGTGCCGTGTCCATCTCACCGATATGGGGCGAGATTACCGCACGATTGCCCCATGCCAGGGTGATGACATTTTTCATATGTGAACCGACAGCAAGCACCGGCTGTTCCAGCTCAAAAGGCAGCACCAGTTCGATCGGTGCAGAACCGCGGCCGGTTCGAATCGGTCTCTGCTTGCCGGCAATGGTCCTGTATACCGGATCATCGGCCGGCCGTTGGATCGGCCGGTCATGGTGAAGACAAACATCGGCCACATGTGCGAGCCGTTTTTCGACATCATAATTATGAATCAGCACCGGCTCACCGCTGATGTTTGCCGAGGTTGCCACCAGCGCGCCACCAAAATCATTTAACAACAGATGATGCAATGGGCTGTAAGGCAGCATAATGCCGACTTCATTCAAGCCTGGCGCCACCTGTTCTGACAAAGCATGTTCAGACGGCTGCAAGTCTGTCTTCTTTTTCACCAGCAGTATCGGTCTTGCCGGCTGTAACAAAAAAGCTCTTTCGCTTGCAGATAATGTAACCGACTTTTCCGCAAACTCGAAAGGAGTATCAGCCGGCGCCGGAAACATGACCGCGAGCGGTTTATGCGGTCGTGGTTTATTGTTCCGCAAACGGCCGACCGCCGCAGTACTGCCGGCATCACACATCAGGTGATAACCGCCGATACCTTTAACAGCAACAATCTTTCCCTGGCGCAGTGCTGTAACCGCATTCGTCAGGGCCGCCTCATCCACCGCCGTTATACTGGCATCATGGTAACTGAGTGATGGGCCGCATACCGGGCAGGCTACCGGCTCGGCATGAAAGCGGCGGTCTGCCGGATCTTCATATTCAGCGCGACACTGCGGACACATGTCGAAACCTGCCATCGTCGTATTCGGCCGGTCATAGGGCAAACGCTGGATCAGAGTATAACGGGGTCCACACTGTGTGCAGTTTATGAAAGGATAACGAAAACGGCGGTCTGATGGATCATTTAATTCGGCAAGGCAGTCATCACATAAAAAAAGATCCGCAGGCACGGTGATGTGCGCCGCACCCTGTTCCTGGCTTTCGAGGATACTGAAAGAGTCATAACTTTCGACTGATACCGAAACTTCTGAATCGAGTTCCGGTCGGGCCAGCGGTGGCCTTTTATCGAAGATATCGTCTTGAAACGTCTGCAGACTCAGCGGCTCTCCCTGGACATGGATCTCGACCACGCCGACACAGTTTCTGACCCAGCCTGTGAGTTTATGCTGGACAGCGATTCGATAGATAAAGGGACGGAAACCGACACCCTGGACCTGGCCTGACAATATAAGTTTTCTGGCTACAGTTTGATTTGATTGTGTTTCACTATCAGAACGGGTGACCATGTCTGTTGAGTCCGGTTGTACGCTATATACCGTCATCGCGATTTACAAACCGCTCTTACCAGCGCCTGGCTATCCGTAGCAGCGGTTTGTAAACCGCGATTATCGGTACCACTTTTAATCCTGCCATCGAATAATTAAATGCTAACCAACTGCTTCCTGTTCAGACACTCTGTTTACAGTTTCGCGCATACCGCCTGCCCACCAGATCCTGCAGGCGCCCTCATCTGAGACCATGCAGGGTCCGATAGGATTTCTCGGCTTACAAGCGGTACCGAAGAGTTTGCATTCATTGGGATAGATCTTACCCAGCACGACCTGGGCGCAGTCACATCCCGGTGGCATCTGACCAGCGCGCTTGCGTGCATCATCCGCATATGAAGGGAACTGCGCACGTACATCATGACTGCTGTACTGTTGGTTTAATACATAACCGGAACCGGGGATGATACCAACCCCGCGCCAATTGGCATCATACACATCCATGGCCTTATCCAGTTGTCTCCGCGCTGATTTATTACCACCGGGTTTGACCAGGGAGGGATAACAGTTATCGAGGAAATAACGCTCGTCGTTTAACTGGCGCAAGGTGGAATACATCGCTGCCAGCAGGCTGTCCGGCTGAAATCCTGCGACAGCAGCAGGGATGTTATGTTTGTCGACGACGAACTCCCATTCTTCCGGCCCCATGATCGTCGATACATGGCCCGGTGCGATCAGGGCATCGAAGCCGGGTGTGCCGGAGTCGAGCAGCATGGCGACCGCCGGCCAGGTAAGCCGGCCAGACAATAACAGCGAGAGATTGTCCGGCACACCTTCGACCATCATTGCTGCAACCGGTGCCGTTGTCGTTTCAAAGCCGGCTGCAAAAAATACGACCGCCTGATCGGGATTTTGCTTTGCGATAGCGACTGCTTCTGTCGGCGAAGCGATAGGACGGATATCGGCCCCCTGTGCCTTTGCCTGCTCCAGGGTCCTCGCCTGCGCTTTTGGAACATTGACAGGTACTCGCAGCATATCGCCGAATGCGACCAGGATGATATCTTCATTGAGCGCCAGCTGAATGGCTTCGAACACGTCTTCTTCCGGACAGACACAGACCGGACAGCCGGGACCGGGAACCAGCTCGATATAATCAGGCAGGGCTTTTCGCAATCCAGCCATGGTGATCGAACGCTCATGACCACCACAGACATTCATGATCTTTACCTTATCCTTGCGCTGAGGTAAGGCATGGATCTGTTGCAGCCATTGCTTTGCGCTTATGGTCATAGCACGGCGTTATCATCATGATGCGTATGATGATGGTGATGACCTGTCTGTAACGGATTTTCTTCGAGGTAAGCGATACGCTGTTCGATCTGCTGTGTGACCCACTCGATCCAGTTGTTCATTCCGGCCAGGTTCTTGGATGAGAGCGCGATGACCGGTGCGTCACTTGCGATGTCCCGCAGATATTTTTTTGCTCTTTCCGGATCGAAATCATCGAGTATCGGCAGCAGATCACATTTACTGATCATCACCAGGTCAGCAGTACGGAACATCACGGGGTACTTCGCCGGTTTATCATCACCTTCTGGTACCGACAGCAGTGCGACATTGACATGCTGTCCAAGATCGAAGCTTGCCGGACATACCAGGTTACCGACATTTTCGATAAAGACGATATCGTACTCAGAGAGATCGAGATTATGTAATGCATCATGGATCATATGCGCATCGAGATGACAGGCACTGCCGGTAGCGATCTGTATCGCTTTTACGCCATGCTTGCGAATACGCTCAGCATCATTTTCCGTCTCCAGGTCACCCTCGATGACGGCGATGCGAAGCCCTTCTCCCATCTGCTGGATAGTTGCTTCTAAGAGAGCCGTTTTACCTGCACCCGGAGATGACATGAGGTTGATCGCCAGCACATTATGCTGGTCAAAATGTTCACGGTTGTGTTGTGCCGTATGATCATTTTCATGCAGCAGGCTATGCAGCACCGTTACCGCTTCTCTGCCACTCTCTGTCTTCTCAAGTTTACCGCCCGGCTTTATCAGGCTTTCGTTACCATGGGTAATGTTGCATCCGCAAGTATCACACATATATCCTCTCCAAATATTTAGACTTTCTTTGCTGTCACGAAATTCATGACAACTGATGACCTATTCACCATCGAACTTTTAGTTATATGTTTTAAATTGTAACTTTTTTTCATACAACATATAACTTAAAACATATATCACATGCATCTAGTGCACCACGTCTGATGCAGACTCATTCTTTTTCTCAAGCTCCAGACTCATCAACATCATCTCGTCACCACTGATCAGCGTCGTTCGCCAGTCACCGCATTGCTGACAGGTTAATTTGTTGGGCAATGCATCCGACTCAGCACCGCACTGGTTGCATCTGACTTTTATCGGCAGCTGCTCGATAACAAGATCTGCATCTTCCGCGACGGTACCGGCACTGGCGATCGGATAGGCATTTTTCAATAACTGCACCTCGACACCTGCCAACGGACCCATGCCGATTGTGATCGAGGTGACACGGCTGGCATCACGTTCATCGGCGATACTTTCGACCTGTTCCATCAACGACTGGCAGATCGCGAGCTCATGCATGTCTAAGACTGCTCCCCGGCCAGCATCTCATCATATATCTCCCAGGCAGACTGTGCCTCCTGCGGCGATATCTTCTGGATAGCATAACCGACATGGACGACGATGAAATCATCTACTTCGAGCTGGTCATCCTGCATCATGAACAGGCTGACATCGCGCTCGACACCTTTGGCCTCACAACGTGCGTTGAAGCCTTCGATTGATTTGATTTGCATAGGTATACCAAGGCACATCGTATTATTATCCTCAAATAAATTGAAAACTGCAGCAGTTATCTTATAAATTTCTTATAAATGAAAACGTTATTGCATATTTAACGTTAGAAAATACGCTGACAAGTTGACATATATCAATAAGAGTAGCACGATATACTGATAAAAAATCACATATAATTTATGGGAAGCTCAGTGGACTACGAAAAAACTCTAATCCTAGGCATCGGCAACACCTTACTCACAGATGAAGGTGCAGGCATCCACGCGCTAAACCTCCTTCAATCAGAATATCCCGATATACCCAATCTGACATACGTCGATGGTGGTACCCTTAGTTTCACCCTGGCGACCTGGATCGAAGACTGCACAAACCTCATCGTCTTCGATGCTGCTCAATTAAACCAGCCGGCCGGCACCGTAAAAACCTTTATCGATGACACATTTGATGATTTCCTCGGCGCTTCCAAACGCAGTGCGCATGAAGTCGGCCTGCTCGACCTGATGGATATTGCACGCCTCACCGGACACTTCCCCAAACATCGGGCCCTGATCGGTATCCAGCCGGAATTTATGAGCTGGGGCATGCAGCCCAGTAAACCAGTGCAGGACGCACTCAAACAGGCAGTGGATAGTGCAGCGAAACTGATCAATCAATGGCAGGAAGTTAATACAGGTCAAGAAGTTTCAGTAGCGTAAAATTTATTATTGACCTAATTTATTTAATCGATGAAATAAGATCTTAATCCGTAAACCTGGAGTAGCGAGAATTTAAATCATGTCTGAAGTAGCGACACCCGTAAGCGGAGAGATTAAGTTTAATATCCAGGTAAGCGATGAGTTGACCCAGAATGTCAAGCCATTGTTGCACGAGATAAAACATGCGCTGGAAAGCCTGATTGAAAACGGCGATACCAGCATCATTGATCTTCGTAGTATCCCGCTGGCGCCCGGTGAAGAGGACAGGATCCTGGACACACTCGGCAAAGGCGAAGTCCAGGCTAAACTGGAGAGCCTTGGCCTGAGCGAGATCATCGAGACGCAGTATGCCGGCGTATGGGTAGTCACACACTATAACGATGATGGCAATATCATCAGCCGTTTTATAGAAGTCACTACGATGCCCAGCATACTCAGTTCACAGACTGAAGATGTCATGGCTGCATATAGTAGCCTGACCCTAGATTTGGATGAAAACCAAGAGACTATTTAGTCATCAGTGGAGATAACAGAATGACAGACAGAATCAATAATAAAGATAAGTCCCCTGCTGATCTTGTTCAGCTTGAAAAAAGCCGATTGGATAAAACGCTGGGTGAGACCCTGCGTAGCCAGGGCATTTCACGACGCAGCTTTCTAAAGTTCTGTGCAGCGACCGCTTCGATGATGGCGATGTCTCCTGCGATGATACCGAAGATCGCTCACGCATTAGAAAACGCGAGGCGGCCATCGGTCATCTGGCTATCATTCCAGGAATGTACCGGCTGTACCGAATCACTTACGCGCGCCCATGCCTCGACCGTTGAAAGCCTGATATTTGATTCCATCTCACTGGATTACCACCACACGCTGCAGGCAGCTGCGGGCCATGCTGCCGAAGAAGCGCGTGAGATCGCCATGGAAGAAAACTATGGCAAATACCTGTTAGTCGTCGATGGCTCTATACCTATGGATAACCCGGGGTACTCTACCATCGCTGGTATCAGTAACTATGACATGCTGATGGATACCGCCAAGGGTGCTGCAGCTATCATCGCTGTTGGCACCTGCGCGACTTACGGCGGTATACCTCATGCTGACCCTAATCCTACAGGCGCCGTATCTGTTGGCGACCTGATCAAGGACAAGCCGATCATCAACGTACCGGGTTGCCCACCGATCCCGGTAGTTATCACCGGTGTGCTGACACATTTTCTTACTTTTGGCAGCATACCAGAGCTGGATCATATCGGTCGTCCGAAAGTATTCTATGGACAGAGCATCCACGATCGCTGTTACCGCCGTCCTTTCTATGACAAAGGCCTGTTCGCAGAGACCTTCGACGACGAAGGCGCGAAGAAAGGCTGGTGTCTGTACAAACTCGGATGCAAGGGCCCAACGACTTACAACGCCTGCGCTACCGCCAAGTGGAACGATGGAACCAGCTTCCCGATCGAAGCCGGTCACCCCTGCATCGGTTGTTCTGAACCGGATTTCTGGGATGGCGGCGGCTTCTATAAAGCACTGTCTATGCCCACAGCAAATATTACTGAAACGGCTATCTACACAGCGGCTGGCGCAGCGGCTGCCGGAGTAGCACTGGGCGCGATGAACCGCAGCAAGAAGAACAGTGCTGCCGCTGCACATTCAGACACAACTATCGATGACCTGGAAAAATAAATCAGCGATCTACAAGGCTATTATGCAGGCGCGATTTTTTCGCATCGACAAGCAAGTTTAAAACGAGGATTCAACGATGAGTGAAATAGAATTTCTGAACTGGGTACGTGGCCCGGGTTTTCAGATCGCAGTTATTATCTTTATTGCCGGCGTAATCATACGTTTCGCCGAGATCTTACTGCTAGGCCGTAAGACAAACCTGGCTGAAGCAAAAGGATCCGAGATGGGTGGCGGTATGCGTACCATCGTAACAAGATCGGTACCTGACAAATCAACATTGAAACGATCAGCATTTACTATCGTTGCCGGTTATATATTTCATATCGGCTTATTCGTGACGATCTTTTTATTCGCACCGCATATATTGCTGTTTAAAGATCTCATCGGATTTGGCTGGCCATCTGTGCCGACACCGGTCGTCGATGCGATGGCTGTAGTCAGTATCATCGCCCTGCTCGCGATACTGGTACACCGCATGCGTGATAACGTACTTAGATTTATAACCACTAAAGAAGATTACGTGGTGTGGTTACTCACGATTTTACCATTGATAACCGGCTATATGGCTTTTCATCGTATAGGTATGACAGCGCCTACTCTGCTGGCCATACATATCCTTACTGTTGAGCTGCTTCTGGTTGTTTTTCCATTTACCAAACTGATGCATGCTTTCACCCTGGTGTTTGCACGCTGGTATAACGGTGCCATATCAGGCTATAGAGGAGTTGAGTCATGAGCGCTTCATTAGAGAAAGGTATAAACGCCTTAAAAGAACAGGTTGATTCAAGCGTTGCGGCATTTTTTAGTAGCTGCGTTCACTGTGGAATGTGCGCCGATGCCTGCCTTTTCTATACTGAGACAGGTGACCCGTCACGCATGCCTATAAACAAGGCTGAGCCCTTACGCCGTATCTGGAGAGCAGAATATACATTGCTTGGTCGTGTCGGAAAGATGTTTGGTATGACAGCAAAGGTAGATGACAAATTGCTATCTGAATGGGAGACACTGGTATACGATAGCTGCACGCTGTGTGGCCGTTGCTCGATGGTATGTCCCGTCGGTAACGACATCGCGCTGCTTATCCGTAAGACACGTGAAGGTATGGCCGCAGCCGGTCATGCACCTGCAGGCCTGATCGGTGCCACCAAACGCTCGGTGACCATCGGTAGTCCGATGGGCGTGAAGCTGCCCGCACTCATGGCACAGATCAGTCATGTAGAAAAAGACACCGGCATGAAGATACCCGTCGATGTCGAAGGCGCAGAATATATGTTGCTGTTATCTTCGATGGAGATCATGAACTTCCCGGAGTTCATCGAAGCCATCGCCAAGATCTTTGATAAGGCGGGCGCCAGCTGGACGATCTCATCCGAAGCCTTCGAAGCCACCAACAGTGGTATTCAGATCGGGGTTGCAGACATCGCAAAAGTGCTTGTCCAGAGAGTCGTCGATGCTGCCGAAAAACTGAAGGTCAAAACTGTGATCAGCCCTGAATGCGGCCATGCCTATATGGCGATACGCTGGGAAGGCCCGAACCTTGTCGGTAAACCGTTCGGCTTCAAGGTCAGACATATACTCGAGATACTCGATGAGTTCCGTCAGGATGGTCGTCTCAAGATAAGCGGCAAAGAAGATCAGCGTATCACCTATCATGACCCATGCCAGATCTCACGTCGTGGCGGAGTCATCGATCAGCCTCGCAACCTGATCAATATGTTTTCAGATAACTTCGTTGAGATGCCGGACGCCGGCAAGATGAACTGGTGCTGCGGTGCTGGTGGCGGTGTCAGCTCGAACGAGCGTGCAGATGAGATCCGGCTCAAAGTGTTCCAGCGTAAAAAGGATCAGCTTGATGAGATTAAACCAGACGCGATAGTCAGCGCCTGCTCGAACTGCCGCATCCACCTGGAAGACGGTCTCGAGGAATACAATATGGATATTCCGCTGATGAGCCTGACGGAAACACTTGCTGAACACCTGGCCGACTGAAGCCAGAGCTGAGCGAGTCGAAACATACGTGATAGTCACAAAACAGAATTCATAAGAAGAGAGAATAATCATGAGCGAATCCGGTGGAAACGAAAGAGTCGTAGTTGACCCGATAACCCGAATCGAAGGTCATCTTCGAATTGAAGCGCAGATGGATGGCGACAAGATAGAAAAAGCCTATTCTTCTGGCACCATGGTACGCGGTATCGAAACCATCCTCAAAGGCCGTGATCCCCGCGATGCATGGGCATTTGCACAACGAATCTGCGGCGTCTGTACTTTGGTACATGGTCTGGCCTCTATCCGTTCAGTAGAGAATGCACTGGATTATAAGATACCTAAAAATGCAGACCTGATCCGCAACCTGATGAGTGGTGCGCAGTATATACATGACCATGTCATGCATTTCTATCACCTGCATGCACTCGACTGGGTCGATGTTGTCTCCGCCTTAAGCGCTGACCCAAAAGCAACATCAGAACTGGCACAGTCTCTGAGCAACTATCCAAAATCTTCACCTGGCTATTTCTCTGACATGCAGAAGAAGCTGAAAGGTTTTGTCGAAGCCGGTCAGCTCGGCATCTTTGCTAAAGCTTACTGGGGGCACCCTGCTTATAAACTGCCGCCGGAAGCGAACCTGATGGCAGTGGCACACTACCTCGAAGCTCTTTCCTGGCAGCGTGATGTCGCCCGCCTGCACACTATCTTCGGTGGTAAAAATCCGCATCCTAATTTTGTCGTCGGCGGCGTGCCCTGCGCCATCGACCTGAATTCAGATTCGGCGATCAATATGAAGAAATTGTCACAGGTTCAGGACATCATCAACCAGATGATGACCTTCGTCGACCAGGTTTATGTACCTGACACATTAGCGATCGCCGGTTTCTATAAAGACTGGGGTGCTCGTGGCGAAGGTCTGGGCAACTTCCTGACCTATGGTGACTTCCCTTCTAATGGCATGGAAGATGTGACAGGTTACATGATCCCACCAGGAGCTATCTTGAATCGTGACCTGAGTACGATCCATCCCGTCGACATGAATGATCCAAACGAGATCCAGGAGTTCGTTTCGCATTCCTGGTATGACTACGAAGGCGGCAAAGATACCGGTCTGCATCCTTACGATGGCGAGACCACCTTCAATTATACTGGCCCTAAACCACCTTATGCTCACCTCGATGTCGACCAGTCATACTCATGGCTTAAGTCACCACGCTGGAAAGGTAACTCGATGGAAGTCGGGCCATTGGCACGTGTGCTTATGTTATATGCCAGCGGACATGAACAGACCAAGGATCTGGTTGGCATGACTCTAAACAAACTCGATGTGCCTGTAGAGGCATTATTCTCTACCTTAGGACGTACTGCTGCGCGCACGCTGGAAACCAAGATCTTTGCTGATGCCATGCAGGGCTGGTATAACGACCTGGTGGTTAATATCAAGGCTGGAGACACCCGCACTTTCAATGAAATCTTGTGGGAACCTTCTTCATGGCCGAAACAGGCTCAAGGCGTCGGTTATATGGAGGCACCTCGCGGCGGCCTGGCACACTGGATAGTCATCGAAGATGAGATGATAAAGAACTACCAGGCAGTTGTACCCAGCACCTGGAATGCCGGCCCCAGAGACTCCAATGGTGTCCCTGGCGCGTATGAAGCAGCACTGGAAGACAACCACACCCTGCATGATCCGAAACAGCCGGTAGAGATCCTGCGCACCATACACAGTTTTGATCCATGTATCGCCTGTGCGGTACACTTGACCGATCCTGATGGCGAAGAAATTATTAAGGTGAAAGTAAAATGATAAAGAGATTACTGACGTTCAAACTATTACCAGCGATTCTGACACTGGGCTCAGCATCTGCGATGGCGCATCCCGGACACCTGCCGAATGATGCCGTTCATGGCCTGCTTCATATCGAGCATATTATTGCGCTAGCTGCTGCAGGTGTTATCGCATACCTGGCATATAGAATACGAAAAAAATAATATCCGCAATACTAAACGCCTGAACCTTCAGGTGTTTTGTATTTATGGTTGCCATCACAGGCGGAGAATATCGCAAAAAAAGCATCGTATCTATCCTGAATTAATCATTAATATCTACATGTAGGATTAGAAGTATTGCCTGGCCGATCTATTTATGGGATTTCGCTATACGATAAGTCAGATCACATAGCGTACAGCGACGGCAAACAATAATAGGCGCGGTTATAATGCGCGAGTCACTCAACTCGATTAAAGCAGTTGTCCATCGTCTACTGGTCTTAGGGCACCTCATTATCAATATATAGGGTGTTAGATATCCTCGAAAATTCGAGATAACCTATAATACATGCTGATTATGTGGTTGCTTAAACCTGTTGCTATGACGATGAATTATTCCCCTGCTTGATTATGACCGAACATAAAGGCATCACAAACCTAATGCGAGATTCAGCAGACGAGACAGAAAAGCAACAGGCTTACCAGGCAATGCTGGAATACCTGGTCAGTATCGGCAACTTTGCCGATGTAAGCAAAGCGGATGCTGATGCCAATGTAAGAGTACAGTTCTGTGAAGAGATAGGCCTGTTTGCTGACGATGAACAGCTGAAAAACGCCTCTATTTATGAGAAAAAGTTACAGGTCTTAATAAATGCTAATGGGCTGCAGGATATCATTGCTGAAAACAACGGTGCTATACCCAGGCCAAATTCTAGCGAAGCAATACAGCGATACCGCTCTGAAGAATCTGATGCCTCATCACTGGATACAGAATCTGTATTAGGAGATGATGCAGTAGCGGAAACCTTTGAGGATGAGATCAATGAGCAGTCACAGACGTCAACAGGTTTATCCTCAGTAAAACGAAACTATTTATTAAAGGCAGCCATGCACCTGGGCATATCAGCTGTCTTCACCATCATTGTCTTTGCCAGCCTGATGCTTTTGTTCAGTCATCAGCAGCAGCTGCAGATAATCAAATATGGCTTTATGCTGTCAGCCGTGCTGCTATTCATATTTGTCGGCTTATATGAGGTCAGCAGTAAGATATTGGCGCGCGCACGATTAAGCGTCGGTCTCAGCCTGTTTATTACCATGGCGACTCTTTCCGGACTGCTGTTTATGCAGCAGTGGGATGAGTCAACTTTTACAGTTCGCGACGGTCTGTTTGGACTGGTAGTCAACCCCATTGTCCGATCTGTGATAGATTCAGGTCCATACTGGCTGGGTATAGTTATTGTCGTAATAGCTTCTCTCATTTTTATCGCCATACAGACAGCCGATTTTTTACAAAACAAGAAAGGAGAAAAGAGCCGCCAGGGTAACTCGAGATCACCCATTTGAGGACACACCGTTAGCTGATTGATCAGCAATCGCGATCCACCTATGACTGCACCGACGATACTGACAACCATATTACCGAGCAAGCCAAAACATCACCCTTCATCAGGGTTCCTGCCAGCCAGCAACTTCACCAATCGCTAAAAAAATTATCAGTCCTGTTATATCCATGCGTCTACCTTTCCTGTTATTAAGTTTAATTTGAAATCCGTGTAATCTCACACCTGATGATCCGGCGAATTAGCTCTGCTTTTTTTGGTGGTTGATTCAATATGCTCTAAAAAAGGTAAATCAAAATAGCTGCCATCTGATAAGGTTGCTTACAGGTTCAGACATTATCACCTTCAATACAAACACTTCACAATATTAAGGCATCATGGCATTTGATATACAAAACATGCTCACCGCTAAGGTATATGATCATCCCGTCAGCCAGCTGGATCTGATCGAAACCCATATCTCCTGGGTCATTTTGACGGGTGATTTTGCCTATAAGATAAAAAAACCGGTCGACTTTGGTTTTTTAGATTTTTCCACACTGGATAAACGTTATGACTGTTGCCAGCAGGAGTTACACCTGAACCGACGGCTGGCTCCTGTGATATACCTGGATATAGTGAACATTACAGGCAGCTCTGAAGAGCCGCATATCTCAGCAAGCGGAGAAGCTTTCGAATACGCCATCAAGATGGCCCAGTTCCCGCAATCTGCCCAGCTGGACAATATGCTGGCTGCAGGTGACCTGTCAGCTGAACACATTGACGCCTTTGCGCAGATGGCGGCTGATTTTCACCAGTCTATCGATGTCGCCGATCGCTCGGTGGTTTATGGCGACAACGATACCGTCCACCAGCCAGTCGCTGAGAACTTCATCCAGATAGAAGAACACATCGACACCACTGCTTACAGCTTGGCACTTGAGCATCTTAGGCAGTGGAGCCAGACAGAATTTAAAAGGCTGGCGAAAGATATCAGTCAGCGAAAAGATAACGGTTTTATCCGAGAATGCCACGGAGATATGCATCTGCGCAACATGATATGGCTGAATGATCAACCGATGGCTTTTGACTGCATCGAATTTAATGCTGCCCTGCGATGGATCGATGTCATCAGCGAGGTAGCTTTCCTGGTGATGGATCTGCAGGACAGACAGCAGTATCGACTGGCTAACCGCTTCCTCAATAGCTATCTCGAGATCACCGGCGACTACGCAGGGCTATCTGTGCTGCCCTATTATCTTGTCTACCGGGCGATGGTCCGCGCTAAAGTAAATGCCCTGCGACTGGAACAGGATAATATAAGCAGCGACGAGAGCAACGAAGTTCGACAGGCGTTTGAATCATACCTGGCACTCGCCGCCACATATACCAGGCAGGAGCAGCCACAGCTGATCATCATGCGCGGATTATCTGCTTCCGGCAAGAGCACGATATCACAGCAACTGGTCGATTCCATGGGTGCAATTCGGATACGCTCTGATGTTGAACGAAAACGTATATTTCATCATGAACGTTTAGCTACCGCAGGGAATGAGATCGACCAGGGCATCTATAGTGCGCAGGCATCTGAGCAGACATACTCGAGATTACAGCAACTCGCTTCAGAGATAATAAGAAGTGGTTACAGTGTTATCGTCGATGCGGCATTTCTAAAACATGAACAACGCTACCCTTTTCAGTTACTGGCAGAGTCATTAGCCGTTAGATATAACATCCTCGAGATCACTGCGCCAGCCGATACTCTACGCCAGCGCATCATCGCGAGAAGAAACGATGTCTCTGATGCTGATCTTGCAGTACTGGAACACCAGCTCAGTCACTGGAAACCTCTGTCTGAGGATGAACTCAGATCAGTGATGCACGTCAACACTGCTGAACATGTCGCTTTAGACTCGCTGATAGAGAGAATAAAGCTATGAATCTGACAGCTGGATATTATTGAACCAATCAAGCGTCTTTATACTCTATAGCCCGTTTGAAATTTCTTATAAAGCCACACATCATGCAAGCTGATATCAGTGCTACTAAGCGATGCAGGCTTATTTATTTCATGTCACTATGTGCAACGAGTTGATAGAATACCGTTAAGACTCAATTCAAATTCAATGACGCTGAGCAGAGATGTTTGATCATTTATCACAATTATTCAGGCCATTAACAACTTTTTGGCAACAGAATCGCCGATCGCCTAAAACTGTTCCGGTCATCGCTGTATTGGTCACTGCGCTACTATTGGTGATATTCAAGTTCTCTCAGCCTGAGCCACCGGTTAAGGAAAAAGAGGAGAAGACCTGGGCGGTACAGACACATCAGCTTATCGATGGCGTCAAAGTCCCGCAGCTCGAATTATATGGCCAGGTGGAATCTCCCTATACCGCCACAGTTACTGCGATCATCAATGCAGATATCCTCTCACTGGATGTCAAAGAAGGACAGGTGGTCAACAAAGACCAGCTGTTGATCAAGCTTGACGAGTTAGATGCAAAACTGACACTAGATCAGCGCGCCTCTGATGTCGCTGAACTAGAGGCTTCGATCGAATCCGAAAAGAACCGACACAAGAATGACCTGTCTGCACTAAAACTGGAGAAGTCACTGGTCTCACTGGCGAAGAAGAAACTGTCGAGGGAAGAAAAAACCAGCAAAAGCAATCTGACCAGCCAGAACAGCTTCGATACGCAGAAACAGGCATTACAGAACCAGGAGCTCGCCTTGAAAGCGAGAGAGCTCAGTGTAAAAAACCACCCTGCGCGACTGGCTCAACTGGAAGCCAAACTGGCACACAAACGTGCATTATTACAACAGGCCGAGAGAGACCTGCAGCGCGCCGACGTATTAGCACCGTTCGATGGCATCGTACTTTCGACCAGCGTTTCTCCCGGTGAACGCGTCCGTCCGGGAGAGGAGCTGCTGAAACTTTATTCGATAGATAATGTAGAACTGCGAGCACAACTGCCACAGAAGTATGTCGATACTGTCAAACAGGCATTAGCACGAGAGGAGACCCTGTCCGCAGTCGTCAGAACTGCACATGCTGATGTTGATGTCACGCTGCACCGGGTTTCTGGCGCCGTGTCGAATACGGGAATCGGCGTCGATGCCCTGCTCGAGATAAACAGTTATGATGCCAACCTTTTTGTCATGGGTGAAGTTCACGAAGTAATCCTGAACCTGCCTGCGATAACTGACGTCTATAGCATACCAGTCTCATCCATCTATGGCACTAACCGGATCTACCGCGTAGAAAAAGGCAGGCTTGCCGCCATCAATGTTGAAAAACTGGGCGTTCAAATAAAGGGTGAGAATCAGTTCATACTGGTACGCAGTGATAGATTAGCTCCCGGTGATGAGATCATAACGACTCAGCTGCCACATGCGATGAGTGGCCTGAAAGTTGACGTGCGCAACGCCACACCTGCTGAGCTCGATACGCCAGAGAGCGTATCACAGTCGGGACAACGCTAACCTCTCAGCATCATGAGCACAGATAACCAACCAGCATCATCCCCTGCTAACCCTGCACCTGCACCGACCGGTGGCGGCATCATACACCTGTTTGCACAACACCCGGTTGCAGCAAACCTGTTGATGGCGATATTGATCATCCTTGGCTCATACAGCCTGGTCAAGCTTAACCGCCAGTTCTTCCCTAATTTTGCCCTCGACTATGTCAGTGTCCGCGTCATCTGGCCGGGTGCCAGCGCTGAAGATGTCGAGCGCTCGATAACGGTACCCCTGGAGCAGGCACTGCGCACGGTCGATGGCGCCAAAGAGATGACATCGACATCGACAAGAGGTCTCAGCGTCATCGTCATCGAGTTCGAAGAAGGCAGCGAGATGGGTGTCGCGCTCGATGACGTCAAACAATTTGTCTCCAACGTCCGTAACCTGCCCTCGGATTCCGAGGACCCGGTGGTAACCAAAGTCACCCGCTATGAACCCGTAGCGACGATCATCCTCTCTGCACAGGGCGACCTCGAGGAACTCCGCCCCCTCGCCTATGAGTTCGAACGCCAGTTGCTGGACAGGGGCATCGCCCGGGTTGACTTTGTCGGCCTTCCGGAACAGGAGATAGCGATCGAAGTCAGCTCGAAGAAACTTCAGCAGCTCGGCATGTCATTATCACAGATTGGCGACCATATCGTCAGTCAGAGTCAGGACATACCGGCCGGCACCGTCGCTGAAAATGAAGCCGCACGCGAGGTGCGTGGTCTGCAGCGTAAACGTGATGTACAGGAGTTTGCCAGGCTCGACCTGCTGACCAACCGTTCCGGGCAGAAGCTGACCCTTGACGACATCGCCGAGATACAGCGACGACCGAAAGAGAACCAGGTGGAGATCTTCTACCAGGGAATGCCTGCCATCCTGATGAACCTGCAGCGCACCGAAAATGCTGACGCGTTGAAATCAGCAGAGATCATGGATGACTGGTTGCTGTCCAGCCGCGACCAGCTAACACCTGCAATCTCCCTGGTAGTGTTCGACGAAGCTTACTCACTGATCCAGCAGCGCATAGACCTGCTGTTAAAGAATGGTATCGGTGGATTAATACTCGTCTTATTGATCCTGTATATCTTCCTTAACGGACGCGTCGCCTTCTGGGTAGCGATCGGTATTCCGACATCGTTCCTCGGTGCACTGGCGGTGTTGTATTTTTTTGGCGGCAGCATCAACATGATCAGCCTGTTCGGCCTGATCATGGCGCTCGGCATCATCGTCGATGACGCTATCGTGGTCGCCGAAGATGCACTCACCCACTACCAGACCGGTGAGAATTCATTACTGGCTGCAGAAGGCGGCGCCATGCGAATGCTGGCCCCGGTCATGTCGTCTTCTCTGACCACGATAGCCGCCTTCTTTCCGCTGTTGCTGGTAAGCGGTATCATCGGATCCATCCTGTTCGATATACCGTTTGTCGTTATCTGTGTCATCATCGCCTCCTTGATCGAAAGTTTCCTGATACTTCCCGGACACCTGCGTCACAGCTTCCATAAATATCACCACAAGAAAAACTCTGCACTGAGGCAGAAACTCGAAGACGGTTTCAATACATTCCGTGATGATTACTTCAGGCCCGTTGTCACTCGCGTCATCGACCACAGATTTGCTACACTCACCATCGCTGTATGTTCACTGGTACTGGCGATCTCGATGGTCGTGTTCGGCCAGGTTAAATTTCAATTTTTCCCACAGCCGGAAAGTACGGTTATCAATGCCAGCGTCAAGTTCTCTGCCGGCACGCCTCCCGAGCAGGTAAAGGCTTTTGCCATGCAGATGCAGCAGCAGCTTCAGCAGACTGATGCTGCACTGAGAGAAGAAGAGTCTTTGATTAAGGCAGCGATACTTCAGATCAATACCGCCACTTTCGACGGTGGCAGAAACTTTCAGAACGGTAATCAATACGCCATGCTGAAGGTGGAACTGCTGCAGCCAGATGAACGCGAGGTGCGTAATAATGTCATCATCGAAGACTGGCAATCACGGCTGGATCTGCCGGCCGGTATTGAGCAGTTGTCCATCAGCAGCCCAAGAGGCGGCCCTCCAGGCCAGGACATCGATGTCTTCCTCAGCGGTCAGGACGCGATAACCCTGAAACGTGCTGCTGAAGAGCTTGCTGAAGCGTTGCAGAGTTATGAAGGCCTGAGCAACATCCTCGATGACCTGCCCTATGGTCGTCAGCAATATATATTTGAACTGACTCCGCTGGCACAATCAGCAGGCCTCAACATCACAGAGGTAGGCAGACAGCTACGAGCCGCGTTAGACGGGCAGCTGCTGCAGGTTTTCTATGATAGCGACGAAGAGATAGAAGTGCGTATCATGCTGCCTGCAAATGAACGCAAGTTTCAGAGCATCCTGGAGACACTGCCCATCATTACCGCATCTGGAGATCGCCTGCTATTGAGCAATGCAGTAACACTGACATCGCAACAGGGCCTCGAGATATTACGGCATACCGATACCAAGATGGGGGTACACGTTACCGCAGAAGTAAATGCAAAAGTCACCAATGCCAAAGACGTGCTCAGCAGCCTGCAGGACTCGACGATACCGGATATCGTCGACCGGTATGGACTGCAGGTTTCGTATAAAGGACGCGCAGAAGAGGAACGAGAGACCGGCAGTGATATGAAACAGGGTGGTATGCTGGCACTGGTGATGATCTACATCATCCTCGCCTGGGTGTTTGCATCATATGCCTGGCCGCTGGCAGTGATGCTGGTCATCCCCTTTGGTATCAGTGGCGCTATCTTTGGCCACTGGCTGATGGGCATCGACCTGACCATCCTGTCACAGTTCGGTATGTTTGGACTGTCTGGCATCGTGATCAATGACTCGATCATCCTCGTGACCTTCTATAAGCAGCTCAAAGCAAAAGGGTTAGCGATACGTGAGGCACTTATAGAATCTGCCTGCCTGCGCCTGCGAGCAGTGATGCTGACTTCTCTGACAACAATAGCGGGCCTGACACCACTGCTTTTTGAGACATCACTGCAGGCCCAGTTCCTGATCCCTATGGCTGTCAGCATCTCATTCGGACTGGGCTTCGCTACCCTGCTGGTACTGTTCGTGGTTCCGGTATTGCTTTCTTACATAGAACAGCTTTCTGATTACATAACACAGAAACGATATGACACAACGCTGCCCGATGAAGTAAAAGCATAACACCTGTAGCAGCGGAAAAAACTCTCTGAAATAGTTTTTCACGTAAGCCCCGACAGGGGTGAAGCCTAGGGATATGCTGAACAATCTTGTTTCGCAGTTGCGTTTATAGGCCAACGATTGCGAAACAAGCTTCTGCTCCTACAAGATCTTTTTAGCAACAAAAAAGCCCGATTATCAAATCGGGCTTTATGCTCATGGATGAGCGGTATGCCACAAAGCGCTATGGGAGTGCGGTGTGACTTACCTTACAGCTTTATTTACCAGCCATTATTTGCTGGCGATGGCTTCCAGCTGCTTGGCCTTGATGATCTGCCCATCGAGACCAGCCTCTTTACCGTTTTTACCATAAGCTACTGACATCAGTGTGCTGTAGTAAGTAACCGGGATATGGAACTTGGTGCCATACTGTGCATTGATCTTGTCCTGATAGACTTCTACGTTCATCTGACATACAGGGCAAGGTGTTACGATCATGTCTGCACCGCCGTCATAGGCCGCTTCGATGATGTCCTTGATCAGTGCCTGTGACTTTTCTGGCTCAGAGAATGCCAGTGCACCACCACAGCATGAAACCTTCTTATCGTAGTTTTCGACCGGCTCAGCCCCCATGGTTTCGATGAACTTATCGAGGTATTTAGGATTCTCGAAAGACTCGCCTTCGATACCGAATGGACGGTTGGTCTGACAGCCGACGTAACCGGCGATCTTGATACCATCTAACGGTTTCTTGACGTGCTTGCCCATCTCTTCATAACCGATGTCTTCGATCAGTACTTCGACCATGTGACGGATCTTGCTATCATTCTTCAGGTTAAGACCGGCTTCGGCCAATGCCTGGTTAGTCTCATCCATCAGGCCAGCATCATCATCAAGACGTTCCTGTGTTTCTTTCGTTGCCAACCAGCAGGCAGCACAGGTTGCGACGATGTCCTGACCGGTATTGTGCTGTTCAGATAACGCGATGTTACGAGCAGACAGTGCCAGGCGAGGCAGTTCGCCACCACCACAGTAACCGATAGATGCTGAACAACAGTTCCAGTCTGGAATCACGTTAAGCTTCACATCCAGTACATCACACATAGATTGCACGGACTTCAGGTAGTTAGAAGAGGACGCACCGTCTTGCGATGAACAACCCGGGTAAAATGAATATTCTTTAGTAGCCATTGTTATATACCTGCTCCAGTCTATTGAGCGTTATCAACACGAGCTGCTTCCAGCTCCTGTGCTTTCTTGATCATTGCCTTGAAGCCTTTCTTGTCTTTAACGGTGTGACCGCCAACAAGTTCTTTAAGGCTCAATCGACCTGCTTTAAGCATACCTAGACCGATACCAGCCATACCCAGGGCAACCTTGACACCTTCGACCAGGCCGTTCATGAAGTAAAGGTTAACACCTAACCATAGCTCGTTTACACGACCGTTCTTGGCGAGGTTATCCCAGAACAGCTGAGCGAACTGGCGTGTCGGCTGGCCTTTAGGCTCGATTCCAAGACGTGTCGCATAATGCGCCAGGCCGTGCATGATATGTGTGATCGGCAGCTCACGCGGACAACGTACGATACAGTTGTAGCATGAAGTACACATCCACATCGATGTCGATTGCAACACTTCTTCACGTTTACCGGCACGGATCATCATGAACAGTTCCTGTGGCGGATGATCCCAGTCGGTCCCTAAAGGACAAGAGCCAGAACATACACCACATTGCATACACATCTTGACCCAATCGCCTTCTTCGACGTTGGCTTCAACTTCTTTCAGGAAGTTGTTGCGGTATTTTTCAACCATGCCTGTATTTAAATCACTCATGGCAGTCTCCTAGAATTTGAATGGGCTCATACCGATCTGTTCGATCGTATCAACCATTTCGTTAATGATTTTCGGAACTTTATGAATATCAGTGATCGATATCTCATAAGTCTGTACACGTTCTTTTTCAAGACTCAATGACTCGAGCGTATCACCAACTTTTGACATACGCTCCTGCGCCATCAACGAACCCTTGACGAAGTGACACTGGTAGTCATCACCGCTTGGGCAACCCATCAGGATGATACCGTCATAACCACTGTTCATCGAGTCGGTGATCCAGCTCAGGCTGACAGAGCCTAAACAACGAACCGGTATGATACGTGTAAACGCACTGTATTCCAGTTTGTTCTGTGCAGCCATATCCAGTGCAGGATAGGCATCGTTCTCACAGGCCAGCACCAGGATACGCGGTTTCTCGTCGAACTCATCAGGGATATCAACTGCTTTAAGCTGTTGACCGACGGTATCGATCGAGTAGTTCTCGAACGAGATAACACGTACCGGACAGGCTCCCATACAGGTACCGCAACGGCGACAGCGTGACTCATTGAACTCGGGATAACCGTCATCGGTTTCGTTGATAGCACCGAAAGGACACTCAACCGTGCAGCGCTTACACTGTGTACAACCTTCAGCACGGAAGGTCGGGAAACTGAGATCTGCTACACGTGGATGTGCTGCTTTACCCAGACCTGCATTTTCAGCTGCTGCGATCGCTTTCATCGCTGCACCCATGGCATCATCCATCGCCTGCTGGGTATCCATCGGTCGACGAACCGGTCCTGCAGTATAGATACCGGTACGCTGGGTCTCATATGGGAAACAGATGAAGTGTGAGTCAGCAAAACCGTTATCCATGTGCGGCACGTCTTTGCCCTGACGATAGTCAAGATTCAGGATAGACTCGACATCGATACGAATTTCTTTTTCTTCGCCAGCCTTTTCAGCCGCGATGTCCTCATTATCCTGATCAGTTAACTCTGCACGGCTCGGCTGGCCTGCATTAGGTACCATGCCTGTCGCCAGCACGACCATGTCGACTTCGAGATCAACGTCTTCGTCGAGGATCAGGTCTTTGAACTTGACCGTCGGGTTTGCGCCATCGACTACTTCAGATGCGATACCTTTGGTAAAGATAACACCTTTTTTCTGACCACTGCGATAGAAGTTCTCGCCACCAGCACCCGGGGTACGCAGATCAGAGAACAGCACCGTAGTATCGACATCTGCATTCTGATCTTTGAAATACATCGCCTGCTTGATCGAAGCAGAACAGCAGTAACCCGAACAGTGTTCCAGGTGGCCTTCTTTCTTGCTGCGTTGACCGGCACACTGGATGAACAATACGCTCTGTACTTCTTTACCGTCAGAAGGACGCTTGATAGCACCGCCGTCGGCTTCTTTTGCCAACGCTTCCAGCTCCATCTGAGTAACGACATCTTTGTTCTTGCCATAAGCGAATTCAGGCAGCTGGTTTGCATCATACTCTGTGAAACCTGAAGCCTGGACGATAGCACCGAAATCCTTGGTCTCTGTGCTGCCACTCTCAGTGCTGATATCAGCTGCGAAACGGCCTGGCGCGCCGGCTGTATTCGTCAGTGTAGAATTCAGACAAACGGTGATATTGCTATCAGCTTCAACTGCTGCAACCATCGCATCGACACCGTTATCTTCCGGGTCTGCATACGGTGCTGATGTCGGGATCTTCTTGTATAGCTTCGCGGTTGCACCGCCCAGTTCACCGGATTTTTCAACGATGGTACAAGGGTAACCGGCTTTAGACGCTTCCAGTGCAGCAGTCATGCCTGCAACACCGCCACCGGCGATCAGGATATTCTTGTTCACACTCTGCTGGCCGCTGGCTTCAGGGATCTTCATGTACTTCGACTCGGCACATGCCATACGGATATAGTCGTCTGCCATCTCCTGCGTAGTCTCACGCTGGTCGTCTTCATCAGGGCGAACCCAGATCACGCCTTCACGCAGGTTTGCACGTGACAGGGTTACGTTGTCAAAGTTAAATGCTTCTGTTTTCGCACGTCGCGAGCATGCAGCCAGCACAACATGGTTAACACCTTCGTTATCGATATCGTCCTGGATCATCTTGACGCCGGCTTCTGAACACAGGAAGTCGTGCTGCTGACAGACCGCAGCTTTACCGTCGCGTGTCGCAGTCATCTCGAGCTGAGAGGAATCCAGACGCTCGCCGATTCCACAGCCGTTACAGATATAAGCACCAATTTTCATTTCATCAGCCATGGTCTAGCCCTCCGCCTGTGCTACTTTATTAACAACCTGTATGGCTCTTAACGCAGAAGCTGTTGCACTTTGCACTGCACGGTTAACGTCCAGTGCATCAGATGAACAACCAGCAGCAAACACACCGCCATTGGCTTCGTCATGTTCGATGAAGCCTTCGTCATTCACTTTAATTTCGATCGGGAACGTATCTTTATCGACACTTGGTTCCATACCAATCGCTAGCACGACGAGGTCATGCTCATTTGCATAACGGTTGTAACCTTCGGTGTCGACACCGTTCAATACCGGGTTGCCGTTCTCTTTATTCTCGACGATGTTGGCAACTTTCGATTTGATGAAAGTGACGTTTTCATCGTCCTGTACCTTCTGGTAGAAGTTGTCGAAGCGGTCGATGGCACGGATATCGATATAGTAGATCGATACATCAGCATCGTCACCAAACTTCTCAGAGACGTATGTTGACTGCTTGAGTGAAGCCATGCAGCAGATACGCGAACAATGCTTCAGATAGTTGCGGTCACGTGAACCGGCACACTGTATGAATGCGACGTTCTTGGCCTCTTTACCGTCAGATGGACGCACCAGCTTGCCTTCGGTAGGACCAAACGGGTCCATCAGGCGTTCGAACTCGACGCTGGTGATAACGTTAGCGATACGGTCATAACCATATGGCTGGATCTTGTTGGCATCATATGGACGCCAGCCGGTTGCCCAGACGACTGCACCAGCTTTCAGCTCGATGGTCTCTTCCTGCATGTCCAGATCGATCGCATCGTATTTACATGCGTCTTTGGCTTTCTGCGCATCATCGCTGCCGATCATGCCTGGATCGATGACATAACGCTTTGGCATCGCCATGTTATGCGGCAGATAAGCACCTTTGTGCTTGTTCATGTTGTAGTTATGCTCATCATCAAACTCGGCTTCGACTGCATCAGCACAAGCACCGCAGGCGGTACAGTTTGAGTTCACATAACGTGGGCTAACTTTCACAGTTGCTGTGTAATCGCCAGCTTCACCCTGCAGGTCAGTCACTTCCGCCATGGTAAGAACGGTGATGTTCTTGTTCGCAGCCATACGTCGCTGGTTTATTTCCAGGCCACAGGTCGGAAAACATAACTTGGGGAAGTATTTATATAATTTGGTTACTCGACCACCAACAGAGGGTGTCTTTTCAATAACAATAACCTGTTTGCCGACTTCGGCAGCTTCTAATGCAGCAGTCATGCCGCTTATGCCACCGCCAACAACCAGGATTGTCTGATTAGTTGCAACTATATCCGACATCTTATTCCTCCAAAGGATTTGTGTCAGTTTGAAAGCCCTAGAAAAATTAATGAAAATTCAATAACTTATCTGGATAAATATTTTTTATTAGCGCGTCATAATTTCAGCCCCGACGCTAGGAGTGCGTATGATACATGTTTCGGCTAATTTTCTCTATAAAATGGGCAAAAAACAGGGCTATGGTTGTTGTATGTTTGGATAAATTTTACTTATGATTAAGCAAGTTAATTTATGACCCACAATGACAGGTCACACAGTAATGAAAACTAATTTAGAACCGATCGAATTATGTCCATGCGGCAGCGGCATGCCTTATCACAGTTGCTGCCAGCCTTATATCGAGAAGAATTCCGAGGCACCTACCGCCGAAGCGCTGATGCGCTCACGCTATACCGCTTTCGTTTTATCTGATGAAGAATATCTGCGCTACAGCTGGCACCCTGACTATTGTCCTGAAAACATCCGCCTCGATGAAAACACGCGATGGCTGGGACTCAAAATAGTCAATACTGCAGCTGGGAACCCGGACGATGAGACCGGTGAAGTCGAATTCGTCGCACGCAGCAAACGCCATGGCAGGGCCACTCGTCTGCATGAAAACAGCCGATTCTTGCGTTATGAAAAACGCTGGGTATATCTTGATGGAAAATTTCGTAAATAATCCCTATTATTACCCAGTTTGAACTAAACTTTACCATGAGCAGCATTTCTCAATAACTGCCGACGGGCAGTTAACAAAAATAATTGTAGAAAAATAAAAACATCGGGAACACATAAGGGTCATGAAAGAAAGCCTAATATTATTGTCATTCTCTTCACTACTGGTTGCCTCTTCTGGCACCCTCAGTCAGCCTACGGACAAACCAGTTACAGCCTCAAACAGCAGAATCCAGCAAGATCAACTTGATCCCTTTAGCACTGACCCAGAATCGAATAAAAACACACTTGAGAAGCCACTGATGCTGGCAAACATCAGTACTATCGATGACAGCCAGATATTAAAGTCAGAGTCCATTACAAAACGTAAGACAGACACTCCCGAGGTCGAAAACAATAATCAGCCGGCGCTCAAAAATCCGTCCGCCGAAGTGGATGCCTTTCAGCCTGAAACAACCGGGCAGTCATCATCTCAAAACTTTACTGACGAAGAGATAGCACACTTGCGCCAGCTCTTCCTGCAGGCCGAAAACGCCCTGAAAAAGAATGATGAATCCGCATATTTCTCGCTCGCTGAACAGCTGAAAGAATATCCGCTATACCCTAACCTGCGATACCAGTGGCTAAAAAAGAATCTCGACCAGGAACAACAGGTAAAAGATTTCCTGACGGACCATAGCTCATCAAGATACGCTGGCATATTGAAACGTAAGTGGCTGCACCACCTGGGCAAGAAACAACAATGGCCACTGATATTAGAGAACCGATTAGTAACAAAAGACGCAACTCTAAACTGTTATTACCACCGCGCACAATTCAATACCGGAAACCAGCGTGCCGCACTCTATGGCGCCAGAGACCTATGGGTCGTCGGCCGATCACAACCTCGTGTATGCGACCCCCTGTTTTCACAACTGAAAAAATCTGACCTGTTCACCCAGGATCTGCTCTGGCAGCGTTTCGATGCTGCATTAAAAAACAACAAGGTCAGCCTGGCATCCTATGTCGCCGGCCTGATGCCAAAAGAACACCAGGCCACCACCAGACTTTGGCTGAACCTGCACCGCAGCCCTGCACGTTACGTTCCTCGGCTATTAACCAAACCTGAGAACGATCAATCAGCATTGATGTTCCGACATGGCATAGACCGCCTCGCCGGTAGAGATATAGCAACTGCGATCAAGCTCTGGGACAGCTACAAAAACAATTTCGATATCGACAAAAACAGTGCCAACAAACTGGAAAAACGCCTCGCTTTCAAACTCGCTTACGAAAAAAACTCGGAGGCTTACGACCGCTTCAGCAAGCTGGACGATACTGATGAGAGCAGCAGAACCTGGCGCATCCGTACAGCCCTGCTAGAGCAGAACTGGCAGAACGTAATATCAGCGATTGCAGACCTCAACGAAGAAGAGAAAGCCCAGGATAAATGGAAATACTGGCTGGCCCGCGCTTACCTGGAAACAGACCAGGCAGATCAGGCCGAACTATTGCTAACTGACCTTGCTAACGAGCGAAGCTTTTATGGCTACCTCGCTGCCGACAGAGTAAACAGCCTGTACCAGCTTTCCCACAATCCGGTCGACGTTACCGCCGAAGATATTGACAAGCTCAAGAATCAGAAAGAATTTCGTGTCGCCTTTGAGCTGATGGTGCTCGATAAGAAGAATGAGGCCAAGCTGCAGTGGTGGCATGCCTCACGACACCTGGATAAAAACGAGATCCTGGTTGCAGCAAAACTGGCGCAACGCTGGCAGTGGGATGAGATAGCGATATTCACCATCGCTAAAGCAAAATACTGGGATGATATAGAAGTCCGCTTCCCTCTCAGCTACACCGACAAGATCCATGAAAACTCGGAACAGCACAACCTGAACCCGGTGATCGTTTATGGCCTGATCCGTCGCGAGAGTGCCTTCAATGAAAAAGCCACTTCACCTACCGGTGCGCGTGGCCTGATGCAGATCATGCCCAGGACCGGACGTGACATCGCAAGGAACCTGAACGAACGCTGGCGCGGTAAGAACAGCCTGTACAACCCGGTTACAAATATAAAATACGGCTCGTATTATTATCAAAGACTTTTAAAGCAGTTCGATGGCCATTATGCGCTGGCACTGGCTGCTTATAACGCTGGCCCTGAAAGGGTCAAGAAGTGGTTACCGGAAGACAAAGCCATACCTGCAGATATCTGGATCGAGACTATCCCCTACCGGGAGACTCGTGATTATGTCGCTTCAGTGCTGGCCTATGCTCTCATCTACCAGCAACGTACTCAGGTCGTAGACCCCGAGGATGAGCTGTCGATGGATGACTTCACACGTGATATAGAGCCACTGGACAGCGACTCTTAAACTTTTCTTGAATCAGGCACCTGGACCTGCAACCTGCAGGTAGTGCACACTGAACAAACGCTCTTCATCGAGCCAGGTTTTGACACTGTTGAAGCCCGCCTCTCGGGCAAGCTGCTGGAAATGCTCGACAGTATATTTATGTGAATACTCGGTATGGATACGCTGGCCTTTTTCAAATTTAAAGACCTGGTCACCGATGCTTATATGTTGATCCTGTCGGCTGACCAGGTGCATCTCTATGCGGTGTTTTTCTTTATTGAAAAAGGCAAGGTGCTCGAACTGCTCGAGATCAAAGTCAGCACCAAGCTCACGATTGATCCTGAGCAAGAGGTTCTTATTGAACTGCTCGGTAAATCCTTCTCTATCATTATAGGCCGCATTTAAGATCGCACTCTCTTTCTGCAGATCGACACCGATCAACAGGCCGCCGTCATCGCCCACCATCATCCTGATCTCCCGTAATACCGTGACAGCCTGCTGTGGCAGAAAATTACCGATGGTTGAGCCGGGAAAGAAAGCGACTTTATTGACGGCTTCGACATGGTAAGGCAGTTCCAGATTGCCTGTGAAGTCGGCACATACAGCATGTACATTCAACCAGGTGAATTCTGCCGCCAGCTTCTGCGCCTCATCCTGCAGGTAGCGCCTGGAAATATCGATAGGCAGGTAGGCGACAGGCCTGAGCGCATCCAGCAGCAAACGCACCTTATAACTGTCGCCACTACCCGGCTCGATCAACAGACAATCTTTTCCCAGCGTGTTGACGATATCATCGATATTATTCCGGATGATGCTGACCTCTGTTCTCGTCGGGTAATACTCTTGTGTGTTGCAGATGTCTTCAAACAGCCGGGAACCGGTCTCATCATAGAAATATTTGGGCAGGATATATGGTTCCGGCGCAGACAGACCGCGAATGATGTCCTCACGAAAGTCGGCAATCTCTGGATGCTGATCAAAAAACTGGTAACGCTGCGGCTGTTTATCTGGCATTGTTTTGCATCGGTTTAGCTTTTTAGATTGTACTCACCCTATCGCAGTCATGGTATCGTCGCAACAAAAAACATCGGCGAATACATTCCGCTCCTACAGAACCACTCTCCTTTAGAAGCGCTATGTTAAGCGCGATCGCGACCTGCCTGTGAAGAGTCGTTCAGCGGTGGCGGCCAAGCTCTAACCAGTTCTAAAATGATGACATTTAAACAGCCATAAATTACGTGTAAGCTAGACCCTGTCGTTCCATCAAAAACCGAGTATTTCGAAAACTACCTGCATGAATAACGCGAACACAATACCGGTCATAAAGGATCTCGTTCTAGTAGGCGGCGGTCATAGCCATCTTTTCGTACTGAAATATTTTGCTATGAACCCGGTACCGGGATTACGCCTGACATTGATCACCCGTGATCTGCACACACCCTATTCCGGCATGTTGCCCGGTTATATCGCCGGCCATTACCAGTATGATGAAGCACATATCGATCTGCGGCCACTGGCACAATTTGCCCAGGCACGAATCTACCATGCCGAAGTCAGTGATATCGATCTTGAAAACAGCAACATCATCTGCCCTGGCCGACCACCAATACATTTTGATGTTGTTTCCATCAATATCGGCTCGCGTCCCGGCACACTGCATATCCCCGGTGCCGATAGTTACAGCATGCCGGTAAAACCGATCGACCACTTCCTCGATCATTGGGCCCTGCTCTCTGACAGGATAGTAACAGCTGAAGATGATTTTCACCTCGCCATCGTTGGCGGCGGTGCCGGCGGTGTCGAGATGGCACTGGCAACACAGTATCGACTGAAACACTTGCTCAGGCAGCAGCATCGTTCCGACGAATTCCTGCACATCGACTTATATTGCGGCAGCGATGGTATTCTTCCTACCCATAACAAGCAGGTACAAAAACGTTTTCGCCGGATCCTCGAACAACGAGATATTCGAGTGCACTTCAGCACCCGCGTAGAAGAAGTGCATGAGAACCACCTGCTGACCAGCGATGGTGAACAGCCGCAGGCAGATGGTGTCATATGGGTCACCAACGCATCCGCGCCGGCATGGTTGGCAGAGACCGGTCTGGACCTGGATGAAAAAGGCTTCATCGCGGTAAATGACAGCCTGCAATCAAGCTCGCATGATAACGTTTTCGCTGCCGGTGATATCGCCTCGGTGATCGATCACCCGCGCCCCAAGTCGGGGGTATTTGCAGTTCGCCAGGGACCACCGTTAGCCCGTAACCTGGCGCGTGCGATACAGAATCGACCAGTCAAAGTATTCATCCCGCAGACCAATTTCCTGGGGCTGATCAGTACCGGTGATAAATATGCCATCGCCTCCCGCGGCAACTGGTCTCTCGAAGGTGCCTGGTTATGGAACATAAAAGACTGGATCGACCGGCGCTTCATGAAAAACTTTAATGATCTGCCCGAGATGCAACAGCCCGGTCTACCGCAATTCGACCGAGCGATGACGGATGACAAGACACTGCATGAGATATCAGCCATCGCCATGCGCTGCGGTGGCTGTGGTGCCAAAGTCGGCAGCACGGTGTTATCTCGAGTGATCAATCGTTTACACCCGATCAGCCGGGACGATATCGTCATCGGATTGGCTGATCCGGATGATGCCTCGGTCACCGAAGTACCCGCAGGAAAACTGGTCGTACAGAGCGTCGATTATTTTCGCAGCTTCATCGATGATCCATATGTCTTCGGACAGATTGCAGCCAACCATGCACTCAGCGATATCTTTGCAATGGGCGCGGAAACACAGTCTGCGATGGCGATAGCTACTATTCCCTATGGTATCGAAGACCAGGTCGAGGACCAGCTGTTTCAGGCCATGTCTGGCGCCATAGACGTATTGAATGCCAGTAACACCGCGCTGGTCGGCGGACATTCCAGTGAAGGTGCCGAGCTTTCATTTGGCCTCTCAGTGACCGGCCTCGCTAGCCGCGAGCAGGTGATGAGAAAATCCGGTATGCAGCCAGGCGACATCTTGATCATCACCAAGGCATTGGGTACCGGCACCCTGTTTGCGGCCGACATGCGATTAAAAGCGAAAGGCCGATGGATCGATGCAGCCCTGCAGAGCATGCTGTTATCAAACCAGGCGGCAGGATTTTGCATGCATCGCCATGGCGCCACTGCCTGTACTGATATAACCGGTTTTGGCCTGCTCGGTCATATCGTTGAGATGACTCGCTCCTCAGGCAACAGCGTCGAACTTGCATTAGATTCACTGCCGATCATGGATGGTGCTCTGGAGATGATCGAGGCCGGCATATTCAGTTCCCTGCAGCAGCAGAATGTCCGGCTGCGCCGTGCGATAAAAGACCCTGGCGAACTGAGAGAGCATAAACACTTCCCGTTATTATTTGATCCACAGACATCTGGCGGCCTGCTCGCTGCGATTCCAGCTGATAAGGCCGAAGCATGTTTAGCTGAACTGCGTGAGCTCGGCTACCCTGCCAGCGTGATCATCGGTTCGGTGATCGACGACGAGCAAAGCGTGGAAAGTGTTAGCTTAAAAGCGTAAGTTTTTTTCATCGCTGAAGCGCAGAGCAAAAAATATAACTAATATGTCATCTCGACCAGCGGGAGAGATCTTTTGTAAGTAAATATTCTCTCCTCAAGATCTCTTCCGCTGGTCGAGATGACAGACTGTTTATTTCTCTGCGATGAAGGTTTTCAGCTCCAGAGGAAGATTTTCAATCTCCAGATGAAGGTTTTCAACTGAAAGAGATTCGTTGAGATCAAACTCAATACCCCATATCCTTTAACAGGTCAGCCCAACCCTGCTTTTCGGCTTCCCGGGTAAATAAACCCGCACGTTTCTGGCACTGTGCATGCAGCCTGTTCACATAATCCGGTTCTGCTTCCGCCTTCATCAAAAGTTCACGCAAAGCGTCCGTTTCCTGTACCGGGTAATAGCCAGCGTAGTCTTCGCCCAACAGCCCCACTGAGCCATCTATATCGGAAGCGATCACCGGCAGCCCGGCAACGACCGCCTCAGATATAACATTAGCCCCACCCTCCATCACTGAGGACAGCACCATCAGGTGGCAGCTGCTGTAGGCCCGCCGTACCTTCCAGTGCGGTACTTCACCTAACCAGTGGTAGCGCGGATTTATCTCCATCTCATGTCTGGCATATGAAGCCCATTCATCATTATGCGCCTTGCCATAATGCAATATTCTTATGCGGCTATCACCGGGCAGGTCCCTGGTAGCATAGGCGGCACGCATCGAGTCCTTTTCCTGCCTTAGATGACCGACCACACAGACATCGAAATGGCGGAGCGAACGTTTGCCTGATGCTGATAACGATGCAGGTAGCGGCACGGCTGACTGATGGATGACATGAACCTTATCATGCGAGGACGCCGGCAATACACGCGTTGCGAGGTGGTGTAGCGTCACCAGCCGGTCAGCAGCCCTGATCGATGCCAGTGTCGGCTCAGGATGACTGTTGATAAAACCATATAGATCCGTACCCGTCATCGCTACGACCAGGGGGCGATCGGGGTATCGCTGTTTGAATGCTGCGATGGAATCTGCACTGCGCCATGCATGCAGCGCCAGCATTAAATCATATTCATCACCATGCCATTTGACATCGATACTTACGCGGTGACCCAGCTCATGTAAGAACCCTGCCCAGCGCAGAGCAGTCGCTCGATTTCCACTTAGTGATTTAGCCGCGGCAGGTGTTATTATTCCTATATGCATTACCCCATGTTAAACCAATTAAACACCTAATCGAAATATGTCAGAGACAACCATCACTGAGCAGACAATAAATTCATTGATCGATGATCTAAAAGATGCTCGAAAGCGCACACTGGAACTGGTTGAAGACCTTGATGAGCAGCAGATCATCGGCCCAAAACTCGATATCGTCAACCCGCTGCTATGGGAGATCGGTCATACTGCATATTTCCATGAACTATGGACCTTGCGACACCAGGATGGCGCTGACCCGTTGCTGGAAAATGCTGACGAACTTTATGACTCGATAAGTATCGCCCATGATGACCGCTGGAACCTTCCATTGTTATCTCTGGATGATACCAGGGACTATATGCAACAGGTTCTCGATGCTGAAATTGACCGTCTGAAGAATAAAAAGGTTACTGCCGCTGATATCTACCTCACTCGATACGCCATATTTCATGAAGATATGCATACAGAGGCATATACCTATAGCCGACGCACACTTGATTATCCGGCACCCATATTCGAGAACAGTGTCCTGCATGATGAGGCTTATGACACAGGCGCCCTCGATGGCGATGTGGTAATCGAGGGTGGTCGTTTTTTACTGGGCGCCCGCGAAGATACCGAGTTCTGTTTTGATAATGAGAAATGGCAGCACCCGTTAGAGATAAAAACTTTTTCTATGGCCAGAGCAGCGACCAGCTTTCAGCAATTTGCCGCATTCGTTGATGCTGGTGGTTACCAGAACCGGAAATACTGGGACCGGGATGGCTGGAACTGGCTGCAGCAGAATAATCTGCAAGCCCCCAATGGCTGGAAAAAAGATGAAGAAGGTAACTGGCTGATCAAAGAGTTTGACCTTTGGCAACCGGTGCGGCCGCATGCAGCGGTAATCCATATTAGCTGGTATGAGGCCAGCGCCTGGTGTCGTTGGGCACAGCGACGCCTGCCAAGCGAAGCCGAGTGGGAACTGGCGGCCTCGGGAGTACCGGGAAACATTAACCAGAAACGGAAATACCCCTGGGGCGAGGAGCAGCCGAGTGAGAGACATGTCAATATGAATTCACGCGCCATGCGCAGCATCGATGTCAGCGCATTGCCAGAGGGCGATAGTGCATATGGCTGCCGGCAGATGCTGGGTAATGTGTGGGAATGGACCGCGGATACTTTCAAACCCTACCCCGGCTTCGTCGCAGACATGTACCAGGACTACTCACAGCCGCTGTTCGGCCAGACCAAAGTCTTACGTGGCGGCGCCTGGCCAACCCGCTCACGCATGATTCGCAATACCTGGCGTAATTATTATGGCGCGGAAAGGAATGATGTTTTTGCAGGGTTCAGGAGCTGCGCCCTATAGAAACTTCGAGCAAAGAGGCGCAGGTATAATCCGGCCTGCACCTCTGTGACAACGTGAAGAGTGATGCTTAGAAACTATCGCCCCAGCTGTCACGCTTACGACGCCAGTTAATACGTGTGATGATAAGCCCCAGGATCAGGCTGCCGATAGATACGCCGCCGCCAATAATGAACCATTCCTGCATCACATTACTGCGAAGCTGCTGATTATCCTTGTCCAGCATCGCCACGTTAGCTTCAGCTTTATCAAGTTCCTTCTTCAGCTCCTTGTTCTTTTTCGACAGGGCTAACGGATTAGCTGCTGTTATCTTCAGGTCTTCCAGCGAGTTACTCAGGTTGGTGCGTTCATTTTGCAGTGCACTCTTCTCCTTTTTTAACTGCCTGATCTCGGTTTTTAATTCTTTTATGTTGTTTTCCAGATCGGTAATTACCTTATCGGCATTGGCAAATTTTTTCTTGGCAGTTGCCAGACGGTCTCGCCCACTGGGGACATCCATTATTTCTTTTGTTAAAACCCAGCCTGTTTTACCCCCTGTTTCCACCTTGGTGAAGTCACCGGAGGTATCTAACACGTTCAGTGCGGTACCGCTTTTAAGAAATTTCATGATACGATGCCCGTTTGAAGCGCCGGAACGCATGGCAATCTGCAACTCATCACTGACATAGCTGGTTTTGGCGAGAACCGGCAGACTCGCTGTCATGATAAATACCGCCAACATAGATACCAGTGCGGAACGTAAAAACCTGAACTGACTATTTAACAATTTCTTTATAACCACTTTGTATACCTGAAAATCGAAAAAAACCGCTCCACATTCGAGGAGCATTGATGATGGTGCTTATTATGACGAAATTGACAGATTTCGTCACTCCCAATTAATTTACTAATAACTTTGAGGGCTATTGATCTTTGTAGGCAAACACACTGTCTTCGTTATCGACATGGTGTTCCTCCAACCAGGAAAGCTTCTCATGTAATGACACGACTTCACCGACGATTATCAGTGTCGGCGGTTTGATATCCTCGCTGGCGATAACATCGAGCAATGTATCAAGCGTCGCTATATAAACCCGCTGCTGCGGCGTGGTGCCCTGTTCGACCAGCGCAACCGGTGTCGTCGGTGGTAGCCCATGTGCCACCATCTCCTTGCATAATGTCGGTGCTCCATGCAATCCCATATAGAACACAACCGTCTGGTTCGGATGTGCCAGCGCCTTCCAGTTCAGATCGACCGACCCGTCTTTTAGATGGCCGGTAACAAAAACACAGGACTGCGCATAATCTCTATGCGTCAGCGGAATACCTGCATATGAAGAACAGCCGGTCGCCGCAGTGATACCGGGCACCACCTGGAATGCCACTCCTTCCTCAGCCAGTAGCTCGATCTCTTCGCCACCGCGGCCGAAGATGAAAGGATCACCCCCTTTCAAGCGTAAAACACGTTTTCCCTCTTTCGCCAGGCGTACCAGCAACTGGTTGATGTTTTCCTGCTGCATGGTGTGCTTGTCGCGTTCTTTACCGACATAGACGACCTCTGCATCGCGGCGCACCATCTCCATGATAGCTGGTGACACCAGGCGATCGTAAACCACGACATCGGCCTGCTGCATCAGTCGCAGAGCACGGAATGTCAGCAGGTCAGGGTCCCCCGGACCGGCACCGACTAAAAATACTTCACCGGGAATCTGCGGAACTACCGACTGCTCATCGATCGCTTTATCCAGCATCTTTTTCGCGTCGTTCTCATGACCGGTAAAGACCATCTCGGCAACACTGCCCTGGAGGATTTTTTCCCAGAAGCTGCGACGTGATTCGACATCAGGGAACGCAGCCTTTACTTTATCACGGAAACTTTCGACGAGTTTTGCCAACTGTCCGTATGCCGCCGGAATACTGCCCTCCAGCCTGGTTCGGATCAACCGCGCCAGTACCGGAGATGAACCGCCTGTAGAAACCGCGATGACGACAGGTGAACGATCGATGATCGATGGCATGATAAAGCTGCCCTGCTTTGGATTATCCACCACATTTACCGGCACGCTGAATTTATTCGCCAGGTCAGAGATATGCTGATTAACATCATGCTGGTCAGTCGCTGCGATAACAATGACACATTCATCAAGGTCAGAGTCTTCAAAAATACGCGCCTTGTGTTCGATCAAACCCTGCTGGCTCAAGCCCTCTAGTTCTGCACAGAGCTGAGGAGAAACAACGGTGACATCAGCCTGTGCTTTTCGCAATAGTGCGACCTTGCGTGCTGCGATAGAACCTCCACCAACGACCAGACAGGGGCGGTTTTTAATCTGAATAAATATTGGCAGGTATTCCATGGTAGTTTGTCTTCTTGTTTACGCTTTAGCTATAATTGCGCTTTTTTTTATCGTGGTTTACAAATCGCTCCCAGGAAGATTGCTCTGCCGAAGGAGAGGCTTGCAGGCCCCGAAGTATTAAGGGTTTAGCAGTTCGTCCAGTTTTCCGCTTTGATTTAATGCCGAGAGATCATCAAACCCGCCGACATGATAGTCATCGATGAATATCTGGGGTATGGTACGACGCCCGGTGATCTTCATCATATGATCAAACTTCGCCTGATCTTCGTCGACCTTGATGAGTTCATACTGGACTTTTTTACTCTGTAGCAAACGCTCTGCTGCTGTGCAATATCCGCAGAATCGGCCGCTGTAAACTACAATTTTTGGTTGTGACATAATTAATTATAAACCTTCGATAACGTTTCTGAGCATAGCTTGCACCTGTGATGCAACTTCGCCCAGGGTTTCATTCTGGATGGCCATCATAGACGCCATTGGGTCTACTGCTGCCACTTCCACTTTGCCGCCCGGTAATTCCTGCACTATGACATTACAGGGTAGCATGGTGCCGATCTTATCTTCTGCCTGTAGTGCTTTATGTGCAAAACCAGGGTTACAGGCGCCCAGTATAGTGTAGCGCTGAAAATCGACATCTATTTTTTTCTTCAGCGTAGCACTCACATCGATGGCGGTTAATACGCCAAAACCTGAATCTGCCAGGCGCGCAGTAACACGCTCGATAGCATCATCAAAACTGTCATCGATAACTTTTGAAAAATAATAACTCATGAATAAAGCCTCAGTTCTGCAGATAGCCGGAATAAGTGGGCGGGTATTATAACTGTTTGATGATATAGATGAAATCTAACTTGTGAGATAGCAGATATCCGTATTATCCACTTTCTCCTCGGTAGCAGAATTAACCGTCGAGCGGTGGCGGTGCCACCCGCAGCACTTCCTCGATGGTGGTTTCCCCTTTTGCTACCTTGTTGGCGCCACTCAGTCTGAGCGGCTGTAAACCATCCCTTATGGCAGCTTTGCGCAGATCATGTATATCGGTATCCTTGGTAATCATCAGGCGAGTCTCGTTTGAAAACTGGAACATCTCGTAGATGCCTTTTCGACCCTGGTAGCCTGTATCACGGCATTCCAGGCATCCGACAGGCTCAAACACCTGTTTCGGTTTATTTGCTTTCCACGGACTGACCAGCTCGTTCCATGCCTCATCAGAGATCTCTGTCGGACGTTTACAGTGCGGACATAATGTCCTTACCAGGCGCTGTGCCATGATACCGAGCACCGATGACTGTATCAGGTATGGCGGCACCCCGATATCCAGCATTCGGGTTACCGCAGAAGGCGCATCATTTGTGTGCAGGGTAGACAGCACCAGGTGGCCGGTCAGTGCTGCCTGGATGGCAATATCGGCAGTTTCCTGGTCCCGGATCTCACCGATCATGATGATATCGGGGTCCTGGCGCAACAGGGTACGCACACCACTGGCAAAATCCAGATCGATATTTTTCTGTACCTGCATCTGGTTGAATGCCGGCTCGACCAGCTCGATCGGGTCTTCGATACTGCAGACATTGACATCAGGTGTTGCCAGCAGCTTTAGAGTCGAATACAGGGTGGTTGTCTTGCCTGAGCCCGTCGGGCCCGTCACCAGGATAATGCCGTGCGGCTGCCCGATCATCGACTGCCAGATCTCGTTATCTTTTTTACTGAAACCCAGTTGCCGGAAGTTCTTCACCAGTACTTCGGGATCGAAGATACGCATCACCAGTTTTTCACCGAACGCTGTCGGCATGGTCGATAGCCGCAGCTCGACCTCTCTGCCATCTTCGGTACGTGTCTTTAAACGGCCATCCTGTGGACGACGCTTTTCTGCGACATCCATACGGCCAATAATCTTGATTCGGCTTGTCACCGCTTTCATCACTGCAGTCGGAATCTGATAGACCTCCTGCATCACACCATCGATACGAAAACGTACCGGGCACATATCACGACGTGGTTCCAGGTGGATATCACTGGCACGCTGCTCGAAAGCGTACTGCAGCAACCAGTCGACAATATTCACCACATGCTGGTCATTTGCATCAAGTTTACCGCTGCGACCCAGCTCCATGAGCTGCTCGAGATTTTGTATGTTACCGCCGCTTGCATCGGACGACGTCCTGGCGCCATGGACAGATTTTGAAATGGTATAAAACTCGAGTAACAGACGGCGGATATCGCTCGGGTTGGCGATGACCAGTTTGAACTCCTTATTGTGTATACGTGACAGTTCAGCTTCCCAGTCACGAACAAAGGGCTGTGCAGTAGCAACAGTGATAGTCGTACTATCGACTTTTATCGGCAGAACATTGAACCTGGCAGCATAAGCGTATGACATGACCTCGGTAACTTCAGCTACCTCGACCTTTAATGGGTCAATCCTGACATAAGGCAGCTCAACCCTGTCCGCAAACCACTGGGTTAGTAAATCCAGCGTCAACAGCTTCTGCGTTGTGAGGTTGATCCAGTTTCGTTCAGCGATGACTTCCAGGGGATTCTTTTTCTTATACTCGGCATCTACCGCAAGGGTTCGCAGCATCTGAGCATTTTCAATATCCACCATCTCGTCTTCTTCGAGCCACTTCAGGATATCGCTCACTTCGAGTTGCTGGTCCTGTTTTATATTGTTATCAAACACTGCGCTCATATTTCATTCGTAATCAAAGACTTAGTCGTCTATTTCGTACTCCAGACTTCAAAACGGCCTTTCTGGTTGTACACGAGAGAATCTACTGGACAATCTATTACTTCAATAGTAGACACATTTGCGAATTTCGGCCCGATTTTCAGCCATTTAATTAATGTTTCAACACTGCGGGCATCTCCAATAACGTTTACCTCGACACGACCATCTCGCAGGTTTCTGACCCCACCGCTAAGATTTAGCTGATGCGCCATCTTCTGCGTGCTGTCTCTAAAAAAAACGCCCTGTACCCGGCCGCTGACGAATACCTGTTTACATACATCCATTGAAATTTCCTGCAACAAAAAAAAGGCCCGCAAGCGGACCTTTTTTCTATCTTGGCAAGATATGACTACTGGCGTTATTTTGCCAGGTAATCACTATCAGATTGCTCTGTATCACCCAGTGACCATGCACCACGAGTCTTGGCATGATTTACTGCGGCATCGATTTCAGAGGCAGATGCATTCTGATCGATATCCAGAACCTGCCCAGGGTAAATCAGGTCAGCATCCTTGATATTGTCACGGTTTGTTTTGTAGATCAGCGGCCACTGGTATGGGTCAGCATAGACTTCATCTTTACCAGAGATGCTCCACAGATTATCACCACGAACGACCGAGTAGCTGCTTACTTTGCCAGCCATAGCGCCACGTGAGCTACTGGAAGCTGAGCTCGCTGCAGCAGCCGCAGCATTAGCGTTGAGGAATTTCTGGTTTTCAGCATCAGCCTGTGCTACCGCTACTTCAGCTTGTGCTTTAGCTTTATTTGCTAGTGCGATTGCAGCCTCTTCATCACCAGCTGCCAGTTTTTCTTCAGCTTGCTTGATTAATTTACCGGTATCGCGCCATTCATAATTTGCAGCTTTTGCTTCAGCATTCGCAGCTTTGGCATCGGCGATGGCTTGTTCTGCAGAGATCGAATCTGCAGCTTCATCTGTTGAAGCACAGCCTGTAATCAGGCCTAAACTTAAAAGGGCTACACTAAAAAGACGGGCAGATGTACGCATGGTCATAAATTCTCCAATTGGAATGGTGTTTTTGGTTTTATAAAATTTAGGTGATTATTTTTTTTGTTATATTGTGAGGCATTATAGACCTAAAAAAATAACAATGTAAGTATTTAGTGTCAAGCAATGTTTTCAATAGTTTTGTGCCAAAATGGCAAAATTCCGATAAAATCCAGCAAATATAAAAAAGGGGAATAAATAGTGCGTGAAAATGTCAGGATTTTTCATAATCCCAGATGCAGTAAATGCCGTCTGACAAAGGGTATCCTCGATGACAAAGGCATCGAAACCACGGTTGTAGAGTATCTCAAGACCCCGCCGAATAGTGCAGAACTGAGTGAGATACTGAACCTGCTTGGCCTGGAACCACGCGAGTTGATGCGCAAGCAAGAAGCCCCCTATAAAGACAATAACCTGGACGATCCTGCCCTGAGCCGCGAACAGCTTATCCAGGCGATGATAGACAATCCGATCCTGATCGAACGCCCGATCGTTATCAATGGCAATAAAGCGACCATCGGACGTCCACCAGAAAAAGTACTGGAAATCTTATAATGCCAAAAACTGACACCGCTGCAGAAATTTTAGTGCTTTATTACAGTCCGGGCGGAACCACGGCCGAGATGGCAAATATCATCGCCCGAGGGATCGAAGAAGTCGAAGGCGCACAGGCCAGGATCCGTACTGTGCCGGCTGTCTCTGCCAATACTGAACAGACCCAGGCAAGCATCCCTGAAGAGGGTCCGTTGTATGCGACTATCGAAGATCTGGAGGAATGCGATGGCCTCGTCCTTGGCTGTCCAACGCATTATGGCAATATGCCGGCAGCGATGAAGTATTTCATCGATGGCACCAGCGCGTTGTGGATGGGCGGCAAACTGGCGGGTAAACCAGCAGCTGTTTTTTCAGCCAGCACCAGCATGCATGGTGGTCAGGAGAGTACCCTGCTGACCATGATGTTACCGCTATTACATCATGGCATGCTGATCGTTGGCCTGCCCTATACGGAAACCGAACTGTTCCAGACGAAAACCGGTGGCAGCCCGTATGGCGCTACTCGCCTGACTGATGACCTGGAAGCGACCCCACTGAGCGACGAAGAGCGGAAACTCTGCCTGGCGATCGGTAAACGCGTTGCCACAACCGCAAAAAAATTACTTAAATGAATCAGAGTCAATTGATAAAACTGGGGCGATGGCTGACCCTGCTGGGCTACTTCAGCCTGCTTTTCGGGCTGTTTGCATGGCACCTGCTGATCGAACCGCCGGCAAAACACCTCATATCTATCATCATATTTTTTCAACTGGGCCCTTTGATGCTGCCATTGTTCGGCTTGCTCAATGGCAAGCTGTATACCCATGCCTGGTCGATGTACCTGGCGATATTTTATTTCGTCATCGGGGTCTGGTATGCGGGGCACGACGAGGACCTGATGATCGGGCTTTATGTCATTTTTACCAGCCTGGTGTTTTTTACTGGTACGGTGGTTTATACGCGGTATATGGGGAAGCAGTTGAAGGCGACTTCATCTTCGTCTGATTAGTTTATATAGCATTTACCTGGTTCTTTTTGTTAGGCATTGTGGGTCTCGCCCCACAGGCGAGGCACTCATTCCTTCGTTGGATGAATTCTCTCTTTTTGACGCTGCTTAAGTACGTGAATTGTTATCACGAGTTTCGCCTTGTTACGGCGAGTCACTTTTCTTTCAATAGCAAAAGAAAAGTAACCAAAAGAATGCCATCCCGCATTGTTTGCCCCGAGAAAAGCGCTCGGGGTGCCTGAATTGCTTACTGTTGCCAACGAGCCCGCCCTGATGCGCCATCCGGGCGCACAAGGCTAAATTCGCCGTCCATGGCGAATTTGCTCTACCAACAGTGAGCAATTCAGCAAACAAAAAGGGAAGTTAAGTCAAAAACCTAAAAGCAAAACCAGTGTAAATGTTTCAGCTCGGTAAGCAGTCGGCGATACCGGTTTCTGTTTTTTCTTTTGGTTTAGGCTTTCAACCCACCTTAGCAAGCCATTGAGGCGGTGCTGTTAGCATGGGCTTTCTGGGCCAGCTGTCTGAGCGTTTTCTGCGAGTTCTGGCACAGCATGATAACAGTATTGCCTCAATGGGAACCCCTGTGCCTTCTAGAGGGGCGTAGCTATAGTGGCGGCCTTTTACAAAACACGTCCTGTGTTTTGCCCTTCGGGCCAGCCAAATAACAGCTGTTCAATTTTGCTCCTTGCAAAATTAGTCTGGGTACTCTTTTGGGCTGTTGTAAAAGAGTACCTCGCCTGTGGGGCAAGACCCACAATGCCTAACAAAAAGAACCAGGTAAATGCCGAAAAATACCAATCAATGAAAAAAGACAAAATCATAACTCATCAGAAAAAACCGACTTGACCAGCGGAATCGTCAACCGCCTCTGCATCGCCATCGACGCTTTGTCCAGCACCGATAAACGTTCGAACAGACCAAACATGTCACGCGGATAACGCTTCATCAGATAATCAGCCACATTCTCAGGCAACTCCAGCCCACTCTGCCTGGCACGGAAGCTCAAGGCCTGGTATTTTTCTTTATCAGATATATCCTGCAGGTGAAACACCGGCCCCCATGCCAGCCTTGAGCGTAGATCAGGCAGCTTTACAAAGTCTTCATCTGGCGAATGCGACGATGCCAGCATCAGGCAATTGCCTTTCTCACGCATGCGGTTGATCAGATCAAAAAGTGCAAGCTCCCAGTGTGGCTCGACTAACCAGGTCTCAATGTCATCCAGGCACACAAGCTCGATCTGCTCCAGGCCGTCAAATATATCCGTTGTCTGGTTGTGTATTTCATCATGTGTCAGGTAGCAGACGGTATGCCTGTTTTTTGCCGCGAGGTTGCAGCTGGCCTGTAACAGATGGCTTTTACCGAGACCGGGCTCTCCCCAGATATATAGCTGCTGCTCACTTTTCGCAGCATTCGAATAACCGCTCGCTGCCATCTGCCGGGCAAGACCGACGGCGACAGAGTTTTTGCCTGCAACAAAACTATCAAAGGTAAACAGCTCACCGGGTTCGAAGCCCAGTGGTAATTGCGGATGGATCAATGCAGTCATTTGCGTCAGCACTAATTCAGATACTTATAATAGTAAACCGGTAACGGATTAATCATTTCAGCCTGACTTTCGATTTCATTTTCAGCACCAGTCCCTGTGCCTGCGAGAGCGCCGGATGTGTCACCTGGACCCAGGTTCGGATCCATCACACCAGCTGGTTGAGAATCCTGCCTGTCAGGTTTCGCCGCCTGCTGTTTTTTTACTGCTTTGACCTCGACCAGCTCGGCATCATTTTTCACCAGGTTTAAAAAATCGCCCTCGCTGCTTCGAAGTGTGAGCTCAAAAATCGCTGACTGGCCGTCTACCCGTAGTGGTTTCACCATCTCAACAGCACTTAATTCACGCAGGTAGTTTTCCAGCTTACGGTAGGCAGCGATAGATTTAACTTGCTGTATATCTAGCTGGATCCGGGCAAGATTCTGGCTATTAGAAACACCGTGAATCGCAAAAACGATACCCATGGCGTCAGCTGCCTGGTCGACCGCTTTATTGATCAGCACTTCGTAATCTTTGTCCTCTATACTCCAGTGCCGATTACCACTCTCCATCAGCAGGCTCCAGCTGCTCTGCCATTTACTGCCATTCCATATCAGGCTGCCGGTCAATGCCGGCCCGCGGCTATATCGCTTCGATGCCTTTGCAACGGGGTCTTTAAAACCACCGCGGATATCAGCAACCTTCAGCACCTTCCTGTCTTTATAATCAAACAGTGGCCAGCGATCGGGCACACCACGTCTATGCATTGCCTGTTGCGCTGAAGTTTTCAACAGAGAATCATCTGTATCTTTTAATACATATTCATTTCTGCCGTCCCTGATCGCCATCCATACCACTACCTCGGAGCGGTGCTCACCCCATACCGGAAAACCGTTATCACGCAGGTATTTCTCCATGGCACTACCGTTATACTGGATCTTGATACGATGACTCAGCAGTTTGCCATCTTTATTACTCTCAGGATTTTCAACAGGGACATAACTGTACTGTTTAACATAACGGCTGGCCGCTGGACGTTTTAACTTGTCCATCACGATACTATCACCGGAAATCCGCACGAAAACTTCATCCAGCCCATCTTTGAGCGCTCGCCAGCGGGTATCGGCGGATTCATCGGCAACCAGAGACTCTACGTCATATAGCGAAACTGATGGCTCCGCCAGAGCCTGGCTAAAAGTAAATAACAAGCTAACGAAAAAGAATAATTTCCCATTAGAATTCAACATTTGAGACCTGTGATAAAGAAATTTGTACGAAAAATGGCTGACAAGCGTGTACAATAACACATCTTTTTATTGCCAGCTAAACCTATCAAATCACACATTAAAATCGATGTCTTCTAATCAATCAAAATCACTAAGTTACCGCGATGCGGGCGTTAATATCGATGCCGGCAATGAGTTTGTCAAAAAAATAAAATCCAGCGTTGCCAGCACCAGCCGCCCTGGGGTAATGGGCAGCCTCGGTGGTTTCGGCGGCCTGTTTGAGCTGCCCGAAGGTTACACACAGCCGGTGCTGGTTTCCGGCACTGACGGCGTCGGTACAAAGCTCAAACTCGCGATCGATCTAAACAAGCACGACACCATCGGCATCGACCTGGTAGCAATGTGTGTCAATGACATCCTGGTACTGGGTGCAGAGCCACTATATTTCCTGGACTATTACGCGACTGGTCAACTCGACACCGAGATTGCAGCCAGCGTTGTAGAAGGTATCGCCGAAGGTTGCCGACAGTCAAATGCTGCCCTGATCGGTGGCGAGACAGCAGAGATGCCTGGCATGTACGGTAAAGGTGATTACGATCTTGCGGGCTTCTGTGTAGGCATTGTCGAAAAACAGCAGATCATCGATGGCTCCAAAGTCAAACCAGGCGATACCATGATCGCGATCGCTTCGAGCGGGCCACACTCCAACGGTTATTCATTGATCCGAAAGATCATCGAAGTGAGCGGAGCGGACATTAACCAGGCTTTCGACTCGACAGAACGTACCCTCGGCGATGCATTACTGG
>JABDRN010000049.1 GCA_013041745.1 Gammaproteobacteria bacterium
TCTTCGACACCGCGTCCAGGCGCCCAGTCTTTGATGAATTCTTTAGATTCATCTTTTGGTGCGATATTGATGCTATCGAAACCACATTCCTGCAGGATGGCTTCGAGTTCTGTGATCTGTGATGCACCCGCCATACAGCCTGAATACAGGGCCAGGTCATTCCTGATCTCGTCGGGGAGTTCTGTGCTGGCGACCACATCAGAAATAGCAAGACGACCGCCGGGCTTAAGGACACGGAAAGCTTCACTGAATACCTGCTTTTTGTCCGGTGACAGGTTGATGACGCAGTTTGATATGATGACGTCGATCGCGTCATTTGCTACCGGCATATGTTCGATCTCGCCCAGCCTGAACTCGACATGGTTATATCTTCCCTTATCAGCATTATCACGTGCTTTTGATATCATCGTCGGCGTCATATCGATACCGATGACCTGCCCGGATTCGCCCGTCTCTGCGGCCGCGAGAAAACAGTCAAAGCCACCACCGCTACCCAGATCCAGTATGGTTTCACCTGTCCTTATACTGGCTATCGCACGCGGGTTGCCGCATCCAAGCCCCATATCGGCACCTAGCGGTACTGTCTCAAGATCATCTTCGCTGTAGCCAAGGCGGGTAGAGACCAGGGTGTTGATAGCGGCATCATCGGAAACACCGCAGCAGCTTGAAGCGGTGCCGCAGCAATCACCTTCATTGCTGGCTTCTGCGACCTGGGAATAGCTCTGCCGAACGTTCTGGCGGATTTCGTCTGCCTGCTTTTGACTTGATGCCTGGTCTGCAGATTGATCTATGGGTTGACTCATAACTGTGCTCCAACTAATTGACTGGAAAAAATATTCTCTAATTGCTTCATGACGTCTGTATTGACCGAGCAATACACCTGTTTACCATCGCGCTGCATATGTATTAATCCGGCACGATGAAGTTCTTTCAGGTGGTGTGATAGTGTCGAGGCGGCTATGTCTAGCTGAGAATCGAGATCACCGACACAGCAACTGAATACTTCGTCACTGGCGCAGCTTGCTCCTGGCGTGCAGCAGCTGGTCAGTATATTGAATATTTTCAGCCGGTGGCTGTTTGCCAGTGCTTTGAATATATCGACCAGTTGCTCCGAGTCTATAGTTTTATACTTCGACATATTTCGAATTATAGTTATATAAATAATATATGCAAGTCTTATTTTGCAGTAGTATCATGTGACATTACTACAACACTGTTTTTACCGGGCCTGGTCCTCGCCAGGCATACAAAATTAGCGATCGAAATATTCATGGCTCAACTAACCGAAGAAGAAAGACACAAGCTGGAAGAGCGTTTGTATGAGTTAAGACAGGAGCACCGTGACCTGGACGATGTGATAAATCGCTTATTGCTGACGCCTGATGTCGAAGAGTTGCAGCTGAAACGCTTCAAAAAGCGTAAGCTTTTGATAAAAGATACCATTACCCGGCTGGAAGATGCTCTGATTCCAGATATTCTCGCTTGACCATCGCTCGGTTGTACCGGCTTTATTGCAGCATATTTATTGCCGTCAACTAGAACTGCTGAGTGCCCTGTTGTTACCGAATAGATAAAGCTATCTGATCTCAGAAAAAAAGGGGTGGTCATTTGCCACGGGCAGTTTTAATTCATGCCTGGTCTGTATCGCTGCGACTCGGTACAGGCTGCGCCAGATACCCATTTTGATAAACTTGCGCGGATCGGTTCTGGCATATGAATCTAGTATTACCGGCGTGGTTTCTTTTACCAGCTTTTCACAAAAGTAGATATCTTCCATTATTTTGACCTCTGGAAAGCCACCCAGGCGGTCGAATAGCTTACGTTTTATGAACATGGCCTGGTCTCCATAGATGATCTTCGTCTTCAGGCAGCGGCGATTATCCAGAAAGGAGATGAACTTCAGGCGCCAGTCTTCATCACCGAAAGAGTGCTTGAAGCCGCCAGCCTGATATTGTTCATGGCGCATCATTTCTTTGATAGTGTCCAGCGCATTGGCAGGTAGCAGGGTGTCGGCATGCAGAAAAAGTAATATGTCACCGTTGGCGATTTTTGCGCCCGCATTGAGTTGCGCTGCACGACCTTTCTCGCTGCTTATGAAGGTGATGCCAGGGTATCGTTTACAGATATTTTCAGTGTCGTCAGTGCTGCCGCCGTCGACGACTATCACCTCTTCACCAGCGGCTTGCTCGAAAACAGTGGCGAGTGTTTCTGGCAGCGCTTTCTCTTCATTGAGCGTGGGTATTATGACTGAGAGCATGGCTATAGATCTGGTCAGGCAGGTTATTTCTGAAATCAGCGATATATTGATCACAGTCTTCATCGAAGAATTCAAACAGGTTCTGCATCGATATCAGCATATCATCGATGACAGCGAGATAGGTCTCTGGCTGGATCGAAATTATCGAGGATCGACTTTGCCTGAGATAATCGAGGCCGAACTCATGGTGCGCGTCTTCCTGCGCAAGGATGGCGCGACGTAATTTTTGTAGACCTACTTCACGTTGCTTCATGCCGAACTCCAGCCGGGATAGTGCTATTTCCCCCATACCCTCGAGTACGACCTGTAGACCGATAACAGATGAAAGCAGATCATGCTTTGTATTGGCCTCATCGAGTAATGCGCCATATAACTCGGTATGCTTTTTTGCCGGCGTATTGACCCCTTTGGGTGCCAGGAATAATATCCCGGACTGGAATGTCATGGCATGAAATTTTTCCTGCCGAGATTGCCTTATCAGAAACCGTTTCATCTGCTTGTCATCGATAAGTTTTGCCTGCCTGGCTGAGCAGCGCTGTGCCATCTGCTCGCAGCATAGTAAAAATTTTAGATAACGTGCGATATGCTTTTTTTCATCAGCCCCGATGTTCATATCATTCGTCTGCGGTAACTGTGGGTGGGATACCATTTAATGACCAGTCATATTCCATGTATTCGATCTCGTATTCGTTATTGGCCAGGGCAGTGGATACCTGTTGATCATTGACATATAGAGCGAGATAGTTTTGTACCGTAGCGGAATGTTTGACGAAATCATCTTCGAACCAGTCAAATATTTTGGAGATGTAAGCGATTTTAGCCTGATGGTCGAATCGGTTGCGAGAGCTGTCATTGATAAACATGATGGCAGCATCTTCCAGCTGTTGTTCCAGTGTGTCTTCCTGGTATACAGTACCGCTTAACTTGGGGCAGGAGGCTGATGCGCAATTCAGCGCGAAGTGTATGCGTGGCTCTCCAAGCGGTATTATCACATCATGCTCCAGATCGTATAGATTGGTTGTTATACCATTGACGGTGTATTCAGCATTATAGAAATAGCCGATCTTGCCAAAGAACGATTCTGGTGAGCGACCATCGAGTATTCCTTTTATAGCTAATGCATTATAGGCATTGATCCAGTAACTTAGTTCTTCGTTGCTGTTTTGAAACCGCACTGGTTTTTGTAGGTCTGATATGTAACTGTGATAGCTGCTGTCCGCGCTTATACCGGGATAGTTTACATCGCCGTCATCGACATATGCTGTGAGTACATCCTGAAACAGATCATGTGACAACGGTTCGATTGCCTGCTCCGCATAGGCAGCGGTGACGGATAACAGTAAAAGCATATAGAGAGCTTGTAGGTATTTATTCACTATAAGATGGCTGCCAGTTTTAATAATCAATCATTAGAGAATGTGTATTTGATATACTGCCGTCAGAGCATTATATATCTGAAATCTGCGATATAGACGATGCAGTTATCAAATGGTTCAATAGAATTAAATAAACGGTATTATTTATGAATTTCTGCTCCGCTTGCGGTGAAAAAGTAAGTTTTCTGATCCCAGAGGGTGATAACCGGCATCGTTTTGTCTGCACCAGCTGTCATACCATCCATTATGAGAACCCCAAGATCGTCACCGGTTGTATACCGGAGTGGCAGGATAAAATATTGTTATGTAAGCGCGCGATCGAACCCAGGTATGGTCTATGGACGCTGCCTGCAGGGTTTATGGAGAACAGTGAAACTATCATGCAGGGTGCAGCCAGGGAGACTGCTGAAGAAGCGAATGCCGTGGTGGACAACATGCAGCTATTTTGTGTGTTTAGCATCTCACACATAAACCAGGTCTATACCATGTATCGTGGTGAACTGGTCGGAGGGCACGCCAGTCCCGGTGCTGAGAGTCTCGATGTCGCCCTGTTGTCAGAAGACGAGATACCCTGGAAGAAGATCGCGTTTCAAGTCATAAGCGAAACGCTAAGGCTCTATTATAAAGATAAATCATCGGGAAGATTTGTCACGCATTACGGTGATATAGTCAGACGTGAAGATGGCTCATTCGAAGTGCACTATTTTTGATGTCTTCCGTTATCAGTTTAACTCGATATTCTCTAGCTGTATGTCACCGGTAAAATGTATTTCGCTTTTTGCTTTGAGGTCAAAGATTAACTGATAAAAGCCCAGTTCATTCTGCAGTGATTGTTTTATGGTCTCCGCCCTTCGAAACCCGTGCTGTTCTGCTGGATAATACTGTGCTGCAACAGGCAGGCCTTTTCTGCTTATCGCATCAAACATCTTTTCTGCCTGCTCTTTAGGTACCACCCTGTCTTCGATGCCCTGGAAGAAGATAACGGGGCAGTTCAGTCGTGCGCTATGGTTGATCGGTGAGCGTTGCCGGTATAGTTCCCGTGCTTCAGGATAAGGGCCTACCAGGCGGTCATTGTAATGTGATTCAAACTTGTGGGTAGCATCAGTAAGACTGGTCAGGTCAGAGATTCCATAATAGCTGGCGCCAGCAGAAAATACATCTTCGAAAGTGAGCGCTGCCAGCACGGTGAAGCCACCGGCACTACTGCCACGGATGATCAGTTTGTCCTTATCAGCAAGGCTATTAGTGACTGCATGCAGCGCCGCATCACAGCAGTCTTCAACATCCAGTACTCCCCATTTACCATCCAGGCGTGACCGGTATCGCCGACCATAACCTGTACTGCCACTGTAATTTACATCGAGCAGAGCAAAGCCACGTGACGTCCAGAACTGTTTTCTAGCGTCTAGTGCCATACTCGACTGGCCTGTTGGTCCACCATGGCAGATGGTGATCAGAGGCGGAAGCTCCTCCTCGTCTGCCTGATAATCAGGATTATAAGGAGGGTAGTAATTGGCGTATACGGTCTGTTGGTGCCGGTTGATAAAGCTAATCGCTTCAGCTCTAGAATAATACTTATTGCTTAGCGGTAACTGGCATGTGGATTTGATGATGTCGGTGCTTGATATCGCAGATGCCGTCTGATCTAAAGTGACCGATACAAGTTGCGGGAAAGTATCACTGGATGCAGCGATAAAACTGATATTGCCGGCATCGGCAGTGATAGAGTTAAACTCCTGCCAGTCACAGGCCAGGTCATTGAGTTGAGTCTTACCCGAAGCAGTTAATATGGCCAGGGCTGAACGGCCGTCAGACTGGTAGCAACAGATGATGTCAGTATCGTTGATGAAAGCATAAGTCGATTGCGCAAAAACCCACTGTGGCAAACCAAACTCTTTCTCTCCGTGAGTGAGCTGCTGGATCTCATCAAAGCTTTCTGATTTGCTGCAGCGATACATGTGCCACCAGCCGGTTTCATCAGATATGAAATGTAAAATATCCTGTTTTGACCACTGTGGCTGAAATACAGAGATATCATCGCCGCCTGCGACATGTCTTTTATTACTAAGCTGGCCATCCTTAGTTATATCTGCAATCCAGAGCTGGTTGCCATCCCAGGGCATGTTAGGATGGCGCCACGTCTGCCAGCAGATCTGTAATGCCGCATTATTCAGCCTCGGGCTTGCATAAAAATCATTTGTGCTTTCCAGCTCAGTAACGACACCAGTACTGATGTCTATGCTGACGATACTGTTTGTGATCGTTTCGTTTTCATGTGTTTCGCTTACAGCGAGAAGACGCCGGTTTCTTCTGTCATAGGCGAAATCAGCAAAACGCCTGTTGTCTGCTGTTGTGATACGTTTTATCTTTTGATTCTCAATGAGGTAGATGTCCTGGTCACTGTCATTTACGAAGAAAATCGTATCATCCTGCACACAGTAACAACCACCACCATATTCATGTACCCGTGAACGGGCGCTATATGGAGCTGGCAGGATATCGGCAGTTATGCCTTCATGGGATTTGACGATCACACAGCGCCCGCCCTCCTGCGGGCGCCGTTCTATATAGTACAGTGAATCGGCTATCTGTCGAGCTTCATCGATAGATATGCTGTCAGTAACGATCAGATCTGAGGTTATTTTTGATGACCAGCTGCCATAAGATGCTTTGTTTGCAGGTTTTTCTTTTTTTGTCTGTGTCATAAATAATTGTCTGAGAGAATGAATTTCATAGAATTTAGTGCTCTAAGAGGCTATTCTAATCAAGAGTAAACCCTGTTGTCTGCAATACTCGACAAGGTAATTAAAAGCGTTGTTCGATGAGATTTCAAATCGTACCAATCACTGATGAAGATTAAAGGTAAAAACACGTGTTGTTAGAAATTGCTGGTGCCCTGGTTGCCAGCGGTATTCTGTTATTAATTATCGGAATTTTCATCGCCAGGCAGTACACGCTGCGTGCCAAGCTGGTCACCGCATTTATGGTGATCGTGCTTGTTTCTCTGGCTGTCCTGGCTGTTCTCGATGGTTATATCATGGGCGAGAACCTGACCGATGGCGCTAACAAGGCACTGAGTACAGCGGCGCGGAACTATGCTGATCGTATCGACCAGTTTAACCGGCAGAATTCGCTGTTCCTCAGGACTGAAGCAAACCTGCCAGCGATCAACCGTTTCCTGAGATTGAAGGCCGAGCCACCATATAATCGCCAGGCATTACTTGAGATATTACTCGCTTTAAAATCGCGGCAGACAGACATCATCCACTCTTATGCGATCTTGAATACCAGTGGCATCAATATACTTGATACGGATTCTGCAAATATTGGTCTCGACGAGAGTAAGTATTCCTATTTTGAGGCGCTCGTTGGTGAAAGCCGCCTGAGTTCGTTTCGCTCACCGATTATTTTTGAAGAAGACCAGCCCGTCATCGTTTTCAGTAGTGCGATCAATGATCTATCGGGCAAGCTGATCGGAGTATTAAGGACCAAATATGATGCTGCCATCCTGACCGACCTGCTGGATCGGACCAAGGGCATGGCTGGTCGCGGCTCATTTGCAGTGTTGCTCGATGAAAATGGTCTTCGCCTGGTTCATGGCCGCCGTAGTGATTTAAAGTACACCCTTGCCAGCCCTGTAAGCGAAGAGGCTCTGCAGCGCCTTAAGCAGGAGAACAGGGTGCCTCAAAATGCATTCGGTGCTTTCGTAGAGACCGTGGAATGGAGCAGAAAAATATCTTCCGCTAGTTATAGAGAGCCCATCGTAGAAACGCGGTTCAGTGGGCTGGGCACAGCAATGTTCTCTGCAGCTGTCGTCAGGCTGGAAACCGTGCCCTGGACGATTATCGTGTCACAGCCACAGGAAGTCTTTCTTGAGCCTGTCGTCGCCCAGGTACAGAGTGCATTTTTACTGGTCGCCATCATCGTCGTCGTCGTGGTCTTGATCGTGATGGCAGCAACTAAATTATTGCTCGGTCCGGTGAAACGCCTGACCGCTGTGGTCAGAGAAATATCCGATGGCAACCTGAAGGTAAAAGCCAATGTCGAGGCGGATGATGAGATCGGTGGCCTGGCGAATGCATTCAATGATATGACGAAAAGTATCAACAGCTTGATCATTGATCTGGAGCAAGAGGTAGGAAGCCATAAACTTACTGCGGAGAACCTGAACAAATTATCGCAGGCCGTCGAACAAAGCCCGATCTCGATAATGATCACGGATCTGCAGGGTAATATCGAATATGTCAATCCGCAGCTGTGCAAGATAACCGGTTATACGGAAGAGGAGCTGATCGGACAAAATCCACGCATACTGAAATCCGGTCACACCCATGAGATCCAGTTTAAAAATTTATGGAATGCGATCACTGCTGGTCAGTCATGGACTGGTGAGCTGTATAATAAGAAGAAAAATGGTGACCTGTTCTGGGAGAACGTCACTATTTCTCCGATCAAGAATAAAGAGGGCAAGAGTACGCATTATCTCGCTGTCAAGGAAGATATCTCTTTACGAAAAGACTATGAAGAACGTCTTTTATACCAGGCGAGTTATGACAAGCTGACCGATCTGCCCAACCGTACACTGGCATATGACCGTATACAGCAGGCAATCGTCAATGCTATCCGTGAGAACAGGCATCTCGCTCTGCTGTATATGGATTTTGACCATTTCAAGAACATCAACGATACCCTGGGACATGGTGCGGGTGACGAGTTCCTGCAGCATATGGCCGGCAGACTGAAAGCGTGTGTGCGTGACATCGATACGGTGGCCAGGCTTGGCGGCGATGAGTTTTTGATCATGCTGGTCGAAGTCGATGATGCCCGCTCAACTGAGAAGACGGCTTTCGAGGATGCAGTAAAAGGTAAGGCCGAAGAAATATTAAGCCGGGTATCGAAACCATGTGTGGTTCAGGAGATGGAGTTTTCAGTGACAGCGAGTCTCGGTATTTCGATCTTCCCGGTGGATGGTGATGATCCTCACATCCTGCTTAAAAACGCTGACACGGCGATGTATCGTAGTAAACGCAAAGGCCGGAATACCTATGAAGTGTTTACCCCGGAGATGAGCGATGTAGTAATGAAGCGCGTCGAGATCGATAACAAGTTACGCCATGCACTGGAAGGCGGTGACTTCTACCTGAAATATCAGGCCCTGATGGATGCTAATTCTGGAAAGATAATCGGTGCTGAAGCACTGATACGCTGGGATGATGAACAGTTAGGCGAGGTCTCACCGGAGGAGTTTGTACCGTTAGCTGAAGAGAGCGGCCTGATCGTTGAAATCGGCAACTGGGTGATGGATACAGCTCTCGCCGATGTAAAAAAATGGCGAGAGAGTTCGGATCATGAAGATTTTTACATCGCGATCAATCTTTCCAGCCGGCAGTTCAGAGGTAAGGATATGGTAAAGACGATATCGGACTACCTGAAAAAATATGACTTGCCCGGGGAGTGCCTGGAGCTGGAGATTACCGAGCGCCTGTTGATGAAAGATGTGCCTCACGTGATGGCGATATTGAACCAGTTTAAAGAGATGGGTATCCGCTTATCGATCGATGATTTTGGAACCGGCTACTCATCGCTGAGTTATCTCAAGCGTTTTCCTTTTGATGTGCTGAAGATCGATAAAGCGTTCGTTTCTGATATCGGTGAAGACCCTGATGATACTGCATTATGTGATGCCATCATTGCTATGGCGCACAGCCTCGGTTTGAGCATCATCGGTGAAGGTGTCGAGAACAAGTTCCAGTTCGATTTTTTGCATCAGCGCGGTGTTGAGACTATCCAGGGCTACTTTGTCAGTACGCCGATGGTGCAGGAAGAATTCCTTAAGTTCATCGCCATATCAGAGTGGCTGGAGACTACCGGTTAGCTGCTGTCGCCTGAAGGTTGCTCTCTCGAAAAGTGACGGCCGACGAACAGCAGTGTGAAAATGGCTGCCAGGGTTAGATGTGAGGTACCGCCGAACAGGTCGGCAAAGCTGTCATCTTCGTCACCTGACGGGATGACCGTGGTTTCGCCATCGATGGCAAAGTCGATGATCTTGGCTTCATTGTTGCTGATACTGATGATCTCATCGCTACCCGCCGTGTCTCCCTGAAAGGTTACCTTGGATATCGGGTGCGGATCGAGAAATGATATGTCGTCCTGAGTTAATGCATATGGCCCCACGCCCGAACCGCCATAGAATAGCGTATTGATCGAATTTACATGCATGGTATAGCTGCCTTCAGGCAGGTGCAGTTTATAGAAGCCCGTTCCCTGGGTCAGGTAATCAGAGACGATGCTGACGGTCTCGCCTGTTACCGTGTTCTCTACCCAGATATTGGCGCCCAGGATGGGCCTGTTGCTGTCATCGACAAAGCGTCCCTGTAATATACCAAAATTATTATTGAAATCTGCCGACGGATAAAGCGCCGAAATCGCGCTGATGTCATCCAGGTGCAGGGTTTCCTCGTCTCGGCACACGAATGGGTACATCAGCGGGTAAGCAGTGCTATCGCTTGTGCTGCAGATCGATGGAGAGCCAAAGAGTGATTCCTGGTTGTCGATGTCGACCTGTGTGTGGTCTAGTCCAAGGAAATGGCCGATCTCGTGTGCGATCAATAGCTTGAAAGTGGTCGGCGTCAATCCCAGGTTCTTGCCGTTGATCACGGCATATCCTTCGCTGAAATAGTTTGCGCCGACAGTGATTATGGATGCTGCGAAGCCGATGGTATTGTCGCTCTGGCCAATACCAAAAAAAGCGTCGATGATCTCGCCGTTGCTGTCATAAACGATGGGGTTGAGGTTATCATCCTCGTTGAACTCAGTGCCGGCAGTATTTGGTAGGTAGCTTTCATAGTTTGACAGGTCTATGTCAACATCGATCAGTGTTTGATCGACGATCAGGTTTACGGTAGAGGTGCTGACCTCGTTCCATAACTGAAAGGCATCCAGTACAAGTGCATCTGCCGCAGCATTAGACAGTATGCCGAGCTCTCCGCTCTCGATATGTAGGGTGATACTCGGATTCTGATAAGTGGCCGGGGTAGTACCTGCTGGGCCTTCGAGCACTAACGGACCACCCGCGATAGACAGGCTGCTGTATGCAAGTATTGAGAATAGGAAACAGTGTTTAAACATGGTTACAGGTTCAGGGCGCATTGTATGCACGAACGGTATTGATGAAATCTGCAAGCCGCGACTGTGTCGGCTTGTCTGCGCGGACAGCGAGAGGCAACTGAATATCGCTGGCTCTGGTCTGTGGCTGTATCGAGAGGTTGCTACCGCTGATAACGACTGGTTCATTATTAATGATCGTTACCGAAAAGCTGCCCTGGTGCAGGCCCAGCGGACTACTAAACCCGAGAGAAGAGCCTTCAGGTAAAAACACCACGTATTTATTGCCAGTCTGAAACTCTGGGACGCCATGGATTACCAGTCGAGTATTAGTTGCTTTGTGATGCCCGCCGATCTGCTTGATAGTATGTGTCTCAGCGGCACTGCCCTTGATCAGGTCGATGATCTTAAACTCGGTAAAAGTAGCGATATGGCCGCTATCATCATCTTTTTTTACTTCATTGCTTATAACCTCAGCATAGATGATCAGGCTGGCGCGTGTCGAAAGCTGTTCCAGCGTCAAGGGTAGAACACTTGTGGCTGATGCTGTCGGCAGCACTAGAAAATGTAAGGCCAGGCCGATCAGGAATAAACAGGCTCTCATCAGGCCTGTCCCTGCAAGTTGTTCAGTAAATATTCTAGAAAACAGTTGCTTAGCATAATATCGTTGGTGTGAGTTTTGTTGTTTGTAACATACTATTTTGACAGAAACTAAAAAACAACGTTCCTGCTCAGTATTAATATATAGCAGTTGAATATGTATTCTGTGGTTTTTTTATTCACTATGCGGTAGTCAAGCTGCGTGTTTACTCCGAACAGCCATCGCTGCTCAATTGGCCGCTGCTGAGCAGTTCCTCAGTAAAGCCGAATTTTGATGGCTCAGTTAAACGTTGCGTGTAGATGATACCGTCGAGATGGTCACACTCATGCTGCACCACCCTTGCGTGAAAGCCGCTGGCGTCAACATCGATGGCATTGCCGGCAGCGTCAAAGCCGCTGTAGCGGATATGCTTGTATCGTGAGACTACACCGCGCATGCCTGGGACGCTCAAACAGCCTTCCCAGCCCTGTTCCATTTCATCACTGATTTTGATGATCTGCGGATTGATCAGTATCGTTCTGGGAACAGCGCTGATATCCGGATAGCGGGGGTTGTCATCGAAGCCAAATATGACGACGCGTAGCCCTATACCTATCTGTGGTGCTGCCAGGCCGGCGCCATCTTGCGCGGCCATGGTATCAAACATATCTTCGATCAGCATGTCGAGTTCGGCACTATTGAAGTCAGTGACTTCGCTTGCGACCTGTAATAATCGTGGGTCGCCCAGTCGTAAAACGGGTCGTATAGCCATGATTTTTCTTGTGGTTATTGAAAAAGTGGTTCTATGTTAAAATTGTCTCTGATTTTAACTGTTTTAATGAAGCGATTGCTTCATCTATCTAGATATTATGACTGCAATTAGCCCGGAACAAAACCTTCAACGTACACAAAAAGTGATGAAAGCACTTGATGATTGGGGCCTCAGCGGCGAACAGATCCTTGCTGTGCTTGATTTTCCTGAAACGGAGCGTAGCCGCCACCTGGTGAAATACCGTAAAGACACGCCGTTTCCAGATGATGAAAAAGTCGCGCAAAGAGTCGTGTTTCTACTGGGTATTATCGATGCCCTGCGTACGACTTATCCGAGAAACTTGCAGATGGGGGCCCGCTGGATGGCATCTCCACACGTACGGCTAAACAATCGCTGCCCATTGCAGGCGATGCTGGAAGATGGTGAAACCGGTGTCGTCGCCGTGCTATCTGAGCTGGATTGCGCTTATGCATGGGAGCTGAGCGGTTCTAACATCAATTAATGAGACCACTATTTAAACTCACAGGCTGTGGCTATTAAAAACCCTGGTTCTTCGTTCTAGCCGCTAATCTTGATATTGCCAAACGGATTATGGCTCTGAACATTGACCACGATAGTCTCTTCCAGTGGCAACTCATTAGCATCGATGTGCGGCTGAAGTTGCTCGCAGATCTGTAATATCGTGGTCATGCCCTGACGGTTGGCATCTGACTCATCCAGTTTATGGATCTCATTGATGAGTGTTTTTATGAATTCCTGAAAGCTCTGAGACTGTTGCTGCAGATTTAGAATTCTGAAATCGGCTTTAAAGCTCAGGTGTATCTCTCGACCACCGCTATCGTTATCTAAAACGCCAATATTAAGTGGGCCTGTTATCTCCATCTCTCACCTATAAATTTTTCTTGATTAAGTCATACGCCTTACGTATTTCCTGTGTTTTTTCGGTTGCCAGCTGTATCATTTCATCTGGCAGGCCTTTCGCCACCAGTTTGTCGGGATGGTGCTGGCTCATCAGGCGGCGATAGGCTTTTTTGACCTCGGATTCGCTGCTACCTTTATTGATCCCAAGTATCTCATACGCCTGGTCTAGTGTTAATCTGTCACTCGCACTGGCATCGGCAGCATTCTCCATATTGAACAGGTGTTCGATATGGCTGCGTGAGAATCCGAGTATTTCACCGATCGTGAACAGGATGCTTTTTTCGCTGGCATCAACTTTACCATCCGCCAGTGCTGTGGCTATCTGGATCTCGATAAACATCTGTATCAGGTTACGCCGGCCATGGCATTCTTTCTTGAACTGATGCAGTACCGCCTGTAGCGGAAAATCTGCTGACTTGCCCTGCTCGAAGAATTTGATCGCTGCTTTACGCTGCTCTGCAGACAGTTGCATCTGAGTCATGATGTTCTTCGCAGAGGCGATCTCCTGCGGACTGACGTGGCCATCAGCTTTGGCGACATGTCCCATAACTGAAAACGTCGTGGTGAAGAAAGCGGCCTGCACACGCTCCTGGTTACCGGCATCAAACTGGTCTCCCATCTTGATACCTCGGTCGAAATTGCCGCCGAGAGCTGCGCCGATGATGGCACCGAGTGGTCCGCCAAAGACATACCCCAAAGTACCGCCGATAAATGTGCCCCACCAGGCCATCAGTCTTTCTCCAAGTAAATTTTTATGCTGAATTCTACCATTAAAAAACAGCCCGCCTCGAGTATTACCCTGCTTAAGTTCCTTGTCCGCTGGCTATGCTGATTATCAGAACGTTTATTTTTGTAGAGCGTTGATGTGCAGGGCAAGCTGGTCGAGCATCTGTTCGGTAGTTTCTGTTTCCAGCAAAAGTTGTTTCTCTTTGTTGCTGATGGGGAGCAACTCTCCGAGGCGGTAACAGATGTCGGCAGAATTATCAAAATCAACCTTGTCCCTGTAACGGCCAGCGAAAGGGTGTTGTAATAGCTGTTTCAATGTATCCGATAAGGGCTTGAATGTATCGGGTACTATCGCATTGTCATCAAGTGTCGAATAAAGTGGCGAGGCTTCGGCGAGCAGAAGGCCATCATCCCTTACCGAGCTATTGGATAATCTAGCGCGATATCTTGCCTGTATAGTGATGCCTAGTAGCCCATTGTTTAAAGATTCCCAGTCAATGATCTCAACATAACAGCCGGTACTGTAAATCTGAGGTGTGGTACCCACTTCCTTGCCTTCGCTTATCAGTACTACGACAAAACCCGTCTGTTGTTTCATGCAGTCTGTAACCATGTTCAGGTAACGCTGCTCGAATATCTGCAAGGGCAAAATACTGCCTGGAAAGAGCACGGTATTTAATGGAAATAGAGCATGTTTCATAGATTATCAGCGCAGAATGATATGATATTTGTTTACCATTTATCTAGTATTATGCCTGAATAGAATCATGAGTTAATAGCACGTTTTTTATGGCTAAAACACCCATCAACTTCAAACATCAGTCGGTACGTGATCTGGCATGGGCGATATCAAGTCCGCCTCTGATCTCACAGCCACAGAGCCCGAGTATATGGCCAGACAGCCGCTGGTACCAGCAGGCCTATCAGCAGAGGCTGTCATGGCTGGATGCGGTTGATCAGGATCCTGCAGAGTTCGAAGAACTGTTGTCCAGTCAAAAGGACCGGCGGCTGGGTAAATATTTTGAAACACTATGGTTGTACTGGATCAGACACCATCCACGCTATCAGCTGGTCGAAAACAATCTACAGGTGATCATCGACGGTGAGACCCTTGGTGAGATTGATTTTATCGTGTTCGATAATGTAACCGGCAGGACCATGCATTGGGAGCTGGCGGTTAAATTCTATTTAGGTGTCGGCGATACACGGCTAATGGTCAACTGGCATGGCCCTAATCTCCGTGACAGGCTTGATATAAAGTTCTCACATCTGCAGCATCGGCAAAGCGTCATCAGTAAGGACCAGCGCGTTGCAGGCTGGTTAAAACAACGTGATATATGTATTGATCAGTGCCTGGTTATTTTAAAAGGTCGGTTATATTACCCATGGCATGAGACGGCTAACTTATTGCAGAGCGGTGCTTCTCTGGCAGCGATTTCACCCGCAGTATGCTCCCCTGATCATGAATCAGGTCTCTGGATGAGGCAGAAACAACTGGACCAGGCGTTCGATAGCCAGGCATGTTTTTTACCACTAATTAATACTGGCTGGCTGGAAAGAATATCGACAACGAGTGTAAAGAAACCAATATCAATAAAAGGCATTAATGAGACTGTGTCTAATAAAATATGGCGTCTCCCGCTTCATGTACAGTGTGTTAACCCTTGTCACAGCTGGGATAGAGCCTTTATTACCGGCGATGAGTGGCCGCAAATAGACACATGACATATTTGCAGGTTTGCGGTTCCATTTTTCAATAGATTGGTTATAATACAGGCATGAAAACTCTTAATATAAATTTCCCACTTGAGCGTAGCGAAGTTGTTTCGATGCTACAGCACTATAAAATTTCACCTACTCGCCAACGTGTAGAAATCGCAGAATTTTTATTCAAGCGCCCTCAGCACCTGTCAGCAGAAAAGATTCTTGATGGTGTAACACGTGAAGGCAACCGTGTATCACGTGCCACGGTTTATAACACCATGGGCCTGTTTGCCAACAAAGGGGTGGTGCGTGAAGTACTGATCGACCGAGAGCGGGTCTTCTATGATTCAAATCCTGAAGTACATCAACACCTTTATAATATTGATACCGGCGAATTAACAGATATCTATGATGCAGAAGTCGATATGATTGCCGAGCCATCTCTGCCGGAAGGCTTAAAGATTGTTGATACTGATGTCGTTTTTAAAGTGACATCAAAATAGATTTACCCTGGTACATCTCAGGGTATTAAAAAAAGCCTGCTCGTGCCTGGTATGAGCAGGCTTTTTACGTTATGGGCTTAGTGCTTGCTGTTAATCCAGGTCTGCTGCCAGTGAGTCACGGATATTTGAAGCGATGGGGCTGACTATCGACTGGTAATTATCATGATCGACCCCGGCTGAGATAGCCGCGCCGCTTTTGACGGCAGCTTTCATATCGTCATCCAGCTCATAACGCATGAAATGGACAGCCGACGTCTTGTCTTCGGTATCTCGTTCCAGGTCTTCATCGGCGATAGCAAAGATCTTATCGAAGCCGTCGACCTGCATCCAGATCTTGTGCTCGATGCCGATAAGCTGTGCGAGCTGCTTCTGGCGTTGTTCGACATCGGGATACTGTATCAGCATGGTAGCTTTCCAGTTGCTGCCATCCGGAATTAAAGGGTTGTATGCATCCAGTTCTTCTTCGATACCGGCGGCATCGAATATTTTTTCAGCTTTTAGCATCTCCTGTACCTGGTATTGCATGATGAGCCGATCTTCGAACATCATCATTACGTTATCACCCAGTTCGAGACGGCGGTTTTTCTTGTGCGCCATGACCTTCTTGCGGTAGTCATCACGCATCTCGAGGTAGTCTTCCAGGCTGTACAGCTCTTTTCGTGTCAGTTTTTGCATGTGCTTGATTACTATGTGGTGGATTAGTTAAATATCATAGGCTCTGCGTACCAGTGAAATCGGATGTTCCGGTTTGCTGCCATCAGCCAGTCCTGCCTCGATATGATGCCCGGCCATGGCGCAGTCACTGGTATAGACGTCGGCACCGCTCTGTTTGACGCGGTTAACCACGGGCTTGCAAATTTTCATCGCCGTATCATGACACTCGCTCTTGAACGTGTAAGTGCCGTCATGACCAGAGCAGCGTTCGATAGGTAAGACTTCAGTATCAGGGATCAGTTCCAGCGTATCTCGTGTTTTCATACCGATGCGCTGTACACGTTGATGACAGGCGACATGGTAGGAAATTTTGCCCAGTGGTTTTTTGAAGTCGGTGTTCAGTTTGCCGGCCTTATGACGCAGCATGAGGTATTCGAAAGGATCGAACATGGCCTGTTGCACCTTGATCACATCCGCATCATTCGGGAACATCAATGGTAGTTCCTGTTTGAACATCAGCGTACAGGAGGGGATCGGTGTGACGATATCCCAGCCGTCATCGACCAGTTTTGCCATGATCTTTATGTTGTTGTCTTTCAGGCGGGTAACCGTATCCAGGTCACCGAGCTCCAGTTTGGGCATGCCGCAGCACTGGGCCCCCTGTATCAGCTGTACCTGCAGTCCGTTATGTTCAAAAACCCTGATCAGGTCTTCGCCGATATGGGGCTCGTTATAATTACCGTAACAGGTTGAAAATAGTGCTACTTTACCCGTGGTGCTATCGGTTGCTTCGGCAGTATTATCTGCCGGAGTATGTTTACGGTTACGCTTGACCAGTGTATTGGAGACATATTTAGGCAACAGAGAATCCGGGTGTATGCCCAGTGTCTTATCCAGCAGGCTGCGGCTGATGCCATTATTGTTAACCGCGTTCACCGTCTGCGTGATTATGGGTATCGTAGCAAGTTTGCCCAGGGTATCGGTCGAGGTGAGCAAGTTATCACGTTTTTTGGTATCACCATTCTTAAATTTTATCGCTTTGGCACGTAACATCACATGCGGGAAATCCAGGTTCCATTCATGAGGTGGAACATAGGGGCATTTCGTCAGGTAACACAGGTCGCACAGATAGCAGTCATCGACCACTTTCCAGTAATCTTTTTTATCGACGCCGTCGACCTCCATGGTGTCTGACTCATCGACAAGATCGAACAGGGTAGGGAAAGAGCCACATAAGCTGACACAACGGCGACAGCCATGACAGATATCGAAAACGCGTTCCATCTCTGCAAATAATTTATCTTCGTCCCAAAATTCAGGGGTGTCCTGTCCCAGGGGATGTCTGGTGGGGGCTTCTAAGCTACCTTCTCTGGCCATGATCTTCTCTTATTAGTTATATAGTTAAAAAAGGCCAGACCCGGATTTCGCCAGGCTGGCCTTTTATATGGACGTATTAAACCTATACGCGGGAACCCGCTTAGTCCATGTTATCCAGTGCTTTCTGGAAACGGTTAGCGTGTGAGCGCTCTGCTTTGGCTAATGTTTCAAACCAGTCAGCAATCTCGTCGAAACCTTCGTCACGGGCAGTTTTAGCCATTCCCGGGTACATATCAGTATACTCATGAGTTTCACCAGCAATTGATGCTTTCAGGTTTTCGTTGGTGCTGCCGATCGGTAAGCCGGTAGCTGGATCGCCAGTTTCTTCCAGATATTCAAGGTGGCCGTGTGCATGACCGGTTTCACCTTCCGCAGTCGAACGGAATACAGCAGATACGTCGTTGTAACCTTCAACATCAGCTTTTGCAGCAAAGTAAAGGTAACGGCGGTTTGCCTGAGATTCACCAGCGAAGGCGTCTTTCAGATTCTGTTCAGTTTTACTATCTTTTAAGCCCATCTCATCTCTCCTAAGTTAGGGTTAGTCTAAAAAGTGTGTGCAGAGTCTACACTAATTTTTTGTTAGATTAATTCTAAATTGACAGGATTGTCATGTCAAGTGAATAATCTTTATCTACTGCTGAATGGCCATAAGACCTGTCATCAGCACCATACAGATCTGAATTATTAAAAACAATTCATCGCATAATTTATGGTGTATTGATATCGACAATATCTTATCATTCGGGTTCGCCGATTTTTATTACATTGAGGATTCCGATGACACGCGAAGTAGATGTTGCCATTCTAGGGGCGGGCAGTGCAGGACTGTTTGCATTATCACAGGTTAAACGTGAGACCGATAATTACGTGCTGATCAACGGTGGCGAGCTGGGTACTACCTGTGCGCGCGTCGGCTGCATGCCGTCCAAGGTGCTGATCCAGGTGGCAGAGGACTTCCACCGTAAAAGTATATTTGATCGTCATGGTATCGATGGTGCAGAAGAGCTTTCAGTAGATATACCGGCAAGTATGGAGCATGTTCAGGATCTGCGTGATATGTTTGTTGATCGAACATTAGGCGTGACCGACGGGCTCGACGAAGAGCATCTGATCGATGGTTATGCAAAATTTATCTCTAATGATACGGTGGAAGTCAACGGTGAGCAGATCAAGGCGAAAAGCATCGTTATCGCTACCGGTTCTACACCCGTCGTAGCAGATGCATGGCAGGCATTTTCTGACGATATCATCACCACTGATGAGTTTTTCGAGCTGGAAGATCTGCCATCTTCAATGGCTGTCATCGGGCTCGGATCCATCGGATTAGAGATCGGTCAATCGCTGCACCGTCTCGGCATCAACGTAACCGCAGTTGATCAGCTGCATAACGTCGCCAAGCTTGATGATGACAAGGTCAATGACGTAGCGATAGCTACCATCGGAAAGGAGTTTCCGCTATGGCTGGGTGAGGCCGCTACACTGGAAAAAGTTGAGGACGGTATAAAGGTCAGCGCCGGTGACAACGAGTCAGTCGTCGATAAGGTCTTGGCCAGCCTCGGCCGCAGACCAAACCTCGGCAGTCTGAATCTGCAGGCAACGGATATCAGGCTGGATGAGCATGGCATCCCTGAATATGATTCGCTAACCATGCAAGTTGGTGATCTGCCGATCTATATCGCGGGCGATGTCAACATGGATCGCCCTTTATTGCATGAAGCCGGGCATGAGGGCCGAGTTGCCGGTTATAACGCTATGCAGCACGCATTAAATGGCGAGGTCGAAAAATTTAAACGCAAAGCGGCCCTCGCTATCACTTTCTGTGACCCTAATATTGCTACCGCAGGTGCACAACTGTCCGAGTTGAATGAAAGTGAAATTGCTATCGGTGAGATCCAGTTTGCACCGGTTGGGCGCGCGCTTATCATGGGTAAGAACAGGGGGCTGCTGAGGCTCTATGTGCAGAAGTCCGATGGATTACTGTTAGGCGCATGTATGTGTTGTGTTAAAGCCGAGAACCTGGCTCATCTCATCGCCTGGTCGATCCAGAATGGTATGACCGTGTTCGATATGCTGAAGATGCCGTTTTATCATCCTGTTATCGAAGAGGCGCTGCAGGCTGCGCTCTATAATGTGCTGTCAGAGCTGGATATCAAGCAGGATCTGGTCGAGCTGGAGAGGTTGTAAAGAAAACAGCAGTGTTGTCATCTCGACCAGGGGGAGAGATCTTACATGCTCGAGGTTGTAGACCTCTCCCGCCGGTCGAGATGACGATCAAGGAATTAGTGCTTGCTGGTTTTTTCTAACAGGCTCTCATGCAGCGGCATACCATTTTTAGAAATCTGCCTGTATGCAGCACGGCTGCCGGTCTCCTGCCACAGATCCATCGCTGTAATTGGCTGCATTGCCGGTGTGCTGAACTGGCGGATAGTCTGCAACAGGTCCATCAAAAGGATAAAACTTTCTGCAAGCTGATGGTATAGGTCGGCAATTCCCTGTTGCGTTACCGTGCTGATATGGTGATAGGCAGAGCGACCGAGGTCAACATAATAGCTGACATCGACCTGTCTTTTTGCTGCTGAAGCCGGGTATAGACCTGACACCAGCAGGCACTGGTCACCGATGTCACGCAGATGTTCGCTGCGTAGCTTGTTTGGCAGGCGGTGTGACTTCAGGTAATCGATAGCGAGGGCTTGAGTGTTAAGTTGCTGATTTTTTGTGAACCGCATCAGTGTGAACACCAGGTAGCTTTGCATGGCCTCATCGAGATGGCAGCCATAGTCCTGTTCCGCCTCCTGCACCAGGGTATGCCACTGGCACAGTTCAGATGAATCTAAGATGAATTTTTTACTCATGTTTCCATCCTCTCGCTAAAAATAGATGAGTTTTTGAGCATTTATTAAAATTGTTGCTCTAGTTATAGCCCTTTTTAATGCTAAACGCCAAGGAAAAGCTGACTTGGGTTATACTTCGCACTTTATTTTAAGATAAGAATTTTTACATGGCTTACGACGTTTCGACATTCCAGGGACTCATCTTCGCGGTGCAGGATTACTGGCAAAAACAGGGCTGTGCCGTGCTGCAGCCGCTCGATATGGAGGTGGGTGCAGGCACCTTTCACCCGGCAACTTTTTTACGGGCGATCGGTCCCGAGCCATGGCGCTCAGCCTACGTGCAACCGTGCCGCCGTCCGACCGATGGTCGTTATGGCGAAAACCCAAATCGGCTGCAACACTACTATCAGTTCCAGGTAGTATTGAAGCCTTCTCCGGATGATATCCAGCAGCTGTACCTGGGCTCGCTGGAGGCACTGGGATTCGACCTGCTGGAACATGACGTTCGCTTTGTCGAAGATAACTGGGAGTCGCCGACACTGGGTGCCTGGGGGTTGGGCTGGGAGGTCTGGCTGAATGGCATGGAAGTGACCCAGTTTACCTATTTTCAGCAGGTGGGTGGACTGGAGTGCCGGCCGGTGACCGGTGAGATAACCTATGGCCTCGAGCGTCTGGCGATGTACCTGCAGGAAAAAGAAAGCGTATTTGACCTGATCTGGACGCGCGGCCCACAGGGCGATGTCACCTATGGCGATGTGTTCCATCAAAATGAGGTCGAGATGTCTACCTACAATTTTGAGCAGGCAGATACTGAAATACTGTTCAAGCTGTTCGACGACTGTGAGTCTGAAAGTCAGCGACTGATCGAGCTGGGTCTGCCGCTGCCGGCGTATGAGCTGGTGTTAAAGGCATCACACGCCTTCAACCTGCTCGATGCCAGGCATGCTATCTCGGTGACCGAGCGGCAGCGATTCATCTTGCGGGTGCGTACCCTGTCAAGGGCGGTTGCGCAGGCTTACTATGATTCACGCGAAGCCCTGGGCTTTCCGATCGGTAACGCCGGTGCGCAAGCAGCGAAGGGAGATGTAGCATGAGTACCGATAAGGTAAAGAATTTATTGATAGAGCTGGGTACCGAAGAGCTGCCGCCAAAAGCTCTGCAGAAGCTGTCGCAGTCGTTTACTGCGGGAATCGTCAATGGACTGAACAAAGCCGGCTTTGATATTGACGAATTTGAATCATTTGCTTCACCAAGAAGGTTGGCAGTATTGATCAGAGATGTTGCTTCATCACAGCCAGATCGAGAAGTCGAGCGCAAGGGGCCAAGTCTGAAGGCGGCCTATGATGCTGATGGCAATCCGACCAAAGCGGTCATGGGTTTCGCCAGATCCTGCGGTGTCGAAGTCGATGCGCTACAACAGCAGGAAACTGACAAAGGCGTCTGGCTGGTATTTAAAGCCACGGAAAAAGGTCAGGCTTTATCTGCTCTGATCGAAGATATCATCAATCAGTCACTATCTCAGCTGCCGATACCAAAACGCATGCGCTGGGGTAGTTATGATGCTGAATTCGTGCGCCCGGTGCACTGGCTGGTATTGATGCATGGTGATGAAGTCATCGATGCCGAAGTCCTCGGGCTCAAGTCTTCAGCGAAAACTTTTGGTCATCGTTTTCATGCTCCGCAAGCGATCACTCTAAACAGTGCAGATGAATACCAGGATAAACTCCTGTCAGAAGGTTTTGTTATCGCTGACTTTGAGCAGAGAAAACTAAGTATAGAAAAACAGGTTGTCGAGGCCGTTGAGAAGCTCGATGCTGAGGCGATAATCGATGAAACATTGCTCGATGAAGTGACCGCTCTGAACGAGTGGCCGGTTGCCGTTGCTGGCGAGTTTGATGAGATATTCCTCGATGTCCCGGCTGAAGCCTTGATCAAGACCATGCAGGATAACCAGAAGTATTTTCCTGTGCGGGATGGTAATGCAAAGTTGAAAAACTATTTCATTACCATCAGCAATATAGAGAGTAAATCGCCCGGGAAAGTAAAACAAGGTAATGAACGTGTCGTTCGCCCGCGTCTGGCAGATGCAAAATTTTTCTGGGAGCAGGATCAAAAACAGCCGCTGGAGTCATTTAATAGTGCACTGGAAACGGTCGTATTCCAGAAAAAACTTGGCACTATCGCAGACAAGACAAGACGCGTTACCCGCCTGGCTGAATCTATTGCGAAACAGCTTGGTGCTGATACGGAGTATGTAAGCCGAGCTGCACTATTGAGCAAGTGCGACCTGATGACCGATATGGTCGGTGAGTTTGCCTCACTACAGGGCGTCATGGGTAAACGCTACGCACAGAAGGCGGGAGAGGCTGATGAAGTCGCTGCAGCGCTCGATGAGCAGTACATGCCGCGTGGCGCCAGTGATGACACCGCGAGTACCATGACCGGGCAGATCCTTTCTATCAGTGACAAGCTCGACACCCTGGTCGGTATTTTTGCTATCGGTCAGAAACCTACCGGTGAAAAAGATCCCTATGCGTTGCGCAGGGCATCGCTCGGAATTTTACGCACGGTCATCGAGCGTAGACTTGATCTTGATCTGAAGCAGCTTATCGCAGAGTCTGCTGCACTGCTCAAAGATAAGGTGGATGCCAGTGAAGCAGAGGCCGAAGTATTCGACTATATGATAGAACGCCTGCGCGCTTACTATATCGATCGCGATGTCAGTACAGATGTTTTCGATGCGGTATCAGCACTATCACCATCGCGGCCACTGGACTTTGATCAGCGCATCAAGGCGGTCACAGCTTTCCGTAAACTTGCTGAAGCGGAAAGTCTGGCAGCTGCAAATAAGCGTGTTGCCAATATCCTGAAGAAATCAGCAGCCGATAGTGCGGCTTCGGTCGATGAGAGTCTGTTATCAGAGGATGCTGAAAAAACACTGTACCATTCATTGACGGCTTTAAGCCAGACGGTAGAGCCGATGTTTGAATCCGGTGATTATGAGAATGCCTTGAGTGAGCTGTCTTCATTGCGTGACCCGGTCGATGCGTTTTTTGACTCGGTCATGGTGATGGCTGATGATGACGCGATCAAGAATAATCGAATAGCATTATTGAATTCGATGAACCAGCTGTTCCTGCGTGCAGCAGACTTGTCTCGCCTGCACCAGTCATAGGCACCGAGTAAACGGTCGATATCACATGAAGCTAATAGTACTAGATCGAGATGGTGTGATAAATCATGATTCTGATGCATATATCAAAAGCAAGGAAGAATGGCTGCCTATCGACGGCAGTCTGGAAGCCATCGCGCGTTTGAACCATGGCGGTTACACCGTGGTGGTCGCGAGTAACCAGTCAGGTCTGGCCAGGGGGTATTTTGATATCGAGGCTCTGTCGTCCATGCACAGGAAAATGGACCAGATGCTGGAGAAGATCGGCGGCCGCGTGGATGCGGTCTTCTACTGCCCGCATGGCCCCGATGATGGCTGTACCTGCAGGAAACCCAGGCCCGGTATGTTATTGGAGATAGGTCAGCGTTTTAATGTCTCGCTAAAAGATGTTGTTTTTATCGGTGATAGTATCTCTGATATCAAAGCCGCGAGTAATGCAAATGCGAAAGCGGTGCTTGTCCGCACAGGTAAAGGTGTAAAAGCAGAAAAGATATTGCAGACAGAATGCAAGGCTGATGTCCCGGTATATGATGATCTGAGCGCTGCCGTAACGGCAATACTTCTGTAACTATTACATTGACTCTTATGCAATCAATTCCCGTCTTATATATCCGATCCTTATTATTCTGGATAGGATTCATCTTAAATACCGCTGTCTTCGGCACAGCAGTGGTGCTGCTGTTTTTTACGCCTTCATCTTTTCGTTTACAGATCGCCAGGATATGGTCGCATGTAAATAATTTTCTATTGAAAGTTTTCTGCGGCATAGATTTTACTGTCGAGGGTAAAGAGAATCTTGACCTGGATACCGCGATCATACTGAGCAAACATCAGTCGACCTGGGAGACGCTGGCGCTGCACTCTTTTACCCCGAGCGTGCACTGGGTATTCAAACGTGAACTGATGTATATCCCTGTCTTCGGCTGGGCACTGGCGTTAACAGACCCGATAGCGATCAACCGTGGCACCGGAAGAGTGGCGGTGAAGCAGCTGTTAAGTGAAGGCACAAAAAAACTCAATGACGGCAAGTGGATGGTGCTGTTCCCGGAAGGTACCCGTACCGCACCGGGCAAAACACATAAATATAAAATTGGCGGTGCCCTTCTGGCTGAAAAGAGCGGTTACCCTGTTATACCTATCGCGCACAATGCTGGTGAGTTCTGGCCCAGGCACAGTTTTATCAAGTGGCCGGGTACAATCAGTGTGGTCATCGGGCCTGCGATCGAGACAAAGGGACGCCTGGCTGATGATATAAACGAAGAAGTTTATAACTGGATAGAGAGCAAGATGAAAGATATCAGTGATGAGTCTCGCTGGAACCGTAAAATTTAAGGGATATCGAATAAAGCTCTTGCATTGGACGTTGTTTGCAAAGCGATAGTTTCAGCTGGCTGTTTTCTTAATCCAGAAATAACGTCGAGAGTATTCAGCAGGTAGGCTGGCTCATTTCTTTTCTGCTGGTTTATCTTATCCGGCTGGTCCGGGGCATCTGTTTCAAGCAGTAAAGAAGTCAAGGGTATCTCTTTAGCGACCCTCCTGATCTTGCTGGCATTATCATAACTCACGCTTCCGCCCAGGCTGATATAAAAGTTCAGATCGATAAGTTGCCTGGCCTGTTCCAGGCTGCCAGAGTAGCTATGGATCATCCCTCTCAGGGAGTTATTTTTTTTTATTAGCTGTATGACGGTTTCTGTTGCTCTGACCGAATGGATTACGACCGGTAGTCGAGCATCGGCCGCAATACCTAGCTGCGTTTCAAAGAAATACAGTTGCGTCTTTTTATCAGCTTGTCGAGGACGAAAGTCGAGACCACATTCACCGACAGCTATCGGCCTGTTGATATCGATGTAATCTATGAGCGCTTCGATATCTGGTCTGTTCTTTTCGCAAACCCAGTAAGGATGCAGGCCATAACATGGATGTAAACGAGGTTGGCCAGGCGGTTGTTCCCCAGTGTCTGCTGAGCACAGGTCTTTGATTCTGTCCCAGTGAATTCTCTCTGTGCCGGGAATAATGATGTCGCTGATATCGTTTGCGTATGCTCGCTGCATGACTTCTGCCCTGTCGTTATCAAACGCCTCGAAGTCCAGGTGGCAATGTGTGTCAATCAATGGCGGGGCAGACATGGGTATTAGTCTATACCGTAAATGAAAATGGTGCACGCGAGCGTGTCTAATACTTCATGGGTGCGCCGCACCACCATCCCTGGCTCCTTGAGACATACCTTCCATCCGTGGACATTCGTCTCACCACCATCCCTGGCTCCTTGAGACATACCGTCCATCCATGGACATTCGTCTCACCGCCCTCCCTGGCTCCTTGAGACATACCGTCCATCCATGGACATAAAAAAGGCCGGTAAAGACCGGCCTTTAATATAGAGTCAAAAAAACTGATTATTTTTTAGACTTTTCGATCATCTGGTGGATGATAGGTGTAAGTATGAGTTCCATAGCAAAGCCCATCTTGCCGCCAGGTACCACGATGGTGTTACGGCGTGACATGAATGAGTGAGGAATCATATCCAGCAGGTCAGGGAACTTGATATTGAATTTTTCTGGTTCCTTGAAACGGATCACGATAAAGCTCTCGTCAGGTGTCGGGATATCACGCGCGATAAAAGGATTCGAGGTATCTACAGTAGCGATTCGCTGGAAGTTGATGTCGGTGCGTGAGAACTGTGGGGTGATATATTTTACATAGTCATGCATGCGACGCAGGATGGTATCAACGATCACTTCTTCAGTATAGCCGCGCTCGGCATTATCACGGTGAATCTTCTGGATCCATTCGAGGTTGACACTTGGCACCACGCCGACCAGCAGGTCAACATGTTTGGCCACGTCAACTTCATCAGTTGCAACACCACCGTGCAGGCCTTCGTAGAACATGATGTCCGAACCAGACTTGATATCTTCCCATGGTGTGAACTGTCCTGGAGTTAAGCCCTCGTAAGGGGCTGCTTCTTCATCGCTGTGCAGGTATAGGCGTTTTTTACCGCCACCGGTCTCACCGTAGGTCTTGAACAGTTCTTCCAGTTTGTCGAAAAGATTGGCTTCGGCGCCGAAGTGACTGAAATTCTTGTCACCTTTCGCCATGGCCTCTTTCATCTCTGCACGATCATAACGGTGAAAACTGTCACCCTCGATGATTACAGGTTCAATTTTTTCACGGATAAAGATTTGCTCGAAGGCATGTTTGACTGTTGAGGTGCCTGCTCCAGATGAACCGGTAACAACAACAATGGGGTGTTTCTGAGACATGATTAATTCTCCAAATTACATAAATTCTGTGTGACAGGCAGTGGTATGACCAGGCGCTGCGCTGAAAAAAGTGCGCTATTGTACTCTTTTTCGGCTCATTATAGAAATGAGTGAAATCAATTAAAGGCTAAAAAACCATGATTTAGCAGAGAAGAATACTTTGAGTCGTATGCCTTAACTGCGAGATCAGAGATAAAGTTATTTAAAACAATGTGTTAACGACGGCCTGGTTGTCGCTACAGTTTTTCATAAATCAGGTCCCAGACGCCATGTCCTAGTCTGATGCCGCGACGTTCAAACTTGGTCTCACAACGTGCTCCCCGGGTTTTGGAGTAATTACCTTGGCCGGAAATATTGCGAAAACGGTCGCTATTATCCATTTCTTCCAGCATCTGCTCGGCATAATGCTGCCAGTCGGTAGCCATGTGAAAGAAGCCACCCGTTTTCAACTTTTGATTCACCAGTTCGATAAATGCAGGTTTCATGATTCGGCGTTTATGGTGCCGTTTCTTATGCCAGGGATCAGGAAAAAACAGCTGTAGCTGTGTTATCGATGCATCGGCTATCTGTTGTTGCAGTACTTCCACAGCATCATGTCGTATCACTCTTATATTATGAACATCGCGAGTTTGGGCTTCATGGATCAGGTGGCCAACGCCGGGAGCATGGACTTCGATACCGATAAAGTTGTATTGCGGTTGGGTTATGGCCTGTTGTAGCAGCGATTCGCCATTGCCAAATCCGATCTCGAGTATGACTTCATTGTCATTGTCGAACAGGGTTTTAAAATCCAGCAATTGTTCGCAGTAATCGATTCCATAATCCTGCCAGTGGTTCTGCAGTGCACTCTGTTGTGCGGCAGTCAGCCGTCCCTGTCTCAGTACAAAGCTTTTTATTTCGCGATGCCGATTCTGCGAGTTTTCAGTGGACACAGTAAAGCCTGGGGTGTGACTCTAGAAGAAGGTTCCTTCGATAGGTGATGATGCAGAAGCGAAACGTTTCTTCGGCATACGTCCGGCAAGATAGGCCTCACGTCCGCCTTCGATCGCTTTTTTCATCGCTGAAGCCATCAATACCGGGTTTTGAGCAGCGGCTATCGCCGTGTTCATCAGGATGCCATCACAACCCAGTTCCATCGCTATTGCAGCATCGGATGCGGTACCGACACCGGCATCGACGAGTATCGGTACCTCGGCATTTTCGATGATGGTCAGGATATTGTAGGGATTGCGTATACCGAGACCGGAGCCGATAGGCGCTGCCAAAGGCATCACGGCGACACAGCCGATCCTTTCCAGTTCTTTAGCGATCAAAGGGTCATCGTTGGTGTAAACCATGACATCGAAACCATCATCTACCAGGATCTGTGCCGCCTTCAGTGTCTGTATCGCATCTGGGAACAGGGTTTTTTCGTCACCCAGAACTTCCAGTTTGACAAGTTTGTGCCCATCGAGGAGTTCGCGTGCCAGTCTACAGGTCCGTACTGCGTCATCGACCGTGTAGCAGCCCGCGGTATTTGGCAACAGGGTATATCTATCGGAGGGTAAAATATCCAGTAGATTTGGTTCATCAGGATTTTGTCCGATATTGGTCCTGCGTATCGCGATGGTGATGATTTCAGCACCGCTGGCCTCCAGTGCGAGTTGCGTTTCTTCATTGTCTTTGTACTTACCGGTGCCAACCAGTAAACGTGAATTATAGGTTTTGCCGGCGATCTCCAGCGGTTTGTTTGGGGGGGTGTCAGGCATGGCGTTTTTTACTTCTTGATTAATTGTGGCTTGATTAAATATGGTTTGATATGTCAGCAATGAACATCAGCAGGCGCCATTTTACTCGATTTTACCCGTCAGCGATGCACTACTTGCTGCCCGGTCGAATAGATTACTGGCCACCGCCGATGGCCTGTACGATCTCGACATTATCTTTTTCGTTGAGAGTATGATCTGAAAAGCTGCTTCGTGGAACGATTTGTTGATTGATCTCAACGGCAAGTCTTTTTTCAGATAGGTCCAGCTCTTCCAGGAGTTGCGACACGCTGATATTGTTCTTGACCTGTTTGTCACTGCCATTTAAAACGATTGTAATCATTGGATTTTTTCTCGAACGGTACTCTTTTTATGTCATTTAGACATAACAAAGGTGAAAATCAAAAATATTGTGCTATAAATTTATCAAATCATTTTATTAGTCTAAGTACACGTGGTTAGTCACTATCATTTTAATATATGCAAGGTTGCAGCGTGTAGAAATAATGTGGAATAAGTTTATGTCGAAGCGGTTGTATGTATTTATATTATGTTTCCTGAGTTTTAATGCTTTCGCAGTGGGTGATAACCCGTTCGCTAAAAATGATGTGCTGACAGTGGGTAAAGATGTCGCCTGGAATATAGATAAAAAAGCAAAGCTGGCTACAAAAACAGCAGTGAACAAAGGTACCTACTATCACCTGAGATTTGATAACAAGCAGCTAAAGCTGTCCATCACCAGTGATGCCGCTGGTAACAGGCCGAAAAGTTTTAATCAGCTGGAAGTAAAAGATGTCAGCATCGATGGCAAGCAGTCCTCATTATTCAAATGGTGTCTGGCTAACCAGGAGCGTCATAAGCGGTTCCTGCAACAGGGCCTGCAGGTTAAAAAAGGCGTCTGTGCCATTGACGGTACCGCTGGCTCATTCATCATCAAGTTAAACAAAGACACACTGGTCGCTCTGCAGAAGGGCTCCAGACTGACCGTCATGCTCAAGCCATTTCGTACTCCGCTCGAGCTGAAATATGATATCAGTGACTTCAATGACATGTATGTGGCATTGAATGCCAGGCCGGCACCTGTTGTGGCGGCACCTGTTGCGGCAGTAGCTGTTCCAGCAGCAAAGGCGCCAGCAGCTGTGAAACCGAAGAAGAAATGCTGGGCGGGCGCACCACCTGCATATAAAAATATTAAATCAGTCGGCTATGACTGTGATGATGCTTCGTCCAAGATGAAAGCTGAGAATGAAGTGGCAAGACTGGTCAACCAGGAAAAAGAAAAGCAGCGCAAGCTGGCGGCAGAGAAAGAGAAACAGCGCAAGCTGGCTGAAGAGCAGAAGCAGAAGGAGCTGGCTGCAAAGTTAAAAGAAGAAGAACGGCTACAGGCTGAAGCTGCGGCTATTGCTGCCAGCCAGGCGAAACAGGCACAGATCGATAGCGAGATAACACAGAAGATGGTAAGCGTCTGTGAAAAATACTGGAGCAAAGGCGAGCACCGCTGTTATTGTCAGAAATATATCGATCATGCACCGGCAAGCATTCAGGCGAGTTCAACCTGTAAATGATGTTCAGATGAATTAGGTTTAACCTGCAGGTTTATTTCTGTAATATAAAGCAACGTCCTTACGTTGCTTTTTTATGCCATGAATAAAATTATAAAATCTGGTTATTTCCTCGTTCTTATTTATCTCCTGTTATCGGGAGTCGCATTTGGGGCTGATGAAGAACTAGCAGATGAAGAGGAACCGTCAGAGTCAGTAACAGAAGAACAGGTAATTGCACCGACACTCAAAGAACTGCCACCGGCGCCAACAATAAAAGATGTGGCAGAAAAGCAGCAGGCGGAAGAAGCCACTCTTAAGAAACTGATCGATGCACCGGTCGCTGGGCCTTATGATGAACACAACCGGTCTACACCGCGTTCCAGCCTGATAGCGTTAGCACTCGCTGTCAAAGATAAAGATTATGAGCGCGCCGTCAATTATCTCGATCTAAGAAATCTGCCTTTCTCCCTTGAAGAAGAATTGAACGGTCAGGACCTGGTGAGGAAACTGGTCATCGTGGCGAATCGGGCGATGTCGATCGATTTTGAGGATTTGAGTGATGATCCACTGGGGCACCTGGATGATAGCCTGCCGAAATACCGTGATCGAGTCACCACCGTGAAGACGAAAGAAGGCCCGGTCGATATCCTGATGCAGCGCGTGCCACGCGGTGATGGTGTCTTCGTGTGGAAGATTTCCAATGCTACCGTCGCTATCATTCCGAGACTGGATGATGAATTCGGTTACGGCATTATTGGTAATCGCTTGTCAGAGATTTTCCCGCATTATGTTGTTTTCGGATTTGAAGTCTGGCAGATCGTGATGATGATTGGCCTGTTGGTCGTCGGATATGCCATCGCTTACCTCATCACCTTTATCATCGTGAAGATTCTCCAGATCAACGAGCGCTTCAACAAAGAGAGGTTGCAGAAGTTTGTTGTTGGTCCGCTGCGGTTTCTTATAATGGTAATATTTTTCCGCGCTACCTTTGACATGATTGCGCCCTCACTGGTCGCACGTGCATTATTTGAAGCACAAACTTTTCTCTTAATCGCCATTGTCTGGGTAATGCTTGGTGTCGTCGATGTGGTCATCGCCCGCTTCGCAGACCGTATGATGAAAAATGGTCAGCATGATGCCGTCGTATTGTTAAGGCCAGCTGCAACCGGAATAAAGCTCATTATCATTATGATAGCGATCGTGTCCTGGATGGATAATTTAGGTTACGAAGTGACGACTATACTGGCGGGTCTGGGTGTCGGTGGCGTGGCGGTTGCCCTGGCAGCGCAGAAATCCCTGGAGAACCTGATCGGCTCAATCACTATTTATGCTTCCCAACCAGTACATGTAGGTGACTTCTGTAAATTTGGAGAAACGCTAGGCACCGTCCAAGAGATCGGTTTGCGTGCGACCCAGCTGCGTACTCTGGGTCGTACCGTCGTGCATGTGCCGAATGCGTTATTTGCTGCAGGTGCGATTGAGAATTTGACCCAACGAGATAAGATCCTGTATCGCACACGTCTGCGGCTCTCATATAAAGATACGCCTGAGCAGGTCAGGCAGGTGTTGGCAAAGATCCGGGAGTTAATCGAACAGCATGAATATATCGATGAAGAGAGTTCACGAGTCCGCTTTATAGAATTTGGTGAGTACGCGCAGGAACTGGAACTGTTTGTTTATATCAAAACCATGGATTTTGCCGAATATCTTGAACAGGTTGAGGATGTCAATCTAAAGATAAGTGATGTTATTGAATCTGCTGGAGCTCACTTGACGGTGCCGGTGAAAAATATCAACTTAAAACAACCCTCCGAATTGCCCGCTACATAATTGAGAAAACCGAAACAGATGTCAGATTGTATTATTGTTGGCGGCGGCGTCATAGGATTATTGACCGCACGCCAGTTATTCTTGGAAGGAGTGGATGTCCTGCTTCTGGAGAAAGGTCCGCTCGGTGGTGAGTCATCCTGGGCAGGTGGCGGCATCGTCTCACCGCTCTACCCATGGCGATATGATGATGCCGTCAATGTACTGGCAGAGCGCAGTAAGAAAATTTACCCTGAACTGACAAAAGCGCTACTTGAAGAAACCGGGCAAGACTGCGAGTTTATAAACTCGGGTCTGTTTACTGTTATTGATCATGGCCAGGATGAGATACTCGCCTGGGCCGACAACTGGTCGCTTGCAGCCAGCTATATCGACGATATTAAAACTATTCACGACATCGAAAGTGCCGTCGGTGATGTGGTAGATAAGGGGATCTGGATGCCTGATATCATGCAGATAAGAAACCCGAAACTGGTTAAAGCGCTGAAAGCCTCATTTGATCATCTATCGATTCCGTACCGGCAGCAGTCTCCCGTTGAAGAGATAATCGTAGAAAATAATAAAGTCACGGGTGTGCGTACTCGGCAGCAGACATACCTGGCAGATAAGGTGGTCATAGCCAGCGGCGCATGGAGTGCGCAATTTAGTGCGACTGAATCATGCGTCGATGTGCTGCCCGTTAAAGGCCAGATGATTATGTACAAGGGAGAGCCTGACCTGGTGAAACGCATCGTGCTGTCCGAAGGACATTATGTTATCCCGCGTAAAGATGGGCGCATATTGGCGGGCAGTACGCTGGAAAAGATCGGTTTTGATAAGTCGGTCTCGACCGACGCACTGGATGAATTACATGAAGCAGCGGTAGAACTGGTGCCGCTGCTGAATGATCTGCCTGTGGAGAGGCAGTGGGCCGGACTCAGGCCGGGTACCGAAAAGGGTATACCTTATATATGTCAGCATGATGATGTAGAAGGTTTGTATGTGCATGCAGGCCATTTCAGAAATGGTATCGTGCTCGGCGCAGCATCGGCGGAGCTTATGGCCGATATAGTGACAGGTCGTGAAACCAGATGTGATGTGACGCCTTACACTATGCGGGCCGCACATTAATTGATCGGGGTCAGAGGCAGGCTTGTCTTTTTGTTTACCGTCTCTGACCCCTTGTTTTTCTTGCCGGAATAGCTCAGTCGGTAGAGCAGCTCATTCGTAATGAGAAGGTCGGAGGTTCGATTCCTCTTTCCGGCACCATATTTATCTAAAAGATCAGCTAGCCTTTATAAGACTCTGATTATTATCGGTTATTTAGAAGTTAGGCTTGACCGGTGCGTTCTTGTACATCTCCACGCTGGACATGATCTCTTCCCTGGCATCATCGATATCGCCCCAGCCTTCAACCCGGACCCACTTGCCTTCATCCAGGTCCTTATAGTGTTCAAAGAAATGCGCGATCTGATCGAGCAACATGGGCGGCATATCGTCCTTGGTCATGGCAGAACGGTATGACTTGCACAGTTTGTCGATCGGCACAGCCAGGATCTTGGCGTCATCACCAGACTCATCGGTCATCTTCAATACACCGACAGGGCGGCACTGGATGACAGAGCCGGCGATCAGCGGTACAGGTGTGGTAACCAGGACATCGACGGGATCGCCGTCTTTCGACAGGGTGTGAGGTACATAGCCATAGTTGCATGGGTAATGCATGGCAGTACTCATGAAGCGGTCTACAAACATGGCGCCGGTGTCTTTATCGACTTCGTATTTTACCGGATCACTGTGTGCCGGTATCTCGATAATCACGTTAATTTCGTCAGGCACGTTGTTGCCCGAGCTGACCCTGTCTAGATTCATAATTCTCTCTTTATAAGTTTTAACTAATATAGATTGTATATTATTTTTTCGTACCCTGCTTATTATGCCTTTATATTGGACTAAACTGTTGTTATCAAGATAAAAAATGTTAAAAAACGGATATAAAAAAAGCTGTGTACGATAACAAAGCAACCATCTCAGGCAGAAATTTGCCATTTATCCGCTATAAATACCGCTCCGTCGTTATCTTCTGGCAATTCAAAACAACTGGTCTTAAATTAGAGTCATGAAAAAGTTCTCCGGATTTACGCTGATCGAACTGATGATAACGTTGTTTATCGTTGGCATACTGCTGGCTGTAGGTGTGCCGTCGATGAAGACCTTTATGCAGAGCAATCAGCTTGTTGCCTCAACCAATGAACTTATCTCGGCGCTTCATGTGGCGCGTAGTGAAGCCATCAAGCTGAATGCCAGGGTGAGTATCTGTGAGAGCAGCGATGGTAAGACCTGTGATACTACCGGCAGCTGGAAAGAGGGCTGGATTGTTTTTGTTGATACTAATGGTGACCTGGCTAATACCGGTGCACCCTGTGCGGCGCCAAATACAGACTGTCTGCTGCGCATACATGATGGCTTTACTGATAACCAGCTGACGGTTGCCGGTGTCGATGCCAACGCTGCAGCTATTAACTCTTTTACCTTTACATCGCGAGGTCTGCCAAAAGCGGTTAACGGTGCTCCGCAGTCGGGTGTTTTTAGTATCTGCAGCCTGGATAGCGGCGGTAATACTATCGGCTCTCGAGCAGTGGTATTAAGTTTATTCGGCAGGGTGCGGGTGTCAGACAATCCGGCGGTGATGTCATGTCCATAATTCAGTCAAAAATCATGAATAAACGTATTCGCTTCAGACGTAACGAGCTTGGATTCACCCTGCTTGAAGCATTAATCAGCTTTTTGATCTTATCTATCGGTATGCTGGGTATTGCTTCCTTGCAGGCAATCTCACTAAAAGCGGGTAAAACCTCGGTGTACGGATCTGTTGCCATGATGAAAGTCGATGAACTGTTTGAGAGCATGCGTGCAAATCCTTCGGCACTTGCTTCCTACACGGGTGCCGGTACCAACAATGCCTGCACCGGCGTGATCGAGTGTACCGAGGCGCAGCTGGCGCAGGATGATGTTTACTGGTGGAAGCAGAATTTAAAAGCGGGTTTGCCCGGCACGGTGACCACGGCGGTAACGGTAACACCTGCCGTTGCACCATCAAAGATGGCGACGGTAAAAATTGATGTCAGCTGGAAAGAGCGTAAGAAAGACGCAGAAACCAGTGTCGATAAAACTTATACCACCACGGCAAATATTTGCACTGAGATCCCATGTTGAAGGTTGATGTGATGATAAATAAAAAACAATCATACGGTTTCTCGCTGGTCGAATTGCTGGTGGCGATGGCTGTTGGCCTGATTATCGTGAGCGGTGCTTTTGGTTTACATTCAGGAACACGTAAAACGCAGGCCATCAATGAGATGCAGATGAACATGGTGGCGGATGCACGGTTTGCTATCGAGATGATCGCCTATGATCTGCGTCATGCAGGTATGTGGGGTGGTACCAATAAAGACAGTCTGATCGACTGTAAATCAACAGACACTGCCTGCACTTCGACTGCAACGGGCGATGCGCCGCCGTCTTCGGTTGCCGGCGACTGTGCAGTGGGCTGGTATTACGACCTGTCACTACCGGTGTTTGCAACCGATGGCAGTGCGGGTAACCCTTATGCTGCCACCTGTATACCTGGCAGTGAGCAATACATGGCCGGCACAGACTTACTGGAAATACGTTATGCCGACTCGAATGTACCGGCGGCTCTGCTCGGTGGTCAGGCATACATACGAAGCAATTTTATCAATGGCCGTATTTTTATCGGTAGTCCAGCACCGATAATCCCGTCCTATGATCCTAATCCATTGACCTTGAACCATGAATTACATGCTTATGTTTATTATATAAGTGACTATACCGATGCAATCGGTGATGGTATCCCATCATTGCGTCGTGTCGCCCTGGTCAATGGGCCGCAGCTGCAGAACCAGATGCTGGCATCTGGCGTGACAGACCTGCAGGTGCAATTTGGTGAGGATGTTAATAATGACCAGTTGATCGATCGTTATGTCGATCCTGATGATGTCACTGACTGGGCCAGCGTCTATGCAGCCAAGGTCTGGCTGTTATTGCGTTCAGATGAGAGACAGCTAGGTGTTGATACTGCAAAGTCTTTCTCCATGGCCGGTGCCCCTGCGGTGACATATGGCGGCCAGGATGATTATCGTTACTTTATGGTGACCAGTGTGGTGAATCTAAGAAACCTTAGGCAGCTCTAATAGCTTGTGCGAGAAATTTATGTCTTTATCTATACGAAAAATTGATCATCAACATCGCGCTAGGCAGCGCGGTTTTGTCCTGGTCCTGGCGCTGGTTCTACTGGCCGTGCTAACCCTGATCGGTGTCTCATCGATGCAGCGTGCCAATATGGAATTGAAAGCAACCGCAAATTCGCAGCAGCATCAGATTGCTTTCAATGCCGTGCAATCTCTTCTCGAGTTTGCCATTTCAGATACCGGTGCGTCTTCAGTCGACTATCAAACCACAGACCCAACACCGCAGGTGGTGACTACTAGCCTGGCGAATGCTTCTAATCTTTCTGGTTCGGTGGTATACAGCGGCTGTTCAGTTGGTGTTGGCAGCAGCCTGGAAGAAGGCAAGGGATTTAGTTATAACTTTTTTAATATAGACGGCACCGGGTCAAATAAAACCGGCACGTCGACTTCGTTACAGACACAGGGAATTCGTTTTCCCGCAGCGGCCTGTTCCAACTAGCGGCCGTAATAGTCACACGGTTTAGAGGATAAGATTATGCAGATATTTAAGAGAATCACATGTCATTTGTTGACGCTTTTTGTGCTTGTTTTCAGTTTGAACGTGGTCGCAGAAGAGGCGCCATTCAGGGTGTTTGAAACAGAGTCATTGAGTATAAAGCTGTCTAACGATGGCACCGGTATCGTCAAAGATATCCACTGTGGCGGCTGTGATTTTAATTATGTGAAAATCACGCCGGCTTCAAAAGCCAGTATCAACGGCAAAGAGGTCAGTATTATGCAGGCAAGGGAGCGTGCCGGCAAGTTTGTCATGGTTTCATTTAATCCGGAAACGCAGGAAGTGCAATATATCCGTTGGTCCGAATAAGGATAGTCAGTGTTACTGGCTAGATAGAATTACAGGTCGAGGTTTGTCATGAAAAATTTTCATCAATTAAAAGCGGTTTTAGCGGGGTTGTTGTTCAGCAGTGCGGTCGTGCCTGTTGCTACGGCCGAGGATATCGAAATTTATACCAGCCTGGGTGCGAGCGGAACAACGTCGAACCCCAATATCATGTTCATCGTAGATACTTCGGGCAGCATGGGGACAAAGTCCTGGGTGAAAGAGTCCTACGATTCCTCGAAAACCTACTCTAATACCAGTGGCACCAGCTGCGCATCCAATGGTATCTATTTTACCGAAACCGGCAAGCTGCCTGATTGTTCGACCTCTACCGATTATTTCAACCGTTCCGCCCTGGCCTGTGATCACGCAGTGGTCGGCTATACAGCGCTGGGCACCAAGATATCACCGCCACAGGACGGCTCTCTGTTGATGATCGGCACCTACTCTGACCAGCTGGCGCAGTTTGACTCTACCAAGAAGAAGTGGCGGGAAGTGAAGATTGGCACCACTGCCGAGCGCGGTTATGAAGTGGAATGTTTTTCAGACAGCGGCAACACCACGGCAAACGGCAACAATAAGGAATATATAAAAGATGGCGGTACCGGTTACACGGGAACCGTTCCTGCCGATCCTAAAGTGCCGCACCCGGTCTGGTCGGGCGGTGCCGGCAACCTGCAGCTGTTCGACGGTAACTATATCAATTATCTTAATGACGGCACGGTGCCCCTGGTTGAAAAATCCTATCTCGAACAGGTCAAGTCTGCCGTCGAGGTCATGGTGCGTGGTAATACCCGGGTCGATATCGGCCTGATGCGATTCGATTCAAAAACTCAGTCAAACGGCGGCGCCATACAGTATCCGATCCTCGATGTCGGCGCCGATCGTAATGACTTCTTTACACGTTTGAAGACCCTGCAGGATGACAGCTACACGCCGTTGTCCGAGGTCTATTATGAAGCGCTGTTGTATTTTGGCGGTAAGACGGCCGACTTCAGTAAGCTGGCAAACCCTGGCAACCAGGTGACCTCGAAGACCATGATGAGTGGCGGCAAGCTTTTCCGCTCGCCGATCTCGTCGACCTGTGATAAGAACTATATCGTTCTGTTAAGTGACGGCCAGCCGACAAAAGACGACCTGAATGCAACCCGTAAAAGCGTGCTCACAGGCTTTAATGGCGGCTCATGCAGTACCGATATTACTACCGACGCCTGGGACGATAACCGTGACGCCAATAAATCGGACACATCGACGATCGATAATTGTCTGGATGAACTGGCCGAGTGGGCGTATACCAATGACGTGGCTGAGGTTGCCTCGGTGAAAGCGCATGACGGCGCGCAGCATATCACCACGCATACCATCGGTTTCGAGCTGTCCGATGCAGGGGCAGTTACCCTGATGAAAGATACCGCGAAAAAAGGCGGTGGTGATTTCTACCCGGCTAAAAGTGAAGCTGAGCTGATAGATATTTTCAATAAGATCATCGCCAGCACGCTGCAGGTCAATACCACCTTTTCATCGCCGGCGGTATCTGTAAACGCTTTCAACCGCTCGACCCATCTGGATAACCTGTACTTTACCCTGTTCAAACCGGGTGAAGGAAACCACTGGGATGGCAACCTGAAGAAATACAAGCTCGCTACAGCTATCGACCCGGTAACGAAAGAAAAAACACCTTTCATTGCTGACAAGTTAGGCAATAAAGCGGTTGACCCTTCGACCGGCTTCTTTGGTGATACCTCGATGAGTTTCTGGACTACGGGGGCCGCCGACGGTAAAGAGGTCAGTGCCGGTGGTGCAGTCAATGCGCTTACTACTACCAGGAATGTCTATACCTTTACCGGTGGTTACACAGCGAGTAGCGGTGTTTATACACCCTCTAACAAGGTGTTGACATCTACTTCTAATGCCATGGATAAAGCCAATGCAAGTTTGACCGATGCGCTGCTGGATATCACTGGCTATCCTGAAATCGTAACAGGTACGCCTTATCGTGAAACCCTGCTTGACTGGGCTTCTGGTCTGGATGCCTTGAGTGAATACGGTAGTGCTAATACCTATACCGATGTGCGCCCGCAGATGGGTGATCCACTGCATGCTGAACCGGCACTGGTGCAGTACGGCGGTACACTCACTGTTCCTGATATGGTGGCATATGTCGCTACCAATGACGGATACCTGCATGCCTATGATGTTGATGATGGCAAGGAGATCTTCTCCTTTGTTCCGCAGGAACTGTTACCCGATTTACAGATAGCCATGGAAAATAACGGTGGCAGCAAGTTATATGGGCTGGATGGCAGTGTCGTCGCCTGGGTTAATGATGTTGGCAAAGACGGCTCAATCGATGCCAGCGCCGGTGACCATGTCTATCTTTATGTCAGCATGAGACGCGGTGGTAAAAATATCTATGCGCTGGATGTGACTGACAGAACCGACCCGCAACTTTTATGGGTGATCAAAGGTGGTACCGGGGCTTATACTGAACTGGGTGATACCTGGTCAACCGTCAATGTCGAAAAAGTAAAAGACGGTGCTGCAGAAAAAACGGTACTGATCTTTGGTGGCGGTTATGACGAGACCCAGGATAATGCGCTGGTGAGAACTCCCGATTCTGTCGGCCGTACTGTATATATCGCCGATGCTGTAACCGGTGCGCGTTTATGGTCTGGTGGTAAAGATGGTGCTTCACCGACCACAGATATGGAATACAGTATTCCTGCGCGTGTGAAACCTCTCGACATCAGTGGTGACGGTTATGTCGACCGTCTCTATGTGGCAGATGTTGGTGGCCAGATATTCCGCTATGACATCAACAATACCAATGGCAGTTCGCTGGCCAGTTCGATAACCGGTGGCCGTATCCTGGATATCGCCGGCTCTGCTGATATCGATGCACGTCGTTTTTATTACCCGCCTGATGTGGCGCTGGTAGATGCGCCTGATGGTAAATATCATGGTCTGATCATGTCGACAGGTTTTCGGGCGCACCCTCTGAATGATGTCATTCGTGATCGTATCTATATGGTAAAAGACAGGAATACCAGTCTGACTTCAACCTATACTACGCTAACAGAGTCTGATCTGCATGATGCAACAGACAATCTCGCCGGCGGTAATGGTGCAGATGAAGCGGCGAGAGATGCTGAAAAAGCAAATATCGCTGCTGCTGAAGGCTGGTACATAGACCTGGATGATGAGAATAATCCGGGTACCTGGATCGGTGAAAAAGGACTGTCTGAGCCGTTGATCCTGGAAGGGGTCGCGATCGTATCGACCTATACGCCAAATACGTTTGCCGCTACCAACAGTTGCGAGCCAAATATTGGCGGTGGTAAAGTTTTCTTCCTGGATATCCTGGATGCAACACCGGCGTATCCAAGCAACCTGGACCTGAGGCCGGAACGTCACCAGAAACTGGTTCGCGGAGGTATTCCACCAACACCTAACGTTATTATTACTAAAGGTGGTGAACCGACTTTATGTATTGGTACAGAGTGCCAGTCAGCAGAATTTGGTCTCGGTGTTCGTAAAACTTACTGGTTCGAGGTAGAGAAATAATGAATAATAATAAAGGGTTTACCCTGGTCGAATTAATGATAGTGATTGCCATCATCGGTATCCTGGCTGCGGTCGCTTACCCGGCTTATACCAGTTCGGTAAAAAAAGCCAACCGGGCTGATGCGATCGATTCTTTATTGACGCTAGCATCACGCATGGAAGAGTATTACATGAATAATGATACTTACGCAGGGGCAACGATAAATGCCGCCGGTACCGGTACAGTGGGAAGTAATAAGACATCGGATGATCTGTATACTTTATCCATTACCTCTGCGACGGCATATGCGTATTCGTTGACTGCGACACCGAAAACGACTGATTCAGAGTGCGGCAACTTGACCATGAATTCACTGGGCCAAAAAGGAACCAGCATCGGTACGGTGGATGCCTGCTGGTAATTATTAAAGCGCTTAACTTCGCAGTTCTTTAGGCAACTGGAAATGAACATTTTCAGTTGCCTTTTCATTGGTGATGATGCTGGTATCGAACAGTTCTTCTAGGCTTGAGATCACTTCCTGAACCAGCACTTCCGGTGCCGAGGCGCCAGCAGTAACACCGATCGACCTCGCCCCATCGAACCAGCTGTGGTCGATATCATCGGCACCGTCGATCAGGTATGCATTCACCTTCTTGTTCTCGGCCAGCTCGCGCAGACGGTTTGAGTTAGAGCTGTTGGCCGAACCGATGACCAGGAACACGTCGACTTCATCGGCTATCTGTCTTACGGCATCCTGCCGATTCTGGGTGGCGTAACAGATGTCATCTTTACGGGGACCACTGATATCAGGGAATTTTTTGCGTAAGGCATCGATGATGTTTTTGGTATCATCAACCGATAGTGTAGTCTGGGTGACATAGGCCAGGGCATCAGGATTTTTTACTTCAAGCCGTTCGATATCTTCCACGGTTTCGACCAGGTAGATCTCACTGTCAGGATTTGACTGGTACTGTCCCAGGGTGCCTTCCACCTCAGGGTGGCCGGCATGGCCGATGAGTATCACATCTTCGGTGTTTTTCTCATGGCGGGCGACTTCCAGGTGGACCTTGGTTACCAGCGGGCAGGTCGCATCAAAGATGCGAAGCTTGCGCTGCTCTGCTTCTTTGCGCACTTTTTGTGAGACGCCATGGGCGCTGAATATGACCGTGGCGCCATCAGGGATCTCATCGAGTTCTTCGACGAATATCGCGCCTTTCTTTCTCAGGTCGCTGACCACGTAACGGTTATGCACGACTTCGTGGCGTACATAGATGGGCGCAGAAAAGATCTCCAGTGCACGCTCGACGATCTCGATGGCTCGGTCTACACCGGCACAGAAGCCACGCGGATTGGCGAGATAGATATTCATCGTGCGGTTTATTTTATCTCCGCTTGCGCGTTGTTAACACCCAGGATATCGACCGTGAAGACGATCTGCTGTCCCGCCAGTGGGTGGTTGAAATCGATCTCTGCCATGCCGTCTTTTATGCTGAGCACAGTACCGGGTATCTCGCCATCATCCGGTGATTCGAAAGAATAGGATATCCCTACTTCTGGTGGCAGCTCTTCGGGGAAATCCGATAGTGGCATATCGTGGATATTTTCTTCATTGCGTACTCCGAAGCCCTGTTCCGCAGTCAGCGTCAGTGTCTGCTTCTCGCCTTCTTTCAAACCAAACAGGGCGAGCTCCATGCCTTCTGTTACCTCGCCGTTGCCCATGTTGATCTCGACCGGCTCATCATCGAAACTGCTCTCGATCAAGGTGCCGTTGGTCAATGCGATACTGTAATGCATCAGTATCAGGCTATGCATGTTTATTTCTTCGCTCATATCAATCGTTCCTGCTTCGCCTGGTTTCCATGATCATGTCCAGAATCAGTAATCCAGCGCCAACGGTTATCGCTGAATCTGCGATATTGAATGCTGGAAAATAATAGCTGGAATAATAGAGCTGAATGAAATCGACAACTTCCCCGGTAAGTGCGCGGTCGATAAGGTTGCCTATAGCGCCGCCGAGGATAAGCGTGATCGCGATCTGAAGGATATGGTTATGCTTCTGCTCCTCATCGTTCGATAGCTGCTTTAACCAGAATAACAGGAAGATACTGATAACGGTCGACAGCCCGGTGAATAATATCCGCTGCCAGCCTCCTGCGTCACTGAGGAAACTGAACGCTGCCCCCCTGTTATACATCAGGGTGAAATTGAAGAAACCGGGTATCACTGCAACAGGCTTATGCAGCAGCAGTTCCGCCTCGGCGAAATATTTGGTCAGTTGGTCCAGCACGACTGTCAATACTGAAATCCATAACCACTTCATGATCTTTACCTGCCGCCTGTGGTGCTATGCGAAATAGCGCTGTTCGCCGTCGCCGGCAACATTTTCTACACAGCGGCCACAGAGTTCGGGGTGTTCAGCATTGTTGCCGACATCTTCTCTGTGGTGCCAGCAACGAACGCATTTAGCCTGTTCTGAGGCAGATACCCTGATCCTGATCGTCTGTCCGCTCTCGATAGTCGCTTCGATACAGCTGTCATCGGCCTGCTCCAGGCTGTTGACGCTTGCTTCGGAAGTGATCAATACGAAACGTAACTCCTGTTGCAGCGACTCGAGGTCGGCTCGAAGGCTCTCGTCAACAAAAAGCGTCACTGTCGCGTCGAGTGAAGAACCGATGGTCTTGTCGGCGCGTAGTGCTTCCAGCTCTTTACTAACCGCGGCGCGGACTTCGAGAACGGTTTGCCAGAACGCCATGTTCATCTTTTCACTGTCGTCGAGTTCTGATAATTCGCCATACCAGTTTTCCAGTAATACCGACTGGCTGCGCTGCCCGGGTATCGATTTCCACAGCTCATCCGCGGTAAAGCTCAATATCGGTGCCATCCAGCGGCACATCGCTTCAGCGATGTGATACAGCGCCGTCTGCGCGGAGCGGCGGGCGATACTGTCACTCTGCGTGGTGTACTGACGGTCCTTGATGATGTCGAGGTAGAAGCCGCCGAGATCAACGGTACAGAAATGTTGCAGCTTCTGGTGGATCAGGTGGAAGTTGAAGTCCTTGTATGCCGCCACCACCTCTTTCTGTATCTCCAGGGTCCTGGCGATCGCCCAGCGGTCGAGTGACAGCAGTTCAGCATTATCCAGTTTATCGCTGGCAGGGTCGAAACCATTCAGGTTGGCGAGTAAGAAACGGGCGGTGTTCCTTATGCGGCGATAAGAGTCGGCGCTGCGTTTGAGTATCTCATCGGATACTGTCATCTCGTTGCTGTAATCGCTGCCTGCGACCCAGAGCCGTAAGATGTCAGCACCCAGGGTACCGACGATCTTTTGTGGTGCCACTACGTTGCCCAGGGATTTCGACATTTTCTTGCCCTGTGCATCGACGGTGAAACCGTGAGTCAATACCTTTTTATACGGTGCCACACCATTCATCGCGGTCGAGGTCAGCAGGGATGACTGGAACCAGCCTCGGTGCTGATCAGATCCTTCGAGGTAGAGGTCGGCAGGGAATGTAAGCTTGTCACGATGGTTTAAAACACAGGCATGGGTGACACCGGAGTCGAACCAGACATCGAGCGTGTCCGTTGTTTTTTCATAGTGTTCGGCATCATCGCCCAGCAGCTCGCCGGCCTCCAATGAAAACCAGGCTTCGATGCCCTGTTGTTCTATTTTTTCAGCGACCTGTTCGATCAGTGTCGCGGTGTTCGGATGCAGCTCGCCAGTTTCCTTATGGACGAATAAGGTTATCGGCGTACCCCAGGTACGCTGCCTGGAGATACACCAGTCAGGCCGGTTGCGAACCATGCTTTCGATACGCGCCTGTCCCCAGTCAGGTAGCCAGGTGGTCTGCTTGATCGCTTTGTCTGCAAGTTCTCTCAGGCCGGCCTGGTCCATGCTGATGAACCACTGCGGTGTGGCGCGAAAGATGATCGGGGTCTTGTGCCGCCAGCAGCAGGGATAACTGTGCTGCATTTTCTCATGCTTGAGCAGGACATGGTTCTCCTCGAGTTTCTCGATGACCAGGGGGTTGGCCTTGCTCACATGGACGCCGGCGAATAACTCTGTGTCCGGCTGGAATAAACCGTTAGCAGCGACCGGGTTATAGACCTCCAGCCCGTAGCGGCTGCCGACTATAAAGTCATCCTGGCCATGCCCCGGTGCAGTATGAACAGCACCGGTACCGGTTTCTGTGGTGACGTGGTCGCCCAGGATGATCGGCACCTGTTTGTCATACAACGGATGTTTCACCTGCAGGTTTTCCAGTACCTGGCCCTGGCAGCTGGCGAGGCGTTGTGTCCTGTCGAAACCGTAACGAGCGAGGGCGCTGTCTGCCAGTGAACTCTCAAGGATAAGGCGGGCAGGTCCGTGCGCGGTTTCGACCTGGATCAGTTCATAGCTGAAATCCGGGTGCAGGGCGACTGCCTGGTTGGCTGGCAAGGTCCACGGGGTAGTGGTCCAGATAACTGCGTTGATATGGCCCTGGCCGTCGCTGCAGCCGAAAGCCTTCTCGAAATCGCTATCGTTGACTGCGCGAAACATGACATCGATAGCCGGTGATTCCTTGTCCTGGTACTCGACTTCGGCTTCTGCCAGTGCCGAACCGCAGTCCAGGCACCAGTGTACCGGTTTGCTGCCCTGATGGAGGTGGCCATTTTCGATGATCTTGCCCAGGCTGCGAACGATATTGGCCTCGAACTGGTAGTCCATGGTGAGGTAAGGTTCGTCCCAGTCTCCCAGTATGCCCAGGCGGATGAAGTCAGTGCGCTGACCATCGACCTGTTTTGCCGCATATTGCCGGCATTTCTCACGAAACGTTTTGGCATCGACCTTGTTGCCTGCCTTGCCGACTTTTTTCTCCACAACCAGCTCGATCGGCAGGCCGTGACAGTCCCAGCCGGGTACGTAGCGGGCATCATAACCATCGATGGTGTGACTCTTTACGATGATATCCTTCAATATCTTGTTTACAGCATGGCCGATGTGGATATCACCATTGGCGTAGGGCGGGCCATCATGCAAGACGAAGGTAGGACGGCCGTCACTGGTTTCACGGATCTTTTGATACAGGCCAGAATCCTGCCATTGCTTGAGCATTTCTGGTTCGCGATTGGCGAGGTTGCCGCGCATCGGGAAATCGGTATCGGGAAGATTGAGTGTTGCTTTGTAGTCGGTCATAAAAGTCAGTGATTTGTTATATGTAAGCAGATGGCAGCTCGGGCCTGAAGGGTCAGCATTAGCCCATGTGCTTTCTTACTGTGTCATATCTGTTTCTAAAAGTTTTCTAGCCTGTTCGCAATCAAGTTTAATCTGTTGTTTTAAATCATCAAAGGTATCAAATTTCTTCTCATCACGGATCTTGTGCTGGAAGGTAACGCATACCCGTTCACCATAGATGGTCTGCTCGAAGTCAAACAGATGGACTTCCAGCTGTACATGTTTGCCATCGACGGTAGGCCTGCGGCCCACGTTCGCGATACCTGCAATATCACCGTGTTTCTGGCTGTGCATGGTAACAGAATATACCCCATGAAGTGGCGTTTCTGCGCGCCTTAAATGGATATTCGCGGTCGGAAAACCGATCGTTCTACCAAGTTTTGCGCCATGATTTATATGACCGCAGATCTGGTAGTCGCGCCCCAGCATCTTGTCGGCATCATCGAGACGGTTATCGATCAGTGCCTGCCGGATCAGCGAGCTGCTGACACGTTGCTCATCGATACAGTGTGATTCGATGCTGCTGACGGCAAACTGGTGTTTTTCTCCGAATTCTTTCAACAGCGCAAAGTCACCCTGGCGGTCGTTGCCAAAACGAAAATCATCGCCGATGATTACCGATCTTATGCTGAGTTTGTCGACCAGGATGTTTTCGATGAAGTCAGCTGCGCTCATACTGGCCAGGCTGTGGTTGAAATTTAAAAACATCAGGTATTCCGGCCGTATGGTCGATGGGAATCCGCTCAGTACCCGTATTTTTTCATTCCTGTTCATCAGCCGTGCTGCGCTCAGGTTATCTTTGGCAAAATATTCTCGCGGCAATGGTTCAAATGTCATCAGGCAGCGGTGTGTATCCAGCCGTTTTGCTTCGCTGTTCAACTGTTCCAGCATTTTCTGATGGCCAAGATGCAGGCCATCAAAGTTGCCAATGGTAATGACACTGTCCTGATGTTTTTTCTGGCAGTTGTGCAGGCCGCGGATGATTTGCATGTCGAAATAACTGGGTAAATGCTAAAAGGTCATATCCTACCAGATATGATGCGGTAACTGACCGTTATGGATGATTTATCAGCTTGATCTAGTTGGCTTTTCTAAGCTGATCCGGGCGTATTCCCTGTAACCAGAGCATGATGAAATAGGTCGTGGCTGCGGAGACTATGATCACGGCGAGATTGCTCAGGCGATCGATTAATTGCCACTGGCTCCATTGAGATGCATTGGGGTTAAGCCAGATAACGATAGCCGCCATGGCAGTCGTCGCGATGATGATACGAAAAATCCAGGCTGGCCAGTCGCTCTGAGGAGAAAAGATATTCGTCTCACGCAGGCCGCTGTATAAGAGTATGGCATTGATATAAGCAGATAAGCTGGTCGCGAGTGCCAGGCCGATATGTGGTGCTTCATAATCCAGCATGACCAGCGGTACTACAAAAGCGATATTCATCACCATATTGCATACCATGGCGATGATACCTATGCGCACCGGGGTGCGGGTATCCTGCCTGGCATAATACCCCGGTGCCAGTATCTTGATGACGATCAGTGCAGGCAGTCCGAGCATATAGGCCATCAGGCTCAGGCTTGACATGTAGGTGTCACTGGCGGTGAATTTTCCGTATTCGAACAGTGAAGACAATATCGGTGCTGCCATGATAAACAGGCCAACACAGGCCGGGATGGTGATCAATGTGACCAGTCTGAGCGCCCAGTTAAGGGTCTGGTTGAACTGTTGCGATGAGGCCCGCGCATGCTGTTGTGACAGGGTGGGTAATATCACAGTGGCGATGGCGATACCTAATACTCCGAGAGGAAATTCCAGTAGCCGGTCTGAGTAATACAGCCAGGTGACACTGCCCGAGATCAGGAAAGAAGCGATGACCGTGTCCAGCAGCAAGTTGATCTGCGCAACCGATGAGCCGAAAATAGCCGGAATCATCAGTCGGACAATCTTCTTGATGCCTTTATGCCCGCGCTTTATCTTCGGCGCCGGCATCAGGCCAAGCTTTATCAGGGATGGAAACTGTATCAGCAGTTGTGCGAGACCGGCTATAGCTACCCCCCACGCCAGTGCCATCAGCGGCTCGTCGAAATACGGCGCCAGGAAAAAAGCAGAAGAAATCAGGCAGATATTCAGCAGTACCGGGGTGAATGCTGGAATGGCAAACTGGTGGTAGCTGTTCAGGATGCCGCCGGCAAAAGCCACCAGTGCGATGAAGAAGATGTAAGGAAAGGTGATCCGCAGCAGGTCTGCGGTCAGTTGCAGCTGAGCCGCGTCTTTTGAAAATCCGGGGGCGAAGACATAGACCATGAGCGGGGCAAACAGCATACCCAGGAGTGACAGTGCCAGTAAAAAGCCGCCCAGTGTACCGGCAACATGATCGACCAGGTCTTTTAATGCCTGTTTGCTGTGTTTTTCCCTGTATTCGGCCAGTACTGGTACAAAAGCCAGTGAAAATGCACCTTCACCGAACAGGCGACGCATGAAATTAGGGATTTTAAAGGCGACCAGGAAGGCATCGGTGCCGCCCGAGGCACCAAAGATAGTGGCTAGCGTGATATCACGTAACAGCCCGAAAACCCTTGATAAAAGCGTCATTCCACCGACGGTGAAGGTGGATCGCAGTAGTCTTTTGCTCAGGGTTTTCTCCGATATTGGTTGATTGCGAGATTGTACCCGTTGCCTGCTTAATTCTAAACCTCTATTTGCCTTCAAATTTATCGCTAAAGCACTAAATTTATTTGACAAACTGCTTCAAAACAGGCATCCTACGCGCTCTTTTTTTCAAGACGGTTTAAAACAGTGGCAAATACAGCTTCAGCAAAAAAACGCGCCAGGCAGGCAGAGATTCATCGCTCACGTAATGTCGGTGTGCGTTCAATGATGCGTACATACATCAAGAAAGTTTATTATGCGATAGAAGCCGGTGATAAAGCCGCAGCAGAAGCAGCATATAAAGAAGCGACACCAGTGATTGACCGTGTTGCTGGCAAGGGTCTGATCCATGCCAATAAGGCAGCACGTACCAAGAGCCGCATGAATAATAATATTCGTTCGATGGCCTAAGTCTTAGGTACACCTTGAACCAGGAAGCCGGGCTGATTTATCAGCCCGGCTTTTTTATTGGATTCGGCTTTGTTATCCGTCGACCGCGTGCTTATCAACTAACCTAGCAGGGTTTCTTTTGCCTGGTTGATCTGTGCTGCCAGGTAATCTGAGCCGCCACGATCGGGGTGGATCTTCTGCATCATACGGCGATGCGCTTCGATCACGTCCTCCCTGGTGTAATCAGCTTTGAGACCAAGCACTTCCAGTGCCTGCTGTCGACTCATTGCCTGTTTTGCGCCGCTCGGCGGCACCTGGCTGTTCTCCTGGGTATATTGCTGCCCCGGCTTCTGGAACAGGCGGCTGACCAGTGGCAGGTACCTGAGCAGTTGCATGGCACGAGGTAATAATGCTACCAGGCCGGCGATCGCTGCCGTGATCACATTGAGGTGTCCGGTGACAGCGAGTAATGCAAGCGTCACGAGGATGCCGATGACGATGCTCCAGAAAATCATCTTCTTGCGCTCTTCACCGCTGGCACGTGTTATCTTATGCCAGAGGATCAGGGCGATAGCCGCTACCGCGATGAGGATTATTATACGAGCCATATTATCTGCTGGTTATTATCAGTGCGCAGTATTTTGGTGTATTTTGAATATACTTGCTAGTGGATATTGGCGTGCGCTTCACTCTATGGTCAAATGCACTGTTTTTAATATTAGTCCTGGATAATAATGATGAAAAAATTAGTCTGTATTTTAACTTTGATGGTCATGAGCTCGGCTGCTAGTGCAGAAGGGGCCCTCGATGCACAGCGCATCTATCTTGGCGGCGGCCTCGGTTTTAACAGTTTGCCTGGTTATGGCAGTGCGCGCGGTTTCCAGTTTTTTGGCGGCTATGACTTTGCATTCAAGCTGAACGATGATATTTCATCTGCGCTCGAAATAGGTTACATGGATACTGGTGATTTTGACCAGTATAAAGGCCCTGGCAGTAATGAAGATGTGAAGGGTCTCTGGGCGGCGATGCTTGAATCTGTACCGTTGTCGAGTAAAACCGATATGCTGGTACGCCTCGGTTATGATTTTGGTGATGATGACGGCGTCCTGCTGGGTACCGGTATGCAGTATAAATTCACCACTAAAGTCGCTATGCGTATGGAATATATCGCGCGCCAGAATGTGAACGCGCTGCAGGCAAACGTATTATTTCATTTCTAGTCCTGGTCTTGCTGCTTTCATATACAGGTTTGACAGCGGCCCGACAATAAATGTTTGATGACTAACCGCATAGAGGACATCCTGCACTTCTGGTTCGGTGCCTTTCCGACGCCGTATACTGCAGATGCGACCAAATATGACATGTGGTTTAAAAACGGTGCCGCTTACGACAGCGAGATCTTTATAAACTTTGGTGTCGATTATGACAGGGCGGTCAACGGCGAACTGGATCACTGGGTTGATTCTTATCGTGGTCGCCTGGCATTGATCATATTGCTGGACCAGTTTTCGCGCCATATCCATCGTGGTACGGCACAGGCGTTCTCGCAGGATGAAAAAGCGCAGGCACTATGCACCGATGGTATCGGTGCCGGGGATGATAGCAGGTGCCACGCCGTAGAGCGCAGTTTCTTTTATCTTCCGCTAGAGCACGCTGAAGATATCGAAAAACAGGAACTCAGTGTCAGGGCGTTTACGCAACTGGTCCAGGATGTGCCAGAGGAGTACCGCAAACCGTTCGAGTCAAGCCTGAGTTTTGCCAGGAGTCATCACTATGTGATCGAAAAATTCGGACGCTTCCCCGAGCTTAATGAAATACTTGAGCGCGACAGTACGGCAGAAGAAATCGAGTTTATCGCCAGCGGAAAGTATTCGTTTCTGTAACTCAGGTACCGGTAATATACTGTTCGCGTAGTTCACGCCGCAATATTTTACCGACATTGGTCTTCGGCAGCTCTTCGGTAAATACGATCGATTTAGGGATTTTGTAGCTGGTCAGGCTCTCACGGCAATATTCACGCAGAGCCTCTTCAGTCAATGCGTTATCTTTTTTCACCACGACGGCCATCACCACTTCGCCACTGTGTTCATCAGGTTTTCCGATGACGCCGACCTCGAGTACTCCCGGGTGGGATGCGATAACATCTTCGACCTCATTTGGGAACACATTGAATCCTGAGACCAGGATCATGTCTTTCTTACGGTCGACGATCTGGACAAAGCCGTCCTCATCCATGAAGCCGATATCACCGGTATGTAACCAGCCATCATTGCTCAGGATGTTTGATGTCTCTTTCGGACGTTGCCAGTAACCCTGCATCACCTGCGGGCCGCGTACGCATATCTCGCCATGTTCACCCAGTGCAACCTCGTTCCAGTCATCATCCTGCATGGAGACTTCTGTCGATGATATCGGCAGGCCTATCTTGCCGTTGAACTCTTTCAGGTCCATCGGATTTATGCAGGCAGCGGGCGAGGTCTCTGTCAGGCCATAGGCTTCGATCAGCGTGGTGCCGGTTATTTCCTTCCAGCGTTCTGCAACACCGCGCTGTACCGCCATACCGCCACCGAGGGCAAACTGGAATTTAGAAAAATCGATGGTCTTAAAATCAGGGTCATTTAACAGGCCGTTGAACAAGGTATTGACGCCGGTGAGGACATTGAACTCGGTGGCTTTCAGTTCCTTGACGAAGCCTTTTATATCGCGAGGATTGGTGATCAGGTAATTGCACCAGCCATAACGCATGAAGGTGAGGCAGTTCGCTGTCAGGGAAAAGATATGATACAGCGGCAGAGCAGTGATGATGGTGCCTTTATCATGGCCGATAAAATCGTCGATCCAGGCTGACGCCTGCAGCATATTGGCGACCATGTTCCTGTTGGTCAAAACAGCGCCTTTAGATACACCTGTGGTGCCACCGGTGTATTGTAAAAAAGCGATGTCCTGGTGATTGGTCTGAACTGTCTCGAAATGATGCTGAGCGCCGAGCTTCAATGCTTTGTTAAAGGGTACGGCATGTTCCAGGCGGAAAGCCGGTACCATTTTTTTGATATATTTGACAACGGTATTGATGATGAAACCTTTCAGCGGTGACAGCATGTCCCCCATCCTGGTGGTGATGACATGCTCTACCGGGGTTTCATCGATGACCTCTTGCAGTACGTGTGCGAAATTCTCAACGATTATAATCGCCTTCGCGCCTGAGTCATTCAGCTGATGCTTCAGTTCACGGGTGGTGTAGAGAGGGTTGGTGTTGACTACTACCAGGCCGGCGCGAAGGATGCCGAATATCGCGATCGGATTCTGTAGCAGGTTAGGCATCATCACCGCGACACGATCGCCTTTTTCAAGGCCGAGTTCGTTTTTCAGGTATGAGCCTAGCTGCGCGGTATAGTTGTCTACTTCTTTATAAGATAGCGTAGTTCCGAAGTTAGTGTAGGCGAGCCGTTCACTGTACTTGGCGATGCTGGTGTCAAAGATGTCGGCGACAGAAGAGAACTCGTTTATATCGATCTCTTCTACTATTCCTTTAGGGTAACTTTTTAACCAGGGTTTCTGCATCTCGTATCTCCGTACTAGTGACGATATGACAATTGGATAAGAATAACGCTATCAGTTCAACTTTTCATCATATTTATTCTTTATTTCCACCACAATGAAAGTTCAGGAATATAAGTGATCATTAATAACCAGATGAGCATGATCAGCAGGTAGGGCAGGGTAGATTTGAATAGCGTGACGATGGTTTTATTGAAGCGCTGGCTTGCGATAAACAGGTTGATGCCTACCGGAGGTGTCGAATAACCGATTTCGAGGTTGGCCAGAAAGATGATTCCGAGGTGTATCGGATCGACACCATAACGGGATGCAAGCGGCAGTATCAGCGGTACCACGACGATGATTGCAGAGAAGATGTCCATCATGGCTCCGACCAGCAACAGGAACAGGTTCAGCAGCAGTAAAAATTCAAGCGGGCTGGTGATGTGGTCCTCTATGGCCGCAAGTAACTTCATCGGCAGCTGTGCATCGATCATCAGGTTGGTCATACCGAGCGCGACCAGTAATATCGCCAGCAGGCTGCCGAACAGTACGCAGGTTTCAACCAGTAATCCGAAGAACTGCGTACGAAGATCGATCTCTCTATAAATAAAGACTTCAACGATGATGACGTAGGCGGCGGTTACCGCCGCGGCCTCCATGATGGAGACGAAGCCACCGAATATGCCGATAACCACGCCAGCCGGCAAGAACAGGTCCCAGGCGCTTCCCTTTGCTGCTGTCAGCAGGGTGTTGATATCGAATTTATGTCTAACCACGTGGCTGCGATTACCGTGCACCATGCTGTAGGCCGAGAGCATAAGGATCAGCAGTACACCTGGAACGAGTCCGGCAAAAAACATTTTTTCGATACTGACCCCGGCGACGATACCGTAGACGAGGATGGCCAGGCTGGGCGGAAACAGTAAGCCCAACGAGCCTGACGTGGTGAGCAGGCCTAAGGAAAAGTTCTCTTTATAGCCCTCGCCCCTGAGGATAGGGTATAGCAGGCCACCGAGTGCGAGTATGGTTACGCCCGACGCACCTGAGAAGGTGGTAAAAAAAGCACAGGCGCCGATGGTAACGATGGCAAGACCGCCCGGCATCCAGCCGAATGCGGCACGATAAAAATCGACCAGCCTGCGTGGTGCGCCACCGCTCGACATGAGAACACCGGCAAAAGTGAAAAGCGGGATGGCGATCATATTAGGTGAGGCGGCAAGCCGGTGCATCTCTATGATGATGATATCGGGGCTGATGTCGGCACTGAAGCTGGCCAGGATGGCGCCTGCAGCGATTACCGTAAACAGTGGTGCGCCGACCAATGCGATGACGATCAGTAGGATAGTGGCTGCAATCATGGGCGCGGCTTTTTAAAACAGATCAGCAGGAAGTGCAGGCTGAGAAGGCCAAAGCCAAACGGATAGATAAGGTTGAAAGGAAGTGCCCAGCGTTCATTAGCAGGTGCGTACTGCCACTCGTCCATAAAGAAGATACCGGCGTAGTAACTCATCATCAGGCAGACGATGGCAGAGAACAGGGACAGCGGGCAGCGCAGCAGTGATATCTGCCGTTCACTCATAATAACTGTCAGCGCATCTATCTTGATATGCCTCAGTTTTGAGGTGGCGAGAACAGCACCCATGGCACCGCAGATGATGAGCAGGTTGCGGTTGATGATCTCGATTTCTGCATAACCGAAGTCGAGTACGTTGCGGGTAAATATCTGAAACAGTGAAAGTGCCAGCAATAAAAACAGGCTGGCCGCTGCGATAATACTTTCAACTTTGACCAGGTTCTTTTCGAATCTTTCAAGCACTACTTTTCCTGGTGAAACTTTATGAGATTACTCGGATTTGACGGGCGCTGCAGCCGGTTCATCGTTCGTTTCTGTTTCCTGCTTATGGCGATACGCTGCCAGCAACTCTTTTGTTTTGGCGAACATACTGGCAGGGATGTAATCAGTCTTTTCGAGATATGCGGCGGCATCGTCCCGCATCTTTAGCATCTCAGCCATATCGACATCATCCCAGTCGAGCATAAATTTGATGCCGTTCTTCTCGAGAAGCCCGATACTCTTTATGTTGGCTTCTCGCGCATTGAGCCGGATATCATCAGCCATTTTTTTGCCTGTAGTTTTTAACAGTTGTTGCAGGTCAGCAGGCAGCTTGTCGTAGAAACGGTTGCTGACGATGACACCGCCGATCGCATTGGTGAGTGGAATATGGCTGGCATACTTGAGTTTGGTATACCACTGCAGAGCGATAGCGCCGAAGGTTGAGGTATATACGGTATCGATACTACCGTGCTTTGCAGATAGCTGGGTATACACATCCATTATCGAAAGCGGTATCGGGTTGATGTCAGCCGCTTTGAAGAAGGCTTCGCCCAGCGGGTCGCCCTGCCACAACCAGATGCGCTGTTGTTTTATGGCGTCGATCGAAGTCAGTGGTTGAGTCGAGAAAAAATGGATGAAGCCGACTTCCGGCCAGCCCAGCAGTTCAAAACCGTTGCGGCGAAAACCGGTCTCCAGGTCAGGCATGAGCAACTCACGTACGTGATCAGACTCTTCGGTACTCTTGAACAGGAATGGCATCTCGAGGACACGTGCCGGCGAGTAGATGCGACCGATGCCATAACCGGTGAACATGCCGCCATGCAGCTGACCTTTGCGTATCTTGCGCAGCACGTCTGGTTCGTCACCCATGACGCCACCGGAATACATCTTGAATATTATTCGGCCCTGGCTTTTCTCCTCGACTTCTTTTACCCAGTCGTCCAGTAGTTTTGACCAGGCGGTGCCGGTCGGCATCAGGGTGGCAAACTTCAGAGTATAGACTTCTTCTGCTACGAGCGACTGGCTGCATACCAATAAAACGCCGGTGAAGATCAGCTGCAGCAGTTTTTTACTGGCTGACGGTGTCTTCATGTATGAACAGAGAAAATTTAAAACCATTGACTTTCCTTGTTAAGTAATAGTTTTGCCTTGCGCTTGGATATCTGGTTCAGCATAGTGGCTTCAGGATACAGATCTTCTGGAGCGTCAATAATTTTAGTCAGGCGGTCGTGAAAGTCTTTTTGATCGAGTTTTTGCCGTGACAGGTACTGTGCCTGTAATAGATCGGCAACCAGTAATTTGCCGTCGGTGATTTCTCTGGCTTTATCAAAATGCTGCTCAGACTTTTCGAAGTTGCCACCCAGTGTCGGCGCGCGTGATCCATAATATACGCCGAAGTACATATGAGCACTGCCGAAGTAAAAGGTCTCGTCCAGCTCGAGAACACGCTGCATCATGGCGGTGGGTTTCGGTAGTTGCATCAGCCTTTCTGTGTCATCACGGTTCAGATCGATTAATTTAGCCCAGTTCATCGCGGTCCAGAACAGGGTGGCGACTTCATCTTTACCGAGCTTCTGCAGCTGTTGTTCAAACTCAGCGAAGGATTGATTCTCAGGATCTTTCAAACCTTGTAATTGCAGAGCGATCAGGCCGTGGTCGAGGCCGCGCAGGTAGAACTTCTCTGCCCGATTGATATCGCTGTCTTCATTGAAGCCATAGGAGATACCGTAATAAGCCTGTGCAGCATAACTATGGAGCCGAGCATTTTCGGGATCAAGCTGGATCATGCCATTTAGCATGCTGATATTGGCAGGCAATGAATCTTCTGCAAGTTGCAGGTCGGGCTCCTGAAGCAGTGCATCCATACCGCCTTCGATCATCGGTAGCGAAGCGTCTACCATCATCTTATTCATCGAGCAGGCAGATAATGAAAGAAAGATCAGTAGACTGGTGAAGATTTTAATAGTCGGGGGTATGTGCATCGTTTTCATGTTTTATTATCATTTCATAGTGAAATGCCAGAAAAAACCATATATTACACGCGTTTATTGACTTAACAAAGTGTCTAGTAAAAAAACAGGTAACCGGCAAAAATAGCTGTGCTGATACCGGCGAGGTCGGCCAGCAGGGCACAGGCGAGGGCATGGCGAACTTTCTTGATACCGACGCTGCCAAAGTACACTGCAAGTACATAGAAGGTGGTCTCGGTACTGCCCTGCATGATCGCTGAAACCGTTGCGGCGAAGGAGTCGACGCCATGCGTATTCATGGTCTCCAGCATCATGGCGCGCGCACCACTGCCGCTCAGCGGCTTCATGAATGCCGTCGGCAATGCCTGTACGAAGTCAGTATTGAAACCCAGCAGGGTAAACAGGTTAGAGAAGATGGCCAGCAGGCCATCGAGTACGCCACTGCTACGCAGCAGTCCTATAGCTACCAGCATGGCAAGCAGATATGGGATCAGCCGGATAGCGATTTCAAATCCCTGTTTTGCGCCCTCGATGAAAGCATCATAGACATCGATTTTTTTATACCAGCCGGCGCCCAGGAAGAGCATGATGATACTGAATAAAATAAAGTTGCCGAGCAGGCTTGAGGTCTGTGCCATCTGCTCGGCCGGCAATGACACGAGAGAACTGGCGAGCGCGGCGAGCAGGATGGCAAAGCCGGTAAAATAGAGTGCGATGGTCTTATCAAGCAGATTTATTTTCTGCACATAGGCCACAGCTAGCAGGCCGGTCAATGTTGAGGCGCAGGTTGCCATCAAGATAGGCAGAAAAACAGCGGTCGGATCTGATGAGCCCTGCTGTGCGCGATACATAAATATAGTCACCGGTAATAATGTTACGGCAGAGGTATTGAGTACCAGGAACAGTATCTGGGCATTACTGGCGCTGTCTTTTTCAGGATTGAGTGCCTGTAGATCCTGCATAGCTTTCAGGCCCATCGGCGTGGCAGCATTATCCAGCCCCAGGATGTTGGCTGCGATATTCATGGTGATGCTGCCATGCGAGGGATGGTCTCTAGGGACGTCCGGCATCAGCTTTAAGAATAGTGGTTCCAGAAATCGCGACAATAGCTGTACCATGCCTGCCCGTTCGGCGATCTTGAAAAAACCTAACCACAGAGCAAGTACGCCGATCAGTCCGATAGCGATCTCGACACTGAGAGCGGCCATGTCAAAAGTGGACTGTATGAGTAAGGAAAAGATCTCGGCCTGACCATTGATCAGCCATTGATAGCAGGCACTGATAAATGAAACTGCAAAGAAAGCAAACCAGAGATGTGTCAGCATGATTTGTGGTCAGTGATTGTATATTGGTCAGGTTCGGTATTGACAGACGTTTTCGTTAGTCGGAGTATAAACAGATGGCGGAGTTATATACAAACCTTAAATTTGATGCGTGCCTGATGGCGCTGCTGAGGCGACCATTTATCTTTCTGGCTGTGTTGTCGCTAGCAGCCTGTAGTGTAAATGATACAAAAGATGAAAATTCGACATTCTATGCGATCCCCGTTGGTTCTGTGTTGAAGCTCAACCAGGACGTGACTATTAATGCTAATCAGGTCGCGATTTATATACAGGATGGCCGTATCATGCCTTACCGGGAAGTAGAAAAATATTATCCAAACTGTAAGTTTGAGATATATGCCATCAGTGAACAGCCGAGGACGGTCAAAGCGGATGATTTCAAAATTGTTAAAGTACAGGATGAGATTGAGTCATCATCATTAAAAGAAAAGACACAGCTGGCGTCTCGTGGTGGCGTTTTCATGTTCGGCATGCTGGACAGGAGTAATGTCTTCAATTACGCCACCATGATGTATTTAGAATCTGATAGACAGAAAGACGTTTATCGAATGACCTGCCAGCATTGGGAAGATGTTCGCGATGACAGGCATCTATCGATAACGCAGATGCGCAAAGCGATGGGTGACGTTTTTACACTGGTGATAAACGGTGATTGACAGAAAGCACCGTGTTCTCTGTATAGCTATGGTATCAATTTACTTGCTTTAGTCTGTCAAAGTATCGAGCACAGCGGTCCAGGCCTTAGCGATGTTGTCATGGTTGTAACCACCGCCGCCCATGGCGAGCAATTTACCGCCGCAGTAGCGTTCGGCAATCTCACTTAGACTTTTGGCAGCATGTGTGTGCGCTTTCTCAGAATATTCCATATCGGTGATAGGGTCCGCTGCTATGCTGTCAGCACCGCACTGGAATAATATGAATTGTGGCTGGTGTTTTTCCAGGAAGCTTTCTACATGTGACCACATCTTAAAGAACAGTTCGTCGTTTGACCTGGGCGGCATCGGGATATTCAGTTTTGTACCAGCCGCCGGACCTTTACCTGTTTCAGTGATGGCACCGGTGCCTGGATACAGGAATCGGCCATCCTCGTGCATGTCGGCAAAGATCAATCGAGGATCATCTTCAAAACTGTAGAAAACGCCGTCACCATGATGGGCATCGATATCGACATAGGCGACGCGCTTCAGCTCGTACCTGTTGAGTAATATCTCGATGGCGATGCCGCAATCATTGACCACACAGAAGCCCGCTGCTGTATCACGCCTGGCGTGATGCAGTCCGGCGATTGGCACGAAGGCGTGTTTGTAGTACCCGTTCATCAGCTGATCGATCGCATCGGCGACACTGCCTGCGACATGGCGCACTGCTTCATACATGCCACTGAAAGCCGGGGTGTCGCCATTATCGAGATAACCGACGCCAAATTTGGACTGTTCGATCACCTTGTCGATATACTCGGCAGTATGAAATAGCTCCAGTGTCTCTCGTCCTGTGGTTACGGGTGTCAGTATATCTGTTTTTTTATCCAGCGCCTGCTCACGCAGGGCGCGCTCAAACACATGGTGGCGCTGGGGGCCGAACGGGTGATCGTTACCAAAACCATAAGCGGCAAGTTTGTCGCCTAAATATACACAACAGGAATGTGAGGTCATCGATCGATTATTGGGCCTGGTTCATGGTTGTTCGTATTATACTGATAGTTATGGGTATTTTTAATGAATATTGTGTTTATTAATGGCTGCTGGCTTAGTGGCATAAGTGTTGCATATCATATCAGGAATGACTTTTATCGTTATAAAACTTGTGCCAATAGTGTCCCGGATACTTGTTAACCTGCCAGTATGTATCGAAGATCAATGAAAAAATATATTACCGTTTTTTTATGTTTTGCGATTTCATTATTGGGTGCGGGTAGTCTCTACGGGCAAAAAATAGTGCTAAGCGGTGCTAACTCCCCGGGTTTCAAGTTCTCTACTACGCCAGCAGGGGCATTGGCTGATCCCGTACAGCCTGTTATTCATTATCAACAGAACATATCCATGCTGGCAGGAATCGATGACAGGCCAACGCTTAGTGTTTACGGTGATGGCAGAGTACATGTTCATTATCCCGAGTATATGAAAAAAGCCGGTGATTATGAGATGAAGCTCAGTGAAGATGAAGTTGCTGGCCTTGTTCAGTCATTGCATAAAGATGGTGTGCTCGAGTTTGACCAGGATAAAGTAAAAGCGAAGATTCGTAGCGAGAGAAAAGCACTGCGAGAGAGCGGTCAGTTATACGCGATATCGGATGCTATGGAGACCGTTGTCGATATCAGGCTTGATGAATATCAGAGAGATAAATCGTCCGCTAGCATAAAGAATTTTCACAAACGATTTAAATGGAAAAATATCGAGCAGCAAGCGCTACGTTTCAATCAGCAGCGAGAGCTTGTCGATGCACACAGCTCGGTGAAAAATCTGCAGAGGCTGATGCAAGATAGCCGATTAACGAAGCAGGGACGATGATGGGGCAAGTCCAGCCATTCAAGATAATTCTCAGCAGTCTACTGTTTTGTATGACGGGCCCGGTATATGCCGGTGCATATATTTTTGCTGGTGAAGATGTTAATGGCGCAGACACCTATGTTGATGTCGTTACGCATCCGAGTACTTATACCGGCTCGGGAGGTACGGTAACGGTAAGGGTATGTATCGACCCTGCCAGCCCCAATGCCACTGACATGGCATTTTCCGTGCAGAATAATATTGCCGTTTATAACCAGCTTGCGCCGACAACGGCCAATGTGAAGCAGGGCGGTGACAACAACATACCTCAGGGACAGCTGGATTTTGAATCGGTAGCACTGCATGAGATCGGACACTGCCTGGGTATGGCGCACATCAATGCAGCAAGTGAGTCGGGCCTGACGGCAAGCCAGCAGAACTACACCAGGGCAACAGATGGTGTTGATGATGCGTTCGACTTGAATGCCGGCGCTGACGGTGTCATCGGTTCCAGTGATGATATCCGTGGAGACGATGTCAATTTACTGTGGTTCAGAACGTCTAATAATGACCCTTTCACTATCGATACCGTGGTCGATTCGACGACCTATTCGCGTAACCTTTCAGATCTTCCGCCTGGTCACAGCTATGCTGCCAATGCCGACCGCGCCGTTTCAACATTACTCGGTTATGCGAAAACTGAAGCCGTGATGCAGCAGGGTACATTCTCTGATGAAGCACAGCGTACATTAGGCCACGATGATGTCGCGACATTACGTTATGCAGCCAGTGGTATCGATGAACGCGATAGTGGCGGGCCTGGCAACAGGTATAGCCGGGACAATTACACCATTGTTCTGGAGTATGGCGGTATCAGTGATTCAGGCTGTGATATCAGTATGAGCATAACTTCTACCCCCAGTCTGGCTTTCTGTGAAGTCAGTGGAACCTTTATCGGAGCCGATCATGCACGCATCACCACGGCCAGTATCCAGTTCGGCGATGCCTATAACTGGTTTTTTAATACTGACAATACAGCACCGCAGATGGCACTGATCGGTAATCAATATCTTGACGAAGGCGAAAACCTCGTACTGCAGATATCTGCCAGTGATGCCGAAGCTGACGATCTTTCGTATAGCATTAGTGGTTTGCCTGCTTACGCCAGCTTTGTCGATAATGCTGACAATACTGCCACGCTGACGCTCGCCCCTGCGCTCGGCGATGCTTCAATGAATTCGATAACAGTCACGGTGAGTGATGATGGTGTTCCGGTATTCAGTGACAGTGAAACATTCGATGTCGAGGTCATTGCACTCGATACCGATAGTGACGGTATCAGTGATTTTGAAGAGATCACTATCTATTTTACTCTGCCGGACAATGCTGACAGTGATGGGGACTATATCGGAGATGGCGAGGAGGTCAACAACGGCAGCGACCCGCTAGATCCACTGTCCTGGCCGAACTATGCTGATGGTGACCTGGCACCTTTGGGTTCACCCGATGGGCTTATTAATGCGGCTGACTATCTTATCGCACAGCGAATAGCCATCGGTGATCTGGCAGCGACATCACTTGAGCTATCGCATGGTGACCTGTATCCTGCAGGCGCGCCTGACGGCATCATTAATACTTCAGACTTAATTTTGTTATTAAAACTGTTGCAGCAGTAATTACAGTTTGCAATTAGCTCGTTGTCCTTTTCTGACCGCTTCCTGGTAAGCGATATTTGCTCCAGGGATCCTCTCTTTCAACTGACTGATGCGGGTATCGCTGGACGGATGGGTCGACATGAACTCGGGAGGTGCTGCGCCAGACTGTGACATGTTCTGCCAGAGGGGGACGCTCTGTGCAGGATCAAATCCCGCTTTTGCCATCAGGTCCAGCCCGATCAGGTCAGCTTCTGATTCATGGCTGCGGCTGAATGGCAGGATGATGCCATATTGCGCGCCCAGCCCCAGTCCAGCGAGGATAAGCGTGCTGTTCTCATTCTGTGTGCCGCCCAGTACGGCAGTGGCGATACTCAGGCCAGCTTCAGTCGCCATCTGGTTAGAAACCCGTTCATTGCCGTGCTTGGCGATCACATGCGCTACTTCATGCCCCATTACCGCAGCCAGCTGATCCTGGTTTTTTGCATATTTCAACAGGCCGGTATAAACGCCGATCTTGTAACCGGGCAGGGCGAAGGCATTGGCCTGGTCATCTTCAAATACCACCACTTCCCACCTTTTGGGATCCGGATTCTGCGCTACATGCGGGATGATCTTATTGGCGATACATAGCACATATTGCTGTATGTTCTGGTCTTTTGTTATCGGGCTCTGCTGCTTCATCTGTTCAAAACTCTGTGCGCCCATGGCATCCATCTGTTCATCGGGAATCAGCTTCAGCTGGTTCCTGCCCTCGGGTGATGTTGCACATGACAGCAGTGTGGCACAGCTAAGCGCGGCAACAATTACATTTGTGATATTTTTCGGTGTGATAGAGAAATGAAGGTTCATAGTGTTATCAAAATCTGTCGATGATTGAGATTATCGTATCTGCATCCTGTCTTACCAGGAAGTGAGATGTGGGTGTAGTGAAGGTAGATGACCGGCCCTGCAGTGCCGGCACATTGTTCATGTTCTGGCTGAAGCCCGGCACTAGAGAGTCGCCACTGGCGCCGTTATTGTTTAAACGGATTATCGATGCATAATGGATATCGGGATGTGGCTGGCTGTTGAGCCAGTACAGCATGTTTCCAGGTTGCGGGTGGCGCAGGTCGTACATCAGGCCGCGAGAATGTTTAAGTGCATCGTAACCGCTGCCGCCGACAAAGCTCTTCACCATGTTGAATGGCCCATGATTAGCGGTTATATCAAGTGCCTGATCGGCACGCCCGGTACCGATATGCGGCGATGCGATAGTGATCAGGGCTTTTACATCCTTCAGCTGGTGCCGGATCAGGGTCATACGAGCGACAACACCGCCTGCGGAATGGCCCACCAGGATAATTTTTTGATCAGCATGGGTTTGCTTGATGATATCGATGATGCTCTTCAGTACGTCAGACTGAGCCATCACCGGGGTTTCAGAGGGCAGGGTAGCAACATAGACCAGGTTTTTTGCATCGTTGTGGTCTGCAACGAAAAGTTGCGGGCCATAAGCTGAACCCTGAAACATGCCGGCACGAGACCAGCCGCGCTGGTGTAATTCATCGTTGATGCCTGAGTTTTCCCAGGAATAGGCGTCACCGAGATAACCATGGATCAATAGCATTACATCAGCCTGCGCAGGGCTGCACAGTAATAATAAAGATAAGATGAAATAGCGGATTAAACTCATGTTTTTCGTCATGCCTGTCAGGCACTCGGCAACAATGTTAACTTCAGTGTTACTATTTTATAATATTTTCGCAATTAGATTGTATATGCAGGATGGGTTGTGAATAAAATCGAATTGATACGGTCGCACCAGGCCAGGCTTGGTGCTTGCCGGTTATGTCCGGATATGGTCCCACCGGTTATTCTCGGTAAGCCGGTCTGTTCTGAGATATTGCTCGTTGGTCAGGCGCCTGGCGACAGGGAGGGGGAGTTGGGCCGGCCATTTGCCTGGACCGCAGGCAAGACCTTATTCAAATGGTTTGATTCGATCGGTGTGCGAGAGAGCGATTTCAGGCAACAGGTCTATATGTCAGCAGTATGCCGCTGCTTTCCCGGAAAAAATCCGAAAGGCGGCGACCGTGTACCGGCCAGGTCGGAGATAAATACCTGTTCACGATGGCTCAATAAAGAGATAGAACTGTTACAGCCCAGGCTGATAATACCTGTTGGCAAACTGGCCATATCGCAATACCTGAAGGTAGATAAACTGGTCGATGTGATCGGTCAAAAATTTGAGAAGGATATTAATGGTGCCGATGTCGAGATAATCCCGCTGCCACATCCTTCCGGTGCTTCGACCTGGCACCGTATGTCTCCCGGCAAAGAATTGCTGGCTAAAGCACTAACATTGCTCGAGCATCATGAGAGCTGGAAAAGCCTTAAATAACTGAGGTGTCACCGAGAGGCTGTTCATAAAAAAAGACCTCATTTGAGGTCTTTTTTATGGGTAATGATCCACTCTAGTGATGCCAGTGCGTACCTTTTCCCGAGCTGTTACGGCCGCCTGGTGTGGCATAAGGTTCCTGGAGCAACAGCTGCGAGATAACTTCAGCGGGCAGAGGCTTGCCGAACAGGAATCCCTGGGCTTCACTGCAGTCGATCTCTCGCAGGTATTCCAGTTGTGACTGTGATTCAACACCTTCAGCGATCACGTTCAGGCCAAGACCTTTTGCCATCGCAACGATAGTGTTGATGATGGTGTTGTCACCTTTGTTGATGCGGCTTTCTTTGAGGAAAGTGCGGTCTATCTTTAGTGTATGTATCGGCAGTTTGTGCAGGTAGCTCAATGAGGAATAGCCGGTACCAAAATCATCAATGCCGATGGTGATACCGTGACCACTCAGTTCCTGCAATTTACGAATGATACTGTCCATGTCATCCATGATGGCATTTTCTGTTATCTCCAGTTCGATGCATTGTCCGGGCACATCATAGTCTTTCATTATATTGATGATGTTTCTGACGATATTATCTTCCATTAACTGACGAGCCGAGATGTTCAGCGACATGCGTATCTCGGGAAGGCCGGCAGAGCGCCAACGGCTTAGTTCGGCACAGGCTGTTTTTACTACCCAGTATCCGATGTCGATGATAAGACCGCTCTCTTCTGCGAATGGAATGAATTCTGCAGGTGAGATAGGCCCATGTTCTGGATGATCCCAGCGTAGTAAAGCCTCGACACCCACGATCTCACCAGTGCGCAGGTTGACCTGTGGCTGGTAGACCAGGTTGAATTCGTTATTGTCCAGGGCACGGTGGATACCGGTGTCGAGTGAAAGTTTTTCCAGGTACGGAACGTTCATCTCGTTAGAGTAGAACTGGTAACCGTTTTTACCCTGACCCTTGACATGATACATGGCGACATCGGCATGTTTTATCAGGGTATCGATATTTGAGCCGTCATGCGGATACATTGCGATTCCGATACTGGCACTGACATATAGTTCATGATTGTCGATGATGAAAGGCTGCTTTAATGTGTGAGTGATCTTGTCGGCGAGCTTGCTAGCATCGTCACGTCCATTGTGCAGTTTTGGCAGCATCAGGGTGAACTCGTCGCCACCGAAACGGGCCAGGGTGTCAGCCGCGCGGATACACTCTTTCAGGCGCATACTGACCTGTTGTAATAATTCGTCACCGATCATATGCCCCAGGCTATCGTTGATATTCTTGAAACGGTCGAGGTCAAGGAACATCACTGCCAGTTTCTCATCTTCGCGCTTGGCCTGGCTGATCGCCAGGCTCAGGCGATCACGCAGCAGTGCACGGTTAGGCAGCTTGGTGAGCAGGTCATGGTATGCCTGGAAGTTAATTGTTTCTTCGGCGATCTTACGTTCGGTAACATCTCGTGCAACGCCATAGGTGCCTCTGTAGCTGCTGTTTGACTGCTTTTCACCGCTATACATGCCCATCGCGCTGAGCTCGATAGGCAGGGTCCGGTTGTTGAAGTGCCGTGAGTTGCCGTCATCTTTGCATTTCAGCCGCAGTTCGATATTTTTAGCGGCACGTGTACCGATGCGTCTCTCATTGAATACGTATTTTGCCTGTTCCATATCATCATGGTGGACAAGGAAGGAGTAGTGTTTGCCGACGATCTCTTCCTTACTGTAGCCGAGGAGACTTTCTATTCGCTCGTTGATAAAGGTGAAATGTCCATCCTGATCCAGGATATAGATGATATCTGGTGATGTATTCACGATATAACGGTGCAGCCTTTCTGATTCTGAAAGCTGTTGTTGCATGAACAGGTTCTGCTTTTTCAGGCGTTTCTCTTTTAACGCATTGGTGATAGTTATGATCAGCTCATCGGTAGCATAAGGTTTGCGCAGGAAATCATAAGCACCCTGTGTACAGGCGTTTTTAGCGGCTTCGAAAGAAGTCTCTCCACTGACGATGATGACAGAGGTATCTATCTTGTTATTATTGATATAGTCCATTACATCATGCCCACTGACGTATGGCATATGCAGATCCAGCAGTACCAGGTCATAATCGTTCTGGTCAAGCTGACATATCGCTTCCTGACCGCCGATAGCGGCGTCAGGGTTGAATCCCCTGATTGCAAGTAGATCTTTAAGACTCTTGAGGACGACAGGATCATCGTCTACGACGAGAATTTTTTGCTCATTTATACTCATTTTTTCACTCTGCTTGGTAAGGGTAGCCCGACCCTTACATTATAATTTTAATTAGCACGTTCCAGAGTGTGCAGTTTTTTATTTAATTATATATCAACTATTTAGGAAGCAGGATGTGAAAACTGGTACCCTTGTCACTGCTTCTGCAACTGATTGATCCATGTAACTCATTCACCAGGTTCTTAACGATGGTCAGTCCGAGCCCGGCGTGATCATCACCTTTGGTGGATTCCACCGGTGAAAATAGCTGTGGCAGAATGTCTGAATCTATTCCAGGCCCATCGTCAGCGACCGACAGTTCTATATGCTGTTTACCGTCAACGTTTACATTATCCTGAGTGTAGACCATAAGTTGGCCATTTGCAGGAAGTGCCTCAACTGCATTCTTAATTAGATTGGTGTAGATCTGTTTGAGGGCATTGGCATTAGTCTGCAGGCTCTCTATGCGTTCGTCCAGATCGAGTGAAATCTGGATGTTTTTGCTGGCGAACAGAGACGTCTGGAAGACATGGGTGAGGTCGGCGATGATCGCGTTAATGTCTACCGGCGAGGTTTCGTCTGTCGAGCTTTCCTGCTCGGTCAGGCGGTTCAAAATATCTGTGATGCGCTCTATCTCGGTTTTGATGGTCTGTACATCTTCCTGGGCTGGTTTGTCATTTTCCAGCTTGTAGCCAAGGATGCCGAGGTAATTGTTCATGATGCTGAGCGGGTTACGAACTTCATGCAGTACTTCGCGTATTTTTTGCTCGAGCTGGTGGCTGCGCTCTTCGTCGCTAACGGCTGACTGGCTGCTCGAGCTGCTGACGCTAATGGTGTGCGCGATCTCATTGACAAAACGCATCAGCAGCGGGAGTTGTTTCCACAGGTTTTCATACTGCGTCTTGTCCATGCCGAGGATCAATGTGCCGATGGCAGCATTGTTCATCATCATCGGCAGGCAGATGATGCCTTCCTGTTCGGTAATGCCGATCAGTTGCCGATCGACTATCGAGAGTTCGTTCAGGTTGTGTTCGAACGACTCTGTAGTAAAAGAATGGCAGGCCTCTTTATTGAGCAGGGCGTCGGTCACCAGGCTGCGGTTGCTGGTTAACGGTATCGATATGTCAGCCAGCTGTGGTGGTTGATTGTCTGCCGAAATCGCCTCTACCCGGTCACTGGCGGCATCGTATAGGAACAGGATACACTGGCTGACACCAAAAAGGATGCCGATGTTCTGCGAGATTATATTAAACAGCGCATCTACGTCGCCGCTATGCGCGCCACTTCGCGACAGGTGCTGATGGATACCGTCTAATAAGGCAATGTTTCTTACCTGTTCAGCAAGCTGAACCTGTTTCAGTTCATCGCTGGCAGTAATCTTTTTGATTGTTTGCCCGTCCATGCCATCAAAGGGTAGACCGATCTCCAGTGTCTGGGCGGTCGTTTCTACATGAGCTTTTGATTTATCCAGTATCTCGAGCAGTGTTGGTTTTTTTATAGCCAGCAGTTGCTCGGCGGCATCAAACACCTGCTGATCTTCTTCAGGTTTGAAGTAGCTGCTGGTCAGCATGTTAGCCAGGTTGATGATCTTTACCAGCGGGTGTGCATCCTGGATATGTTCGACACTCTCATGGTGATATAACACAGCGTCATAAACGAAGCTGTTGGCACCGTGTCTTCTTAGTAGCTCAGCACCGACTTGTTGGTGCGTCGTGCCGAACGCATCCTGTTCCAGGTCGTGAAAGATAGTGTCATCAGTCAACTGTGCAAAGGTGGTCGTGTATTTATCAGGATAAGCGGTCTCGAGTACCAGTTGGCCAATATTATGCATCAGGCCAGTGGTATAAACCTCATCGGTATCGCTGTAATCACATATTTCGGCAATTGCACGTGCTACGTGTGCACAGTAAAGTGAATGCCGCCAGTGCTCTTTTAGAAAATCTGTTCGTTCCAGGCTGGTTCGTGAAAAAAATTGCTGGACGGTGGCAGTGACAGCTATGCTCTTGATGGTATTGATACCAAGGTGTTGTAAAGAGCTTTCGATCGAGGTGCTGGTATCTGTTTTTAGCTTATGACCGGCTTCGCAATCATGGTGGTGACATACAGAGCAAACACGTGCATATAGAGCAGGGTCCTGCCTTAGTATATTTGTCAGCTCGGTAAACGAGAGACTTTCATCATGACAGATATCGAGAAGCTGAAGTAGTACATGCGGCAGACTGGGTAGCCTGTCGACATCAGCTTTCTGCAGGATTTGTTTCGCTTTTTGATTCATTTCTTCTATAACTTCAACTTTTTTATATCACGCTTGATACACGCTGATGCCTGATTTAAATCCAGTCTGCATGGCGGACCAGTTTATTACGCATGTACTACTCATTGCTTGATTATGCAATAATCATGCAAAATAAAATATATCATTAAAATACAATGACTTGGATTGGAGGCTATTTTATTATTAGTTTGAAGTGTAAAAAAAACATACACTGAAAAAAATCTTGCAAACCTTTCTGAATGATATCGGTTTCAAGGTCCAATTGATAGCAAAAACTGCTGTCTATGTATGATACTCAATGGTGTTAGTTGTGCTTAAAAGCTTGATTTAAAATGTAATTAGCAGTTTAATGATGGCCAGTTAGATGATTTTATATTGTATTTTTCGCATTCTGATGAAAGCGGGATGAAAAATAATAAAAAACATTGAAAATTTTCAAACACAATAACAACGTCTTAAATGCGGAAGACAAGTTCAGTCAAAGCCGCAGTGGTTCCCGTTCCCCTCAAGATTTAACCCAGCTCGGCGAGCTTGCTATCAAGCTACTGAATGATAAAAACCTGGAGGTCAGCAAGGTGCGGCCTTTTTTCTGGTCGCTGGTCGAAACCTATGTCGATCGCTTTCACCTTTATCCTTTCGATGTTAACAAGGCGCTGTTCAGCCAGCTGGAGTTGAATGATTACCCGGAAGATACGGTTCAGCAGCTGGTCGAGCAACTGGAAGTACAATTTGAAAAAACACATGGCAGGCCGCTGCGAAAAACAACTGGCATGCCCGACGAGCTGGGTGTTCTGGATGATGAGATAAAACAATTGCGTGACAGTCTCAAGTATGCCGCCATGGTGGCCGAAGCAGATGACTGATCGTTGAGCTACTTTGAAATCAGCTTGATATGTTTGCGCCGATCCTTGTCTTTATCTCGATATTACTTCTCGATCTCTTGAGCAGGTAGCGGTTTCGAGTAATAGAATCCTTGTCCAAATTCACAACCGTGTGCGATCAAGAAGATCTCGTGTGCATTGAGCCCGACGCCTTCGGCGAAGTTCCAGGTTCAGGCCTTTACCCATCGCGATAATCGCGTGTACCATGGCCGCATCCCCCATGTCGTTGTTTATATCGCCGACGTATGTAAAATTATCTGTAATTATGTCTCTCTAGTCTTGCTATGGATTTATTCAAGATAACGTAAATAAATGTAAAAGCACACGGCTTATTGATGTGTTAAGCTTATTTTCAATAATAATGAACTAAGTGTTATCAGGCGTTTGGTCGAAGCGGGATATTTATGGAAAAGAAGCAGATATTACGACAGGCGTTACAGCATTTTAATAGCCTGCTGATAAAACAGACGAAGTCTTTCCCCGCTGAAGATGTGTTTTCAGTATCATCTGGCCTGTTAAATATCGATGGTCCGGTGACGATAAGCAGTGAATCGTTAAATCAGACTTATAACATACTGATACAGCCCTGGGCCCCACAGAAAAATATCGATGTGCTGGTTTCGCAGTTCAGGGCAATGCCGTCACCAGCGCTGCTATTTGCTGATTATGTTAACCCGGTGATGGCGGCTAAGTTACGCCAGCGGTCTATCGCATTTGTTGACTGTGCGGGTAACTGCTCATTTAAAAACGATGCTATTAACATCTATGTGAAAGGCAAAAAGCCCTCCAGGTTGCGAAGTAAAAGAATGCGCGGCCGTGCCTTCAACTCTGCTGGTCTGAAACTCATTTTTGCCCTGTTTAACCAGCCGCAATATCTACAGGCTTCTTATCGGGATATTTCCAATAAGGTTAATATTGCGCTTGGCAGCGTCGGTCCTGTCATCGATGACCTGTATTCATCGGGATATATCCTGGATGAGGGCAGCCGCAAGCTGGTCAATAAAAAACGTTTATTTGAACGCTGGGTTGATGGTTACCTGGAAAAACTGCGTCCGAAGCAGATCATGGCGTGTTATACCTCTGATGATGCTGGCTGGTGGAAAAATGCCAATCCGGCAGATTTTCGTGGCGTCTGGGGAGGTGAAGTAATTATTGCTAAATCAACTCCTTACATGGATCCTGAGACTATCACCCTGTATTTCACCTCGGATGTGAAGCATAGGGACTTTGCCAGGCAATATGGTTTGCGTGAAGATGAGGACGGTGAGATATGTGTCTATAAAAGCTTCTGGTCACCGAGTTACACCGGAGAGGAAAATATTGATGGTCTCAACCCGATGATCGTTTATGCAGACATTGTCGATTCGATCAACCCGGGTAGCTGGGATGTTGCCAAAACTTTTTATGGTGAGGCAGTGGCGAAGTTTTTGCAGGACTGATAAGCGGACTGCGACCACCTGTTAAAAGCTAAAATAATCACCAGTAGCCAGTGCGATTTCATCGACAGGAAAGCTGTGGTGCTGCATAGTGTCATCAAGAGTCTGGCAGGTGATTATAAGGTCTTGCTGACGGCCCCCATGAGAACTTAGATAAAATTCACTGTAATAGCGGATGATAGCGGCAGCATCGAAATACATCTCTTCGTTATAGGTGACATTGCGGACCTGATAATTCTGTGGCTTTATATCTTTTGGGCCTAGCTCAAAGTTGTCCACGACACAGTTGGTCTGATATGCCATCAGGTCCTTGCCCTTTATTACCTTGCCGGCCTGCAGGATGATATGTGAGCTTGATTCGGGAAACGTTATCACTTTATTCAAAGAGACGGAGTCACCCTGCTTGAGATGACGCGGTCCGGGTACTGACTGGCAGGACAGCAGAAGTGATATGCTGATAACAGCGAGTAAATTTCTCATGTTTATCACTTGTCTTGAAGGTGTTTGCATTTGATAAGAATAATCGTGCTCGCCCCAGCTGTAAACAGTGGTGTTCGTGCAACGACTCAAAGGAACAAGGTTGTCTTGCGATGATAGAACTAAATCTGCTTTGCGCGGTTAAAAAAATAATAAATTTAATTACTTATTTTAATATGAGACAATATGTCCAAATGTGACATTACTCAGAATATACAATCAGTGAACAAACCTTTTTTACCTCTATCAAAGCCATCTATCTCTGAAGATGAGATCGCTGAAGTTGCAGATGTATTGCGCTCAGGCTGGATAACTACGGGTGCAAAAAATGCTGAGCTGGAACAGCTGGTCTGTGACATCACCGGTGCGCAGTATGCAGTGGCTCTATCATCGGCGACAGCAGGGATGCATCTATTACTGAGAGCACTGGGTATCGGCCCCGGTGATGAAGTGATCACGCCGTCCATGACCTGGGTCTCAACGGCAAACCAGATCGAGTTGTGCGGTGCAACACCAGTGTTCGTCGATGTCAATCGCGATACCCTCATGGTCGAGGCGGATATGATCGAACCGTTGATCACCGAGCGTACCCGTTTAATAGTACCAGTGCATTATGCAGGTGCTTCTCTTGACCTGGCGCCGCTACGTCAACTTGCCGAAAAACATGGTATCCCGCTGGTCGAAGATGCGGCGCATGCTATTGGAACCAGATATGGCGACCAGGCTATCGGTGGTTCCGGCACCGCGATATTCTCATTTCATCCGATAAAAAACATAACGACGGGTGAAGGTGGCATGTTCTGTACCGATGACGGCCAGCTGGCAGAAAAGATCCGGCAGTTACGTTTCCATGGTCTTGGTGTCGATGCATTCGACCGCGAGACGCAGGGCAGGGCGCCACAGGCAGAAGTGTTGACACCCGGTTACAAGTATAATCTTCCCGACATGAATGCGGTGCTGGGCATAGGGCAGCTGAAACGTCTGAATGAATTAAATAACAGGCGGGCCGAAATCGCCGCCCTGTATTCAGAGTTACTGTCCGAGATAGATGAAATTAAGCCTTTACAGTTGCCCGATTATGAGATGACGCATTGCTGGCACCTGTACATCATCCGTCTCGATATCGAAAGTACGGCGATGAGCCGTGATGACTTCATGCAGGCGTTGAAAGAAAGACAGGTTGGCACTGGGCTGCATTTCCGTGCCACACACACGCAGAAATATTATCGTGAAAAATATACTGAGCCGATGGCGCTGCCAGAGACCGAGTGGAATTCAGAGCGGATATGCTCTCTGCCACTGTACCCTGATATGACCGATGATGATGTTCGGCGTGTGGTCGATACCATCCGGCAGGTGATCACAGGAGCTGGCTGAAGGTGTGCCGCTCGGCCGACAATAATGATACCGAGAGACGGTAGCTATAAAAATAAATATGACAAATGATGCAGAACAAGCAGAGATAAAACTGGTTTCCCTGGTCGCGCCGGTATACAACGAGGAGGCTAACCTGACCGACCTGGTGTCGCGCTGTGTCGCCGTCGGAGAAGCGCTTGACTACGAATACGAATTAATACTGGTCGATGATGGCAGCGCTGATAGTTCAGCAGCGATGATCCAGCAGGCGGCCGAAGATCATAAGGGTAATGTTATCGGCGTATTATTGAACCGTAATTATGGTCAGCATGCAGCGGTCATGGCAGGGCTGGCGCAATCACGTGGTGACGTAGTGGTGACGCTGGATGCAGACCTGCAGAACCCGCCAGAAGAAATTCCAAAACTATTAGAAAAGTCAGTGCTGGGCTGTGACGTCGTCGGCAGTGTGCGTATGAATCGCAAGGATACTTTTTTCCGTCGCAGCGCTTCAAAGATAATCAACAAGGCGGTACAGAAAGCCACCGGTGTAATGATGACGGATTACGGATGCATGTTGCGTGCCTATCACCGAAATATCGTCGATGCCATGTTGCAGTGCCATGAGCGCAGTACCTTCATCCCGGTACTGGCAAACACATTCGCTCGCCAGCCCTGTGAGGTTAAGGTGGCGCATGCTGACAGGAGCCAGGACGAAACCAAGTATAGCTTGATGAGCCTGATCAATCTGCAGTTTGACCTGCTCACCAGCATGACGACTTTCCCTCTGCGCCTGTTGAGTGTGATGGGTGGCTTGCTGGCGATGGCCGGTTTTGCATTCAGCCTGGTGTTACTGGCAACACGTCTCCTGTATGGGGCAGACTGGGCAGGCGAAGGCGTGTTTACCGTGTTCGCCATCCTGTTTATTTTTATCGGCGTGCAGTTACTCGCGATGGGTCTGCTCGGTGAGTATATCGGGCGCATCTATCATGATGTCAGAGCCAGGCCGCGATACTTTATTCATAAGGTCGTAGGAGCGTGAGATCAATCTTCTTGAAGACGGCTGTTTATCAGATTTAATTTAACTTTATTGAAGAGGAAGCCATGCGCACAATAGTTGCTGGTTATCATAATATGGGCTGCGAAGGGCTTGAAGCGCTGCTTCGCAATGGTTACGATGTGGTCGCAGTATTTACCTATGCGGATGCGGCAGATGAAGCCATCTGGTTTGGTTCGGTAGCCGAAGCGGCAGCACGCCATAATATCCCGGTCTATACGCCGGACGATATCAACCACCCGCTGTGGGTAGAGAAGATCCATGAACTGAAACCGGACGTTCTATTCTCCTTCTATTACCGTGATATCCTGTCGGCCGCTATCCTGGATATTCCTGCATCGGGTTGTTATAACCTGCATGGTTCTCTATTACCAAAATATCGTGGCCGTGTTCCGACCAACTGGGCCATCATCAATGGTGAAACAGAAACCGGTGTCACCCTGCACCATATGACCCCTGGTATCGATGACGGCGATATCGTTGCCCAGCAGAGTGTCTCTATCGACGCCGGCGACAATGCGCAGACACTGGTTAACAAGCAGGTGGCGGCTGCCGGCAAAATGCTGGACGAGTGTCTGCCTGCTATCAAGGCCGGCACTGCGCAGCGTACACCACAGAACGATGGCGAAGCGACTTATTTTGGTGGACGCACTGCGGATGATGGTGCGATCGACTGGAGTCAGAGTGCGACCGCGGTACATGACCTGGTGCGTGCGGTTACACGTCCATACCCGGGCGCATTTACTTATGCCGGTCAGCGCAGCTTGACCATCTGGGAAACCGAAGTTATCGATCAGCCATCTGATGCGCAGCCTGGCACCATCCTGTCTGTCGATCCGTTAACGATCAGCTGTGGCGAAGGCGCGGTAGGTGTGCGTTTTGGCCAGCAGGAGAATGGCGTATTCAGTACCGGTGCACAGCTTGCCGCTGATCTGAACCTGGTCAGCGCCATGCGCCTCGGCCCGAAGTTTGAGAAAACATCAAAGGACAAGAAAACGCGCGTATTGATCCTGGGGGTTAATGGTTTTATCGGCAACTTCCTGGTCGAGCGATTACTCGATGAAGGCGATTACGAAGTACACGGCATGGATCTTTCCTGCAGTGCGATAACCCGATTACTGGACAGGGACGATTTCTATTTTCATGAAGGTGATATCACCGTGCATCGTGAATGGATCGAATATCACGTCAAGAAATGTGATGTCGTTATTCCCCTGGTGGCTATCGCGACACCGATCGAGTATACGAGAAATCCATTGCGTGTATTCGAGCTCGATTTCGAAGAGAACCTGCGTATCGTACGTTACTGTGCAAAATACGGAACCCGTATCATCTTCCCATCGACCTCGGAAGTCTATGGTATGAGCCAGGATGAATTTTTTGATGAAGACACATCTAACCTGGTCACCGGTCCGATCAATAAACAGCGATGGATCTACTCTACCAGCAAGCAGCTGATGGACCGTGTCATCTGGGCTTATGGCAAAAAAGACAAGCTGCCGTTCACCCTGTTCCGTCCGTTTAACTGGATGGGGCCGCGGCTTGACTCACTCGATTCAGCCCGCATCGGTAGTTCGCGTGCAATCACCCAGCTGATCCTGAACCTGGTCGAAGGTACCCCGATCCAGCTCATCGATGGCGGTGAGCAAAAACGCTGTTTCACCGATGTCAAAGAAGGTATCGACTGCCTGTTCCGTATCATCGAGAACAAGGATGGTTGCTGTGATGGTGGGATTTTCAATATCGGTAACCCGGACAATGAGGCGAGTATCAAACGCATGGCCGAAGTACTGGTGGAGAAATTCGACAAGCATCCACTGCGTGGAAACTTCCCGCCGTTTGCCGGCATGGTAGAGACCGAGAGCCGCAAGTATTACGGTGATGGTTACCAGGATGTGCAGCACAGGCGCCCGAGTATCGAGAACGCGAGAAAGATCCTCGACTGGCACCCTCAGATCATGATGGATGAGACTATCGACGAAACCCTGGATTACTTCCTGAAGGATTATATCGAAGGTGGCCAGTAGGCGTGCGGCTCAGAGGTTGATTACTATTGGCTGATGAAGACATAATCGTAGGGCTCCGTGTCGATGTCGATACCTTTCGCGGCACTCGTGATGGCGTTCCCGGGTTGCTGAAAATCCTCAACAGGCACGACCTTCATGGCACTTTCTTTTTCAGTGTCGGGCCAGACAACATGGGGCGTCATCTCTGGCGTTTATTGAAACCTGCCTTCCTGCTAAAGATGCTGCGCTCCAGGGCTGCCAGCCTCTATGGCTGGGATATCCTGTTGCGTGGCACCTTTTGGCCCGGGCCTGATATCGCAAAAAAACTTGCGCCGATAATCCGTGATACCGAGGCTGCCGGTCATGAGGTCGGCCTGCATTCATGGGACCATCATCGCTGGCAGATGCACATGCAGCGGATGAGCGCCGGGCAGATTGAACAGGATATCCGCTTAGGTGTCGATTCACTTGAACGGATTCTCGAGTCTTCACCGCGCTGTTCTGCCGTTGCCGGCTGGAAAGCCAACCAGCAGGTAGTGGTCGAAAAGAGCAAGTTCGGTTTTGTCTATAACAGTGACTGTCGTGGCGAAAGTATCTTTCGTCCGGTGATAGACGGTGTCGAGTATGCGCCGCAGATTCCGGCCACGCTGCCGACCTATGATGAGGTCATCGGCCAGAACGGTATCACTGCAGATAATTATAATGAGCATATGCTCGGGTTGATCGTGCCTGATCGATTAAATGTGTTGACCATCCATGCAGAAGTAGAAGGTATCGTCTGTGCCGAGATGTTCGATAAATTTTTGGCCGCAGCTAAAGCCAGAAATATCCGTTTCGTACCGATGTCTGAGCTGTTGCCCGACGACCTGTCTACTTTACCGATAGATTCAGTAACGACCGCACCGCTGCCGGGACGAGAAGGCTGGGTCTGCTGGCAGGCGTCGCAGCTAACATGAAAGCTCAGTGAGCTACGGTCGATGAATACAAGCTATGAGCAATTGTCATGAACGGAAACATATCTAAAGTTAATAACTGGCAGCGTTATGCCTTGCTGCTGATGCTGGTGTACCTGCTCATCTATATATTGCCCCTCGGCGTGCGCCCGATGATGATTCCAGACGAAGCGCGTTACGCGCAGATCCCGCACGAGATGATCACCACCGGTAACTGGGTGTCGCCACACCTCAATGGTCTGCGATATTTCGAGAAGCCGGTGCTGGGATACTGGGTGACGGCGATAAGCATGCAGCTGTTCGGTGAAAATACTTTTGCCATGCGCCTGCCGAGTGCGCTGTCTGCCGGGTTGTCTGCATTCGCGGTCTTCCTGTTATGTATGCGTTTCTCACGGAAGCAGTCAACGGCGCTCTATGCGGCGGCGATATATCTCAGCATGCTGGGGGTATTTTTGATCGGCACGATAAATATCCTGGATTCTCTTTTCAGTTTTTTATTGACCGCCGCATTCGTTAGTTTCTATTTCTCACATCGTGAAAACGATGCAGCTAAACGCCTGCTCTATCTCGTCCTGTTAGGCCTGTTCTGTGGTGCGGCATTTCTTGCCAAGGGGTTCCTGGCCTTCGTCTTGCTGGGTGCCGTTATCGGTCCCTATGTTATCTGGCAGGGGCGATGGCAGGAGTTATTTACACGTGGCTGGATCGCATTACTGTCGGCGATCGTCATCGTCGCTCCCTGGGGGATAATGGTGCATCTGCAGGAGCCGGAGTACTGGCATTATTTTTTCTGGGAAGAGCATATCAAGCGCTTTGCCAGTGACCAGGCGCAACATAGTGAACCGTTCTGGTTCTACCTGATGTATCTGCCGTTGTTGACCATGCCATGGATAATGCATTTACCCGCAGCGTTTAAAAACCTGTTCAATTCAACCGGGAGCGGTTCGCAGGGTGATGCCGAGCTGGCAAAATATTCTTTGCTCTGGTTCCTGGTGCCGTTTATTTTCTTTTCGATCTCGCGTGGCAAGCTTCCGACCTACGTTCTGCCATGCATGGTACCGCTGGCAGTCATGCTGGCCACCGGTATTGAAAATTATCTTTCAGCTAAAAAGCCTCCGGCTTCGGGAAACAAAGGCCTGAACATCGCCAACGGCATAATGGCCGCGTTATTTTTCATCGTTGCCCTGTTACTGGTTATGATACAGAGCGGTATCGTCGGCAAACTGGTGTGGAGTGACACAGAGAACTGGAAATGGCTAGCGCTAGCTGCTGCTTTCGTGCTGGGCGGGGTGCTAATGCTATGGTCAGCTAAACAGCTATCAATGTCCAGGCGATTGAGTTTGCAGGCGATGAGTATCGTGGCCGTAATGTTCGTTATCAGTATCGGTATCCCGCAGCGTACCGCCGAAAGCAAGATGCCCGGCGACTTCCTGCTCGAACATGCACACAGGATAAATCCTGAAACCATCATCCTCTCTGATGACATCATGATCCATGCAGTCAACTGGTTCTTCGGCCGCACCGATGTTTATCTGACAGGCGCAGGAGAGTCGCGGCACGGTCTTTCGTTCGCAGATAGCCGTCATCGCCTGATCGAAGGCGAGGCGTTAAGAGTGTTTATCGCAGAGCGTCTCGGTAAGGATGAGATGGTGATCGTGCATCACTCCGATGCCGATGCACGGATGCAGGCGATCATGCCGGTACAGGCGCAGGAGTCGCGCTGGGGTAAGTTCGTCCTCTGGTTCATTCCACTGCAAGCACAGGAGAATGGTTAGTGGAGTACCTGCTTATCGCACTGGTCGTTACCCTGACATCGCTCGGCCAGGTATTGCAGAAACTGGGTGCTGATCGTGGCCTGAAAGATGCTGTCTCATTCAGGCAGACTGTTGCTGCCCTGTTTCAGTGGGAGATAATACTCGCGGTGATTTGCCTGGCATCGGCTGTCGCCGTATGGCTGGTGGTTCTCTACATGATGGATGTCAGCAAGGCTTTTCCTTTTATCAGCCTGGGTTTTGTCGTGGTGCTGCTGTCGGCACGCTTTTACCTGCAAGAATCTATCCCGTGGAACCGTTGGCTGGGTGTAGTGTTTATCGTCGCTGGCATCTCTTTGCTGGCGCAGACCTGATATCGCTGATGAGTAAGATCAAATCCAATGCAGTGATATTGCTTGCCCTGACGATCATATTGTCTGCATGTGCGCAGCTGTTTATGAAGGTCAGCATGATACAGCTGCAGCTGCTGCTCGATAGTATTACAGACGAGCAGTCGTTGTTGTTTATTATCATGGATAACGGGACCGTTGTCGCATGGTTGTTTGCCGGCCTGTGCTGTTACGCCTTATCGATGCTGTCATGGATTTTTGCATTGATAAAATACGAGCTGAGTTTTGCCTATCCGTTTCTCGGTATCACTTATGTCCTGGTCTATCTCGGTGCGGTTTACTGGCAGCAGATCGGTGAGCAACTGACCTTGATGCGGACCATGGGGATCCTGCTGATATTGGTTGGCGTGGTTTTGGTGAATTATAAAAATAACAGTCATCAGGAGGCAGCTTTATGAGTATGATCAAAAAATATAGCATAGAGAACTTCGAAGAGTTGTCTGCAGTGGCGAAAGCGTCTGATCGGCTTCGTACAAATCTGAACATCCATGAATCACCGGATGCGGAAGTGCAGCGATTATTTCTGGCGTTTGAGCCTGGTACGTATATCAGGCCACACAGGCATCCGCAGGCACATAAGTGGGAGCTTTTCATCCTGTTGCAAGGTGAGCTTGACGTATTGTTGTTCGATGATACGGGTGAGATAGTCGAGAGGGCCCCGTTGTCCGCGGCAGCGACACGTGTGGTCGAGATTCCGGCGAATACATGGCATTCATATGTCAGTAAAAAATCGGGCACCCTGGCGCTGGAGATCAAACAGGGGGCTTATCTGCCATCTCCAGAAGAAGACTTCCTGCCGATGGCACCTGCCGAGAACAGCGCTGAAGTCGCTGCTTATCTGCAGTGGATGAAGAGTGAATGACTTCGTCTCATCCTGACGGTTTTGTGAGCTAGAGTGTATGGCTATGAAAGATCTGCTGGATGACCTCAAGCAGGAGGTACATGTCTGGTACTGTGATCCACGACTTATACAGCAAGCGTCGAAACTGAAGGCTTATGAGTCAGTGCTGTCGGATGAAGAAGTCGAGAGGTATCAACGATTTCACTTTGATAAAGACAGGCATAGTTACCTGGTCTCGCATGCGTTATTGAGATACTCTTTGTCACTTTATGCAGATATACCAGCTTCGAAATGGGAGTTTGCAAAAAGTGAGCATGGCAAGCCGGCATTGGTTCTGCCTGCCGCTATGCCCGCAATCAGTTTTAATCTCACGCATACTGAAGGCCTGGCTGCCTGTGTTGTTGCCCTGGATATGGCCTGTGGAATAGATGCTGAAAACAGGAACAGAAAAAACAGACTGGCGGCTGTAGCCAACAGGATGTTTGCCGATGAAGAAACCGAGCTGTTAAGAAAACAGGATATGCAGCGTCATTTCTTTTATTACTGGACGTTGCGGGAAGCTTACGTAAAGGCATTGGGTTCCGGGCTTTCCGGTTCGTCAAAAGAGTTTTATTTCGATGTTGACCTGGCTGGCATGAGTGCCATGCTGTGTCATCGGGATAGACGACGAGTTGCTGACGATAGCTGGCAGTTTAGGCTGTATGAGCCAACATCGGAAAACGTTGTTTCCGTAGCTTATAGATCTTCCGATCCTTTAGAGGTTAAACTCAGAGAGTTGATCCCCTGATTTAAAGCTGAATATAAATATATCTCGCAGACAGACCAGCATCGCGGGATGCTCGCAGGGTATATCACATCAACTCATCGTTACCCTGTTCTTACCGGCATGCTTGGATGAATATAAAGCTTGATCCGCTCTGGAGATCAGGCTGTTGACGTTATCACCTTGCTGGATGCCGGCGACACCAATACTTGCCGTAACAGTGCCAGCTTCTTCAAATGTACTTTTCTCGATGTTATGGCGGATTTTCTCTGCCAGCGATATCGCGCCATCTGCTGTTGTCTCTGGACATATGACAAGAAATTCTTCACCACCCCAGCGGCTGGCAAGATCTGACTCACGTATGTTGTGTCTCAAGATGTTGGAGAGTTTTACCAGTACTTTATCGCCGGAATTATGTCCATGGGTATCGTTGATGTTTTTGAAATTATCGATGTCCAGTAATAACACGGCAAAATCACTATTATAACGTCTGGATCTTTTTATCTCCGCTTCGATGATCTCGTGTATCTTTCGTCTGTTGTACAGCTTCGTCAGGTAGTCTTCCTCGGACAGTCGTTTTATCTTCTCCTGCAACTGTTCTTCATTATCGATCAGTTTGAAACCGGCTAACGCAGGAAAGATCAACGACAGGGTGACAAAAATCGTAATAGAGATAACGTATTCAAGTTTTACAGAAAGATTTTCTGCTTCATGTTCTTCATGAAAAACGCCGCCGATATAGCTTTCTAACCAGAACTCCCAGAGGGTACTGAGGAAGATAACGGATACCAGTGTCGTGATAAGGACGATAATGAATTGATTCTTCTTCATGGTCTATCAGATGAGCAGATGTATAGAGATATATTAATAGTCTAGTGTACTTTTAGATATTCTCAGCGCGATGCTGAAAAAATAGCGGAAAGAGCTGGATCGAAATAGCGAGTTGAATAATAAAGTGAGCGCAGAGTGTTCCCGGCTGGATGAGGTATCAAAAGCTATAGCTGGAGAAGGTTACGTCCTGGCTGTTTATATTATCGATGAATAAAAAAACAATACCTGCAATACTTGATACCAGTCATATAAGTTACAGATATGCAGGTTAATAATTGATAGTACTATAATAGATATTAAAGATGGCCGGATTTCTACAACATGTCTCAGCATGGCGGACTAACTGGTATCGGTGAGTATTTATTATTTCGGTTGCTATCAAATAACAGAGAAGCCTATGGTCAAATCTACTAAATCAAAGGCCGCCAAAGGAGCACTGCGCCTGCGCCGTTTAGGTATCGATACTTACCGCGAGAATGTCGTCTACCTGCATCGAGAGTGTGAGGTTTATAGAACGGAAGGTTTTCAGGCACTCTCCAAGGTAAAGGTCTGTTCTGATGGGCAGCATATCCTGGCGGTATTAAATGTTGTTGACGATGAGAATATCGTCATGTCTGGTGACCTCGGATTATCGGAAGAAGCTTTCATCAGGTTAGGACTGGATGAAGACAGCATGGTCAGGATCGAGCATGCAGAACCTCCGGCATCGATGGATGCGGTACGCCGCAAGATTGCTGGCGAACGGCTCAGCCAGCAAGATTTTCATAATATAATAAGAGACATTACAGATACACGTTATTCGAAAACCGAGATATCGGCTTTTCTGGTGGCGTCGGGTCAGACCGATATGGATCGTGATGAGGTGTTCTATCTGACGCGCGCCATGCTGGATTCTGGTGAGAAGCTGGACTGGAATGAATCGCTGGTCGCAGATAAGCACTGTATCGGCGGTATTCCCGGTAATCGCACCTCGATGCTGGTGGTGCCCATCGTCGCTGCACATGGCATGCTCATCCCCAAGACTTCGAGCAGGGCTATTACCTCGCCGGCTGGTACGGCCGATACCATGGAGGTGCTGGCCAATGTGGAACTGGATATCAAAAAACTACACGACATAGTACGTAAGACCCGGGCATGCCTGGCCTGGGGCGGAACAGCTGAGTTATCACCGGCCGATGACATCATGATCGCTGTCGAAAGGCCGCTGGGGATCGATTCCCTGGGGCAGATGGTGGCCTCTATCCTGTCAAAGAAACTTGCCGCCGGTTCGACACACTTACTGATCGATATTCCTGTTGGTCCCACTGCAAAAGTTCGCCAGATGAGGCAGGCGCAACGTCTGCGTAAACTGTTCGAATTTGTCGCTGATCAGCTGGCGATACATCTGGAGGTCGTTATCACTGATGGCCGCCAGCCTGTCGGTTGCGGTATCGGGCCGGTGCTCGAGTGCCGCGATATCATGCAGGTGTTGCAGAATACTCCCGATGCACCGGCTGATCTGCGGCAGAAATCGCTGCGTCTCGCAGGCCGAGTGCTGGAGTTCGATCCGGATGTGCGTGGCGGGCAGGGATACTCTATCGCACGTGACATCGTCGACTCTGGTCGAGCACTGGAGATGATGAATACGATAATCAAAGCGCAGGGGGAGCAGAGTCGCAAGTTCGAGCTGGGCAGCCTGACACATGAAGTGCTTGCACCTGCTGATGGTGTTGTGGTTAACATCGATAACCTGCAGATGGCGAACATCGCGCGCTTTGCCGGTGCACCTATAGACAAAGGTGCGGGTGTTGATCTGTTTAAAAAACTGGGTGATAAAGTAGAGAAGGGTGAGGCATTGTATCGTATCCATGCCATGTTTCCTTCTGACTTCAAGTTTGCCATCGCATTATGTGATCGCGATAGTGGTTATTCGGTCGGTGATGAGTCTCAGATACCAAAGGCGTTCGTCGAGTTCTGATGTCATCTGCTATGTTGATCCTGGGCTTTGATGATTATGACGAACAGTCTCGCAGGCTGGCCGAGTCACTTGCAATACCCTGCCAGATGATACAGAGACACCTGTTCCCCGATGGAGAGAGCAAGCTCACCCTGCCAGGAAGTATCCCTGAACATGTCATCATCTGCCGTAGTCTCGATCATCCAAATGAGAAATTACTCGAGCTGCTGCTGGCGGCAAGAACGGCGCATGAGCTAGGAGCAAAAAGACTGACACTGGTCGCGCCCTATCTGTGTTACATGCGCCAGGATAAAGCCTTTCATCCCGGTGAAGCGGTCAGCCAGCCTATCGTCGGCAAATTTATCGCCGATCTGTTCGATAATGTTATTACTGTGGATCCGCATCTGCATCGCATCCAGTATCTGGAACAGGCTGTTCCGGCCAAGCATGCAGTGACCCTGTCTGCTACTTCCCTGATGGCTGAATTTCTGCGTGAGCATATCGACGACCCGGTATTGCTGGGGCCGGACAACGAAGCGGAGCAATGGGTTAGTGCCGTCGCTGCCCCGGGAAAACTGGATTATGGCGTCTGTAAAAAAGTACGTAGAGGAGATAGAGATGTCGAGATAACCTTGCCAGGAATTAACTTGTCAGGACGGTCAGTGGTAATAGTCGATGATGTCGCCAGCAGCGGGCAAACACTGGCAGTGGCTGCTAAACAGTGTATCTCTCAGAATGCACAACATGTTGATGTACTGGTGACGCATGCCCTGTTTGAGAGTGATGCAACAGAAAGGCTGCTGCAGGCGGGCGTCAGAAACATATGGAGCACAGATAGCGTCAGCCATGACAGCAATGTTATGCCTTTAAATGAGTTACTAAAAGAAGCGGTGTTAACTCTGACTTGATATTTACAGTGCCAGATTATTGTTTGTGTTTTAATTAAATATTTTTTACCACTGGTCAAGCGGTTGATGTCTCTGACGCAGCCTGTTCAAGCGGTCTGCTATCCTCTGCCGAATGCACAGTGACCTGGGTGAACGGGATGACCCAGCCTTCACGGTTACAGGCGTTGACACAGGCCTGCTGCACCATGCGCTGCACACGGTAGTAGGCGTTTGCTGCTGATCCTCTGATGATCATATAGATGCGGTAATCGAGCGAACTGCTGCCGGCAGTGTTAAATTCCACCAGTATGTCCTTGATATCATCTTTCAGACCCGCCTGTTCGAAATGTTCAGTAATAGCTGTCTTAAGCAGTTCAGGTACTGTGTCCAGGCAGATGGCCTGGTGCTGGTAATCAATACCGAAAGTACAGGCGATGCCAAAGCCTTCGCGTGTCAGGTTGCGTACGTTCTGTTCGATAAAATCCCGTGTGCGCATCTGCATGATGCTGTCGACGACAGCAACTTCGACCAGATCGATGGTCTGTCGTATGATTCTTGCCAGGCTGCCGCTGGCGAGCAGTACGTGATCTCCGGGCTGGCAGGGAAACCAGGTTTCCTTTCTCGTGGGCCTCGAGGTGTAGTCATTCATCTCGTGTAATGGTAAACGGATGAACCCATCCAGCGCCGGATTTCGTAAAATAGTAAATATACTGAGAGAGTCTACTTTGAAAGGCACGCCATCAAGAATGACTCTCTCATCTTCACGCACTGGCCCGACACCAAGTAACAGACGTATCTCCGCAGCATAACGTGGCAGTGTCTGCCGCAGGGTCAGTGCGCCTCCGGCAAGAGCGATCAGTGCCAGCGTAAGCAGTAGCACATCACCGCGAATATAAAACACCATGAGGATGGCGAATACGATAATGATCGCCGTTACCAGGCGGTAACTGTAGTAGAACAGCGGAGCACGCGTGATACCGATATCATGTTTTGTCTGATACAGCCATCGCCAGTACAGCTGTAACAGCCCTTTGGAGATCAGCCAGATGATCAGGCTGATGCCTATCGCCAGGAACAATGTCAGGCCGCGGCCTTTGAAAAACGCCGTGATCAACTCTCCGGTCGAGGTCTGCCAGGTTTCACCCTCGGTTAACAGGCTGTCGAGCTTGAGTTGAGATATCTCCAGTTTTCTCTGCGTGTCTTCCTTGCGCTGTTGCCAGTCGAGCAATAACTGCTTGACTGGATTGGCTGCGACTTGCGGCAATGCCTGGTTATTGAAAGAGCTGATCGACTCGAGTGCTTTATCGATAACCTTGATCTGGTTCTGCAGGCGCTCGATGTCTCTGTTCAAGCTATCGACCTGGCGCGGCTTGGCCGTCAGCTCCTTGAGTGTGGATAGCAGCGGTCGGCTGATCTGTTCGAGTTCGTCCTGCCAGTTTATCTGCTGCTCGGGCTGCTCGTTCAGTATCGAGCGGTTGATGCCGCCGAGAGCGAGGTGCTCGAAGGAAATCTGCAGGCTGCTTATATCTGATCTGATGCGGGCGATCTTCTGTTCCAGCTCCTGTTTTTCCGAAGCATCATCCGGTTTTTTCAGCCTCTCCCTCAGTACCCGAACCTGCTCCTGCTTTGTTTCGATAGATTTCTGGATATTGACCAGGTTATCAACCGTGTTCTGCAGTTTGATCTCTGGTGCAGCAGGCTGTTCCTGGTGGAGCTCGGCCTGTGCATAGCCCTGAAAACATGAACCTAATAGCAGTAAGCCAGATGCTGCCAGGTTCTTGATCGCGGCAGCCTTAATATGAGTAATAGACAGGGATTTAAACATGGCGTAGAGAATACTGCCTGTTATACCAATATAGCAAGAACAAGTTGTACCTGTTGCGTAAAATCTATGCTGTATAGAAGTCGCCATCATCATGTATATATGATGACAGTATCCGTTAATATAGGCGCTTGAAGTATCATCAAATTCTCACCTTAATTATGAACAGGAACCGGTTTCATGAGTGACGTTCAAGCAGAGAAAGAAGTAGTGCCTGAAGAAGCGCTGCATGACGCAGTCGAGGCTGCCGATGGGCAACAGGTCGCAGACATCGTCGAATCTAATACCAGTCAGGAGGTATTAAGACAGGCCTCCTTGATGAAGGCCGCTGAGCGCGACCAGCTGATTGCGATACTGGCGCCTGAGGCGGCTGCCGAACTGATCGAAGAGGCGCCAGCAGGTCTGGCAGCGAATATGATAGAGGGTCTCGATAGCGATGTGGCTGCGAAGATCATGGAAGAGCTGCCATCCGACACCCAGGCTGATATCGTAAATGATATCAAAAAGCGAAATGCCGAATCTATCCTGTCTGCGATGGACGCTGATACGGCTGAGGATGTGCGAAAGCTTTCTCAGTACGCCCCCGATACCGCTGGTGGACTGATGGAGCGGGAGACGTTTACCTTCCTCAGCGATGAAACTGTTGGTGCGGTACTCAAGCGTATGATCGCCGATGATGAAGAGTATGAACGCTACCGCGGCCAGCATCCATACATCCTTGATCAATCTGGCAGGCTTGTCGGCGTGGTGTCACTGCGTGGCCTGCTCAGAAACAAGCGTGCTGTTTTGCTTGCGGATATCATGAAACCTGTCATCTCGGTAACCCCTGATACCAGCCAGGATGAGCTGGTCACCCTGTTTGATGAGAATCCGTTTCTCGGCGTACCGGTGGTAGACGGCGAGGGAAGTTTGCTGGGTATCGTATCAAGGACGGAACTGGCTGAAGCGGTACTGGAGCGTGCCGAGCATCAGAGTCTTTCCCGGCAGAAGATAGGTGATGAGCTGCGATCCATGCCGACATTATTGCGCTCCAGACGAAGGCTGGCATGGTTATCGTCCAACATCGTTTTAAATATCATTGCGGCGAGTGTGATCTCGGCCTATGAAGAGACCCTGGCGGCGGTAATCGCAATCGCAGTATTTCTTCCCATGGTATCCGATATGAGCGGCTGCTCTGGCAACCAGGCTGTCGGTGTCAGTATGCGTGAGCTGGCATTAGGACTGACACGCCCCGTCGACCTGTTTCATGTTTTGAGAAAAGAGCTCAGCGTCGGCATCATCAACGGTATCGTGCTCGGCATCCTCATCGGAATCGTCGCCTGGCTGTGGAAAGATAACGCCTATCTTGGACTGGTTATCGGTCTTGCCCTTTCTGTAAATACGCTGATCGCAGTATCGATCGGTGGCACCGTGCCGCTGATGCTGAAAAATTTCGGTATCGATCCGGCGGTCGCTTCCGGCCCGTTACTGACCACGGTTACAGATATGGCCGGTTTCTTCCTGGTATTGAGCCTGGCATCGCTGTTTATGCCGCAGTTGCTGGCCTGATTATTTGACCCTGTCACAGCGGGTAACTGGCAGCGGTCAGTTTGAGCAGTTCAGCGAATGTATCATTTAGAGATGCGATATGGCTCTTATTTGAAATATGATAGATAAATAACCGCTTTAAACTTGATTTCGCGCAGTAATGCTGATGTTTTATCCTGTTAACTTGGAAAAGGAGTAAAGTACATTTGACGATTACAACAACGATATTCGATAGGTGGTGAAATGGCAAAGCTGACATTTTATGGCGCTACAGATGGTGTTACCGGTTCTGCATATTTACTGGAGACCGAGAGGGCGACGATATTACTGGAGTGCGGGCTATACCAGGGTAGCCGTGAAGAAGAGGAAGCCAATAACGAACCGTTTCCATTCGCTGTCAATAAGATCGATGCAGTGGTGTTGTCACATGCGCACCTGGATCATTCCGGGCGCTTGCCAAAGTTGATCGCCGACGGATACAGCGGACGCCTGTACATGACTTATGCCACCAGTGAGCTGCTGGAGATCATGCTGAAAGATGCCGCGTCGTTACAACAGCGCGATACCGAGTGGGAAAATAAACGCAGACGACGCGCGGGCAAGAAAGAGATAGAACCGCTGTATGACATCGATGATGTAGAAACAGCACTGGCATCGTGTGATGGTTTTGCGTATGGTCAGCGCCATGAAGTCGCAGAGGGTGTCGACGTCTGTTTTCGTGATGCCGGCCACATACTGGGGTCGTCGATCGTCGAGGTCTTTATAAACGAGGCCGGTGCTGAAAAGAAACTGGTGTTCTCCGGCGACCTCGGCAACAGTTATGCTGCGCTGTTACGTGATCCCGAGATCGTTACCGAGGCTGATGTGCTGCTGCTGGAGTCTACCTATGGCGATCGCAATCATCGGCCGATGGATGAGACCCTGGAAGAATTTGAAAACATCATCGAACAAGCGTCCGCGAGTGGCGGTAATATCATGATCCCTTCATTTGCTGTCGGCCGTACCCAGGAGATCATCTTCCGTCTCGGCGAGTTATACCAGAAAGGAAAACTTCGGCATCAGGCTGTTTATCTCGATAGCCCGATGGCGATAGCAGTAACAGAGGTCTATCACCGTTATCAGAATGTCTATAACAGTGAAGATGCGGCTGCTTTACAGCGTGATAAGTATGGCAGCCTGCATACCTTTTTACCGGTACTGCGTTATTCGACGTCGACGGAAGAATCCATGGCGTTGAACAAGGTTGAAGCCGGCGCCATCATCATCGCCGGCAGCGGCATGTGTACCGGCGGTCGTATACGTCATCATTTCAAACATAACCTGTGGCGACGTAATGCGCATGTGATCATCGTCGGTTACCAGGCCATCGGCACCCCTGGCCGTGCCCTGGTCGATGGCGCCAAAGTCTATCGTATCGGTGGTGACAAGGTTGCTGTTAATGCCTCTATCCATACCCTGGGCGGTTTTTCTGCACATGCCAGCCAGTCACAGTTGATCGACTGGGTAAATCATTTCAAGCAGCCGCATCCGAAACTTTTCCTCGTTCACGGCGAAGCTGAAGCCAAGCTCGAATTACAGAGAAAGCTGGCAGAGCAGGGCTGGTCAGCAAACATTCCGGGAAGCGCTGAAAGTGCCAGTTTCTAGACGAAAGATCAGCGATCAATGCTGTAGATTATTGTTGCTGTGTGTGGCTTCGATTATTTTTCCTGCTGTATCTGCGCAGACTATACCAGCGAGTGAAGATAACGGATTGGATGCCGCACCACCGGTTGAGATAGGGTCTGGCGGCGACATAAAAATGGAAAGAAAAAACCGTACCAGGATGGAAAGCCTGTTCGAATGGCATACGCATTTTCTCTGGGAGAGCCGTTATGTGACTGAAGGTCGTGATAACCTTTCAGGAGAAAGTCTGCTTTCCCTGTCCTCAGAGTTTGTCATCGGCGAAGCAAATTTTATTCCGTGGTATGCATACAGCCCGGGTGCTAACTACTCTGAGCTCAACCTCAACTTCGTCTACGGAGTGCTGCCGACAGATGATGTCGCCGTTTATCTCGGATATAACCATATACGGGCACGCCTCTCGGGTGAGCGTGCAAATGACAATGAGGTCAGTCTTGCTCTGGTGCATAAACTGGTGAAGCATGTTGGCCTGGCCGCTGAAATCTACCATTCATTCGAGGCCGGTGGTTCATTTCTTGAGCTATCAGCAAAGTATAACGATGCCCTGAATAAAAAATTGCGTTACGGCATGCTGGCGGCCCTCGGTACGAATGCAGGTTACGTTGCAGACGGGCATACCGGGCTGAATCATTTTCAGTTGCGTGTCAATGCTTCCTATCACCCCATCATAAAGGCAGAGTTCTATAGCTATCTGGGTTATAACGTGGCGATTAACAGGGATGTCGTCAATTACTCGGATGATGAGACCTTGAGCGATTTTTTCTGGGGCGGTCTTGGTTTCATCTACCTGTTTTAAATCCTGTCGATGATATAAAGGCTATGATTTTATCTATGCATCCGTATACAATAAAAAGATGAGCGCTAATAAAGTTACAGCACAACCTGCAACTGAAGCTACGTTAGCGCCGAAAGCGATCTATATCACTATCGCAGTGCTGCTCGTATTCGTCTTATGCTCAGCGTTTTTGCGCAGCTGGTTCACCGATAAGGGCCAATTGCCAGCCGGCGATTCAGCATGGATGATAAAACTCTCCCACCAGGCCGAGATGCAGGAGAAGGGCGCTGCTATTAATATCTCACCTCCCTGGGATACGCTATTTGCCAGGTTGTATTCGCAGTCGCTGTCACATTCAGGTCTGCAGCAGAAAAGAAAGAGGTCAGATAACAAGCGTGATATAAAGCTGGTAGCGCCCGAGGCCGGAAGCTACTGGATTGAAACAGAGTTTCGCGTGCATATATCATCGCTGTTGCGAAGTGTGCCGAAGAAGATCAAGCTGTCAGAAACGAACCGTTCACAATGGTTGTCATCATCGACCGATATCAAGGTCGATACCGTATATACCACAAGCGTCATAGATCGACTGTCAAAAGACGCAGCACTTGCAGATGAACTTATAGACAGACTGTTCAATTACGTCAGTAATAATATAAGAATAAAAAAACATGCGGCTAGAGATTCTGAAAAGGCGTTGTCACAGAAGTCAGCCTCAGAACTCGGCAGCATCAATGCGCTGATAGCACTTTTACGTACGGCGCACATGCCTGCTCGTGTGGTCACCGGTGTCAACCTGCAGGCCAAAGCAGCAGAGCAGCCATCTCACTGGCTAGAGGTATATGATTCCGGCACGTGGATACCGCTTGATCCAGTGCGTGGTTACCTGAGAAACCTGCCGCCACACTTTATCCCTCTGCGAAAGGGTGATGTACAGCTGGTGGTAACTGAAAATGCAAAAGTTAAATCTACCAGCTGGAAGATAGAGACTGTGAATGCACCCAGCGGCCTTTCAACATCATCAGCTTCAAGCAAACTGACAGATATCTTTGACCTGAACAGGCTGTCGCCAGAGAATCGAGAGAACCTTGGTCTGCTGCTGTTATTACCCCTGGGTGTACTGGTGACCGAAGTGATGCGCCAGCTTATGGGTATCCGTACTTATGGCACCTTTACCCCGTCACTGATGGCGCTCGCTGTCATCCATGTAGACAAGGTTACTGCGATAACCGTTTTCCTGCTGGTCACGATCATTGGTGTCACTATCAGGGCCTACCTGCCAAATCTTAACCTGCAGAGGACAGCGCGGTTAGCCATGGTTTTTACCCTGGTCTCTATCTGCATGGCGGTCATCATGTCCGGCTTTATCTATTTTGATCCGACAGTAGACAGTGTCGTGGTCCTGCTGCCGGTCGTTGTCCTTACCATGCTGGTCGACCGTATCTATACCATTGCCGATCAGCGTGGCATGCGCACCGCCCTGATCCGGCTGTTGTGGACAGCAGTCGCCGCGTTTGTTTCATTGCTGGTTTTGTTGCAGGCAGACTGGAGTATCTGGCTGGTGGCCTATCCAGAGATACATGCGGTGACGCTGGCGCTGATCATAATCATCGGCCTCTATCACGGGCCGAAGCTTGGTGATATACCGGTATTGAACTGGCTGCATGAGCCTGAACTGAGAAGAGCCAGGCGCACTGATAAAGCGGATCAGTCAGGACAGCCGGGAGACAGCCTGTAAGTCGAGCCTGAATCGATCAGCAAGTCACCCTTGAGAAAATTACGCCCGACCAGAAGCTGGTAGTTAAGGTTGGCGCGGTCCACCAGATTGACCTCTTCTTTTTTTCTAACATTGCCGATACAGATGTCCAGCATGATCACCGGGCGTTTCTGCCGCTTGCCAAAATGTCGTTTTATAGTGGCCTCACGGACCAGAGGTGCTTCGATAGTAATGGTCTCATGATCCCGGTTAGTTATCTTGAACTTGCTCCAGCGTTTACCGTCACGTTGAAAAAACTCCACGTCTACGGCATTGATCGATGTCGTCTTTGCGCCGGTATCAAGTTTCGCATGAAATACTGTGCCGCTAGGGTATAACACTGCCTTCTCGACCCAGCCGGCGGTGACCGCCTGAGAGGCGATAGCTTGCGTGTGTAGCAGGGACAGTACTGTGAATATGACCGGGTAACGATTTCTTTGTGGATGCAATGGTTTGTCCTCTAGCTGATGCTGCTGACGAGTGTGATCATGGGTGTGCTGCTTATAGCCAGCGTGTGCGTCGGAACAGGTATAGTAGTAAGGCAGCGATGCCGGTCATCGTCGAAAGCAATATAAAGTAACCATGTTCGCTCTTCAGTTCCGGCATGTTTTCAAAGTTCATGCCATAGATACCGACCAGCAAGGTCAGCGGAACGAATATCACGGTAACGATGGTCAGTACTTTCATTATCTGGTTCAAGCGGTGACCATTGAGGCTGATATAGGCTTCGACGAGGTCGGTGATGACGTTCTGGTATAGACCTGCGAGGCTGTTGAATCGTTCGATGAGTGCGAAGATGTCGTCGAAGATATCGAGCTGATGACTATTGGTCTTGTGCAGATGCCGGCGCATGTTATCGAAGACGTCGACATGATAAGTCAATATCCGGTGCATCTTGCGCAGCCCGGTATTGTAACTGACCAGTTCTTTCATCAAGGTATCTGTCGGGGTGTCGAACAGCTCGTCTTCGATTACATCCAGCCGTTGTTCCAGGTTGAGCAGTACCGTGCCATAGCGCTGTGCGGCACGCCGGCTCATGCTCGCTACCATGGATAGCGGTGATTCATCGGCGCAGCCGTTGTCGGCCAGGGCCTGCCAGAGCCTGGCCAGGTAGGGTGACTCTTTAGAATGACGCGTTATCAGGAAACGCTGGCTGGCAAACATGGCCAGTTGCAGTGTATTAAAGTCCAGTGAATCCGATTCGGCATCCAGGGGTTTTAGTAACAGGTAGATATAATCTTCAAAAGCCTGAAAACTGGGCGGATGGCGGTTGCGTTGGGCTTCCGTTATAGTAACACTGTCGATACAGAACTGTTCGCTGAGAAAATCATGCTCTGCCTCAGTCGGCTCGTCATACAGCTCTACCCATATCCAGCTATCGGGTTGTTCCTGCCATTGCTGCAACAGTTCCTTGCCACCGGTCTGTGTGTTGTTACCGTGACATAACATGAGCTGAATCATGATGGACCTCCAATATTATTAATCGTCATCTTGTGCTTTTATCTGTTCAAAACCGCTGCGTAGATGAAGGTCGCGTTGCGGGAACGGGATCTCGATACCGTGTTCGTGGAAACGGTCCCAGACGCCGAGCAGTACTTCACTCAAAACATTTCCGCGGCCATTCGTCGGGTCGTCGATCCATAAACGCAACTCGAGATCAACAGAGCTGTCGCCAAAACCCTTGAGCAGGCAGCGTGGTTCCGGGTTGCTCAGGATACGCGTCGTGACAGAAGCGGCCTCGATGCATAGCTTCATGGCCTCGCGTACATCTGACTTGTAGGAGATACCGATGGGTATCCTCAGGCGCACAAGGTTGTCGCTGTAAGACCAGTTCTCGACGCGCTCGACGATCAGGGTCTCGTTAGGGATAAGGTGCTCGATACCGTCGCGTGTGATCACCGAGACATAGCGGGCACCCAGGTGGTTGATCCAGCCAAAGGTCTGTCCTACGGTAATGACATCGCCAGGCTTTATCGAGTGATCCATAAGCAGGATGACGCCGCTTACCAGGTTGGAGAATATCTTTTGCAGACCAAAGCCAAGACCGACACCTAGCGCACCACTGAAAATGGCGAGAGCGGTGAGATCGATACCGACTGCGGAAACCGTGATCAGTACTGCAGCAGTGATCAGGCCGAGATGCAGCAGTTTGACGGTTAGAACGCGCATTGCCGGCGTTACTGTTTTTGATCCCTTGAGCTGGCGGTCAAGGAAAGTGACCAGTACTTTGGCAAGCCAGAGTGAGATCCATAGAGATAAGCCGGCTTTGATGACCACCAGTGGTGTCAGGCGTACCTCACCAAGTGTCAGCGACATGCTGTCGAGAATCTCCAGCGTCGGTGTTAACCAGCCGAAGATATTGAGTATCGCTACACTCCACGCGATGACCGCGATGAAACGTGCGATGACATCGTTATTGAGCAGCTTGGATGCGATGCGTATCAGCAGCCAGGCACTCAGCAGGCTGACGACAGGGATCAGAAGATTGTGTGATTTATCCAGGTATATGTAGACCTGGACGGCGATCCATTGCAACATCAGCCACATCAATGTGTTGGCAAATTCATTGAGTGTACTCAGCAGGTTGCTGAGACTGCTGATATTTCCGCTGATCGTGCGCAGGCGCACCAGGAAACGCTGGAATTGAGGTGTGACCAACCAGCGAGCGAGCACGAAAACCGATATTATTACAGCAAGCTGTATCCAGAAATCCAGTGAGATCGAAGATGCCTGTAGCTTATCTATCTGTTCCAGGATGAAAGCTTTTATTTGCTCTAGATCTGGCAGGTTTGTCATACAGGTTTCACAGCCGTTACATTTTAATATACCTGATTATGTGTCTTTTTAACTTTAGATGCTATATCTTTTCGAGCCTTTTCATACACAGGTGAAGTGAAATAGTAACTGCTAAATTTCAGCTTTTAGCTATTACCGTCTCGTTGAAAGTGCAGTCCTTATTCGTGCGCGATCGGTTTATCGGAGAACAGGTAATCTTTTAACTCTTTATCGAAGCTTGGGTCCTTGCGGCGGATCCATTCCAGCACCATCGCGGCATGCTCTTTTTCTTCGTCTCGATTATGCGCAAGTATGGCTTTGAGTTCAGAGTCTTTACAGGCATCAACTCGTTGGTTATACCAGTCAACCGCCTCAAGCTCTTCCATCAGCGATGTGATGGCACGGTGCATATCTCTGGTTTCATCGGTCAGTTCTTCTAGTGGTTCATGGTAGCCTTCGTTTGACATACGTCTCTCCTGTAAAATCTATCTCTAATAATTGATGCGTCTGCGTCTTGTAGTGCCCATGCAGTTTGTTTAAATAGTCTATCACTGGATTGTAAACTCATCTTTGTTTGAAGCCTAGAGCGATCGTTAAAAAATACCGTCATATCAGTCATTATCAGCCATGATATAAGGATGCTATCGATACCTATTTTTAAATTAGTGTTGACTATGATATACCTGCCTGTATTAAACTGCTGCTATGACACTTACCGAACTACGTTACATCATTGCCGTAGCACGCGAGCAACATTTTGGGCGTGCAGCTGAAGCATGTCATGTCAGCCAGCCAACACTGAGTGTGGCTATCAAAAAGCTGGAAGAAGAATTAGGTGTGGCTATATTCGAACGCGCCAGTAATGAGGTGAGCCTGTCACCCATCGGTGAGCGCATCGTGCAGCAGGCGCAGCAGACAATTGAGTCTGCTAACAGCATCAAGCAGATGGCATTACATGGTAAGAACCAGCTTGCCGGTCCGTTACGTATCGGCGCCATACATACCATCGGACCTTACCTGTATCCTGAGCTGATACCGTTAGTGCATACAGCGGCGCCAGAGATGCCGCTGATCGTGGAAGAGAACATGACGGCGGTGTTAACAGAGAAGCTCAAGCATGGTGAGCTCGACGTCATAGTCATTGCCCTGCCGTTCGAAGAGAAGGGTATAGTCACGCAACCGTTATATGAGGAACCTTTTGTTGTGCTGTTGCCGTCATCGCACCCGCTTACCTCGCGCAAGACGGTCAACTCAAAACTACTCGAGGAAGAAAACGTTCTTTTGCTGGGGCAGGGGCATTGTTTTCGCGATCATGTGCTCGAGGCTTGTCCTGCCTGTATTCCAAAACCCGGCCTCGATGGTGGCGTACTGCACACGGTCGAAGGCAGTTCGCTGGAGACGATAAGGCACATGGTGGTTTCCGGGCTAGGGATTACCGTGTTGCCATGTACCGCATCAGGCGCCCATTCTTACTCACATCGATTGCTGGCTATTCGTCGCTTCAGTAAACCGATACCGACTCGTATCGTAGCGTTGGCCTGGCGAGTGTCTTTTCCCCGGCCTAAAGTCATCGACGTCATCAATAAGGCGGTGCGAGAGTGTAATCTCAGCTGTGTAAAACCTGTCAGAAAATAACAGCAGATGACTAGCTGAAGGATGCTGCTGTTCAGTATGCGGTTTTGCATTAATCCACATCAGAGAGTGGTAATATGAGCAGTCTTTTACTTGCCTTTGTTCGCGGCAAACAATGACTCACGAGCAACATCCATTATTGCAGATACCACCGGATGCGAGACTCGGCGTTCGACAGAAATGGCGTAAAATTGCTCTTTAACTTCTTTGATCCTGCCTATGCAGACGACATCATATTGTTTTTCTACTTCAGCTTCGATCGCCGCAGGGGCTGTGAAAATACCTGCGCCTTCCTGACCAAAAACTTTCATCAGCGCGCTATCATCAAATTCAGCGACGACAAGCGGGTAGATGCGCTTCTTGTCTAACCACTGGTCGATTGCGGAGCGCAGCTGATTATCACTGCTGGGTAATAGTAACGGTGCCTTATCCAGGCATTGCGGGAAATCACCTTTTAGTTTTTTCTTTAATTTCCTGGTCGCAAAAAAACTGACTGCGCATTGCCCCAGTTTATGGCTATAGCCTCTGGTGCTCACTGTAGACGGGATCGGCCGGTCAGCCAGTACCAGGTCAAGACGGTGTACCGATAATTCGGCCAGTAAGGTATCCAGGTTCGACTCTCTGCACACCATGCGAACAGGTTCTGGCATTTTTAATGCTGGCGCAAGGATGCGATGAGCGATAGATTTAGGTACCACATCTGCTACACCAACCCTTAGCGTCTGCGGCAGGCGGGCAGGTAATTGATGTATAAACTCCTCCAGTTCTCCGCCAAGAGAAAAGATCTCATCAGCATAACTCAGTACCAGCCTTCCGGTTTCAGTAAGAACCAGGTTGCGGCCCGATTTTGAAAAAAGGCTGATGCCCAGCTGATCTTCCAGCATGCTGAGTTGCCCACTGATGGTCTGTGGTGTCAGATGCAGTTTTTCGCTGGCGCGAGCGATGCTGCCCTCTTTAGCGACTACCCAGAAATAGTGCAGATGTTTGTAGTTAACCATGGCGCTTCAATATTTCGTTTTAATACTTCATAAATTTCGAACATTATACTAATAATATTCGACTTTTCATGTGTTTTAAACATGCCTAGTATATTCACAGGTAAAAACGTAATTATAACTTAGCAACTGAGGCTACTATGAAAATTGACATTCAAACACGCGGTTTTTCTCTGACCAATGCCCTGCTCGGTTATTCGCAGCGACGGGTAAATGGTGCCATGGCATACATCAGTGACCATGTTAATCGGGTCGTAATCCGTCTGTCAGATATCAACGGGCCAAGAGGCGGTGCAGACAAGTGCTGTCATGTCCAGGTGGCACTGGCTGGCATACCCGATGTCGTAGTAGAGGACACTGAAGTTGATATGTATACCGCTATCGACCGTGCCGTTGACCGTGCCAGGCGTACCGCAGTGAGAAAAGTTGATCGGAAACAGACCCTGCTAAAACAGCGTGAAACGTTTATATTCGATGAAGAATAGTTAATTTATCAAGAGGTAATAATCATGAGATATTCAATAGACACGATCAGCCATCAGGGCCAGGCGTCTGCCTTAAGTACCAATAAGGTCTTACGCAACACCTACTCCCTGCTGGCCATGACCCTGATGTTCAGTGCAGTCACTGCCGGTGCTTCGATGGCGCTGAAGCTGCCGCATCCGGGATTGATACTGACCCTGGTAGGATATTTTGGTCTGCTGTTTCTAACATCAAAATATCAGAATTCCGGCCTGGGCCTGGCATTTGTCTTTGCCCTGACAGGATTTATGGGCTACACACTGGGCCCGATACTCAATGCATATATGGGTCTGGCTAACGGCTCACAGATCGTGACCACGGCGATGGCCGGCACAGGTGCCATTTTCCTCGGCCTATCCGGTTATGCTCTGACATCGAGAAAAGACTTCAGCTTCATGGGCGGTTTTCTCGTTACTGGAATACTGGTAGCTTTCATGGCCGGCCTGGGTGCATTTATCTTCGAGATGCCCGGCCTGTCACTGGCGGTATCTGCCATGTTTATCCTGCTCATGTCAGGGCTCATCCTGTATGAGACCAGCAATATAATTCATGGTGGCGAGACAAACTACATCATGGCGACTGTCACTCTGTATGTATCGATATTTAACCTGTTTACCAGCCTGTTACATCTGCTGGGATTTATGAGCGGTGACGAGTAGGATATAGCGCAGTGTGGTTGCTATAATGGAACCTTATTAAAAAATATGCGACTAACGATAGCTATATTATTAACGAGTGTTTATAGATGAATGACAGAGTAAGTATGACTGATCGACCAGTGCCAGAGCATAAGCCGCGGCCCATGGTCGATCTGCTGGTGAGTATCGTTATACCTTCGGTGATCCTGATGAAGCTTAGCGGTGCTGATGACCTCGGTGCCACTGGTGCATTGGTAACAGCACTGGCATTCCCCATCAGCTGGGGACTGTTTGAATTATTCAAATACAGGAAATTCAACTTTATTGCACTACTGGGCCTGGTCAGTGTGTTATTGACCGGCGGTATAGGCTTGCTGGAACTCGATCCGCAATGGCTGGCTATCAAGGAAGCGGCTATCCCCGGCATCATCGGTATCGCTGTATTGATCTCTACATACACACCTTATCCGCTGATCAGAACACTGCTTTATAACCCGAGTATTATCGATACCGAAAAGGTGCAGGCGAAACTCGATGAGCATGGCAGTGCCGACATATTTGAGAGGCGTCTGAAAAATGCCACCTACTGGTTGAGCGCGACCTTTCTGTTCTCTTCGGTGATGAACTATGTCCTTGCCAAATGGATCGTTACCTCGCCTGCAGGCAGCGCCGCTTTTAATGAAGAGCTGGGGCAGATGACCTTGCTCAGTTATCCCGTTATCGCTCTGCCTTCAACGGTAATGATGATGGTGATATTTTATTTCCTGTGGCGAACCATTCAGGGTGCTACCGGGCTTACCCTGGAAGAGCTGCTGGTAACAAATAAAGCTGATAGCTAACACTAAGCCAATGTGGCTTTACCTGGGATCCTGCCTGGAGGGCTGAATATCGATGACCGGTTTTCTGTCATCGCTGATGGCGATATCTCTCTGTTTTGATTTCATCTCCTGCCGGATGCGCATGAGATAGCCTCCCAGTGCACCGCCGCCTAACGCCAGCGTCAACATGCCAAGTGTAAGCAGCTGGCTGAATATCATCAGTGAACCGGCGGCGATGATACCGATAAAACCCGCGCCCAGTTTGAAGCTGGTCCTGGCATGCAAACGGTTGGTCTCCTTACGTATCTCCTCATGACTCTTGCGCATCAGCCGGGTCTTTTGACGCTCAGCGTTGATCCGCAGCTTTTCGCGCTCTTTAGAGAATTCATCCCTGGCGTGCGCGACTGCATCTTTTGTCGCATTACTGGTGATGGAGGAGAACCAGAAGGCGGTAACCATGCCAAGGATCACTGCAAGCAATAGTACAGCCAGCCAGAGCTCCCGCTCGTCAGACCTTATCGCCGCAAGTGTCATGGCCACAGTAGCCGCTTGTATGATCAGGATGCCCAGCAGGTATTTCAACATACTGCTATATTAGTCAGAAGCTGCGCGATGAATCAAGCACTCAGAATATGTCAGCAGGATCATCCAGGAAACTGTGACACCGGCAAACAGTCACAGCGGTTACTTTTGTACAACTTCTTGCAGAGGCATGCCGACGGCGCCGGATGGCGTCTTGATATTTAGATAGGCCGCCAATGTCGGTGCGATATCATAGGGTGTGACCAGGCGGCTGACTTTTGCAGCGGGCAGGCCAGCGCCTGCAAAGATCACGGGAACGTAACTGTCGTAGCGCCATGGCGAACCGTGAGTTGCGGCCACGGTCAGGCCATCGAAATCATTGATGAACACATTTGGCTCGAACACCAGGTAGATGTCACCAGAACGCTTCGGATGGAAATTATGCAGGATCGAACGCGTCATCAGGTTGTCCGGCAGCCTGTTCGTGCGCAGCGCGGTGCTGGATACCGCATAGGCGATACCGTCAAGTTTCATTAACTCTGAAGCCACAGCTCGTTCCACGGTGGCCTGATCCAGCCCCTTTTTACGAATCTGCTCATAGTTAAGGTAGAGATAAGGATGAAAGTAGGCTTCGATCAGTTCTTCACCGATACCGAACTGTTTTTTCAATGCCTCGATAGCTGGCGTTTTATCCAGTGCCTCGGTGTCAAAGTAGTGCGCATTGTTGATGCCCAGTTCATTCATATAGCCGGGTACTTCTGGTTGCCCGTGATCAGCAGAGAGTACGATCAGCGTGTTTTCCAGCCCGACCTTTTTATCGACATAGGCAAACAGGTCTGCCAGGGTTCGGTCGAGGCGCGCGAGATTATCTTCTGTCTCCAGGCTTGAAGCGCCGAATATATGGCCGACATAGTCGGTCGATGAAAAACTGATCGACAGATAATCAGGTACCTCGTCCTGGCCAAGCTGTTCCTTGTCCAGCAGGGTCCTGGCAAAATCCAGCGTCAATTCGTCACCGGCAGGGCTCAATGTCAGTTTAGTAGTGAAGTATTTGTCATCTGCGGTACCGTAGGCATGAGGGAAGGTCCTGCCGAAACCTGCAAGGTCGGTTTCATAGGGTTTATCATCGGCATCGCCCAACATGTATTTTTCTACAGGGTGAGTCAGCTGCCAGGCCTTGCCGGAATAGGCCATGGCAGGCCTGGCCGCATTCCATTCATTGATCCACTCCGGGTATTGCTGGTAATAATAATTGCTGGTGACGAATTCACCGCTGGCTTTAGAGAACCAGAATGCCTTACCTGCATGTCCGGCCAGCGATACTGCGCCTCGGTCCTTCACCGATACGGCAAAGATTTTTGATTTTCCTGCAAAGTGTATAGCCATCTCATCACTCAGGGTAGAGGTGATGATGTTGCGCGGTGAACGGCCATCCACCCTGGCGGTCTTTTGCGTCGGGTCGATCTCGGACTTCTGGTCAACATCAGCACCTGCAGTCAGCAGTCTGTAATCGGCATCCTCGATGTTGTAGGCGAGACGGCCCAGTTCCCGGTCGAACCAGACGTTGGCGACCATGCCGTGAGCTGCAGGTGTGCTGCCAGTAGCCAGAGATGCGTGGCCAACGATGGTCTCTGTGTTGGCATGCTGGTAGTGGGCATTGGTGTAATGAATGCCATTATCCATCAGGTAACGGAAGCCACCATCACCCATCACGCTGGAAAAACGCTGTGGCAGATCGCCACGCAGGGCATCTACTGTTATCTGCAGGATCAGTTTCGGTTGATTAGCAGCCTGGACTGAAGCGCCCAGGATAGTCAGTACAATAAATAGAAGCGTTTGTTTGACCGGTAATCCGTGTTTTATATTTACCATAGATGAAGTTTTATTATGTTGGCGAAATCATGATTTCGTATTATATACCCAACGCAGATATTAATAATCCAGCTATACAGGACCTGTTATTCAGGCAATAGAAAGACAGGTCACCTGTTACCTATATTTGAATTTTCGTTACAAGATATAGCGTGATGATGGCAGAAAATTAATGCAGCGATAACATTATGATCACCGATAAATCATAGCTGTCATCGGTACATGATTGCTACGTTATTGGTCGGAGAATAGAAATGACTATCGTTTAGCCAGCAGCTGCACCACCGCACCGGTACCATTATGAAATTCGCCTTCATGTATGTCGCGTACACATTCTCTCAGGTGCAGAAATTCCAGGCCGTCGAGTTCACTGCTTAAGGAATCCGCATCCATCATCATCTCTGCAACAGGCGGCCCGCCAGTCTTATATTCAAGTTGGGACGGGGTGTATGCTTCCAGCAATATCATGCCATCGTCACGTAGGCCTGCTATACAGCGATGATGTACATCTTGCCTTAATCCTGCAGGCAGGTGGCAGAAGATCGAGATTATCGCGTCCCACTGTTGTTTGCCGATATCATAGTCTGCAAGGTCAGCATGTACGGTAGTGATCTCTACACCTCTGGCGTTGGCAAGGCTGTTCGCTTTCTGCAGGCCGACAACAGAGGCATCGACCGCAGTGACGTCGTTGCCTTGCTCTGCCAGCCATACCGCATTCCTGCCTTCGCCTTCCGCGAGGCAGAGTATCTTGCCCGTTGGCAGCCTGTCGATCATCGAGACCAGGAAATCATTTGCTCTCTTGCCATAGGCATAACTTTCACTACTGTATCGTTGATTCCACATAAATACTCCAGATTTTTTATATCTAGAAATATAAAAAATAGTAACGCTATATTAATTACAATGACATTGTCTAAGGCGTTTTCATCAACTTATTTATTATGACTACCATCGCAGAATGGCATATCCCCGGTTTTCTTGCAGCCGCATAGATAAACCGTATCATTTTTTTCTGCAGTAAATTCTACCGGTTGAAAATCTGTTCCCAGGTGAGAGCCATCACAGAAAGGCTGGTTCTTGCTTCGTCCGCAGGCGCACCAGTAATAGGTTTTTCCTGCTTCGACTTCGCTGGCATAGGGCTTGTTTTGTGGGCTTAATGGTTCAGACATGATGCCTCCTGTTGGAATTATTATAGCTATGTGGTTGGTTCGGTAAATCCTGAATAATTTACTCCCGATAATAAAGCCATGTCACGATGCCAGGTGGCCAGGTCTTCCCTGTTGAGCTTGTCCAGGGAGTTATGTCCGCATGCACGGGCCATGACCTGCATCAATGTGACAGAAGCTTCAAAAAAATTCTTCAGCTGATTTGCGGATTTTTCTACGTCCAGTCGCTGACGCAGATCTGCTTTTTGCGTAGCGATGCCGGCAGGACAGTTATTGGTGTTGCACATCCTCGCGGCAACGCAGCCGATCGACTGCATCGCACTGTTTGAGATGGCTATGCCATCAGCGCCCATGGCCATCGCTTTGACGAAATCAACAGGTACGCGCAAACCGCCGGTTATTATCAATGTGACCTCGCCGCTTACACCCTTCTCATCGAGATAACGGCGTGCTCTTGCCAGTGCGGGGATGGTCGGCACACTTATATGATCCCTGAACATCTCCGGCGCAGCACCGGTGCCACCGCCACGACCATCGAGGATGATGTAGTCCGCACTGGCGTCCAGTGCGAACTGAATATCTTTTTCTATATGGTTGGCACTAAGTTTGAATCCGATGGGGATGCCGCCAGTGACTTCACGCACGCGGTCCGCCATATTTTTGAAATCGTCGGCTGTGTGCAAGTCTTTAAATGTCGGCGGTGAAATTGCCGGTTCGCCTTCAGGGATGCCGCGTACCTGTGAAATCTTGCCGATGTTCTTGTTACCGGGAAGGTGGCCGCCGGTGCCTGTTTTCGCGCCCTGGCCACCTTTGAAATGAAATGCCTGAACATTTTTTAGCTTGGATTCGTCGTAACCAAATTGAGCGCTGGCCAGTTCATAGAAGTAGCGAGAGTTGGCCTGCTGTTCTTCTGGCAGCATGCCGCCTTCGCCGGAACAGATACCTGTGCCGGCCAGCTCGGCGCCTGTTGATAATGCGAGTTTTGCTTCTTCTGACAACGCGCCAAAACTCATATCAGAGACAAATAATGGAATCTTTAATCTCAGTGGTTTTTTGGCTCTTGGTCCGATAACCAATTCAGTATTGACGGCAACATCTTCGAGCAATGGTTTGCTTGCCATCTGTGCGGTCATGATCTGTATATCGTCCCAGTGCGGTAACTGGTGACGGGGGACACCCATTGAGGTCATCGGACCATGGTGCCCCATGCTGGACAAACCTTCCCTGGCAAGCTGGTGAATGAATTCTACGGTTGGTTCTTCCTTGGTTGCACTGGCAACCGGGGTATCAGTCGCTTTAGCTTTTACACCCGGTCCTTCTTTTCCGATTGCGCTGTCATCGAACTGCTTGTGGCTGCCGTCACAGAACGGCAGGTTCTGCGAATGTTTGCACTGACACAGGTAAGCATCACCATCTTCTTCTGCGGTGAAGGGCCTGGGTTCAAAACCGGTTCCAGCATGAGAGCCATCACAAAACGGCTGATTGCCGGAGCGGCCGCAGACGCAGAAGTAATATTCTTCATCTTTGTTCAGTGTAACTTTTGCCGGTTTATTATTTGCTACTACGGGTTCAGACATGGCATCTCCTGCTGGAACTGCTGATCAAAATTATTTTAAGAGATACTCTCGCGACCGTGCGGCAGCATGAAGTCGATATC
>JABDRN010000106.1 GCA_013041745.1 Gammaproteobacteria bacterium
AAAGATTGAGATGGAAAGCTCACTTTTTGGTGTAAGTTCACAAAACAAATCATATCGATTAAAAGTTAATCTATAGCTTATCCTTCATGAGTCATCTTTGTCTGTGTCAAACGTCCGCTTCTGGCCGAAATCAGATGCTCAAAGATTCTTGTTTGGTTAAAAGCATTTATGTCAATAAATCTGTAAAACTACTTCAAAACTGTAAATCTAACTTTACAGTTGATTTTTTACTAAATCTAATTAATGACATATCTTATTGATTAATAGAGGTTATATATAACTTAGGCACGTGTTTTGCAGCCGTTCTTGTGATAGTAACAAGTTTCGGGGTGGTAGTTATGCATCACAATAAAGATACTCAGGAAGAAATAATCCTTATACATGCGACTGTTTGTGCGTTCTGGATATTATTTTTCGCCGCTAGTTATTTATTTGCGTAAAGAAGGCTCTAGGTTGCGTGAGGACTCTTCCAATGTTTAATATATTCAAAAAGTTAATACATATATTTAATGGTGAGCATGCTCAGTATGAGCAGTTGCGTGTTAATGCTGAAAATGAATACCTGGCTATGTCTTGCGGTACATATAATCCGCAATTGTTAGCCAGGATTAAAAGCAGCAAAGTGAATAACAATCGATCAGCTTAATCTATAGCGGCTCCTTCTGACTGAAGACAGCTATCAAGGAAATAAAATGTAGTGCTTGGTATAATAGCAACTAGAACCTTTACCAATAAGGTATTTATACACAGCAAACGAGGATTAAAAATGAGTATTGATCGAATGATAAATGCAATGGCAGGTTTATTTATTCTGCTTTCCCTTGGCCTGGGAGTGGAAGCTAGTCCGATATTCCATAGTGAATACTGGCTATGGTTTACCGCTTTTGTTGGAGCTAACCTTCTCCAGTCTTCATTTACTGGATTTTGTCCAGCAGCGATGATCTTTAAAAAATTAGGCGCAAAACCGGGCGTGGCATTTGATTAGAACGACATAATAAACGAAACAGCGGCTCCTTCGGGAGCCGTTTTTGTTTGTGCGAACGTCTGTTGTTGGCCGAATGGTTTTCGTTAGTATTATTGAAATAGGAGATTATCTCTACTTTTTTATGGTGTGATGCGGCGAAATCGCTGAAAAAATGCTCAGGATGTTGAGATAAGGCAGAAGGAATTGAGGCTGTAAGATGTTTTAGTTTGACTTGAGTTTGAAAGGGAGCTTATACTGGTGCTATATAGCAAAATACATATGCGCTATAGCTTTTATATAAGGCTGCAGCAAAGATTAATCGGTTTAAGGCTTGCAGATAACAGCAACCCATGCGTCCCGACGAGGGTATCCATTTACGATAGAGGATAACGAAATGTCTTACAAAAACTTTTACAAGTCCAGTTTGACCGCACTTATACTGGCGACAACAGCTGGCTACACGTCAACCAGTATCGCCGCGCTTGCGACATATACCCAGAACTTCGAGGGTATGACACCCCTTCAGGGTTATCCACCAAATGATCTTTCGGCTGATGGCTGGCAAATCTACGGTATCTTATATGAAACTGATCCCTATATTGGCCCTGCTAATATCTTGGGCCAATATGGTCCATTTGAGGCAGCAAATGGCGAACCTGGGTCTATCCAGGGCGTCGCGACAGGCCAGGGCGGCCCTACACAGGGTGAGGTTGTACTGGCCAAATACACCGATTACAACAACCAGGATGGCCTTGCGAGAGGTTATGTCGCAGCCTCCACCTACCAGGAACAGCAAATTGGCGTAGAAGACGTGGGCAGTATCTGGAGGTTTAGCTATGATGCTAAAAGGGGCAACATCGAGGCAGACAGCAGCGCCTTAGCGTACATCCTGACGCAGGATTTCGCTGAAGGAAGCGAAATCTTTATATCCAACGATAGCACTAACCTGCCTGTCGAATGGGGTAGATACTATATAGACTTCTTAATCACTCCAGAATTGGTCGGAGATAATCTGTCATTTGGCTTTGTCGCCACCGCCACAGGCAACAACGGCTCGGGTATCTTCTATGACAACATTGTCTTTGACCAGGTTGCACCGATACCGGTGCCAGCAGCGGTATGGTTGTTTGGTTCCGGTCTTATCGGCTTGATAGGAATTGCTAGACGAAAGAAACTTTAAGCTGAGAAAAGTTTAATAAATAATGGCTCCTTCGGGAGCCATTTTTATTTGTCTGAATGATCGCTAACAGCCGATATAGATAGCGGAGATATACAGTCAGATTTCATTATCTGAGGTGCCTTGTCGACACTGATGTATATCCACTTATCCGTTAAAGATTTATTCAAGATTAATAATACAGTGTCTAACTTTGGCTCAGGGCCGATTCAATCTTTGGTGTTTACAGATGTATTTAAGGCTTTAAATACCGCTTTATTTTTTCCTATGCTGTCGCACAAATCTACGTGAAACAGTATTGTGAGGAAACTTGAGGTTACTCCTTAGTTCGCTGTCGCTGTATTTTCTGATGAGTAAGTTTTCCGCTGTTGCCCTGTCATTTGCCTCACGACGTATACGTTTTTTACCAGTATCTTTAACCGTCTTTTGCGGAATACTTTCTTCTTCGAGCAGGTCATTAAAGTGTTTTTTTATCAACGACCAGTCAGTGTTATCCTTATCTGTCTTTTTGGATAACAGCCTCAATGACTCAATTATCTGATCTTTCCGTTCACAATCAGCCTGCCACTTATTGGCGCGCTCATGTTCAGCTTTAAGACGTTCGTGTTCAAGCTCAAGTAATTTTTTCAGCAGTGATACATTGTGCTCAAGTTCTTTTTTAGAGGGCATTACACTCATCCGGAAGTAATAATTATTTATCGTGTAAACAGATACTTAAATAATGTACTGAATACTTGATGGAAGGATTCCATCCCGTACAAAAAGTATAGGCGCTATTGTGCAGAATTCATCATCTATAATGATATGCCATAGAATAAATATGTTTTACTAGCCAGACTTAGCAGCTAGTTGCGTGAGCTACTGACTTTCCATCCAGGTTATGAAGGTAAACATAAAAATAACGATCAAGGTCCATTTTGGCCGCATTTGACCTGACTAACCATATTGCTGGCTTATATAAAAAGGAAGCTGGTTTACCTGGAATCGCTATATAAAACAGATAAGCTGTTAAGATAGTCGATCGTGAAATCTTTATTTTTATAGCTCGATGATTAAAGCTTTTCTACTGACTCGTCAGTCGTTCGATACTGAAACCGGTGTTCAGCTGGTCTTCTGGTTTCATAGCGAAGCAGGACCGATCAAGGTCATCATCAGCGAGCAGCAGCCTGTCTTCTTTATCCGGCAGCATGACATGAGGCTGGCAAATGAGTTGCTGATCAGTTTTTCTGCTGTAGAGATAAAACCACTGAAATTAAGAAGTTTTGCCAATGAAGCGATTGCTGGTATCTATTTCAGCTCGCAACAACAGTTCTACCGTGGCAGAGATATACTTCAGCAGAATTCTATCCGCTGCTTTGAAGCTGATGTGCGTCCAGCAGAGCGGTTTCTGAGCGAACGATTTTTGACCGGGCCGGTGTCGATCCATGTAGATCAGCCTGCAGGTATGCTCGTTAATCCACGTATCACGCCTGAGGACTATCAGCCTGACCTCAAAGTGATGTCGTTTGATATCGAGACAGACTTCTCAAACAATGATCTGTTTTCTATCGCTTTTGTCACTGAAGAATATCAACGGGTATTAATGATCGACAATACAGAGATAGCCATTGATAGCGGCACAGATGTTTCAGCTAACTATCCGGCTGAACAGCAGCATATCGAATATGTTGCTGATGAGACGTCATTGATAAAACGCTTCCTGGAGTGGGTGCAGCTGACTGATCCGGATGTGTTCATCGGCTGGAACGTGATCAATTTTGACTTCCGCTTCCTGCAGAAAAAATGTGATCAGCTAAAAATACCATTTACCATGGGTCGTGGCACGAAGGGGAGTCAGCCGTCAAATACCATATGGCGCAGATCGCATGACGAGTCAGGACGTTATTTTCTGTTGATACCCGGCCGAGTGGTACTCGATGGTATCGATACTTTAAAAAGTGCGACCTATTCCTTTGCCAGTTTTTCACTCGAGTCGGTGGGCCGGGAATTACTCGATCGTGGCAAGTTGATCCATGACGACCTCAATGACAGCGATATTCATGACCCTCTATTTAAAGCAAAAGAGATCAGGCGGCAGTTTAGAGAGGATAAACAATCACTGGCTGCCTATAACCTGGAAGACTGCCAGCTGGTCTGGGATATCTTCGAAAAAGCTGACCTGGTCAGTTTTTCCATAGAACGAGCGCGTCTCACCGGCCTTGAGATGGACCGCGTCGGAGGTTCTGTTGCGGCTTTTGATAATCTGTACCTGCCGCGCCTGCACCGAAAAGGCTATATCGCGCCAAACATCGGTGACTATGAAGGCCAACTGAGTGCACCGGGTGGTTATGTGATGAACTCACAGCCGGGCATGCACGACAGCGTGCTGGTGCTCGACTATAAGAGCCTGTACCCGAGCATTATCCGTACCTTCAATGTCGATCCCTATGCGCGTATCGCGGCTACACAGCAAGCTGACAGCGATACCGTCCCCGGTTTTGATGGTGCCCGGTTTTCTAAAACAGAATACATCCTGCCCGATATCATCGAGGAATTATGGCAGGCCCGGGACAGGGCCAGGCTGGATGGTAATAAGGCCCTGTCTCAGGCGATCAAGATAATCATGAACTCATTTTACGGTGTTCTGGGAACGCCTGGATGCCGTATACATGATTCGCGCCTGACATCATCAATCACCAAACGCGGCCATGAGCTTATCCAGCGCACTGTCGATCTTATCGAAGATGAAGGTTATTTGGTCATCTATGGTGATACCGACTCGGTCTTTGTCTCGTTGAAAGGTTCGCTCGATAACGACAGTGCTGACGACATCGGTAATCACCTGGTCAAGATCATCAACGACTACTGGAGAGACTATCTCGCTGACACCTTCGGCATCGAATCGTATCTGGAGATGGAGTTTGAGACACATTTCACCCGGTTCTTTATGCCGACGATCCGCGGTTCAGTAAAAGGCAGCAAAAAACGTTATGCCGGGCTCGTGCTGGACAGTAATGGTGAACATCGCCTGATCTACAAAGGGCTGGAAACGGTCAGGACCGACTGGACGCAGATAGCGAGAGAGTTCCAGCGGGAGCTATATCAACGTATTTTTAATGATCAACCTTATGAGGAATATATACGCTCGACGGTCGACACACTAAAATCAGGCAAGCTTGATGACAAGCTGGTCTATAGAAAAAGGCTCAGACAAAAACTCAGTGACTACAAGAAAAACATTCCACCCCATGCACAGGCGGCGATCAAAGCCGAGAAGTACTTTGCCGAAAACAGTAGACCATCTCGCTATAAGAGAGCAGGCTGGATCAAGTATGTTATTACTGTCAATGGCCCTGAAACACTTGAGTGTCATTCATCGGCATTAAACTACGAACATTACATAGAAAAACAATTAACACCTATCGCCGATACCATCCTGGCCGCATTCGGCAGCTCGATGGAAACGATCTTTCAGGATCAGTATGAGCTGTTCTGATATCTGAGAATGTCGGGAATTAACCAGGCTGAAGTGTAAGTTCTATTCTCGTTAATCTAATATCGTTAATCAGCTGGCTGATGAAGTAGCGCGAAAACGGGGTTAATTAATGTCGATTAAAGTATATTTAAAAAAATTTTCTGGTTAACTGAGTTACTTGAATATGAAATTTATTGGTATCGATGGTTGCAAGGATGGCTGGTTCTGCGTCACTCTGGATGAAGACGATAACTGGTCTTTTCGTGTTGTCGGAAAAACTGAAGGTCTCGGTGAATATGTTGCTCATGCCGATAGCATCATGATCGATATACCTATTGGACTTCTCGATAAGGGCGTAGATGAACGGCTGTGTGATAAGGAAGGCAGGAAACTGCTGAGGCCAAAACGCTCCTCCAGCGTGTTCCCGGCGCCAGCAAGACAGACGCTTCAGGCCGACAGCTATGAGCAGGCACAGTCGATAAATCGACGTGCAAATGGAAGGGGCCTGAGCCAGCAGAGTTGGAACATCGTGCCAAAAATACGCGACATCGACAGCCTGTTGTTATCACACAAGTCACTTCACGGTGTGATGCGTGAATGCCATCCGGAGATCTGTTTCTGGGCGCTTAATGGAAAACAGGCAATGCAACATAACAAGAGGAAAGAGCAGGGGAAGCAGGAACGCTTATCTATACTGGAAAAATATTTCGAAACCTGTCATCAGCTGTTCGAACAGGCCGCGTCACTATACCTGAGACGGCAGCTGGCATACGACGATATCATCGATGCCATGGTCTGTGCCGTAACATCCCGCTATGGTTATGGTAATTATTCTACTGTGCCAGTGGCGCCGCAGAAGGATGCACATGGTCTGGCGATAGAGATGGTTTACTGGCTGCCAGATTAAGCTGGCATGCCAGGGTAAACGCTTTATCTGATGGGAAAAGTCTCTGTACAGCTATTGGAATTCAGCCGAAACTCTGTTCTGTGCCAAAATTCATCTTCCATTCCAGGTTGCTGCTGGAATCGGCATAACTTAGAGCGTTTTTCTTGGTGATCTTGTCTGCCTTGTAAAGGTTGAACAGGGACTGGTCAAAGGTTTGCATACCATCGGTTTCACCTTTTTCCATGATCTCCTTGATCTCATTGAAATTACCTTCACGTATCAATTCTGAAATATGCGGTGTATTTCTCATCACTTCGACCACGCAGACAAGTTGTCCATTTTTGTCCGGAAGCAGGCGTTGTGATATCACTGCTTTCAGGTTCAATGACAGGTCCATCAGCAGGTGTTCGCGCATGTCGGAGGGGAACATATTCATGATACGGTCCAGTGCCTGGTTGGAGTTGACCGCATGCAGGGTGGTCAGACATAGATGTCCGGTATCAGCAAAATTGATCGCCGCCTGCATGGTTTCCCGGTCACGAGATTCACCGATCATGATCACTTCAGGCGCTTCACGCATGGCTTCACGCAATGCATTTTCGAATGACTTGGTGTCTATACCAATCTCGCGTTGCGAGATAATAGACTTATCATGTTTGAAGACAAATTCTATCGGGTCTTCGATAGTCAGCATATGCCCGGTTTCACGGTTGTTACGATAATTTATCATCGAAGCAAGCGTGGTCGATTTACCAGAGCCTGTCGAACCGACGACCAGTACCAGCCCGGTTTTCTCCATGATTAAGCTCTTTAACACTTTAGGTAAGCCGAGTTCTTCCATATCAGGTATGGATTCCTTGATATAGCGAATTACCATCGAGACTTCGGTACGTTGTACGAAAATATTGACACGAAAGCGTCCGATTTGCGGCAGTCCGAAACTGACGTTTATTTCCTGCTCTGCTTCAAATTCGCTTATCTGTTCTTCTGTCAGCAGGGCATAGGCCAGGCTCTTGATCTGACCGGCTTTAAACGGGATTTTAGATACCGGTATGGTCTTACCGTTTGACTTCATGTTTGGTGGTGCACCGGTCACAAAATACATGTCAGCCGCCTGGTTATCAGCCATGACCTTCATATAACGTTCCAGTGGATTGCTCGCTTGTTCTTTGCTCATAATCTGTTTTTTTGTTGATATCTCACTAGAACATAGCAGATAGCGAGGAAAACAATAGTAGAATCGGGCGTCAACGCATTAAAAATTTAATCACCGGGGATCTAATCAAAGCAGGGCTTATCTAACAGGATGTTATCAAGAGAACAGCGGGATAAAAATCAAGCAATCGAGGCAACCATGACGACACTCGGACATGTAGTATTCTATGTACGCGATCTGCAGACATCAGTGAGATTCTATAAAGATATCGTAGGTCTTGATGTGAAAGGCTCTATATTTAATAACCGTGCAGCCTTGCTCAGCGGCGGCAGCACACATCATGAACTGTTGCTGATACAGGTCGGCAACGCTGACGGACCTCCGCAGGGTAAACGGATCGGTCTATACCATGTCGGCTGGAAAGTGGGTGATAGCCTGGATGAGCTAAAAACCTTCTACCAGAGACTACTGGCGATGAATTATCCGATCGATGGCTTATCTGACCATACCATCAGTCAGAGTATCTACCTGAGAGATCCGGATGGTAACGAGGTGGAAATCTATGTCGATGCTCCGGATTATGACTGGAGGAATAATGATGACTGGATGGAAGCGCCGGTTAAGCCGCTGGTACTTGAATGACAGCACTCGACTAGGCTGTGCTGGTGATGCTCAGCTGTGATGATGAAAAATAAACTCCGGCACTGGTCAGTGGCAGGTATCAGGTGAACAGGGTAAGAACGCCGGTGTAACCATAGAGCTTATTGTGATGGATCTCGCCGTTGGCAAAGAATCCGGTCAACGGGAAGTCTCCCAGCGTGTCTTGTATCATCTTTATCTCTTCTGAGTCATTACCAAACTGGCCACGACCGCGTCCGAGACAGGAAACATAGAGGCCGCCGCGTGGTTTTTTCTTTAGCCGGGCGGCAAGGTTATCCAGCATGTGCTGCATATCATCGATCGCAGTCTGTTTATTACGCTTGCAAAAGATGATCTCGTTACCCTCGGTCAAATAATCGTTGATCGCGAAGATGTCGTGATCGGTATCGATACCGACGAGGTTGCGCACCGTATAATCGCTTCTGTCACTGCCACTTATACACAGGCCGATGAATACTTCTGCTGCTGCTTCCTGCAGCTGCTGATAACTGTCTAGGTCCATGTCCTGCATCAGTACCTGCAGCGCAGGATCTTTATCGAGCAGGAATGCGACGTTTTCCTGGGCCTTATCGATACGGTGTTTTTCACCGACTGGGCTGCAGCCCTGGCTCAGGTTGGTGATGACGCCGACGTTTTCTGAGAACAGCACGCCGGAGATGCCGCCACTTGTCACCTCGTCCGTTATCTGCAGGTGCTCACCTCGAGCAGAGGTCAGTCCGCCAACGATAAAACCATTTTCGAGCTGTTGTTGTAAGCTCTCGATTATGTCCTGCGTGTCAGGGTTTAACGGGTCGCCATGAATAATGCCAAAATTGGTGGCGAACTCGCGTGGCCATTGCAGAAGTGTGGCGATATCCTGCTGTTTAGCGATCAATGGCACCATACTGAAGGTATCATCAGCAAAGTTTGCCAGCATGATACTGGCCGCTGGTGAATCATAGATTTCCTGGCCTGTAGAGATGATCCCCAGGCCGATGCTGCCGACCCAATGTTCGATGCCGGTTACAGCTTTACATCGATTCAAAAGGTCCGACAAGTCTGCTGTCATCGCATCGGTGACATAGATGAAGCCGAAGTTTGCTTCAGCAGGTGCTGAATCGATCTGTTGCAGGCAATCGCTGATAACGGCTTGCGGGGTATCCTGCTGACTGCTGATACTGAAGAATTTATCCATGATTAACTGTTATGTGATAGCTTGTAAGGTCAGATATATTACAATAGAATTTTTCACAGATTATAACAATCATAAAGAGGGGATTTGAAAAATGGATAATCTAACAGCTTCTGCAATTGCGATAGTCGTTATACTGATCTTTGTTGTATTCAAACTGATGAAACAGAAGGCAGGGGCAGAGAAGAAGATAGCCAGGATGTCTCAGCAGTTTACTTTCGTCATGCACAATGAAAAAGCCATCGAACGCTGCAAACGTATCCATGAAAAGTACCCCGATCTCTGTGCTGGTATCGACTTCTCTCTGAAAAAGAAGGGCGATGATATCGAGATCGAAGAATGGAACTCCGATCAACCCAGGCCGAGTTAGTGGCCGACGGCGTATCAAAGACCGAGTACATCGATAGATGTATTACAGGCTGATGAGACAGCGGGGTTCTGAATGGTTGTAGAAGAAAAAGATCTCAAACTGATCCTTAAGGCGTTAGAGTTCTCTGCCAGAAAACATAAGAACCAGCGCAGGAGAGATATCGAAGCATCACCTTATATCAACCATCCGATCTCATTAGCCAATATCCTTTGTAACGAAGCCCATGTCACCGATGTCAATGTGATCTGTGGCGCACTACTGCACGATACTATCGAGGATACCGAAACCATAGCTGAAGAGTTAGAGGCCGAGTTTGGTGTCGAGATAAAAGATATCGTGATGGATGTCACCGATGATACATCACTGCACAGGCACGAACGTAAACAGGCTCAGATAGATCATGCACCGCATATATGTAACCAGGCACAGCTGATCATACTGGCTGACAAGATCAGCAAGCTTCGAGACATGTCATTAAATCCGCCACCTTCATGGTCACTGGATCGGCGCCAGGAGTACTTCGATTGGGCTAAAAAAGTTATCGACCAGCTGCGTGGAGCAAATGCGATACTGGAGAGCATATTCGATGACGCCTATGCTCAGAGACCATCAAAAGAATAGTGTCCTGTGCGGCTCGTATCGGCCATTACAGGCTGCTTGGTGATAGCTGCTTCGCCTCTAATGACTCAGATCTCTCAATAATGAATAGATTATTCAGATCTTTTCTGTGAAGCCTCGATAGTCGTCCGCTGCAGTAATTGGTCCAGCTGGCCTTGCAGTATGGCTATATCCTGGCGTATCTGATCGATATCCTGTTTACTTGAGAACTGGTGCCGCCTGTCCGTGTTATCCTGCTCTTTTACCGTGGCAATAGCATCGACGATGATGCCGATAAACAGGTTTAACACCATGAAGGTAGTTACCATGATAAAAGGTCAGTTTTTTAATGGGCCGTTCGGCAGAGATAACAAATTAGTTTTTACCGTCTTAGTGATCATTTTAATTGAGAGATTATTCGACCGGTGATTTAAAGCCGATAGGTTTGACTGCGAGCACCGAACATCTGGTTGTCTGGAATATCTCCTCGGCCGTATTACCGATAAACAATCCTGGTATCCCGACCCGACCCAGGGTGCCCATGACGATGATATCGCTGTTATTCTGCTTGGCCACCTGGTTGATCGATTCAGCGGCATCGCCCTTTACCAGGTGGACATTTTCATCATCGATGGTCATCTCATAGCGTTCTAATAATGCCTGTAGTCTGGCCTGATGCTTCTCTGCTTCGAACTTGAGTAACAATTTCAACTCTACCTCAGCCAGCCTGAAACGGCCGCTGCGAAAAGTGGATTCGTATGGCAGCTCCCATGCATGTACGATATCGATCTCGGCATTCTCACGTTTGCTGAGAGAGGTGGCCAGTTGCATGATCAGATCGTCACAGCCCTCAGTGGCTGAAGAATTAGTGTCCACCGCAGCCAGTATTCGCTGGTAACTCGCAGCCGAGTTGGGCCTGTCGATGAGTACCGGACAAGGACATTTTCTCAACAGGTGGAGATCGACACTGCCAAACAGTTTTTCACTGATACCGGCAGGGGGTCGCGCCATCTTGATCAACAGGTCGAAATCGCCACTCTGCACATACTTGATGACTTCAGCAAAAGGTATGCCTGTTAGAATCCTGGTGTAGATAAGACTGTCACTTTGCTCGATCGACTGGCTGAGTGTTTCCAGTACCTGTTTGCGGTGCTCTTTGAGCAACTCGTTGAGATCGATATCAAGCCGCGAGGAGATTTCACCTGGTGTTTTGACAGGCTCGATAACATCAACCACGGTCAAACGAGCATGGTTAGATTCGGCCAGCTGCACGGCTCGCTTCAGGGCGGGAGTAATCTCTTCCGAGCCATCGGCAAAAAATAATATGTTCTTGAAACGTTTCATGATTTCTCCTGATGCTTTCGTTATGACGGTACTAATAAACTGATGATGAGTAATGTCAGTACAGCAAACCAGAGCAGGCCTGGTATAGTAAGTGACGGACTGCTTGAAGATTTACCGGGTCTGGGTTGTGGCCATGTAAACAGTGCTGACGAGCTATGGTCGCGTTTGACTAGAACAGGGTTTGTTAGACGTACATTTTTAAACAGGTGATAGATATCACCGGGTTGGAAAACAAGTGCCAGTGTTGAAGCTCTGCTCCAGCCCTGACGAATGTAGAAAAACAGTGCGATCGCTATAGCGATGAGCAGTAAGCTCTTGGCTTCGAATAGAATAGAACCTGGCATAAAGGGACCGAACCAGGCGATAGGTAGCAATAGCCACCAGGCCAGGTTTACATTCATGCGAGAGACACTGTGCCCAGGTATATGATTCCCTGTCATGGTCTGTGTTCTTAAAGTTGTCAGAAAATGCATCATCATCAAGGCTGTGGCAAAACCGGAAAGCATCAGTAACAGACCCAGGTCACCGTCTGTCGCCAGATCGAGTGCGGACTTCGCAGCTGAGCCACCGCTGAACGGTAGTCCGATGAGGCTAAGCGATAACACTACCAGGCCAAAAAATATTCGGGATTGACCACGGCGCTGCTGGTAATCATCGAGGCCGATGAAGAGCGCAGACTTGACCAGCAGATGATGCATGGCGAACAGCACCAGGGCAGCAATCACCAGTTCAGCCTGCTCCGGGTGCGCCAGCGAATAACCAAACAGACTGCTGACCAGCCCCATCTTGGCGATACTTGAATAGGCCAGAATGGCACTGGCACGATATTGCATCAATGCCAGTATCGAGCCAAGCAGTAATCCTGCGACACCCAGCCAGATCAAAACACCACCCCAGGTCTGCAGGTTTTCCGCACCGGATGGAAGAAAGCGTATCCAGCCAAGTAGACCGGCCTTCATCATCGGACCACTCAGTACCGCGACACTGATCAAAGGTGCCGCAGTGTAGGTCAGCGGCAACCATGGATGCAGTCCCGGTAACGCGAGTTTGATGCCAAAACCGAGCAGTAAAAATGCGACGGCAAGGTCAGGTATGGCTTGCTGTTGAAGATCGGTGAATAAGATCGAATCACTGCTGCTGAACAGGATCAACATGGCGATGAATAAAGCCAGTTCACCGACCAGGGTAAACCCCAGGTAAATTCGCGCTGCGCGTCGGGCACGTTGTGATGGTCGCAGGATTATGCCATAGGCAGATAGGCCCATCATGGCGAAACCCAGGTAAAAACTGGTCATATCGGCAGCGACGATGAGCAGCATATTACCGGCCATGGCGAGCATGAATAAACAGCGGTAAATGCTTCGTTTGACCTGATCATCGTGTGCATAGATAACATACAGACTGGTTACCAGCCAGATCAATGCGCTGAAAAAGAGGAATAACTGGCTGATGCTGTCAAGCTTCCAGTACACCCCGGTCAGCAGCCAGGGTAGATAGATACTGCTGTTGACCGGTATCAGTAAAGCTGCCAACAATGCCGTCACTGGTGCCAGGATCATAATATGAGCCGAGCGAAGCATCGGTATCAACAGCGCCAGCAGTAAAGGCAGCAGGGGCGTGGCGATCAATAGATAGTCTGCAAACATGATCAATACTCCCTCGTCGCGATCAGCGTTGCCCATTCAAGCGGGCTGAACGGGGCCCCGGCAAAAAGGCCAAATAGCAGGGCCAGTACTGCGGTGATCACGGGCGGCCACATCAGCGCACCGGATATCTCCCAGCGTCCCGACCGTGGCTTTTCCGCCGGCCATTTCACAACTGCTGGCTTAAACCAGGCGCGATACAGGATCGGTAGAAAGTAAGCTGCATTCAGCAGGCTGCTCGCTACCAGCACCGGGATCACCCATAATCCGGCACCAGCCTGTAATGCTCCCAGCCCGAGGTACCATTTACTGATAAAACCGGCAATCGGTGGAATGCCGATCATACCGAGTGCTGCAATCGAGAAAGCCAGCGTCGTCGCTGGCATTCGCCGGCCGACGCCATCCATCTCGCTGACATGGTGAATGCCCAGCGTTTCAGCATAGTTGCCTGCAGCAAAGAACAGGGTGATCTTCATCACTCCCTGGTGCACCAGGTGGACGATACCGCCGATCGTTGCCAGCGGCCCCAGTATCGCGGTGCCTAATGCGATGTAAGAGACCTGGCTGATGGTGGAGTATGCCAGTCGCCGTTTCAGATGATCCTGTGAGAGTGCTTTCACCGAGCCATAGACGATGGTAAAAGCGGCGATCGCGCCGAGAAATGGCAGCAGTCCCAGCGCGTCCGCATACTCCACGCCAAATACGTCATAGACCACGCGGATAATGCCAAATGCACCGGCCTTGACTACGGCTACCGCATGCAACAAGGCGCTGACCGGGGCCGGCGCCACCATCGCCTGTGGCAGCCAGCCATGCAGTGGAAACAGCGCAGCCTTGACGCCCAGTCCGATGATCATGAAGAGGAAGATCCAGCGCAGCGTCCAGGGGTCGAGGTGTGTCAGGTCAGAGAGAACGCCACGTTCCTGAAAATCAATCGGCCCGGCTATGGTGTGCAGCCAGACAACACCGATGAGCAGCAACACGCCGCCGCCGAGTGTATAGGTCAGGTAGATGCGGGCGCCACGCACCGCTTCTGGTGTGCCCTTGTGGGCGACTAGCGGATAGGTAGCCAGGGTCAGCAGTTCATAAAAGATGACGAAGGTGAACAGGTTGCCAGCGAGGGCAAGACCGACTGTCGCCGTCACACATAGACTGAAGAATCCGAAAAACCGGCTGCGGTGTGGCGAGTGCTCGAGATAGCCGATAGCATAGATGGTAGTGACCAGCCACAGCACGGTTGAGAGCGTGACGAAGACGACGGATAATGCGTCCGCATGTAATACCAGTTCCAGCCCGGGTGCGATCTGCCAGCGCATATCGCTGACCCATTCGTGAAACACGCCCCAGATCATCAGGCCGACGAGGCCTAATTTCGTTAACGCACCAAACAGGTTTAGACTGGTGCGCAGGACATGGCTCTCTTCCCTGACCAGAAAAATTGCCAGCCCGGGTAATAATGAACTTAACAGGATGAGCAGCGGCAGGCTATCAAAAATATCCATATCAGCCCCCTGGAAAACCATTGTGTTGACTGACGAAATCCCATAATCCGGCGGAGCCAAATCCGAGTATCAAGGTGGCCAGCAACGCCAGTATGAGTGCAGGGATCTCTTCACGTCCCCATTTCAATACCTGGTCGACACCTTCTCCCGGAGCAAAGGCATGGCCGAGGATACGAAAAACGTAAGCGGTTGCAAGGATGGAGCCTGCAGCGATCACCGGCACCCACCACCATTGCCCTGCGTGTAAACTGCTTGAGATCAAGTGCCACTTGCCGAGAAAACTGCCGCTGGGCGGCAGGCCGATCAGTGCTACACCTGACAGGGCGATGACGAAGATGGTTAATGGTAATGCTCGTGCTGTACCGCCGAGTTCAGCGATACGATCATGCCCGCAGTACTGCTGGATGACGCCGGCGCTGAGGAAAAAAGCACTCTTGGCAAATCCATGGGTGAGCGCCATCAATAACAGGGCTGTATAGGCGGCATCCTTTAACGGTCCATCTGGTAAGGCGACGATCAGCGGCAGGAAGATAAACAGATAACCTATCTGGGCCACGGTAGAGTAGGCCGCCATTAACTTTAAACGCTGTGCCTGCAGAGCCTGCCAGGATCCCCAGATTACCGCGATGGCACCGAGCATTCCCAGCAACATTGCTGAAAACGGGGTTAGTACAGGGTCAAATACATCTATCCATAATCTCAGCAGTATGTAGACAGCAACCTTCACCACCAGGGCTGACAATGCCGCGCTGACCGGTGCCGGGGCGCTGGCATGCGCCGAGGGTAACCAGAAATGCAGCGGGAATAATGCCGACTTGATCAATAACCCAGCGGTCATCAGGCCAAAAGCTACCTGGCTTAAAGGCGAAGCCTGCACTACGTTTGAAAGCGTAGCCAGGTCCAGGGTGCCATATCCCGTATAGACAAGCGCTACGCCGGCAAGAAAGACCAGTGAGCCGAGTAAACCTATACTGAGGTAACGGATCGCGGCCTGCAAAGCCGCACGGTTATCACTGAGCGCTGTCAGGGCAATGGCCGAAAGACCCAGTAATTCCAGTGTCACATAGAGGTTGAAAAGGTCACCGGACAATAACAGGGCATTTAGTGCGACCACAAGCATCAGCCATAGTGGCCAGAAACGCGCTCTTTTAACAGCATCGGTAAAATAGGTGCTGGCATAAAAGGTCGCTGCACTGATAACCGACATGCTCATCACTAACAAGATGGATGACAATGCATCAGCTCGCAGGCTTATACCCAGACCCGTCTGCCAGCTTCCCAGCTGATGGATAAACGGTCCGGACTGATAGACCTGTCTAACGATGATAATACTGGCAGCGAGTGCGAGCATGTTACTGGTAATCGCAATGAAGCTGGCATAACGTGACCAGGTGAGGCTGATCAAGCTACCGAGTAACGGGATCATGATCACCCAGATGATGGCATCACTCATCTTTAAGTGCCTCTAATCTTCTGCCCAGGGCCAACGCCATTGCCGTGGCACTGACAGCGACAACGATACCGGTCAGTACCAGTGCCTGTGGCACCGGGTCGGCCATATTCTCGACACCTGCATAAGCGATGGCGATAAAGATGAGGAATACCCCGGCACCACAGACATTTAGTGCCAACAATCGTGGTAACAACATATGATGTAACAGGGTGGCGCGTAAGCCTATAGCAAATAAGCCAATACCCGCCAGTGAATATAGCAGCTGTTCGCTGATCATTTTACTCTCCCGTTATCTGTATGAGAGTCTTTGTGCGATGCACTTTTTTTCAGTCCGTTTTCCCAGCCTGTGGGTCTGCCGCCAAGGTAAGCCAGCGTCAGCGCGGTGGCGATAGACAAAGTGGCAGCGGTCTCGATGATCAAGATAAGGCTGCCGGCCCACGCTGGAGAATAAGCCAGAAAGTCATCATTGAGTAACATCATCCATAGGCCGACCAGCACAAAAATGAGGATCCCGATTACCAGCAGCAGCCTTAACAGGTACAGGTTGAATCCCTGGTGAATAGATGGATAGGCTAACTGCAGCAGTATCATCGCTGCTGCCAGCATGGCACCTGCCTGGAAGGCGCCACCCGGTGCGTGAGCACCGACCCATAACAGGTAACCAGAAGTGATGACCAGCAGAGGAACCAGCCATCGTGTCATGCCCTGCAGTAACGGGCTTATGACTTTGTGATCAGCACGTTTCTCGTTGAGTATGAGTACCGTTAAAACCGCAGTCAATACCACCGCCAGCTCCAGCAAAGTATCGTAGGCACGAAAATTTAATAACACGGCAGTGACCGGATTACTGACACCACTGATCGATAGCTGTGACGCTACCTGTTCGGATAGTCGTTTGCCATCGCTCATCTCTATGCCATGCCAGACTGCCCAGCTCATGAGGATGGTCAAGGCTATGGTGAATATATTGATCATGCCGCGCATCACTGGTGAACGATGACTGACCATGAGGTTTGAAGGGTAGTCTTTGATAGCACTTAATAGTAACGCTCCCGAGATGCCGGCGCCGATGACAGCTTCTGCAAGGGCCAGGTCAGGGGCTTTCAGACGTGCCCAGATTACCGCCAGCAACAGGCCCATAGCGATAAACAGGGTGACAGCTCGCATTACATCCTGTGTCGAGCAAGTGGTCCAGGCCAGTGCGAGTAAGAGCAATACCAGCATGATATCAAAGATGAACCAGAGTATTTCAATCATCGCCACGATGCTCCCGTAGCGCGCGTCTTGCTATCAGGTGTGATGAGATAGCACTGGCTGCCATGACAAGTAACCAGATGATGACCACCTTGATATCATTCAATATATTGGGCTCGAGCATGATGACGCCGAGGGTGACAAAAGCCAGGCCGATATTATCTGCCTTGGCAAGAGCATGCAGCCGTGAAAAGACATCCGGTAAGCGCAGTAAACCTATGCTGCCGGAGAGAAAAAAGAACAGCCCGAAAAAGATAAGCAGTATCGCCATGATATCAATCATGAGTGTTCTCGCTCTGTGTCAATGCGACAGTACCCACCACCGCCAGTAACGCCAGTACCAGGGCCACATCATAAAGTGCTGCTATCTGTAACACGATGGCCAGGATCAATAATATCGCCACACCACCGGTACCGATCAATAAGATAGCACTGAAGCGGTCTTCCACACTCGGACCGAGCCAGGCACGGATGAGACCGATGAACAGGCTGATCAGCAAAATGATGAGTGCGAGCAGCAGTGCGATGGTCAATAATGAAGAAGCGCTGCCGGTTGTCATAATGCTTCACCGAATATCTTGCCGACCAGAGACTCAAGTTGCCTGATCCCCTCAGGGGTGTCCATGTGTCGATCAAGTGTATGTATATGTAATTGCTGGTTATCCAGGTCTGCGCACAATGTACCGGGTAACAAACTGATGCTGCTGATGAACAGCTGTTGCGCATAGGGTCTCTGCAAGCGCATCGAATAGTCATAAAAAACAGCATCGACTCTTGGTCTGACAGATAGTACACGACGACTGACGTCTATTCCTCCGCGTAGTGATTCAAGCATAAAAAACCAGGCAAATTGCAGCACTCCGCTGAAGTTTAGATTCAGCCTGGTTTTACGGGTGCTGTGATCAACGGGTGGTTTCAACAATATCGCCAGTACGATAAAGAGGGCTGCAATGATCAATGATGCCGGGTCGCCCGCTGTCAATATCAGCCAGAAGGCGAGCAGGGCCAAGCTCAACTTTGCTGATGATCGGAGTGATTTCATAGTCATCATTATTGAAATGATCGAGTGATGTTGCTGTATGCCCGGTTATCACATGGCACATCGAAAACACTATAAGTAGATGCTAAAAGGTCGTTGGCCAGTTTCGATTTAGTATTCAACAAAAGTCTCCCTGTTATATTTTTTCGAATCAATATATCACTAATCTATAGCCTGCTGATACAAATTCAAATCGAATTAATATAGTAAAATGTTCGAAAAAATCGAAGTTATGGATTTGCTCTGACGGAACTGTCTGACCAGGTGGAAATTACACTGACCTGACGTATAGCTGTCATCACTGGTTTACAGCAATAACAGATAACGGGGTTTCAGGTTGATGGAAAAGATATAGATGCATAAGCTGCACGGGTCTGAGTTGCAGACCCGTGCATCGATGAATATTGAGATTCAGGCTGCCTCAGCATATGCCTGATGTGCCTGTAACTCCAACTGTTGTAATAATTCTCTGGGCAGAGCAAGTTCTGCCCCTAGCTTATCAAGATGTTCACGCTCAGCAGGATGATCAGGGTCTATGACGAGGCAGGAAGCAAGATAGATCTCAGCTTTTAGCTCCATTGTACTGATGCCGTGAGCCAGTTCTTTGACAGGGATATCTTTTTGTAAGCTATCAAAAACGATAGCTTTGTCTTCAGCCGACAGCTGCATTTTTTCTACTGCCTGAAAAATACTCTGCTGTTCCTGGGCATCGATATGACCATCCGCCCGGGCAGCAGCGATCATGGCTTTTATAATATTCATCTCAAATTCGTTTTCGCTTTCCGTGGAATGTTCGATAGCCTGCTGATGGAAAGTCTCCTCACTACTGGCTGCTACCTGCGAGGTGGATGCCTGTTGTGATGCGGCCGGATCGTTGTTCTGCCAGTTTTTATAAGCCTTGAATGCAAGACCACCGAGTATGGCTGCTCCACCGTATTTAGCCGCTGTGCCAGCATATTTGCGTGCAGACTTATTACTCATCAATAAAGCCATTATTCCACCCGCCGCGGCGCCACCTGCGAGACCGCCTGGTATATTGCTGGCAAGGCCAGATAACGTTTGTGACAGCCCCTGTGATTGCCCTTGATTATCTGATGCGGAAGATGGGGTAGATCCCAGGAACTGGTTGAGTAGATTATTTAAACTCATGATTTTTATTCTCCTGTCTGTATTTGGGCGAATGAAATAGCAGCCATCCGCATGTCATAATGATTAACGCTCGTCATAGTGACTGTATTTATACATTGTTGTTCCGTTTATATAATTCGAATTTAATGCGTATTACTTCGAAAAAAACATAGTATTTAATCTGCTCTGTGAGTCGTTTTTTAATCAATGAATGCTTATCATGATGCTTTATGCGGTGAGCAGCGGGATGTGATCAGCCAGTATAGAGGCGGTAGATTATTGACCTGACTTCCAGGTCATCGGTGAGTTGAGTGCCGGCAGACGTTGTTTGATTATATTTTTTACTTCTGGCAATTTAAAAACGAGTTGGCCATAACTGCTGTAATGCGGCAGTTTTCTTGCAAGCGAAGCGATTACTTCCGGATCTTGCGCGCCGATAAATCCCTGAGCGGTTCGGTTGCTATCAGCATCCAGTAGTACCACGGCATGTTTTTCAGCATCAAGCTGCTGTCTGTCGATGCTCGCCTTGTTACCAGATAATGATTGTGAGAACGTCTCTGTCGCAGAGACCGGATATCGAATAGTGAAGTGGTGTTGCCGGTCTTTCAGTAATGCGTTATTCCAGCCCAGTATCCAGAGTGAAGCATCCTCAGGTACCGACTCTATCTCCTTATCAAATGCCAGCGTTACATTTTTATAGCGACTGGACCATGATTCCGCCAGTTTTTTCCATGCCTGCATCTGTGCTTTCGAGGCCTCAGCAGGCATCACCAGCAACTGTTTCTTCGCGCCGAACAGACGACCTAATGAAGCCGGACGTTCATCATCTTGCAGCAGCCGAAACACATCAAAGCCAGGATCTATCGTTAACGCCTGCGGCGGCTTGTTGAAATATAAGGTGATGACATCGTCTTTACTGGTCAGGCGAATAGTTTTGCGATGTATATTTTTGTCGCCTTGCAATCTGACTTCGATCGGTAATTGTAGCTCGTAGGCAGGACCCTGTTGTCGCTGAATGAGTTTGATCGATAGTGTGTAACCGCCGTCTGCCTGGT
>JABDRN010000120.1 GCA_013041745.1 Gammaproteobacteria bacterium
TGGAAGAATATAATGAATATCAAATCAGGATTATATTTTGATAAAACAAAGCATAACTTTCTTAGCTCTTGCGAGTATTCTTCTGTATTTTACTTACAGCTGTACTTCGGATGAAGAGAATAATCAATCAGCTGAAGATAACAATACGGCACCCCTGGTTAGTGCGGGCATAGACCTCAATGTTATTACCGGGCTTCCCGTCAAATTAGACGGCAGTGACAGCTACGATCCAGACGGTGACGCTCTTGATTATCTATGGTCTTTTCAATCCAAACCGCCAGGTAGTACAGCAACTTTATCTGATGCACAAAGCGAGAATCCCTCTTTTACACCCGATGTAGATGGCATCTATGTTATCAGTCTCGTGGTTAATGACGGCACCGCAGATAGCCGCGTTGAAACCGTCACGATTACTGCAGGCGCTACTGCTGAAAACCCACCAGTAGCTGATGCAGGTAATGATATAAGTGTTATTACTGGTTCGCAGGTAACGCTGGATGGTAGTGCGAGCTGGGACCCGGATGGTGATGCGCTGAGCTATATCTGGTCGCTTCACTCAAAACCAAAGAGCAGCAAAGCAGTTTTATCTGACGCGGTCAGCGTGAATCCGTCTTTTACGCCCGATATTGATGGTGTCTATATCATTAGCCTGGTCGTCAACGATGGCAAGGCTGACAGTGGATTTGATAATGTCACGATTACTGCAGGATCTACCGCCGATAATCCACCCGTTGCTGATGCTGGTGCAGATGCCAATGTTGTTACCGGCCTGCTTGTCACCCTGGATGGCAGTGGCAGCTCGGATCCGGATGGTGATGCGCTAAGGTATTCATGGACGCTTGCATCCAGACCGGCAGGTAGTGCCTCGGCCTTATCGGCTGCTACCAGTGTGAGTCCGTCGTTCACCCCGGATATAGACGGGGTTTATGTGATTAACCTGGTCGTCAACGACGGCAAGTTTGATAGTAATATCGATAGCGTCAGGATTACGGCCGCAGCGACTGCCAATAATCCACCCGTTGCCGATGCCGGTTCAGATCAAAACGTTACTACCGGCTCCCTGGTAACACTAGATGGCAGCAGCAGCCTCGATCCGGATGGGGATTCGCTCAGTTATCTGTGGAAATTTCAGTCAAAGCCTTCGACGAGTTGTTGTGCTTTATCATCAGCCACGTCAGTCAGCCCGACATTCAGTGCTGATGTTGATGGAATCTATACACTCCGCCTGGTCGTGAATGACGGCAAAACGGACAGTAATATTGACAGAGTCACTATTACAGCCACGCCCTCATGTACGGGCAACACGCCGCCCGTCGCGGATGCCGGTGATGATCAGGATGTGGTTTTAGGTCTGCCTGTACGTCTTGACGGTAGAGACAGTTATGATGTCGATCTCGGTTCTTCTTCAGAGTGGCTGCTTGACTATGAATGGACTTTCATTTCTAAACCGGCAGGTAGCTCAGCGACATTAAGCGACACATCGAGTATGTATACTTACTTTACCCCAGACGTTGAGGGCGACTACATCTTTGAGCTTGTGGCGAATGATGGCTGCGTCGATAGCGTACGAGATAGGGTGGTCGTGTCAGCAACCCAATACAGCCAGGTCAGTGACTATGACATCGTTGATTCTCAATGCAATTACACAACAAATAGTGCAGGTGAAGTGATCGCTGATATGACATTATGGATTGTTAACCGAGGTGCAACTGATCCTGGCGCAAATTTACAGATCGATGAGGAGGATGTTCTTCTCGGACGCCATTATCACGTCAATGAAACCATCTACGAAACACCGGATGGTGATAACAGCACGGCTTTCAGGTATGAGCTAAAACTAGTTTACTCGACCCAGTATAGTATCTGGCTTGTGTTATTTTACGACGAAGACAGTGACTCTGACTTCAGATATATATCTTGTTCCTGATAATGCCTATCAAATAAAAGGGGTCGCAAATAAAAGGGGACGTAGGGATTAAAATTTGATCAATTACAACATGTGATTAAATAATAGAACAATAGGGGTCAGACCACGATTAAACAGGGCATATCATCTAAGAAAGAATGATCGTGGTCTGACCCCACTTATTTCCCACTTATATCAAACTGCTTAGTTGTTACTGGATTTTGTGCTCGTCGTTTTTAACTGGCTTACTTTGTTGCCGAGACAAACCTTAACCTGCTCCTGGTCCAGGGTTTCATGCTCTTCAAGTTCATTGATCAGGTTATCCAGCTGTTTCCGGTGTTTTGCGATTATATCGATAGCCTGTTTTTCAGCATCGCCCAGGAGTTGTTTTACCGCCTTGTCCACCGCCTGTGCAGAGTTTTCGGAAAAGTGGCGAGGCTGGGCCATTTCCTTGCCCAGGAACGGATGCTCCTCGCTATCGCGCAGATCAACCGGGCCAATTTCTTTTGACATGCCCCAGCGC
>JABDRN010000124.1 GCA_013041745.1 Gammaproteobacteria bacterium
CACGGGTGTCACAGAGAACAATCCCCAGGGTTCCATCTGATGCTCGGCAGGTAAAGCCCTGTTTGATGTCAGCATCAGGTCATTGAGCAGGATCAACGGACTGGAGCCGACCATGGTCATGGTGCCACCGAGTATGGCGGTGAAACCCATCGGCATGAGTAGACGCGACATCGGCAGGCCGGAGCGTGCCGAGATACGTGAAACCACTGGCAGGAACAGGGCGGCGGCACCCACGTTCTGCATGAAAGAGGAGATAAAACCGACCGTTGCAGAAATGATCGGGATGATACGTTTTTCAGTCGTGCCACCCATGTTAAGGATAAAGGCAGCCACTTTGCTCATGATGCCGGTTTTATCCAGCCCGGCACCGATGATCATGACAGCGATGATCGACATTACTGCATTGGAAGAAAAGCCATCGAACAGGTGCCTGTTATCGACCAGTCCCTGCTCCAGTCCCATGAAGGGTGCCAGTAAACTCGTCAGCCCCAGTAGCACCATGATAGAGGCAGCAGCAACATCGACACTGACGATCTCAAAGACAAAGAGATAGATGGTTAGTACAAGGATGGCGCTGACCCAGGCGATCTCTATCGTCGGTACAATGCTGGAGATATATACCGCCAGTGCAGCAAAGATTACTGCAGCAATAATTTGTTTCTTGTTAACTATTCCCTGTATGGCAACAGTTTGTTCTTCATCGGCTAGTTTGTTCATTCCTGATCTCTATATATAAAGATAGTAGTGTTACTTATAGAGTCAAGTTACAGGAATATAAGATGCCTTTAGCCGGCTACGATCATGTGCTGCGCCGGTGTTATAAGAGACTGCAGACAATCGGTATCATGAGTAGTATGCTCATGAAGGATGAATAATAACGTCAAGATATGGTTGAGCTTGTTTGTGCGTATGTCTTTATTTGCTGTCGCACTTCTCTGGCCAGCGGGAACATGGAAATGGTGGCAAGCATGGACATTGGTCGGCCTGTGGGCCCTGTTTGGGATTGTTATGACCCGGTTTTTGCTACATCATGATCCTGCACTACTGGCAGAAAGGATGAAGCTTGTGCCGCTGCATAAGGAGCAGAAGCTTTGGGATAAGCTATTGATGCTGATGTTTATTGTTGCTGGCTTCGGGCTCTATCTCATTCCCGGTTTTGATGTAGTGCGTTACGAGTGGAGTGAGCCCCTGCCACTATGGGCAAATATTTTTGCAATGCTTGTGCACCTGCCCAGCTTTCTGTTTCTTGCTTGGGTGATGCGTGAGAACACTTATCTTTCGCAAGTAGTAAAAATAGATAAAAATCGTGGTCATCAGGTAGTTACTACTGGACCATACGCACTGGTGCGTCACCCCATGTACACTGTAGTAATTGTTTTGTTGTTTGCAGTACCTGTAGCTCTGGGCTCACGCTATGCGTTAATTCTTTCGGTACTCTTGACACTGCTGCTTATTATTCGTACTTACCTGGAGGATCGCACCCTGAACACGGAGTTGGAAGGTTATCCTGAGTATGCTAAACAGACGCGTTATCGATTGATTCCAGGAATCTGGTGAGCGCCTTTTAACGACCCGAAGCGAACACGAAAAGTCTGGCTGACTTATATTCGACTACCTTGGTATATTCACTGCTATTTATACTATTCTTAATAATATATAAAAAATAAAGGTTAACGATATGGGTTGGGAAGGCTGGTACTCTATTGCTGTTACCACCCTGTGTTTCAGCACGTTGGCACTGACCCGGTATTCGCCAGATATAGTTTTGGTTGGAGGCTTAACGTTATTGCTACTGGCGGGTGTGCTCTCACCAGAACAGGCGCTGTCGGGTCTGGCAAATGAAGGAATGGTGACCGTAGGAGTGCTCTACATCGTTGTGGCTGGCTTGCGTGAAACCGGAGGTATAGGCTGGATTGTACACTCGGTACTGGGGCGTCCACGATCACTTCTGCATGCTCAGATTCGCTTGATGGCTCCGGTGGCAGCGATGAGTGCGTTTCTCAATAATACACCGGTGGTTGCCATGTTCATTCCTGCAATCAATGACTGGACCAAGCGTAATCGCCTGTCGGTCTCTAAACTGATGATCCCATTGAGTTATGCCAGTATTGTAGGCGGTACCTGTACGCTCATCGGAACAAGTACTAATCTGGTAGTTAACGGCCTGTTAATCAAGGAAACAGGTTCTACAGGACTGACTATGCTCGAGATCGCATGGGTTGGTGTTCCACTGGTACTGGTTGTATTTGTTTTTATACTGTTATGTAGTAAATGGTTGTTACCAGAGCGGGTGCCAGCTATCAGTCGGTATGACGATGCCCGCGAATACACAGTTGAGATGCTGGTAGAAAAGGGAAGTGTGCTCAGCGGTAAGTCCATCGAAGAAGCTGGACTGCGCCAGTTACCTGGAATGTTCCTGATCGAAATTGACCGCGAGGGGCAGATCATGCCAGCGGTATCTCCTTATGAAGTGTTGCGTGACGGTGACCGACTGGTTTTCGCTGGTGTCATCGAATCGGTAGTTGATCTGCAGAAAACAAAGGGGCTGAAGCCGGCATCGAACCAGATATATAAGCTGGATTCTTCACGTCAGGATCGGGTGCTGGTCGAAGCAGTTGTCTCTGATAGCTGTCCACTTGTAGGTAAAAGTGTTTGTAAAGGACGCTTTCGGAATTTTTATAATGCGGTCATTATTGCTGTTGCACGTAATGGTAGGCGTGTAAAACAGAAGATCGGAGATATTGTTCTTAGACCCGGTGATACATTATTGCTGGAATCACATCACTCATTTGTCGAGCAGCAGCGTAACTCTCGTGATTTTTTTCTGGTCAGTGAGATTGATGGTGCTTACCCACCACAGTACCAGAAGGCCATGCTGGCTATGTCGATATTAGCACTGATGATTCTTTTGGTAACTACTGGCTGGTTAAGTATGCTTAAAGCATCGATGTTGGCAGCAGGTTTGATGATCATTACTCGTTGCACCACTGGGCGTGAAGCAAGACGTAGTGTTGATTGGCAGATTCTTATCGTCATTGCTGCATCCTTCGGCCTTGGCAGTGCGCTCCATAATACTGGGGCAGCAGAAAGCATAGCGATATCACTTATCGAACTTGCCGACGGTGATGCAGTCATTGCATTGACATTAATGTTTGCTGCTACTGCATTGCTGTCTGCGGTGGCAACCAATAACGCCGCTGCCGTTATCATGTTTCCTATAGCTCTAACTACGGCGAGTAACCTTGACGTGAGTTTTATGCCGTTTGTACTTACTCTGATGATAGCGGCATCAACCAGTTTTGCTACACCGATTGGTTATCAAACGAACCTGATGGTGTACGGTATAGGTGGGTACCGTTTTTCTGACTATCTGCTCATCGGTATTCCACTGACGCTATTGGTAGGTCTAACAACAATTATAGTTGTTCCTCTGGTCTGGCATTTCTAAAACATGAGTATTGCCTATTAATTTTTATTATTTAGTACGGCTTTATCTTCATGTATCGATAACAAGCGTTATGCACTTTTTTACACTCTACTATTGTAACGATAACTTGCATGATGAAAGACATCTATTGGCGACTCTCTGATGTTCATGGTGAAAATCACTGAAAGCCAGGATGTAGTCTCTTGTCGACTCAAAGCGGACTGTTAGTGATATCTAAAATTAACCAATGTGTTGCATCGACCGGTTGAAACCGCAACCCATTCCGGACGGTCAAGGTGCGTTTGTCTAGAGAGGAGTTTATACCTCCAATACTTTTAAAAATTTACAGCTGAATCTTTATCATCATCTACCGTGCTCCATGCTAGTGAAGCTGTCGCTGCGACGATTTCGTTACTTTTAAGTATAAATATCTGAGACACAACAGGCGCGATAGCTTTAAGACCTAAGTCAACCTGTTCAGTACTTATACATAATGCTGATGCAAGTGCATCGATATCGATTAAATCTAATAGCTTAGAGGGGTTATCCGAAAGCAGAATCTCGATAGTCTTTTCCAGTCTGGTATTTTTAATGGTATATAAAATGCTTTTTGCTGTTTCTAGCAGAAATTGTTTCGCTAGATCGCCAACAATATTGACATTATTTAGTCGCAGCAAAAATACACTTCTGTATTCCTCAAAATAAATTTTTATAAAATCCATGTCAGGCTCCATAACCGTGAATCAATGTGAGATGATTAATTGATCACTGATACGACATAACTATAAAAAATTACTTATAGATAGACAATGCAAAAAAGTCTGATTTAACAATTGATTACAATTACTTAAAACAGAAATAGTGTCTCGATCGGATAAGTGCTTTGAGTTGCAGTAGAAGAATCTAGAACCACAAAGGCTATTAGGAAAAGATATGGTGTCTTTGTCCCAGTTGTGGAGCCAGGTGCATGGCCGAAAATTATGCTTTGTTCTTTGATGAAGTATTAACGCATAAGTCAATCTAGTCTGGTGCATACGATAAGTCATCGAATCGCTTATTTTTTAGAAAGGCAGGGAATGCTTGAACATGATTGAAGCAGAGCTGCCTGACATTGTATGACGGTCCGCTCATGGCTGTTCTGAGACGGTCAGGTGATTTGACAGGGTTTCATAGCCTGGGCGTCTGTTGTCGATCCATAAGCGGGCTTTCAGTATTACAAATATGCGCACCACAATGGAGCAGTGTGAAATCTACAGCACCAACGTGACTCAATCAAAGAGTAGCAATGAGGCAAACAGATAACAAAACAACATATAACTACATGTTTTTATATGAACGGCATTGTTGGCACCGTTTCTGCATTACCCAAAGGTAATCACAGTCGCACACGTAGCGCAGGGATTTGCGGTGGGTTTTAAAAGTTATTCCCTCATATACGCGACACCGGACGTGTCCGCAAATTATCCGGTAGATACACGCTTGTTCTATCAACAAGCATATCTGTCGGTTTGGTTGCGCCGATGTATCAGAAAGCAACCACTTTTATTCCCATTATTGATTATTAAGCATCTGTTTCTGGCCTGAAGCAGGCCTTGATAAAAATATAAATTATTATTTTCGATCCCTTCTTTTTATCGCAATAATTGCATCGACCACTTCGTCATAAGCGTGTTGTGAGATCTCGTTTCTTGTTTTTCCCTTGCTTCTGATTGGTTTGAGGAAATGTACTTCGACATCGATATGGGGCGCGCGGGTGACCAGGTCAAAAGACTCGGCGATGGAGGTGTCACCAACGAAGAGTGTTGCCGGGTCGAGTTCTGTCTTGCCTGTCTCTGGATTGATCTTAGGGAAGAAGATGGCGACCGGCTGCACTATGGCATGTGCATCGATCGCGCTCTGCATCAGGCGGCTGTGAAATCTTTTTATATGGCCATCAGAAGTCGTGCCTTCAGCAAAGATCAGGCTGTTATGTCCCTGCTTCAGCACGGTGGTGATATCGCTGCTGGCTTCGGAGGCAGATTCTTTATTGCCCCGATGTATATACAGGGTGCCGGCACGGGTGGCCAGCCAGCCGATGACCGGCATATGTTTTACTTCCAGTTTCGACAGGAAGTGTACCGGTACCAGGCCGCCCAGTACCATGATATCGAGCCAGGAGATATGGTTGGCGACGAACAGCGTTTTCTCTGTTTGTGCTATGCCGTAAGTCTTTATCCTGGCCCCGAATATGCGTGCGATGAGACCCAGCCAGGTGGTGATGATGGTGCTTCTCAGGCCATTGGCAGGTACGGTATTGCGTAAAAAGATGATGGTCAGGAAGATACCGATGATCACCAGCAGGGCGAGCAGTATCATCCGATAGAGTTTTCTTAAAGCAGGCATCTATAGCATCACTGTCGTTTAAGCTTGCTCTGCTCAATCAAACCGCATCGACAGGTCGACCGCTTTGATGTCCTTGGTCAGCGCCCCGGTGGAGATGTAGTCAACACCGGTTTGAGCGACCTGGTTGATATTATCGATGGTGATGTTGCCCGACGCTTCGCTGATTATTTTTCCTTTACATAGCTCGACGGCCTGTTGCAGCATCGCGATATCGAAATTATCGAGTAGTACGCGGTCAGCGCCGGCATCTATCGCCTGTTGCAGTTCATCCATGTCTTCCACTTCGACTTCTACCTGTAACTCGGGATTATGGAAACGGGCTTCACTGACAGCATGCTGAATGCCATCGCAGGCATTGATGTGGTTCTCTTTGATCAGGAATGCATCGAACAGGCCGATACGATGGTTCTCGCAGCCGCCGCAGGAGACAGCATACTTCTGTGCCATGCGCAGGCCGGGGATGGTCTTCCGTGTATCCAGCACCCGGGTCTGCGTGTCGCTGACTTTTTCTGCATAAGATGCAGAGACAGTGGCCGTGGCCGATAATGTCTGCACGAAGTTGAGCGCAACACGTTCGCCGCTGACGATGTTCTGCGATGAGCCGCTGAGTGTGCAGATGATCTGGCCGGCTTCGATGTGTTCGCCATCGTCGACGCACCAGTCGATCAATATCTCTTCGTCGATCTGCCGGTAGGTTTCTTCGAACCAGTCGAGGCCGCAGAAGACACAGGCTTCACGGCTGATTACCGTGGCCAGAGAGATGTTGTCTTGAGGGATGAGTTCGGCCGTGATGTCACCATCGCCAACATCTTCCTTGAGTGCATTAAAAACATTTTCTTCGATAATGCTATGCGGTACCTGTAAAAAAGCCATAGATCTAAAAGTATCATTCCAGGGTGGTGCTAATTTAACTGCTTACATAATATTTTTGAATTACGCTGGTAGTTGTATAGCGATTTTTTCTCGATCGGCAGGTCTGCGATGTCGCACTCCAGGAAACCGCGTTCGATGAACCAGTGCATGGCCTGCGTAGTCAGGGTAAACAGTTTCTTCATATGTGTTTTTCTGGCCTGCCATTCTATGTGCTGTATCAGGTCGTCACCACGGCCGTGTTCCTGGTAGTCTTTATGAACGGCCAGGCAGGCGAGCTCGGCCGCTGCGGTGTCGGCAAAAGTAAACAGTGCAGCGCAGGCGATGATCATGCCATCACGTTCGATGACGGTGAAGTTATTGATATCCAGTTCAAGTTGTTCACGGGAACGTTTTACCAGTACCCCTTGTTCCTCCAGCGGAGATATCAGTTCCATGATGCCGCCGATGTCATCGATAACAGCGTGGCGTAGACCCTCATAGTTCTCTGCCGTGACCAGGGTACCGATACCGTCACGTGTATACAGCTCCTGCAGCAATGCACCGTCATGTTGCCTGCTGAGCAGGTGCACGCGCCTGACGCCACCACGACAGGCCTGTGCAGCATTATTCAAATGTATCTGTGTCTCTTCGTTGCCGCCATCATGGTTCTGCAGCCAGGCCTCTGCTTGTGGCAGGTTCAATTGCTGTAATAAGTTACCGTTGTTATCGGTTACCTGGTTGTCTTCCATGACGAAGATCAGTTTGTCAGCATTGAGTGCGATGGCGGTTTCAGTCGCGACATCCTCTGCACGCAGGTTGAATATCTCGCCTGTCGGTGAGTAACCGATGGGTGATACCAGCACCACGTTTTCGTTCTTCAGGTGTTGCTTGATAGCACTGGCATCGACATTCCTGACATTGCCGGTCTGACAGAAGTCGATGCCGTTGCGGATGCCATAAGGCTGTGCAGTAACGAAGTTTCCGGAGACGACACGCAGGGCAGCACCGGCCATCGGGGTATTTGGCAGGCCCATGGAGAGCTGTGCCTCGATGCTCATGCGAACCTGGCCGACGGCCTGTTCCACTGCCGGCATGTTCTCATTCAGGGTGATGCGCATGTTGTCGGCAAATTCTGACTTGATCTTCAGGGTCGTCAGCTGGCGCTCGATCTGGGGCCGTGCGCCATGCACCAGTACGATACGTACGCCGAGACTGCCCAGCAGTGCGAGGTCATGTATCAGGTTGGCAAAGCCGCTGTCTTCAACCGCCTCGCCACCGAACAGTATGACGAAGGTACGGCCGCGATGCGCATGAATATAGGGTGCTGACTGTCTGAACCAGTCTACATGGCTGTTATTTTCTATGATTTTCCCCACCTTATTGATCTCAGCACTACATTCGTAACAATTTACCTAGTAATATACGCGATTCTCTTTTGTCTTCAATCAGAATTTGAAGATTTGTTCAGTATTTATAGAAGGTTCCGCGAAAGGTTAATAGCATGGCAAATGATAAAACACGTAAATTTTCATCAATGATCGTCGATGGTGTCGCACAGGCGCCCAGCCGTGCGATGTTACATGCGGTGGGTTTTAAAGATGACGATTTCAAAAAACCGCAGGTCGGCATCGCTTCGACATGGAGCATGGTGACGCCGTGCAATATGCATATTAACAAACTGGCCGAAGACGCAGCGGAAGGTGTCGATGGCGCCGGTGGCAAGAGCATCATCTTCAATACCATCACGGTATCGGACGGTATTTCGATGGGGACACCGGGTATGCGTTACTCACTGGTGTCACGCGAGGTGATCGCCGATTCTATCGAGACTGTCACCGGCGCGCAGGGCTTTGATGGCGTGGTAGCCATCGGTGGCTGTGACAAGAATATGCCGGGCTGTTTGATCGCGATGGCAAGGCTAGATCGCCCCTCGGTCTTCGTCTACGGCGGCACCATAAAACCGGGTGAGAAGCGCCGTGATATCGTCTCTGTCTTCGAGGCGGTCGGCGGTGTTGCCGCGGGAACCGTATCTGAAGCGGAGCTGAAGGAAGTTGAGGATACTGCGATACCCGGTCCCGGCTCCTGCGGTGGTATGTATACCGCCAATACCATGGCTTCTGCGATCGAGGCGCTGGGCATGAGCCTGCCCAACAGCTCTGCCCAGGAAGCAGTATCTGACGATAAGAAGAATGATTGTCACCGTGCCGGTGCTGCGGTGATGAAGCTGATCGAAAAAGGTATCAAGCCCAGCGATATCATGACACGCAAGGCATTTGAAAATGCCATCACCGTGGTCATCGCCCTCGGTGGTTCGACCAATGCAGTGCTTCACATGCTGGGCATGGCGCATGCGGCAAATGTAGAGCTTGAGCTGGATGACTTTACCCGTATAGGTGCCAACGTACCCATGCTCGCTGATCTGAAACCAAGCGGTAAATACCTGATGTCTGAACTGATCGCTATCGGCGGTATCCAGCCGCTGATGAAGATGCTGCTCGATGCCGGCCTGCTGCATGGTGACTGTATGACGGTGACCGGTATGACCATGGCTGAAAACCTGGCGGATGTTAAACCTTACCCCGACGGTCAGGATATCATCCATACACTGGAAAATCCGATCAAGAAAGACAGCCACCTGGTCGTGCTCTACGGTAATATCGCGACTACCGGTGCGGTAGCGAAGATCACGGGTAAGGAAGGTTTGAGCTTTACCGGCAATGCGCGTGTATTCGAATCAGAGGAGTCAGCGCTGGAAGCGATACTCGATGATACCGTGGTGAAAGATGATGTCATCGTCATCCGTCACGAAGGTCCCGTCGGTGGTCCCGGCATGCGCGAGATGCTGAGTCCGACCGGTGCCATCATGGGTAAGGGTCTGGGTAAAGATGTGGCGCTGATCACGGACGGCCGTTTCTCCGGCGGCAGCCACGGTTTTGTCGTCGGCCACGTTACCCCCGAAGCAGCCGTCGGCGGCCCCATCGCCATCATCGAAGATGGTGACAAGATCACTATCGATGCCGAAAATCGTTTGTTGAACCTGGATATCCCGCAACAGGAGATCGATGCCAGGCTGGCCAAATGGAAAGCGCCTGCGCCAAAGGAAAAACGCGGCACCCTGGCAAAATATGCCAGGCTGGTCAGTTCCGCGTCTGAAGGCGCAGTGACTGACAAGTTCTAGGCAGGCGTTCAAACAGGCGGATAGGCTATCGCTTATATCAACCATTGATGGATTGCATTAGATGACAGGTGATAAACGAACGGTAGATATACTGCTCTATTATTTTGTAAGTTTTGCCGCACTGGTTTTTGCCGGCTTAATTTATAAAGCCGTTTTTGTCGTTTACAATTATCAGCAATTTTCCAACCTGGCACTTTCAGAAATCGCGTATGCACTTTTCTGGGGGGTGCGCTTTGATATGGCTGCGGCTGCGCTGCTGTCGCTGATGAGCTGTATCATACTCTGGCTCTTCCATCGTCTGTCGCCATCGAAAAACCCTGCATCGGCTTTATTATTTATGATGCTGTTGCTGCAGCTCACGATGCAGATCGGTGACACCGTCTATTATGCCGAAGCAGGTCGTCATGTAAGTTACGAGATGCGCGATGCATTGGCTGATGCTTCAGGTCTGTTTATGACGGCAGTTACCCAGCATGCGATGTTTATCGTGTTGAGTTATCTTTTTGGTTATGTCGTTGTTCTAGTCATTTTAAATCTATCAAAAAGATTTTTATCGTATCCACAGGGCGGCGCAGCAATACCAGGGTCAGGTCTCAAGTACGGGCTAAAATTTCTCACTATCCTGCTGTTATCGGTCCTCATCGTTCGCGGCGGTGTTACCGGCGTGCCGCAAAGTGTTATCTCTGCTTTCAAGATCGGTGATGCACAACAGGCCATCGTTGCCATGAACGGCGCCTACAGCGTTGTCTATGGCGTGCTGCATAGTTCAAAAGAGGTCAGTCGTATCGATGTGACTCTGCCTGAAGGCGTTGATGTCAATGCGGTGATGCGATCACTGTATGATTCCGAGCCGGTGAACCACAACGATGGCACAGCCGTGAAAAGAGTTAACCTGGTCTTTGTCCTGCTGGAAGGCTGGGCAGCTGACCTGATGTCAGGCTATGGTTATGAAGAGGTAACGACGCCATTTTTTGATTCATTAAAGGAGAGAGCTCTATCGCCAGCTGGCGTGATCTCTGGTGGCGTTAGAACCACTGAAGGTATATATGCGATATTCTGTTCGCAGCAGAACCCCCTGGGGGAGACGGTGGCACAATCAAGCCTGCAGAATAACCAGTATCGATGTCTACCGAATATTTTAAAAGAACAGGGATGGTATACAGCTTTCTTCCAGGGGTCGCACAAGGAGACCAGCGGTACCGGGGCCTTTGCGCAGAGTCTCGGATTTACCGATAGCTATGCGAAAGAAGATATGCCCGACGGCCGCTATGAGCATAACTACTGGGGGGCGCATGACCCTGATATCTACGATTATGCATTAGGCAAGATGGACCAGATGCCGCAGCCCTTCCTGGTCGGGATTAATACCAACAGTACACATGATACCCGGGTGCCACCGGGTGTGGCACCATTTTTTGGTGATGATACCAGGGACAAGCGCAGTGTCATGCATTTTGCTGACCAGGCGATGAAACAGTTTTTTGAAAAGTTAAAAGAAAAACCGTATTACCAGAACACGGTTTTTGTATTGCTGTCAGACCATACTGGCGGTAAACATAAGAGCATCGCACAGAAATATTTTATCCCGGGTATCATCTACTCAGAGAACATGATAGCTGCCGGCAAGATAGACCGTTATGTCTCGCAACGTGATTTTTCGCCAACAGTACTGGATATCCTGGCGCTGCATGCATCACCTTCTTTCACCGGCAAGTCATTTTATGCCGATGAGCATGAAGTATTCTTTGCCGACTATTTTGATGCCGGCAGTATAGGCTGGATAGAGGCCGACTCGCTGGTGGAAACAAGTGTCAGCAAGCCATCTGAGATGAAGTGCTATTCGATCGAAAAGGGTCTGGTCGATGCATATCCGGTTACCTGTGATGATGAGTTTGTAGATAGATCAATTCGATCCCTGGTGTTCACTGCTTATAGTCAGGAGCGTTTGTTTGATGGACAAACAACAAGTTTCTATGACTTCTTGAAGAACTAACATTACCGTGAAATATAATAATTATGAAATATGATGTCATAGATGCCGTTATCTCACCGCAGGGTCAACTGGAAACGCTGTCACAGTTTGAGGTTGCCCGAATCCTGGACACCAACACAGGAGAACTGGCCAAGGTATTTCGAAACTGCTCGCTGGCAGTGCTCAATTGTGGCAGTCCGCTCGATGACGGCAAGGAACTGCTGGAACGTTACCCGGATTTCGAGATAGAGATCACGCAGCGTCAGCGCGGCATCAAACTGGCGATGAAGAATGCGCCGGCGATCGCTTTCGTCGATGGCAAGCTGATGACCGGTATCAGCGAACA
>JABDRN010000027.1 GCA_013041745.1 Gammaproteobacteria bacterium
TGACCATCATCGAGATGAATCCTCGCGTATCACGTTCTTCGGCACTGGCCTCAAAGGCCACCGGTTTCCCTATCGCGAAGATCGCGGCCAAGCTGGCGATCGGTTATACCCTGGATGAACTGCAGAATGAGATAACCGGCGGTGCCACACCGGCATCGTTCGAGCCGACCATCGATTACGTGGTCACCAAGGTTCCACGTTTTACCTTCGAGAAGTTCCCGCAGGCTGAAAATCGACTGACCACGCAGATGAAATCGGTAGGTGAGGTGATGGCCATAGGCCGTACTTTCCAGGAGTCGCTGCAGAAAGCGCTGCGCGGGCTCGAAGTCGATATCGATGGTCTCAGTACCGTGCTGGATCCAGATATGGCGGAAGACGAAGTCGAGTCTTTCCTGAACCAGGAATTGAGTCTGGCCGGTGCCGATCGTCTGCTCTATGTCGGCGATGCTTTCAGGCGCGGTTATTCGATGCAGAAGGTGTTCAACCTGACCAAGATCGATCCATGGTTCCTGGTGCAGATAGAAGAACTGATCAAGATCGAGATGTCACTTGCTGGTCGTGCCCTGGACAGCATCGACAAGGATGAGATGTATCAGCTGAAACGCAAAGGGTTTTCAGACAGTTTACTGGCCAGGGCGATCGATACGGATACCAAAGCAGTACGCGAATATCGCCAGTCGCTGGCTATCCGCCCTGTCTATAAACGTGTCGATACCTGTGCTGCAGAATTTTCCACCGCCACCGCTTACATGTACTCTACCTATGAGGAAGAATGTGAAGCAGAGGTCAGCGCTAAAGAGAAGATCGTCGTGCTCGGTGGCGGCCCTAACCGTATCGGCCAGGGCATCGAGTTCGATTACTGTTGTGTGCATGCAGCGTTCGCTATGCGTGATGATGGCTATGAGACCATCATGATTAACTGTAATCCGGAGACGGTCTCTACTGACTACGACACCTCGGATCGCCTGTATTTTGAGCCGCTGACACTGGAAGATGTGCTCGAGGTCATGGATAAAGAAAATCCTAAGGGAGTCATCGTGCAGTACGGCGGCCAGACGCCGTTGAAGCTGGCCCGTGACCTGGAAGCGGCTGGTGTGCCGGTTATCGGTACCACGCCTGACTGCATCGATCTGGCAGAAGACCGCGAGCGTTTCCAGCAGCTGGTCAACGAGCTCGGCCTGAAACAGCCGCCTAACCGCCTGGCACGGTCGATTGAAGAAGCGGTGAAGGGTGCTGACGAGATCGGTTTTCCGCTGGTGGTAAGGCCATCCTATGTATTGGGCGGCCGTGCCATGGAGATCGTCTATAACGAGGCCGACCTAAAGTTTTATATGGAGAACGCGGTCAGCGTTTCTAATGACGCGCCGGTCTTACTGGACCGCTTTCTCGATGATGCGGTCGAGGTGGATGTCGATGCTATCTGTGATGGCCAGCAGGTGCTGATCGGCAGTATCATGGAGCATATCGAGCAGGCGGGTGTTCATTCGGGCGATTCGGCCTGTTCACTACCGCCATACTCGCTATCACAGAGCGTACAGGATCAGCTGCGTGAACAGACCCGCCAGTTAGCGCTAAAGCTGGGAGTGGTCGGTCTGATGAATATCCAGTTCGCTATCCAGTTTACTGAAGAGGGAGAAAACATCTACCTGCTGGAAGTGAATCCGCGGGCATCACGTACCGTGCCTTTTGTTTCCAAGGCAACCGGTGTGCCGCTGGCGAAGATAGCTGCCCGCTGTATGGCAGGCAAGTCACTGGCTGAGCAGGGTGTTAGCGAAGAGACAGTCCCCGGTAATTATGCTGTCAAGGAATCTGTTTTTCCCTTCGTCAAGTTCCCGGGCGTGGACCCCTTACTCGGCCCTGAGATGAAGTCCACCGGTGAGGTCATGGGTGTCGGTGAGACCTTCGGCATGGCATTTGCCAAAGCGCAGCTCGGTGCCGGCGTCAACCTGCCGACCAAGGGCCGGGTATTCATCAGTGTGCGTGAGAGAGACCGTGCCGATGCGGTATCACTGGGCCGCGAACTGTCTGCAAAAGGTTTTGACCTGGTGGCAACCAGTGGTACCGGTATGGCCCTTCAGGAAGCGGGCATCGAGTGTAAGCTGGTCAACAAGGTCTACGAAGGCCGCCCGCATATCGTCGATATGATCAAGAATGGTGAAATAGCACTGATCATGAACACCACCGAAGGTAAAAAAGCGATCCACGATTCTTATACTATCCGTGCGTCTGCATTGCAGCACAAGGTGAGTTACACTACTACCATCGCCGGTGCCAATGCGACCGTGCGTGCGTTAGATTACCTGGAAGTAAATGATGTAACACGGTTACAGCATCTACATGAACAGATTCAGCAAGAGAAGAAAGAGGCGACAGCGTGAACAAAGTGCCAATTACCGTACGCGGTGCACAAAAACTACAGGATGAGCTGCTGCAGTTGAAAACGGTTGACCGTCCTAAAGTGATCGATGCCATCGCCACAGCGCGTGAACATGGTGACCTGAAAGAGAATGCGGAATATCATGCCGCCCGCGAGCAGCAGGGATTCATCGAAGGCCGTATCAAGGATATCGAAGGCAAGCTGGGTAATGCCACTATCATCGATGTCACCACTGTCAACGCTAACGGCAAGGTCGTGTTCGGCGCCACGGTCGATGTTGCCGATGAAGAGACAGGCGACGAGCTGAGCTACCAGATCGTCGGTGATGATGAGGCTGATATAAAAAATAATATGATCTCTATCAGTTCGCCGATAGCGCGTGCCCTGATCGGTAAAGAAGAGGGTGATGTTGCCGAAGTGCAGACACCTGGCGGTACACGCACGCTTGAAATCGTCGAGATAAAATA
>JABDRN010000036.1 GCA_013041745.1 Gammaproteobacteria bacterium
TGTTTCCAGATGTCGTCTTCGTATCGGTGGATCCCGAGCGGGATAAGGTCGAGATGCTGGCCGATTATGTCCAGTACTTTGACAAAGACTTTATCGGCGTTACCGGTGATAAGGAAATGATAAAGGCTTTGACGCTACAGATGAGTGTCGTTTATATGAAGGTGCCCGTTGATAACGGCACATCGGTCAACTCTGATGATAGCGTCTACAATGTCGACCACAGTTCTGCCTTACTGCTGGTTAATCCAGATGGTAAGCTGGTGGCTTTTCTTAACCCGCCGCATGACGCCGAGACCATCCTCAAAGATTTTCAGACGGTCGTTAATCAACACAAATAGTCAATTGTAGGCGGGTCTCGCCCCGCTGGCGCCATGTTCATATTTCCTGGCTCTTTTGCAGCAGCCCAAAAGAGTACCCAGACTAATTTTGCCGGGAACAAAATTGAACAGCCGTATTTTGGCTGGCCCGAAGGGTAAAACACAGGACGTGTTTTGTAAAAGGCCGCCACGTCAGCTACGCCCCTCGGCAATTGCTCCTGCATTGCTCTAATACCGTACATCCATGTACATATGAAAAAAAGGGTTCCCAGCGAAAGGATAAGGTGGATAAAGGTCAACAGCAAAAACAGTGTCTGAATTTGGTGTCCTGTTTCTTTCTTATAGAATCTTTTGCTTCTGATTATTTGTTTTTGACTTTCCCTCACATCAGCCAAGCCACTGAGGTGTGCCCGGTATCATGGGCTTTCTGTGAAAACTGTCTGAGCGTACGTGTCTTTCAACGTGGGCGAGTTTTTTCACAGGATGATAGCGGGTATGCCTCAATGGGTACCCCGTGCTTTTTACGGGGCATCAGGCGTAGTGACGGCTTTTTTTGGTTACTTTTTTTAGCTGATGAAAAAAAGTAACTCGCCATAAAAGGCGAAACTCACGGTATAAATACACGTACCTGGGTAGCGTCAAAAAGAGAAAATAACAAAATCAAAGACGCGTAACTCGCCAGCGGGGCGAGACCTGCAATGCTAGAGTAAAAAACCAGTCATGAATATTAAGAGAAATCGCCGATTGTAATCCGCTCCTACAATGGCGTGAACACGCCTACTCTATGGCGCGTCGTCAACCACTTCTTCTTTAGCAACAACCAGGAAATCCTGTTTATGGATATTCAACAGCATCAATGTGCTGCTTGCGATATAGATCGATGAATATGTTCCGATGATGACACCTATGATCAATGCTGTGGCAAAACCATGTATGATCTCACCGCCGAAAAAGAACAGTGCTAACAGTACCAGCAAGGTCGTCATCGACGTTACCAGTGTTCTCGCCAGGGTCTGATTGATCGAGATATTGAGGATATCTTCAGCAGATGTCTTGCGGATGTTCCTGAAAGTCTCACGGATACGATCCAGTACTACCACAGTATCGTTAAGCGAATAACCGATGACTGCGAGGATAGACGCCAGTACTGTCAGATCAAATTCCAGCTGTAACAGTGAGAAGACACCGACCGTGATGAGGACATCATGCACCAGTGCCAGAATCGCACCAACTGCAGATTTTAACTGAAAGCGCAAACTGATATAGATGAGTATGCCGCCGAGCGCAACCAGCAGTGCGATGCCACCATCGTCGCGCAGTTCATCACCTACCTGTGGTCCGACAAACTCTACTCGTCGCATCTCTACAGGCTTATCTGACGTTGTTTTCAATATAGCCAGAATGTTATCGCCGATCGTCGCTTTGTTGATGTCGGCACGAGGTGCGATGCGTACGATGATATCTTTTGATGAACCGAAGTTCTGTACCTGTGCGTCCTTGAATTGAGCCTCAGCCAGTGCTGATCTGACACGGTCGAGATCGACGTCATACTGGTAACCGGCTTCGATAAGGTAGCCACCGGTAAAATCGATACCGAAGTTCAAACCTTTCGTTATGATGCTGCCTAAGGAAATGAGCATCAATACCAGAGAGAAAACCAGGGCCAGTTTTCTCTTGCTCATAAAGTTGATCAATGCTTTCTGTTTTGACTGTACTGCTGTCTGTGACATGTTTTCTACCTGATGTCTTCTTTTTAATTTATATTGAGAGTTTCTTTATTTCGCGGTTGCCATACAGCAGGTTCACGATCGCACGTGTGCCTACGATGGCTGTTATCATCGAAGTGATGATACCGATACTCAATGTGATGGCGAAACCTTTCACCGGACCGGTGCCTAATGTGAACAGCACAATAGCGGCCAGCAAGGTGGTGACGTTGGCATCGGTAATGGTGCTGAACGCTTTCTCGTAACCGGAATGGATGCTCGCCTGGGGCGAATTACCGTTTTTGACCTCTTCTTTGATACGTTCGAAGATGAGCACGTTAGCATCTACTGCCATACCGACGGTCAACACGATGCCGGCGATGCCAGGCAGGGTTAATGTCGCCTGTAATAATGACAGTACCGCGATGATGATCACCAGGTTCGCGGTCAAGGCAACATTGGCGATGAGGCCGAAGCCCCTGTAATAGACAGTCATGAAGACCAGTACCAGGACAAAGCCGATCATGACCGAGAAAAAGCCTTTTTCGATATTGTCTCTACCCAGGCTTGGTCCGACTGTACGTTCTTCGATGATCTCGACAGGCGCTCTTAGCGAACCGGCGCGTAACAGTAAGGCCAGGTCACGGGCTTCCTGAGATTCCAGTCCGGTGATCTGGAAACGTGCGCTGAACTGTCCCTGGATGGTCGCGACGTTGATAACCTCTTTCGTCGTGGTGCGATGCTTGGTGATGGTATCGCCGACTTTCTTGGTTTCGATCTTGTTCTCGATGAACACTACGGCCATCGGTTTACCGATATGTTCGCGCGTGGTATCGCCCATCTTGCTCGCACCCTTGCCATTGAGGCGAACCGATACGGCTGGTGTCCCCTTCTGGCTATCAAAGGTCGATGCGGCATCGATGATCTGATCACCGGTAACGATGACACGGCGATTCAGCAGCACCGGGCTGCCATCACGTTCATAGTAGAGGATCGAATTCAGTGGAGTACGGCCATTCTGTTCGGCATCCAGCCAGTCGCTACGGGTACCTTCGGTCATCCTGAACTCGAGGGTTGCTGTCGCACCCAGGATCTTCTTGGCACCAGCAGTATCCTGAATACCGGGAAGCTGAACGACGATTCGTGAATCGCCCTGCTGCTGGATGACAGGCTCCGCGACACCCAGTTCGTTGACACGGTTGCGCAAGGTGATGACATTCTGCTGCAGTGCAGATTTTTTCTCATTCCTGATGGCGGCTTCACTGAGTTTTGCATGCAGGGTCAAGGTATCCTGTTTCTCAATGAATTCAAGTTCACGGAATACACGGGGTAATTCTTCCGCTGCCTGTTCCATGTGTTCGAGTTCGCGGAACGAGATATGCAGGCCTTGATCATCACGCCGCACACCTCGATATCGTATCTTCTCATCGCGTAGTGTACTGCGGATGTCAGACAGCAGGCTTTCTTCCAGGCGTTTGATGGCTGCGACCATATCCACTTCCATCAAGAAATGAACACCGCCACGCAGGTCGAGGCCGAGGTACATGGGTGCAGCGCTGAGTGCACGCAACCAGCCAGGGGTAGCTGGTGCCAGGTTGAGCGCAACCAGGTATTGCTTGCCCAGGTTTTCTTTCAGCGCATCGGCAGCTCTCAGTTGGGTTTCTGTATCATCAAATCGCGCCAGCGCATGGCCTTCTTTCAGTTCGATAGATTTGACAGTCAGTTCTTTACCGGTAATCGTTTGCTGGATGAGGAGCTTGTCTTCATCCGTTAACGATTTAGTCCGATGGCTGACCTGCACGGCAGGGTCTTCTCCGTAGAGGTTAGGCAGCGCATAGATGCTGGCTACGAGTAGTCCAACGACTAGTAAGATATATTTCCACAGTGGATATTGATTCAGCATGGCTGAGTGTTCCTGGTATTATTTTTATAATGGGTTTCGGTTATTCTAGAAATGCTTTCCTGGCGGTAATTATTTACTCTGTTCTTTGATCGTACCTTTGGGCATGATTGCCTGAACCGCATTTTTCTGGATGCTGAGTGAAACATCTTTTGCGATCTCCAGGGTGATGAAATCATCATTGACCTCGGTTATCTTGCCCAGGATGCCACCTGAAGTGATCACTTCTTCGCCTTTCTGCAGATCATTGACCATCTGACGGTGCTCCTTCTGGCGTTTGCTCTGAGGACGGATCAGGAAAAAATAGAATAGTACGACCAGGCCGATCGGCAGGATCAAGGATGCCAGCGGATCGGGGGATTGTGCTGCTGCGCCTGCATCTGCGATTGCGTCAGAAATGAAAAAACTCATAGTAACCTCTTGAACTTATATGAAAACATGGCGTTGTATAGCGCCCATTAATGGCGCGATATTATGCCATAAATGATAGTGTTTCTGTGGTTTATATTGTTATTAATTATCAGCTGAAATATCAGTTGAAATTTGCCCATAAAACTCGTCTGCAAATTCTTCAAAGCGATCGTTTTCGATGGCATTTCGAATATCACGCATAAGCTGCTGGTAGTAATACAGGTTATGTATGGTACTTAAGCGCGATCCCAGGATCTCACCACATTTATCGAGATGGCGAAGGTAAGAACGAGAATAATTCTTACAGGTATAACACTGGCAGTTCTCATCGATGGGACGGATGTCGTCCTGGTAGCGGCTGTTCCTTATCTTCAGGATGCCTTGTGATGTATACAGGAAACCGGTGCGGGCATGACGCGTGGGGATAACACAGTCGAACATATCGATACCTCGTCTGACCGCCTCGACGATGTCTTCAGGTCTGCCGACACCCATCAGATAGCGTGGCTTGTCGGTCGGTAGTTTTGGTACGGTAAAATCAAGTACCTGGTTGCGCTCATCCATGGGTTCTCCTACCGATAAACCACCGACCGCATAACCATCAAATCCCAGTGAGACCAGGCCTTGTGCTGATTTGTGACGCTGCGCCTGGTACATACCGCCCTGCACGATGCCGAACAAGGCTGACGGTGTAGTATCTTTAAAATTGGCCTGGTGCGCGGTCTTGCAGCGCTCAGCCCAGCGCAAGGAAAGCTGCATTGATTCCTCTGCCTGTTTTTCAGTGGCAGGATAAGGCGTGCATTCATCGAAGATCATGACGATATCGGACCCCAGCTCCTTCTGGACCTGCATCGAGTATTCCGGCGTCAATTCGATCTTTCTGCCGTCTACCGGTGATTGGAACAATACCCCCGATTCGCTGATCTTTCGCATCTTTGCCAGGCTGTATACCTGAAAACCGCCGGAGTCTGTCAGTATCGGCTTCTGCCAGTGCATGAAATCGTGCAGGTCACCATGTTTTTGAATGATTGCTGTGCCCGGGCGTAGCATCAGATGAAAGGTGTTGCCCAGGATGATCTCGGCACCGATATCGCTCAGTTCTTCCGGCGTCATCGCCTTGACCGTGCCATAGGTGCCGACCGGCATGAATGCCGGAGTTTCGATGGTGCCTCGTTCAAAGCTTAACTGGCCACGGCGGGCGCCCTTATTTTCTTTGTATAATTTGAATAACATCAATAATATAAGTAATATATTTAATCTAATTTATAGTTTATATCTCTATCCGGTTACTGTGCTTGTACTATTAGATCGCGGATTAGCCGTTCCATGATGTCCTATCATCACTGCATTTGTGCATCCATGCACATCACAGTCCGCTCCTGCATGAAATGGTTATAGTAGCAGCGGAATTTATTCCGCGATTTTTTTAACTTTGTATATAACACACAGCTAACTGATAAACATGGCATCGCCATAACTGAAGAAACGGTACTCTTTTTTCACCGCTTCAGCATAACAGCGCAGCATCTCGTCTTTACCTGCAAAGGCACTGATCAACATGAGTAGTGTCGATTCTGGCAGATGAAAGTTTGTGATCAGCGCGTCGATACTTTTGAACTGATATCCGGGATAGATAAAGATATCGGTCTCACCGGCATATGCTTGTAGCTTGCCATGCTGGGATGCCGTTTCCAGTGAACGTACGGTCGTGGTACCGACAGCGATTATCCGACCGCCATTTTCACGGGTCTGCTGGCACTTATCGACCGTTTCCTGAGGTACGACGAGATATTCAAAGTGCATATCATGATCTTCGATGTATTCACTGCGTACCGGCTGGAAGGTGCCGGCACCGACATGCAGGGTGACAAAGGCAGAATCGACACCCTTGTCTTCAAGTTTCTCGAGCAGCGGCTCATCAAAATGCAGACCGGCCGTTGGCGCCGCGACTGCTCCGGGTGTGGCCGCATACACTGTCTGATAGCGAGAAAAATCCTCACTGGAATCTGCACGGCTGATATACGGTGGTAAGGGCATGTGGCCGGCCTGCTCCATGATCTCAGCCATGCTGTGTGTATTTGAGCTCAGGATAAACAGTTCACCGTCTCGACCTTCGACGGTGACGCTCAATTTTGCTGGCTGCTCAGTCTCAGCTTCATCGTTATCCCGCAAAGTGATAACAGTACCTGCTTTAGGCGTTTTACTTGCTCTAATATGGGCAAGGCATCGAGATTCAGATGTCAGGCGTTCGACCAGTATCTCTACTTTACCGCCGGTCTCTTTGCTGCCGAACATGCGTGCCGGTATGACCCGGGTATTATTGAATACCAGCAGATCCTCTGGTTTAACCAGGTCGATAATATCGCTGAACCGCAGGTGGTTGATGTTCTTGCTGTCGCGAGAATAATGTAACAGGCGGCTGTTAGAACGAACATCGCTGGGCGTCTGAGCGATGAGCTCCTGCGGAAGCTGGTAATGGAAATCACGCGTTTTCATAGGCGGCGAATGGTATCATGAAATCGTAGCGAGCATAAAAAATGCCGGTTTAACCGGCATTATTTCGAAACCCAGGATGATCAGTAAGTCAGGAATTGATTCTCCCGACCGCACAGCTGACGAATGATTTTGCTTTGGCCTTTGCTGCTTCCAGTCCTTCAGCGGTTCCGCTTTCCGGGTAACCCAGCTTGTGCAGTAATTGTGTCACCTCTTCTCGCCTGGCCTCGTCACCACTGATAGACACGATACCTTTTTCGATATCGACTTCACAGCTGTCTATGATATCCATTTCGTTCAGCCTGGTCGTTATAGTGTTTGCACAGCCGCCACATTTGATGTTTTCAACTGAAATATCGTATCTCATAGTATGTCTACCTTTGATGATTACCGATGGTTGCTAGCAGCCCGCAAACTGTCTCAAGCCACCGATATTATGGACCTGGTCAAATCCCAATTGTTCCAGATATCTTTTAACCATCTCTGACCTTGCACCTGTCCTGCAGTACAATAACACGGGTTTGGTATGATCGATAGCATCTTTCAGAAACTGGAAGCGATCGATAGGCATATTGATTGCGCCACTCAGTGCGCCCTGATTAAACTCTACTGGTGAACGGACATCGATCAATTGCCCGCCTTGATTAATCTGTCTCTCTACAAAACTACAGTTATATTCTTCAATCATCGTATCTTCTTTACTAGCCAACAATATTAGAATTCTATAATATATAAGTAATTATCTCAATATCAATGTGTTAAGCAAACAGCCTGATTATAATTTGATAATCTTGAGTACGGCTCAATTTACCGGGAGTAGTGATGTTTAAAACCAATGAATATTTTGATGGCAAAGTGAAATCAATCGCATTTCAGAGCGATAAAAAACCAGCTACCGTAGGTGTCATGGCAGCCGGCGACTATGTCTTCAACACCGATGAAAAAGAGACGATGAGTGTTATCACAGGCGAACTGATAATTAAGTTATCAGCAGATGGTGAAAGCGTGACATACCGTGCAGGTGATTCTTTCGAAGTGGTCGCAAACAGTTCATTTCACGTGTTTGTACCGGCAGATTGTGCATATCTTTGTGAATATGGCTAACCAATAGCTTATAAACAGAATCCGTCGAGTTGAGTGCTGAACAGATCTGGCAACAAACGATGTATCTCAGATTATTTGAGATCAAGTCAGAACGGCTTGATAGTGATCAAATAAAACCGATGACAGAACAGGCTGCTCTTTAAAACTTAAATACCCCTGCTCATCAGTATTGATATACTAGCTTGTCGTCACACATAGCGTGATGGATAAGCTAGATGGGTGATATGTAGATCATTACGCTGCCAGTCTGCTGATTTATGATATTCATTCATAATAAATTCGAATACCACGCTGGACATAACCAGATAAACTATTTCCAGTAGATGAAGGAAAGATCTCAAACACTGTTTTATATCCATGATCCTATGTGCAGTTGGTGCTGGGGCTTTCGACCTGTGTGGCACCAGTTGCAGCAGGCCTTAACTGGCATAGTTGAGGTTCGCTATGTATTGGGTGGACTTGCAGCTGAGACTGATGAGGTCATGGCTGTAGGGATGCAGAACAGCATCCGTGATACCTGGGAAAAAATTCAGTGTGAAATTCCCGGTACAGAGTTTAATTATGACTTCTGGACAGAGTGCATACCCAGACGCTCCACATACCCTTCCTGCCGTGCACTGATTGCCTGCCGGATGCAACAGCCGGCACTGGAAGAGAGCATGCTCCAGGCTATCCAGCATGCTTATTATCTGCAGGCTAAAAATCCATCTGACGATGAAGTGCTGATTTCCCTTGCCGCTGACCTGGGACTGGATGTTGAAAAGTTTTCCAGCGATCTTAACAGCGAGGCATGCAGGGAAATATTAGACCACGAAATATCGACCGCACGCGATCTATATGTCCATAGTTTCCCCAGCCTTGTTTTGCTCCAGGGAACATTATCTAAACCTGTAAGCATCGAGCCGATAGCGATTCACTATACTGACCACAAAATTATTTTTCATCAGATTAAAGCAAAGTTGGCTACTTTTTCTGAAAAATGAATTAGAATAACAATAACTTAGCTTATATTTGCACATCCACCCAAACTTCAGATACATGTTGAAATTCAATTCATATCACTGGGCCCTACTGATTTTTTGTCTGCTTTTTTCGCAGGCTGGAAATACTGCACTCAAGCAACTGTATCTGGAGAACCTGTCGGGCCCAGGAGCGGCTTTTCTCACCAGGGCCCAGCCGGTAGCTAATTCTTTTACAAATTTAACCGCTGGTTCCTCGATAACGCTGGATCAGGATGTCGCCTTCCAGGCACCGTTTACGATATCCGCGACCGATATCAATGTGACACTCGTCCTGCAAAGAACAGGTGGTGGCTCGAGAACGGTTCAGGTCGAAGTCTTTATAAACGGTAGCACTGGCACCTCACTGGGCACAGATCAGTTTACCTTCAGTGGTGGCGGTCAGCAGACTCGATTATTCACCATCACAAATACGGCTCTGCAGAATTTAACCGTCAATGATTATCTGACAGTGGTAGTAAGAAATATTGCCAGTGGTACCGTCCGTGTACGCCAGGCAACCGGTGGTACATCCTTTCTTGAAGTAACCACCGATTCTGTCATATCTATCGACAGTGTTGGTATATTCTCCAATCCGTACCCGGATCCTGAAGAGTTCCTGTCATATACGGCCAGCAGTACGGTTTACCTGCGAGCAACGGTCAGTGATCCATTTGGTTTTGCTGATATTTCCAGTGTGGATTTTACGGTAAATGATCCGAACTCACCGCCATCTGTCTTCACTGCTAATATCATAGTGCCAGAAGTCGGCTCTACCGTAGGGGCAACTGCCGTTTTTGAGACCCCCTATACATTACCACCTGTGCCGGCACCCGATGGTGTCTGGTCGGTTGATTTCGTGGCGAATGAAGGTGCTGAGGGCACTGTAACTGATAGCACCAGTAAATCATTCAGCGTTGGCTCACCGGCTCTGAATGTAAGAAAGGCCAGTTCGACTGTGTACGATCCGGTGAATTTCACTTCCTCTGCCAAGTCGATCCCAAATTCACGTGTCGAATATACTGTCGAAATAACAAATTCCGGCTTCGGGTTTGTCGATGAAAATACGATTTTGATTACCGACATACTGCCGAGTACCCAGTCCACTTTCTATTTTGGGGCGCCACCTGATCCGGTACGCTTTAATGATGGTGCCGTTGCCAGCGGTCTGTCTTTTACTTTCACAGACATCACGGATCCCAATGATGACGTGCAATTTTCTAATGATGGCTGTGCTACATTTCTGCTACCACCCACAGTGCCGACTGCTGATCCAGTTACCGGCTATGATACGACAGTGCCGAAGATCGATTGTATAGCGATCAATCCCAAGGGCAGCTTCAATGGTTCAGATGGCGTCAACGATCCTAGCTTTTCTGTATCGTTTACGATCAGGGTCGATTGAACATAAGCGGTTATTGCTAAAAAATCAGGGATCATTCTGACTTCTGAGTACAGCTTCGAGGATGGCACGACTGCCAGCAGATTAACCTTTATATTCTTGTCTCTGGCAAGTACCGTGGATGATATCGATTTTTGCAACGATGTCGGTTCTACTACCATAACGCCTTCAGTCGATACCATTGGTTTTGATGCGACCTCTCCTCCAATAAACTTTATCCGCCTTAATCCCAAGGGGGAGTTCAGAGGTAGTGAGGGGATAAATAATCCATCGATGCAGCTTAACTTCAGAGTGAAGGTGGAATAAAAAAGCCAGTAATGAAATTACTGGCTAAACGTGATAATAATGTTTTATTATTTTTATTGAGTTTTCACATATTGTTGTGAAAAACTCTAAGCAGCCATAGCTTTCATCACCTGCCCCAGGGCGTGGTCGAATGTAGAATGATCTGCAAGTACTCTAGAACGGTTCTCTTCCAGTTCTTTTGCGAAAACATCCGCATCTTTCTCGATGACTTTCATACCTTTTCGATCGACGAAGATAAGCTTGGCAGCATCAGTCAGTATCACCGAAAGCTTGAGACGTCTTACCGCCCTGTCTTCACCGTTATATATCTCATACCAGACACCCGGTTTTGTACTGCTGGATAGTTTCGCTATCTTCTGTTTCGCGGTTTCGATCTGTTCCTGTATCTGTTCCAGTTCTTCCTGTGTACCTTCTGTATCTTCTTCCTGCAGTGACTCTTCGGTTATCTGTTCATTATTCTCATCGACGATCTGAAGATTATACTCATCGATCAGCTTTATAAAATGCACCTTCAAAGTATTGATCTGGTCTCGTATAGATGCCTTATCCTGCTGAGTTTCATATAACTCGTCATTCACTGCTTCGATCAGGGCCATGTGGTTATTTTTTACCAGGGTAAACTGAGATGGATAGCGGATCGGTTGCATGCATTTTAGTAACAGCTTGAGCAATAATACAGACTGCATCCACTGCTGGCTATCGCGACCATGACGTATGTATCGGTTTAACATCAGTGTCGACCAGTGTTTAAGGACCAGAGGTCTGACCTCATTTGGGATCTTCTTGTTGCATGAGATCATCTTCAGCTGGCTGATAACGATATGACGTGCATGCTCCTGTAATATCTTTTTCTGTTGCTGCTTTTCTGTCTCATCACTGATCGCCTGCTCTTTCCTGATGATCTCTTGCAGTTCGTCAGCAGCTTTTTCAAACGCCCGTATATCGATATCGAACTCATCAAGAATTTCATCTACGATTTTCTCGAGTTCATTATAGAGACGGTCTTCTTCACTATTGATGCCTTTGCCAGCGGTTGTCAGCAGGTCGACAGTAACCCTGGCAGGGTGTTCCTCATCATCGAACATGCTGGTATCAGACATGGCGACTTTTATCACAGGAACCTGTAACTGATAGATCAGGTTGGTCATTATCTGCGAGATCGTTTCGTCGTCAGCTATGGCACCGAACATCATACCAACGAAGTCGATGCTTCTCTCATCGAGCAGGCTGACCTGTTTATCCAGGATACCGCCGTTATCGCTGCTGATATTGCTGAGCAGTTCCTGTTTGATTACTTCGGCTGTAAGATTTTCGGCGATATCATGCAGTGAAGACAGCTTCTGCTGAAGTTTAGATAATGCTTTGACTACCTCTTTTCTCTCGTAGCAGCTGTTGCCGTCGAGGTCTTTCTGAGTAGGTGCACGTAAAAAAGATTCAGGCAACTCGATCTCATCACCGGTTATGGTCATACCACCAGTCATGAATTCGTTGACGACGCGGCTGATATCCTCCTTGGTCCTCGGGATAAAATCAGTCGAGATATTTTCTGTCGGGTCGTAGTAAGTAGCCACCTGTGTTGAGACTTCTTCGTCTTCTTCGACTTCTTCCTGCTTCGTAGTCTTCAGGATGATCTCTGGCATGATGTCATTATCGATAAAGATCTGATTGATCGCTTTATACATGACGCCGAGTTTTGAGCACACTTCCTGGTCGAACATCTTATAGAAGATCAGTTTGACATCGATGTCGATATCGATACCTTCGATGGTCTTCTGGAAGATCTCACAGATATGTTTTGGCTCAAGTGATTCTTTGTCGAAGCAGTCGTCATACATAATCTCGATGTATTCCAGACGTGCCTCCATATGATTGACCTCTTCGCCATAGATGTTCATGGCTTTGGCATGCATGGTGGTGATGGCTACCATCTCTTCCATCTCATCCTGTCCGACCAGGCTCAGCTCCTGAGATTGGTCTTCAAAAGAATCTAAAGATACTGGCATCAATGAATTATTTAGATTGATAAAGAAGTGGTGGCTGATGTCAGTCCTCTCAGTACGAAATATTTTCGTACAATCCATGAATTTCATCCGCTCTTCATCTGATTTTGCTTTTTCGGCCTGGTCGAACAGCTTGCCATCGGCCGATGTCAGCATATGGTTCATCAGTATCAGTAAATGGTCATTGACGCAGTCATGTACACTGTTGATAACTTTTCTATAGTTAACGTTTGTAGTGCTGCTCTGCATTAAATAATCGTGATCTAAGCCCATCATATTTTCCAAATAAAACTGGTTAAAAAATAACAAGCCGTCACTGCAGCTTAACGGCGATGAGATTTTTAGTTATTTGAACGCATTTGATGTTGCAGGCGATGTTCATCAACCCGCTAACGGACTTTTCAATTTAAATTGATTAATTTAAGTCTCTGAATTTATTTGAATATTCAACCGACAACTGCAAACAGTTAAATACTGCTATCATATATAGTCAGAAGTGACAGATTATCAACACTTTCTATCGATATTCTGACACTGCGTCGATGACTTTCCGACAAACGGTATATGAATGTAAAAAAATCCGAAAACAGTGTCGGTATTTTAGACAGAATATATCTATTGATTGGGTTATTTGTTAACCACGGCACACTTGAGATAATCATGGATTTCGCCTAATTTGCCATCATCGACGATCAAAAAGTGTGGCGTTCCATGCAGTTGCTGATTATCGGCGCGCATCCAGTGATACATGGCAACACCGTCGCCATCGAAGTAGTCAAATAACAGGTTATATGTTTCGACAAACAGCACGGCCTGCTCCCAGGCTGGTGTTTTCTGGGCCAGGCAACTCTGCCCTGAGGACAGCTTGCCGATATCCCCACATTGTTGGCCGAGTATCCTCGCAAGTTCCGCATTGTACATGCCAAGCATGTCGCTAACCTGGATCACGGACTGTGAAAGTTCACGTTCATTCTTGCAGGAATTGCTGATTCTAAAAACC
>JABDRN010000062.1 GCA_013041745.1 Gammaproteobacteria bacterium
GGATTAGTCATAATAGGCCAGACCGCTTCAAAAGCAGGCCATAACAGCTCATGTGTCATGGCATTATTGCTAGCGCCTCCCAACCATTCAACGGCGATGGTACGCGCGTAGAACAGGGCACCGAAGAAGGCGGCAAAGAACATCACTTCAGAGAAGATGAACCATAACATGCCGATACGGAAAGATTTATCCACCTGCTCGTTGTAATTGTCAGCCATCGATTCCTTGATAACAGCACCAAACCATCCGAAGAAAAGGTAAGCGATCATTAAGAGACCAACAGGGAGTATCAGATTGATCGAACCTGCATGGATTGAAGTGACTGCGCCGATGACTGCAGTCGTCAGTGCAATAGTTCCTACGACAGGCCACTTGCTCGGCTCTGGTATGAAATACACATCATGGTTAGTGCTTGATGACATAGTTTATTTCCTGTTTTTTTTAATGTTGTGTCAGAGGTGTGCTCAATGCGATCGACTGTTTATTAACTGCCTCCGCCTTTGCGTCCTCTGATCCTGGTTTTATAAAAAATGTGTACGACAGCGTGACTTCACGGACATCTTCGTCAACCGAAGGGTCTATCATGAATACCACTGGCATTATTTTCTCTTCACCGGCTTTTAAAACCTGTTCAGTAAAACAGAAACACTCTGTCTTCTGAAAATGGGCAGCGGCTAGCCCCGGTGTAACACTGGGTACTGCCTGGCCGATGATGTCTCTATCAGTCTTGTTCCTGGCAACATACTCGATACGAGCAGCTTCTCCGGGATGCACCTTAACTACCTTAGTTAACGGCTTGAACTCCCAGGGCATCTCTGCATTAAGGTTCGCCAGAAACTCCACTTTAATCTCTCTACTGGTATCTACCTGTATCGGTTCAGCCGAGACGTATTGGCTTCCAGTTTTACCGTTTAGCCCGGTGATATCACAAAAAACATCGTAGAGAGGGACTAATGCAAAGCCAAAACCAAACATGGCGATGACGACGAACAATAAACTACGTATGACTTTTTTATTGCCTTCGTTATTCTTGTCTGTTTTAGCGTTCATATTTCACTCTTGAAACTGTAGTAGCGGAATTCTTTCCGCTACTACAATCTTATAAGTTACTTCACAGTTGGTGGTGTAGTGAAGCTATGGAATGGAGCAGGTGATGGCAGCGTCCACTCGAGACCATCCGCACCTTCCCAGACCTGGTCAGTTGCTTTCTCTGTGCTCTTACCACGGATAGTCTTGATCACGTTGTACAGCAGGATCAGCTGTGCGAAACCAAAGACGAATGCACCGACTGATGCGATCGCATTGAACTCTGCGAACTGCATATGATAGTCAGGGATACGGCGTGGCATACCCGCGAGACCGACGAAGTGCATAGGGAAGAACAGCACGTTAACAGATATCGTAGATACCCAGAAATGCAACTTGCCCAGGCCCTCATCATACATGTTGCCGGTCCACTTCGGCAGCCAGAAATAGACGGCTGCGAAGATACCATATAGCGCACCGGTCACCAGTACATAATGGAAGTGCGCTACCACGAAGTAGGTATCATGATACTGGAAGTCAGCAGGTGTGATCGATAGCATCAGACCTGAGAAACCACCGATGGTGAACAGGAAGATGAAAGCGATGGCAAACAGCATAGGTGTTTCGAAGGTCATCGAACCGCGCCACATGGTACTCACCCAGTTAAATACTTTTACACCGGTTGGTACAGCGATCAGCATAGTTGCGTACATGAAGAACAACTCGGTCGCAACTGGCATACCAGTAGTAAACATGTGGTGCGCCCAAACGATGAATGACAGGAACGCGATAGAAGACGTCGCGTAAACCATCGAAGAATAACCGAAGATCTTCTTGCGTGAGAAGGTAGGAACGATCTGCGAGATGATACCGAATGATGGCAGGATCATGATATACACTTCAGGATGACCGAAGAACCAGAACACGTGCTGGAACAGGACAGGATCACCACCGCCAGCAGCATCGAAGAAGCTGGTGCCGAAGTTGCGGTCAGTCAGCATCATGGTTACCGCGCCTGCCAGTACAGGCATAACTGCGATCAACAGGTATGCAGTAATGAACCATGTCCATACGAATATAGGCATTTTCATGTATGTCATGCCTGGTGCACGCATATTGATAATCGTCGCGATGATGTTGATCGCACCCATGATAGATGAGATACCCATCATATGTACTGAGAAGATAAAGAAGTCAGTACTCGCAGGGCCATAAGTCGTAGACAGTGGCGCATAGAATGTCCAGCCAAAGTTTGGCGCAGATCCCATACCCATCAGGCTCATGACCAGGCTAGCGATCAGCAGACCAAATGCGCCTGGTAGCAACCAGAAGCTCCAGTTATTCATGCGTGGCAGCGCCATATCGGGTGCACCGATCATCAACGGCACCATCCAGTTAGCCAGGCCGACGAATGCCGGCATGATCACCCCGAAGACCATGATAAGGCCGTGCAGGGTAGTCATCTGGTTGAAAAGTTCAGGCTCTACAAACTGTAGACCGGGTTGAAAGAGTTCAGCACGGATAACCAGTGCCAGTGATCCACCAACAAATAACATGGCAAAGCTGAACCACAGGTACATGGTGCCGATGTCTTTATGGTTGGTACTAAATAACCAGCGGCCTATGCCGGTTGGTTTGTGGTCATGATGATCATCATGATGTTCTTCGATAACAGCGCTCATAAATGCCTCGTTTATCTTATATTATTCAATATGTTGAATTAGTTATTAATTATAAAGCGGCTATCGAGCTGCTTTGATATCTGCTGGTTGCGCAAGGTCACCAACATCATTACCCCAGGCATTACGCTCATAGGTAACAAGTGCGGCGATGTCTGCATCGTTTAACTGTGGTCCAAATGCCTGCATCGCAGTTCCTGGAACACCGTTGACGATAACATCGATATGCTTAGCGATATCGCCTAAGGCAACAGCACTGCCTACAAGGCCAGGGAACACATTAGGTATACCTTCACCATTAGCCTGGTGACATGCAGCGCAGCTGGTCGCATAGACACTCTTACCATGATCCATTAGCTCGTCCATGGTCCAGGTCTTGTTTGCACTTTCTTCAGCCGCGGCGGCCTGTTGCTTCATGCTATCAACCCAGGCGACATAGTCAGCCTCTGAGACAACATCTACCACGATCGGCATAAAGCCATGATTGGTGCCACATAGCTCTGCACACTGGCCACGGTAGGTACCGATCTTGTCCGTTTTCACCC